>JBCCQQ010000010.1:0-117012 GCA_039024555.1 Cyanobacteria bacterium P01_D01_bin.156
CGCGCCGGAGAAGCCAACACACTGGGTAACATCGGCATTATCTATGATTTATTAGGTGACTATCCGCAAGCGCTCGATTACCAAGAACAAAGCTTAGCACTCAAACGAGAGCTGGGTGATCGCGCTGGAGAAGCCAACACACTGGGTAACATCGGCATTATCTACCGCTTATTAGGAGACTATCCCCAAGCGCTCGATTACTACGACCAAAGCTTAGCACTCAAACGAGAGCTGGGCAATCGTGCCGGAGAAGCCATAACCCTAGGCAACATCGGCATTATCTATGAGAAGTTAGGCGACTATACCCAAGCGCTCGATTACTACGACCAAAGCTTAGCACTCAAACGAGAGCTGGGCAATCGCGCCGGAGAAGCCATAACCCTGGGCAACATCGGCAATATCTATCAGTTGTTAGGTGACTATCCCCAAGCGCTCGATTACTACGACCAAAGCTTAGCACTCAAACGAGAGCTGGGCAATCGCGCCGGAGAAGCCATAACCCTGCTGAATATTGCCTCTGTTAACTACTTCCTTGATCAAAATGACCAGGCACTCTCCGGTTATCAACAAAGCTTATCCATCAAACAAGAAATTGGTGACTATACCGGTCAAGCGTTAGCCCTTTGGGGTATTTCCCTAATTTATGAACGTTCTCAGGACTATACAAAGGCAATTAGTACCTACCAACAAGCCCTAGCCATTAGTCGCGCCGTTGGCGCTCAACCCACAGAGGCTGCCCTGCTTAACCGCCTTGGCTTTGTGTTTGGTCAGCAAGAACAATCCGAACTGGCCATTATCTTTTACAAAGAAGCCGTCAACATTTACGAGGAAATTCGAGCAGGCAATCGCTCGTTAGAACAAAGCCTCCAAGATTCCTATACTTCTAATATTGAATTCACCTATCGTCAGCTCGCCGACCTCTTACTCCAGCAAGAACGTATTCTAGAAGCTCAGCGAGTTATGGACCTGCTCAAGGTGCAGGAACTCGATAACTATTTGCGAGGGGTGCGCAGCTCTGCCAACTCCCGCGCAGGTGCAGAACTTGTCCCTCCAGAAACGATCATCGCCACCGCCCACGCAACCTTGATTGACCGTGCCATCACCAATGGCAAACGTCTGAATGAGCTAGAAACTAAACCCACCCTCACCGATGCAGAGCTGGATGAACTCGTAGGGCTACAGGCAGAACAACAACAAATTCTACAAGCGTTTAATACCTTCCAAGATAGCTCTCCCATTAAAGCTCAGATCGAGAAACTTAGCCCAGAAGAACGGGACCGCAATGTCAAACTCAGTGAATTACCTGCCCTACAAGACAATCTCGGTCAAATCCCTCAGGGAGCCGTGCTCCTCTATCCCCTCATTCTAAATAACAAACTAGAGCTAATTGTCACCTCCCCCTACGCCCCACCGATTAACCGCACCGTCGATGTCTCCCTTGATCAGCTGATCGACGCCGTCGATGCCTTCCGCTACGCCCTCGACGATCCCACCCGCGATGCCGTCACTCCAGCCCAACAACTCTACGAGTGGCTGATCGCTCCCATCGAAAACGATCTCCAGGCCGCTGGCGTCAATACTCTCATTTACGCCCCCGATCGCATCCTCCGCTACATTCCCCTCGCGGCCCTCCACGATGGCGAAAATTGGCTAGCCGAACGCTACCGCATCAACCACATCACCGCCGCCAGCCTCACCGACCTCAATACCCCCAACCGTAACGATCCAAAAATTCTCGCCGGAGCCCTCACCGACGAGGCCGTTACCATCAACGTTGGTGATAACGCCTACAATTTTCCCTCCCTCGACCATGTGGACGACGAAGTTAACGCCATTGCGGCCCTTTCCCCCACGGCCACTTCGCTGCTAGATAGCGATTTCAACCGGGCGCTAATCGAACGTGAGGCTAATCGCCATAATATCTTGCACCTGGCTACCCACGCTAAGTTTCTCGTTGGCCAGCCCGAAGACTCCTTTATCCTTTTTAACAATAAAGAACGCTGGACCCTAGGCGAGTTTAACCAGGGCCTGCTCAACCTCACCCGCGTCGATCTTGTTGTCCTCAGCGCCTGCGAAACCGGTGTAGACAACACCTTCGGCAACGGCGAAGAAATCCTCGGCTTCGGCCACTTGATGCAAACCGCCGGAGCTCGTGCTTCCATGGCTTCCCTCTGGGCCGTAGACGACGGCGGCACCCAGCTCCTTATGGGCGAATTCTACGAAGCTCTGATCAAAGGCAACCTTAGTAAAACCGCTGCCCTGCAACAGGCCCAGCTATCCCTAATTAACATTAACGAAAATCGCGATCGCGGTGGCCTCGAACTCGCCGAATCTATCGGCCTTGATCCCACTGATCTATCTCACCCATACTACTGGGCACCCTTCATCCTCATCGGCAACGGCCTATAATTTAGCAAGAAAATTTCTGAGTAATCTTTGGACCCCATAAAGTACCCTTTCGGGTACTTTCCGTCCTAAACTCTAGATCCTGATAATGATAACTAGATTTATTGGGCAAAGATTTCTTAAATTTCTTAGTTACCTAAGAAATCTTCTGTCTAGTGAAAACGTATAAAACAACCAGGGTGATGGATCTATGTCAGACAACAACTACTTTGATGAATCCGTAAAAGCTTATGAACAAGCGAAAGCTATTTACGAGGAATTAGACGATCTAGATGGCCAGGCATTAGCTCTTATTTCTTTAGGGGATGCTTATCGCGCTCGCTTTGAATCTGTTTATAGAGGAACAATTTCACCACCACCACCACCACGGCCACGGCCACGGCCCGTTATCCCTAGATTAAAAGTATTGGAAGGCTTAGAGAACGCAAAGATTGCATATCGAGAAGCAATTGAGGTATACACAGATAATAATAATCGTAGCGGCGAAGCAGCCACCCTACTCAGAATGGGCGACGTTCATCTCATTCAGTCATTTGAACACATAGATGATCCTGAAATAGTTAGTTCTGAGGAAAGCTAACTGGATTAAAGGCAAATTATTGATTCCACCAGTTGAAAGCAGTAGACTTCTCATAGTAGGTATTAACAATGCCTACTATGAGAAATTTATTAAGCAGCTAAGAGTATACATAAGGAGATAAGGCGGTGTGGGCTCTTCAAGCAGTTTTTCTCTCAGGTCTTATTATCTTTAAACCTCTCTCCATTTTCTCGCTGACTAGCACTAATCCAAATTCAAAAAATAATATAGTTTCTGAACGACTATTTGCCCAAACTCATTTAAGGTCAGAGGCTGATAGTTTTCTTAATCAGGGTCTAAATGCATCTTTAAATGGAGATTATCAAAATGCCATTGACCTTTATCGACAATCAGCGATTATTTATCAAAAATTGGGTGACCAATCTACACTTGGATATGTATTAAAGCAGATAGGCTCATCTTTTTATAATTTATATGAATACGATCAGGCCCTGGAAAACTATCAGCAATCACTCATTGAAAGCACCGAAAGCAATGATGTAACTGGGATGTTAGAAACATCTTACGCAATCTGTTTGACTCATTATATTTTATCCAAATATGCAGATGCGCTTACTTTTTGTCAGAATGCAACTGAGTATTTAGAAATAGTTAAAAACCAAGGGAAACAGAATCTACAAGCATATTTGTTACACCTTACAGCAATTTTGCATACAGAGTTAGGGCAACACAATCTAGCCGATATTTTATATCAGAGAGCCTTGCAAGCGGCTAGAGAAGAGGATAACCGAGCCTCAGAAGGGAGTATTTTAAGTAATTTAGGTCTGAATACTTTACGTCAAGGGGACTATCAACAAGCTGTTACCCTATATCAACAAGCTATCGATATACATAGAGAGGTAGGCGATACTCTTGAAGAAGGTCGAACTCTAAATAAGCTGGGTGAAGGATACCACTTGTTAGGTCAATATGAACAAGGGGTAGAAATTTTGCTTCAGGCATTAAACATTACCCAAGAACTCCAGGATTGGCGTTTTCAAGGTGTTGTTCTCGATAGTCTTGGCTCTGTCTATGCAGATCAAGGTGAATACCAAAAAGCTTTGTCAGCTTATCAAGAAGCTTTGGTTTTAAGTCGTTTAGTAAATAGTGTAGACGACGAGAGAATTGCACTAAGTAATTTAGGCGATTTACTAGCAAAACAAGAGAACATTGACCTAGCAATCATATTCTATAAAGCAGCGGTCAATATTATTGAGGATATAAGAAGTGATATTGAGAATCTTTCACAAAATTTTCAAGAGTCTTACACTGTGGAAGTCAGTGACACCTATCGTCAGTTAGCTGACTTGTTACTACAACAAGGTCGTATACTTGAAGCCCAGCATGTTCTAGAGCTTCTTAAAGTAGAAGAGTTAAGAGAATTCACCCGCGCAACTTATACCACGAATGGCATTGAATATGACTCCATTGAACAACCTGTTATCAATGCTCATGGAAGTTTGATTGCCCTTGGTGCTGAAATCTATAATTGTGGTCAAAATTGTCCACAAACGCTGATTGAACAGCAAATTGATTTGGAAGGTGCGTACACTGACCAAGTCAGAACCTTTAGAGATATTGTTCGCCGTAATCGTGGAACTGACGATGTTTTCTACGATCCCACAACGCTAGGCACAGATGCCCTAGATTTGGTCAACGCGCAGTCCAAAACAGCCTTGATCTATCCGTTCGTAAAAGATGATGATCTCTGGTTATTATGGGTTGCTACTGGTGGTGTCGTCGGTCGTGTCAAAGTGAACACTATTAATAATGCCGAAGACGATCTCAATCGAGCTGTATTAGAGTTTCGCCAATTATTGAATAAGCAAGATGCAGACTCTCTAGAACAACTTAAGCAAAAAGGAAATCAGCTCTATAACTGGTTGATTACCCCCCTTGCTAAAGAATTAGAAAAAAACGATATTCAACAGCTTATTTTTGCTCAAGACCGCACTACCCGTTACCTGCCCATGGCGGCTTTATACGATGGTGAACAATTTCTAATTGAGCGTTACACAGTCTCAACGGTACTCTCCGCTGCCCTAACCAATACCACAGATCGCCTAGGGCCAGTGGAGTCTGCCGATACTCTGGCTCTGGGTCTTCAAAAAGATTTTCCTGGGTATCCCGCTTTGCCGAATGTGCGCGAAGAACTCGATGGTGTTGTCAAGACCGATAACAATGATCCAGGCATTTATCCTGGCCAAGTTTTTATGGACGATGCCTTCAACTTTGATACGCTCAGTCAACAGGTCCGCCACCACCGTATTCTGCATATTGCCACCCATGCAGAGTTTGTTCCCCACGTTGCCGATGCATCCTACATTCTTTCAGGACAGGGTGAACAACTTACCATTGCTCAGCTAGGTTCTTTAGGAACTCAGTTTAATAACCTACACCTTGTAGTTCTCTCCGCTTGCCAAACAGCCCTGGGGGGTGAAGCACTAGATGGTACCGAAATCGCTGGGGTAAGTTCCTATTTCCTAGGCAAAAACAAAGCTGAAGCTGTTATGGCCACCCTATGGAAGGTAGATGATGAGGGCACCAGCATTCTAATGCAGCGCTTCTATGAGCTGATGGCCAGCGGCGAACTGACCAAAGCCGAAGCCTTAAAGCATGCCCAGCTAAGTTTACTCAACAACGAAGTTAACCTAACCGAACGCTTTGACAAATTAGGCATCCAACGCGGTGGTTTAGTCAATGCCGATGCACCAGATACCGAATCAGTAGGTCTCAGCCATCCCTACTACTGGGCTCCATTTATTCTCATTGGCAATAGCTTGTGAGTTTTGTCAACTTCTATTTTCAGAAAAACTCATGAAATATTTTTAAGTAGCCGTCGGTTGTGCCTTAGTAAAAAGTGGGATAGGTCAAAACGTCATACCCTATCCAAGGCTGTGTGATTAATCCAGCTCGCTGTGCTGCGGTATCTTTCGTCCGGCTATGTTGCCAAGCCCAGTTGAAATAGGTCACCACGAATCGAGTCGTCACCTGAGTCTGTTCCCAACACTTAGCAAATTTGTTCTAGCGTCGATGCCATCGTCCTGTTTGTTGCCGCATTGCGTTATTGGGTGGTCATAGAAAGGGTAATTCGCTAGCACACTGAATCAATCCCTTATTATGATGCCTTCCACACTTATCCAGTTCACAACCAATATTTTTTTCTTCTTCAGAGGTCATCTCTACCCTACTATTCTTATCCTTTCCTAAAATAGACTTCCACGCTTAATAGTTTGGGCATAATCGATTGAAATGCCAACATAAGGCTTACCAGATCGTTTGCCTTCATCTGTAGCAAGGATTTATATCTGACTGTTTTCCCGAAAGGACCTAGTGTTAAGGATATTCTCTATGCTTTCAACCTATGGTTCTTTCCGCAGTGAACCATCCCATCGCGAATAGTTGAAGCATGAAGTCATCCGTTCGCTCAATCGTGTCAAATCGTCCGAATCCATGGCTAGCGGTTAACTATTCGCTAGTGTTTCCTGGGCTTGGGCAGATTTACAGTGCTTTCTGGTTAAAGGGAATTAGCCTAGTCCTGGTGGCAGTGATTATGCTCAGCTATGCTGTATGGTCTATTTTTGGGGCCAATGGTCAAACAATGCAAGGGGGTTGGAGCATTGGCGGCTTCTTTTTGGTTTACGGCTTTAGTATTTTGGATGCCTATCGTGGTACTCAACCAGGGTATGCCACTCGGATTTCGATTCCCAAAGGTAGGTCCGATCCTTGGTATGCCGTTTTTTTATCGCAGATATTACCTGGATTGGGACACTTGTATGTTCAGCAGGCTCTAGCTGGAGGATTATTTCTGATTACAGGCATTGTAGCGGCCTGGCTGGCGAACTCTATTCCACAACTTGTTCCAATTCCGCCGTTGATTTGGGCATTTAGCTGTTATCACGTGTATGTAAGTGATTCTCATGGGACAAAGCGGTATGCGATCGCACTGCTTGTTCTAAGTCTCTTTATTGTGCGACTGTCCGTAGGTTCAATACCCGGTTGGGTGCAACAGGCAGTTGAACAGTGCATTGTGCCGACCAATTCCATGACCCCCACGTTGCAAATTAACGATCGCCTGTTTGTTCGGCATAATCCAGCCTATCGCCCTAACGTTGGCGATATTGTTGTATTTACTCCACCAGAAAAAGCTTTGCAGGAGATTGATGAGAGCGCTGAAGATCTGTTGTATGTAAAGCGCGTAATTGGTTTGCCAGGGCAACAGATAGCGATTAGCGAAGGAATTGTTTATGTTAACAATAGCCCTTTGACGGAGCCTTATCTTCAAGCCAAATCTACTGATCAGTGGGGACCAGAAATAGTGCCGGAAAACAGTTACTTCGTTTTAGGGGACAATCGCCAAGAAAGCTATGATTCTCGTGCCTGGGGATATGTGGCTGAAGCTGAGATACTGGGTGCAGCTTACAAAATTTACTGGCCCTCCGAGAGGGTTCAGCCGCTAGACTAATAATTAGCTCTCTAGTCTGTAGGCTTTTCGCTCACTAACCGAAAGCCAAATAAAATATGTCGTGACCCCACCGGTCGATCATGCTGGTAGGCGGCTCGACAAAAACCTGGAAAATCATCCCAGCTACAGCCCTTGAGCAAAACCTCCGCCCCGTTTCTAGTCAGCGTGCTGGTGTATTCAAACACATTGCCTGCCATATCCTCTACACCGTAGGGGCTCTGGCTTAGCGGATAGGCGCCCACTTCACTGGTGCCATAGGGGCCATTCTTAGCCCAGTTTGTACCCTCATCCTGCCATTCACTTCCCCATGGAAAATAGCGCCCATCGTCTCCCCGTGCTGCGTTCTCCCATTCCAATGCGGTCGGTAACCGGTAGCCCACACCATCCTGCGCTGCTTTCCATTCTGCGTAGGCATTGGCATCCTCGTAGGAAACTAACACTACGGGATGGTTTGCCTGCCCTGCTGGATATTGGTCACCCTGCCATAGGTAGGGCTCCACCGCACCGTAGAGATGTACTAAAAAGCCCTGCTCCTGATAGTCTGCAGCTGAAATTCCTGGTGATCGATAGCCTGTGGCTTGTACAAAGGCTTGATAATCTGCATTGGTAGTCAAATTCTTCGCTATACAGAAAGCAGGGAGTGTTTCTGTACGCCGCCCAGGCTCTCGCTCAAACCACTTACGCTGTCGGTAACCGGCTTCTGCAACTGCTACATCTTCAGGGGAGTTGGCAAATCCTTCTGCACTAATACGATAGGCGTAGTCTCGTTCGGTGCGATCGCTCCCCGCAATAAACTCTCCACCCTCTACATACACAAATCCTGGTATTGCATCACAGTCTGCCTGAGTCATTACAGTTTGGGGCACAGAACCATCACTAAGTTCTTGACAACTTGCCGCAAAGAGCAGGGTCAACAGACTTAAACTTCTGACAGTAGGCATGTAATAGGAGTGTTTCTGTTATTTAGAACAGCAACTATTATAGGCTCCGAGTCTGAGAATAAACTTAAGACTCAATCACAATCATCTACAAACCGCGCGCCAAGTAAAATAAAGGGTACGCTTTCTAGAAGAAGGTACTGAAGCTCCTTTACTTAATTGTGAGAAACCGTAATTCTAAGTCTTCCAAATAAACCCCATATACTTCCTTAACTCAGAAATTCTTCTCGATGGACAGTATTATCTAATTGAATATTGACCCTAAGCTGTTGTCCCGCTTGACAGCGAAACGGGGGAATCTGAATAAAACTATCGTTGAGTCCAGCTGTAATAGACTTAAGTAATTTGCCTGTTTGAGATATTTCTAACGACAAAATAACCTGAGCGGGCAAAGTCTGCTCACTGGATGGATATAGCTGAATTCTGATATTACGACGATTGTCAGCTTCCATATCAACACTAAACATTAGCAACAGTTCGTTGTCACTGTTGTCTAAAACAATTTTTTTGCCACAGGTAAGAACGGCAGGGGTGGTGGCAACAGAACGAAATCGAACAGAGTTCATTTCAGCTAACAAAACGTGGGCAGGCTGCCACTCTTGACGATATATCTGGTTAAGCCAATCTTGCACACTTACAGGAGTTAGTCCGTGTCGTTGTTGATAGAACTTTTGTCGCCAATTGTCATTACTAAAGAGGCTACCCCACTGGCTAAACGGAAGCGCTAATCTGGGCTCCGGTGCAGATACTAGCTGATGAATCAAACTCTCTGCTTGTGTCGGAGAAAGCTCTGGTAATGGGTCTACGGGCATGAGGGTAGCTGCCGGTAGCTGTTGAGCTACCCAGAATGCTGAGAAGTCTTGCACTAGGCTATCTGCGTTTAGTCGATAGGTCCGGTTTGAGGGAATATATGAGCCCTGGGTCTTCAGGGTGTGATGATTGGTGTATCCCCATAAAATCAGCTGTTGTTCATCTACATTAATGTGGGCCGCTAAGTAATAATCAGTACGCCAGTTGGGCAAATCGACCCACTCTTGAGGGACTTCAATATCTGCCATGGCAATGGTTTCCGATAGGATGACGGTAAGCTTGCGTTCTCCTAGCTGCAGGCAAAGACCATCAGTGGTGTGCCATACGTCAAACAGGGCGGCATGGGGCCATGGCAAAACAGGCTGTTCAAATTCTTCTTGCAACCAAGCCATGATTGCTTTGAGACCAATACGGTGAAGATAGATACGCCAGCGAGCAGCCGGGTCTGAGATGGAATCATAGGCTTGCCACTCTGGGAGGTCGGTGGGCATCACCAGAATTGGCTGTACGGGATTGTCCAAAAAAACACTCATGGTTAGTCCTCTGGCGGTTCTGGAGAATAGTGGCACTGCAACCACTGATGGATAATGTTGCTAACACTTTCTAATACGTTCAGTTTTGTAGGGGTATGCAACTCGGTTTGGCCCCAGGTGATAACCGTAAGCAGCAACTGGCGACGAATACGTTCAAGCTGGCGGGAAACTTGATACTGCTGAATAGTCAGCTGTTGAGCGATAGCGCTTTGGGTAAGCTTTTGTCGATAGTAGAGGGTTAGCAATGTTTGCTGATCGGTGGGCAAATTAGCGAGAGCTTGCTTCAATACATGCTGCATTGCTTGAAGCTGTTGCTGCTGCTCTGTGTAGGCTTCAGACTCTAGCAGCTTTTCCATAGGGGTGTTTTCTTCCTCATGGGTGAGGATATCCAGTTGTTCGTTCCCAGCGTCGTCGTACTGGGGCTGATTGAGGGACGTAATGGGCGGATTTAAATAACTCCGAAGGATAGCGGCTATTTGCACTAACTCTCCCATTACCTGTTGGGTATTGAGGATGTCGATATTTTTAGTAAACTCTTGGGTGGTTCCATTTTCGGCATCACAGATACCGTTATTTTGAGTTGATTGTCGGATTTGATTAAAGCGTTGAATGATCTTCTGCAGTTGCTCCTCACTAGGAGCGGGTAAACCCCGTACTGATGCTTGCGGGGTTGGAGTACAAATATGGCGAAAGCATTGCCAGATTAAAATTGCGGTGGAGGTGTGGCCAAAACCGGCATTTTGTAGTGCTTCGGTTAGCTGGCTTTGGCTAACCCGTCGTAGTAGGCCCCAGTCGCTGCTGATATTAAGCTCATGATGCTGTCTGAGATAATCCCGAATGGCGTTACCAAAGGCTGTTTTTGCATAGGCTTTCAGCTTATTACCGTAATCAGGGTTATAGCGCTTTAAAATCCGAGGCACATGGGCGATCTCAATTTGAAACCCGTCTGCGGTGGAAAATGACACCAGGGAAAACTGACGGGTAACCTGCTCGGCTACCTGATAGCAAGGTTCTTGCAAGTATGCCCAAAGATGAGCCGATGCCCGGGGATGGTTGTCCAGAAGTCTGTACCAATATAGTACCCAAAATGCTTCTGAACGTTCCGGCAAGTCATTCTGTAGCTGCCGCATACTCCGCACTAGCTGCGGTATAGCCTGCCATCGCTCAAAGCGATCTCCCGCAAACTTAATAAACGTGGAGAAGACAGCCAAAATGTCGTTCCGAGGGCGCATTCTCTAAACTAAGCAGTTAATCAGTGACGCAGACATATAGATCATCCCACGATTTACCCCTGGCTAATATAAATTAATATCATTGAGATTATTCTTGGGTAGTACGGCTTAAATTTGCCCATTAAATCCTAGGACGGTAACCATACTGACGATAGTGCCAGTAGTCCTGCAAAATTTTGTCATGGTCAAAGCATAAATTGTTGGGTAGTTCCCATAGGGGAAACATCTGAAAATGCTTAGCATCATCTCCGGCGACAGGGTTTCCCGTTGCTGTGGCTAAGAAAACAATGCTGATGGTGTGTTTACGCTGGTCTCGCTGGGGATCAGAGTAAACATAAAACTGTTCTAGTAGCGTTATATCCAGACCAATTTCTTCTTTAGCTTCCCGTATGGCGGCTGTTTCCACGGATTCACCATAGTCCACAAATCCTCCCGGAATGGCCCAGCCAAACGGCTCATTTAAACGCTCAATTAAAATAATTGGGCGGTGGGGACGATCGGTCAATTCAATAATAATGTCGACCGTGGGTGCAGGATTGCGATAGGCCATGGAGTACTTAGGGGAACGGTATAGCATCGAATAACCATGCTAAAGTCAGTTGGCCTTAATTCAGTATCCATTACCCACCATGTCATTTTCCAGAGCTAGTGGTATTTTGTTGCACCCAACATCGCTTCCCGGTCGCTACGGCATTGGCGATTTAGGTGAAGCGGCCTATCGCTTTGTGGACTTCTTGACAGAATCTAAACAGCAGCTTTGGCAGATTTTGCCGTTAGGCCCCACTGGGCATGGCAACTCCCCCTACATGTGTTATTCCGCGATGGCGGGCAACCCGCTGTTGATTAGTTTAGAGGGCCTGGTGGAACAAGGGCTTTTGGATAAATCAGATTTGGCAGATGTGCCAAATTTTCCTGATGAGCATGTGGATTACGACCGGGTTATTCCTTACAAATTTGCACTGCTTGGCAAGGCCGCGAAGAAGTTTTCGTCCGAATCGTCGTCAGAATTTCAGGAGTTTTGTCAGGCTCAGGCATTTTGGTTAGACGATTACAGCCTATTTATGGCCCTTAAGGAGGAACATAATGGTTCGAGCTGGAGTGACTGGGCGCCGACGGTGGCTAAGCGAGAGCCAGAGGCTCTAGAAACCTGGCGGGCTAAGTTAGCAGATACGATATTTTTACAAAAGTTTTTACAGTTTGAGTTTTGCCGCCAGTGGTTTGCGCTCAAGGCCTATGCCAATGAGCGTCATATCCAAATTATTGGGGATATGCCTATTTATGTGGCCCACGATAGTGCTGATGTGTGGGCGTTCCCAGAGAACTTTATGATCGATCCGAACTCATTTTTACCTGCGGAGATGGCCGGAGTACCGCCAGATTACTTTAGTGAAACAGGGCAGCTGTGGGGCAACCCTACGTATAACTGGGAGGTGCTCAAAGAAACTCAGTTTGACTGGTGGTTAAAACGAATCAAGACATCCCTTGCCTATGTGGATCAGATTCGCATTGACCATTTTCGAGGATTTGAGTCCTATTGGGCTGTTCCCGCAGGGGAGCAAACAGCCATGAATGGTAAATGGATTGAGGCTCCCGGTGTAGAACTATTTGAACGAGTAGAGCAGGTCCTAGGTAAACTTCCCTTTTTAGCCGAGGATTTGGGGATTATTACGCCTGAGGTGGAAGCGCTACGGGACAAATTTGGGTTTCCAGGGATGAAAATTCTGCAGTTTGCCTTTGGCTCAGATCATCGTAATCCCTACTTGCCGTTTAACTGCGATCGCAACTTTGTTATCTACACGGGCACCCACGATAACGACACCACCGTCGGCTGGTACACCGCTGCCAATGACTATGAAAAACAGCGATTAGCCACGTTTGTCGGAGGCATTACACCGGAGTCAGTTCATTGGAGCATGATCCGGCTAGCCTTATCATCTGTTGCTAATCTGGCAATTATTCCTCTACAGGACCTGTTAGGCCTAGGCTCTGAAGCTCGAATGAATACGCCAGGTTTAGCCGAAGGCAATTGGCAATGGCGGTTACCTGAAGGAATGCTCACCCCTACTGTTCAGCAGCAGTTTACTACGCTAACGGAGCTCTATGGACGGGGCACCTACCAATGGCCCTAGGGCTGAGATAGTTACGCTGCTGAGAAATAATCTCTATGAATTCATGACATCTGTCCTGTGTTGAAGGCACAACAGGAATAGATGCTTCAGAATGGTTCTGTGAATTTTCTTGCTAAAAACCTTCAAAAAATAAAAACTTAAGATGATCGCTTTTGTCCCCTGGTGACGGTCTTGAGAGTTCTAGCCACTGTCTAAGGTTTGTCCGCGGCCCCTGCATCGTCAGTGAAATTGTGTAGTTGAATTTACTGAAAATGATTCGGGAAAACACACTTTCGCTTTGCAACATCCCTGATAAAATCCAACCATAGAGGTAGTGAAGACAACATCATCAATATGGCTATGGTTTCTAGCGGCTTAGCTCCAGTCCAATCTACGCTACGGGTAGGTCTGGGCCGAGTACTAATCGTTGAAGATGAAGAGTTGATTCGGGAAACAGTTGCTCTAGCCCTAGCGGAAGAAGGATTTGAAATCGTGGTGGCGGCTGATGGCCCTACGGCGTTAGAAAAACTCATAGGTTCAGCGGACGGTAGCAAGGAAGCTATTCCAGACATCAGCTTAGTAATCCTGGACCTGATGCTACCAGGAATGAATGGTTTAGATTTATGCCGTCTGGTGCGTCATCGCGGTTTGGATATCCCCATTTTGATTCTCAGTGCTAAAGGCACAGAAATGGATCGGGTCGTCGGATTGGAAGTCGGTGCAGATGACTATTTGTCTAAACCTTTTGGTATGCGAGAACTGATCGCTCGCTGCCGCGCATTGTTACGACGCTATCAATCTAAAGGGAAGACAGAGGATACCTCGGCTCTACGGTTTGAAAATATTACCCTTCATCCCAATGAGTGTCGTGCTTTTCTGAGCGATCAGGAGCTTAACCTATCTCCTAAGGAATTTAAAATTCTAGAACTGTTTATGGGGCGTCCGCGTCGGGTGTGGTCCCGCGATCAGATTATTGATCGGGTTTGGGGCTATGACTTTATGGGAGATAACAAAACGGTGGATGTGCACATTCGCTGGCTACGAGAAAAACTCGAAGAAGATCCCAGTAAGCCCAAGTATTTGAAAACTGTTCGTGGTTTTGGTTATCGCTTAGGTTAGCCCATTTACCGTTGTTGATTTATGGGATGTAACGCCCCATAGGTTGGCTAATGGTTTGGATATGACCGATAAAACTCTTCCATAGCTCGGTGCAACTGCTAATCCACGGCAGTTGCATTCACTGTTGGCTTTTTGACAGTTGATTTAGAGTTCTCCATGACTCAATAATCGGCAATATTCTTGCTGCAGGCATTAAAACCATATTCTTTAGACAAATATTGCAAGGATCCTTGATATAAGTTTGCTAGAGTAGTCGCGGGTATGGTGGGCGGTATTCGATTGCCGTCAAGTTAGCTTGTGTAAATTTTCAGAGGCTTTGATGTATGGCTTGGTACCCATAGTTCTAGTCATACAGATTCAAGCTCCCTTGCTAGTAGATGTTATGTAGTGCCCGTCTGTGATGACATCGCCCAACGAAAACCGACCACCTGAGGGTCCAAGATTTTGGAAAATTGCAGCTATTACCCTAGGCGCAGGCACTCTTCTCGTTGGTACTGTGGCTGTCGTCAGTGCCTGGATCTTTATAAACAATGGGCTTACTCCCCTGCTTGAGAGGCAGCTGTCTAAGCTTTTAGAACGAGAACTAGAGCTGGGGGAGTTGGAGGCCATTTCCTGGAACGGAGCGCGGGTGGGTCCTTCGCAGCTCAAGGCCACAGCTACCGATCCCACCTATGTGACTGCAGATGCTGTGGCAGTGGCCTTTAACCCTCTGCAGGTTATCTTTCAGCAAGAGCTAGATCTCGATCTCCGGATCATGGGTGCGGAAGGCTATCTAGAACAGCATCCAGATGAAGGCTGGCTGGGGATCGATGTACCCACATTTGAGCCACCTGCCAAAGAGCCTCTTATCAAAGTGCGTCTAGATGACCTGGAGGTAATAGATAGCCAGGTTAGCCTGGTGCCTTTACCTGCAGATGGAGATGCTCCTGCCCCCTTACTAATCAGTGATATTAATGGCAGAGTTGGCATTGATCCTGTGCAAATTAGTGGTCAGGATAGCCAGCGCATAGAATTTGAGGCTACGGCCACACCTCCCCAGGGAGGAGAACTAGAAATTACTGGAGAAGTCCAACCAACCGCAGCTGGTAACCAGCCTTTACAGCAAGAAATTCGTTTAGGCATAGAGGGTGAGGGGGTTTCAGCTGGACCTGTCATGGCATTTTTATTGCCTACCTTAGGTCAGAAGGATTTACCCATTACCGCAACAGCCGGGCGAGTCAGTGGTCAGTGGGCTGTTTCGTTTCTCCCAAATCAGCCCGTTACGGTGGATGGTGCAGGCACCGTTAACAATGGTCAGTTACGGTTAGACCCTTTACCCAGCAGTGGACCATGGGGTAATACCATCGACAATATTGACGCTACGGCCAGATTTAAGGGAACCACCATTACGGTGGATCAGGCCCAAGGTAGCTACAGCGAGCTAGTGGCTACCGCCACCGGTACTGTGAATTGGGAAGGTGACTATAACCTGATAGCCCAGGTGCCCGATATTGATCTAGAACAGCTGTTAGCGAAAGCTGAGGTGGATGCCCCCATTGCCCTCAGCGGTGTGCTTGACAGCACTGTGGCGATTACTGGACCCATGCTGCAGCCTCAGCTATCGGCAGATGTGGTGGCGATTGGCCCGGTCACGATTGATCGAATCGTCCTCAATGAGTTGGATGCTGATGTGGAGATGCGCAGCGATCGCATCGAGAATCTACTGGATGTTGTCACGGTTACCCAACTCATAGCTACCCCCGACATTGGCGGTCAGATTACTGGTAGCGGTGTCCTAAACCTAGCGAATATCCCAGCACAGCCACCAGAGTTCGACTTTACCGCCCAAGCAAGCAATGTCCCTGGAGAGCAGATCATCGCTCTCTATGCTGAACAGCAGCTGCCGTTTACCCTAGGAGCCGTAGACGCAAATGCCACCATTGTGGGGACTCCTGCCGCCTTAGAAACCCGCATCAATGTCAATGCCCCCACCCTGGCCTATGGCAGTCAGGTTTATCCCACTAATGCCACAGCGGTATTTGCCGATGGTGGGTTAAGGATTCCTCAGGCGGTTATGCAAGTGGGCTCAGGCACCTTGACCGGCAGTGGCGAAGTGGGTACCGACCGCTGGCAGGCCGATGTGTTCGCGAATAATGTCAATCTTCAGGCGTTAGGCATTGCCCAAATACCTCCAGGGAATTTAGATGCGGATATAGCCCTGGCGGGTCCTCTTCAGGGAGCTTCCCTCAATAACGTATTGGCCCTGGGGGACTACAACGTTCAGTTTGCAGCAGGATCGATCCAGGGAGATGTTGCCCTGCAGCAGGGCAGCTGGCAAACCGATGCCAACCTGATCTCCTTGGGGTTAGGGCAGTTTTCTCCCCAGATTCAGGGCAGTACCACTGGTACCGTGCGTTTGGGGGGCCAACTGACAGCGCTGACCCTGGCTGATGTAGAAGCTCAAGGCGATCTCAGATTTTCTGATGGTCTAGCGGGGCTATCTCCCCAGCTAGCTGGTTTTGATACGCCCCTAGACACCCAGTTTGAATGGTCTAACCAGGAACTCCGCATTGTCCAAGCCAGTAGCGCCCAGCTCCAAGCTCGGGGAATCGTTTCCCCAGATCTAGTTGGCAATCAGTTTAAGGGGATTCGAGGGTTTGTCCTGGATCTGGATGCTGAGCGCTATCCTTTAGCCCTGCTGCCCAGTCCGGTACCCCTGGACGGATTTGCTTCATTTGCCGGACGGCTGATGGGTACACCTGCTACACCCCAATTGGATGGGACATTACTGTTAGAGCAGTTTACGGTCAATCAGGTCGCCTTTGATTCCTGGCTATCCGGTCCGGTTAGCTATGGTCCCCAGGCTGGGCTAATGGTTGATTTAGATGGGTTGACCATGGCCAATGGTATGGCCGACGGCATTGCCATTAATTTTCAAACCCCGCGTAGCTTAGATTTTGATGTGCGTTGGCAGGGGGCACGGGCCCAGGGCCAAACAGAGGGTGCTTTGCTCCGTACCAGTCTCCAAAATTTGCCGTTACAGGCGTTGGGATTACCCACAGTTGCCCGCCTAGGTGGCGGTGTGCAAGGAACGCTCTCATCCCAAGGAGAGTGGATTATCGATCTAAACCGGCAAACCCTAGTGGGGGCCGTACAGGTAGATCAACCCGGCCTGGGGTATCTCAATGGGCAACAGCTGACTGGCCTGGTAACCTATCGGGATCGACATATCTTTATAGAACAAGGAGAGCTACTGATTGATGCTTGCTCTGGTGTCAGTGGCCGTCGTTCTTCAGCCAGTGACTGCGCTATTGTTGCCGACAGTGTTTACCGATTTAACGGCAACATTGCCATCGATACGTTTGCCTACAATGCCAATGTTTCAGTGGAAAATGGTGATGTCAGAGATGTGCTAAACGCCTTAGCCATTAATGATCTTGAGGACTTGATCCAGACATTTCAAACATCTCCATCCCTGGAGTCTTTACCGGCTGCGGAGGATATTCCAGGGATTCTTGCCACCCAGGCCGCCGGTAACAGACAAGCGACTTTGCAAGATCAGCTACGACGGCTAGCCGAGATCCAGGCTATTCAGGAGCAGGTACTTTTAGCGGAAGCTGAGAATCCGATTCCACCCCTGACAGCTTTAGAGGGACGCTTTGATGCGTTGGTGAGTGTCAGTGGTCGTCCCCAAGAGCTGCCCCAGCTGGAGTTTGATGTGGAGGGGCAAGCCTGGCGATGGGGACGTGACTTTACTGCCGATAGGGTGATTGCGAAGGGACGGCTGGTGGATGGTAACTTAACCCTCCAGCCCGTGCGTTTAGAGACATTATTGCCGCCGGAGCCTGATGGTACTCAGCAACTGGCCTTTGCCAACTTAGCCGGAAACGTATCTCTGGTGGAACAGGATAGCTCCGGTCTACAGCTGGTGGCTGAGCGTCTGCCCGTGGAAGCGGTACGAGATATTTTTAATCTGCCCCTGGGACTGCAAGGAGAGTTGAATGCGATCGCAAACTTTAGCAACAGTATCGATAACCCTACGGTTAGAGGAGATGTCACCCTAGCGGCTGGCAGCATTAATGACCAACCCATTGACCAAGCAGAAGTATTCTTCCTCTATGAGGATGCAAGATTGTTGCTCGACGGCACCTTGATCCAGGTGGATAATCCCCAGCCATTAACCCTGGCGGGCAATATTCCCTATGCTTTTGACTTTATGACCGTACAACCCGCCGATGACCGCATTGAGCTCAAAATCAATGTAGAGGATGAAGGCCTAGCCCTACTTAATGTGCTCAATAATCAGGTGAGTTGGGAGTCTGGACAAGGACGCGTATCCCTTGATGTCAGGGGTCGCCTTAGCAGTCCAATCATCACTGGGGTGATGGATGTTCGGAATACCGTTCTGCGTTCTCCCTTACTGCCTGATCCCCTCACAGACTTCACCGGTCGCGTTGTCTTTGAAAACAACCAAATCATGGTTGAAGAGCTGCAGGGCAACTATGGTGATGGTCGCTTACAGGCTGCCGGTAATGTGCCCCTGGGATTTTCTCTCATCAGTGGTCTCGACCTAGCCGCATTGGGGGCAGAAACAACCTCCCTAGAAGCTACCCCTGAGGCAAATACTGCGCAGGCAGATACATCCGCGTCAACGACAAGCCCTGCAACCGATCCCCCTGTTGTTGATAGGTTCATACCTCATCCTTCCGGAGCGCTGACAGTTATCCTGGACGATATTGACCTAAAACTGCGCGGTATTTATCGAGGACGTGTTAAAGGACAGATTGTTGTAGGCGGGAGTTTGTTATTAGGAGGTCTTCAGGTAGGTGGCAATGTTGAACTATCAAACGGCAGCCTATTTTTACCAGAGGGCAACACAGGTACACCCCCGGAAAATCCTGTAGCAGAAACATCCTTGTTTATTCCTCGATTCGAAACTCTCAAGATCACCCTAGCTAGAAATATTCAAATCCAGCAAAGCAATCTGCTCAATGTAGTTGCCCAGGGAGACTTACGCATTAGCGGTCCTCTAACCCCATTCCGAGCCATTGAGCCCGAGGGAGAAATTCGTCTGCGCTCCGGTCGCATTAACTTGCTTACTACCACCTTCCGTCTGTCAGGACGAGATAATGTTGCCCGATTTGTGCCCGAGCGAGGGATCTCTGATCCATTCTTAGATATCCTGCTACGCACATCTGTGACCGAAACCCAACAAAATAACATCGTAGAAGCCACTGCCTTCACATCATCTGAAGTCGCTGATGCGTCTGCCGATCCATTTCGCGGCACTGCGGGTCTCGAAACGATTCGGATTCGAGCCAATTACCAAGGCACCGCCAGTAGTCTATTGGAAAGTTTATTTATCTCAGACATTACCGATACGGTGATCGAACTCTCCAGCTCCCCACCTCGTTCTAGACAGGAAATCATTAATCTATTGAGCGGTAGCTATGTTGCAGCCCTACAGTCAGGAGAAGGGGTGCTTAACTTTTTTGGTGGAGCTTTATTAACAAGTCTGCAAGACTTTATTGGTCGGACCCTTAACCTAAGCGAGTTTCGTCTTTTTCCAGTAACCGGTGCCTCACGATTTGCCAGTGACGACAATACAGGCTCTGGCCTAGATGTAGCCACAGAAATTGGGGTCGATATCACCAACAACGTTACCTTATCTCTACTAGAAATTTTGACAGATAGCACTCCCACAGAATTTAACCTGCGCTACCGTCTGACGGATGAATTTACACTCCGTGGAACCACTAATTTCGACAATCGCAATCGAGTTTTGTTAGAGTTTGAAACGAGATTTTAAGAGGTGTGAGTCATGTGTCTACTGTGTCACCTGGTTTCATACCCTATAGCTATTGACCTGTAGATATCGGTATTGTTTTTAGGTTTAACAGAGAGGGTAAGTTGTATACCACTGCTCAGATTGTCGATACTCGTCCAAATAGTGTATCTATACTGGTAACTAGTTAGGTCACAGAAGCCATACACAAAGACTAGCCTTCTGGTCATTTTCCACATTTTATTTATCGTTTATCCCCTATGAAGCAGTTTATTTCTCGTCTTGCCCATCCTGCCTTAGCCACACTGATAGCTGTGCTGGGATTTGGCTGGGCAGCTCAGAGTGTAGAAGCTCAAGCACTGCTCCCCTACACCCTGCCTTTAGATGAGGACCGACTGACAGCAACTGGACTGACATTAGCCCAAGAAGCTGCCCAACTGGCGCAGTTCCAGCAATATGACGAAGCCTTGGCTCGGGTGCAGCTCGCTGCCCAGCTAGCGCCTCAAGATCCCCAGATTTTGGCCCTAATGGGGAGTCTTTATCTACAAGTGGGAAATAGTTCAGCTGCCGTAGGGGCGTTAGAAAATGCAAAGGCGCTGAGCAATGATGACCCTGTTATTTGGTTTACCCTAGGCTCAGCTTACTTTAGTGAAGCTAAATACCTACAGGCTGCCAATGCCTTAGAAAAAGGTTTGAGCTTGGAGCCCAGTAATCCAGCCGCCCATTTCGATCTAGGAAATGCTTATTACAAGCTCAATCGCTATCAAAAAGCCATTGACCAGTACGAAACATCCATTAGCTATGACGAACTGTTTTGGCCGGCTATTAACAACATTGGCTTAGTTCTGTACGAAATGGGGCAGACCAATTCGGCTATTGAGCAATGGGAGCGCTCCTTGGGGGTGGCCGATGATGAACCAGAACCGACCTTGGCTATCGCTGTTGCCAATTACGCTGCCAACATCAATCGACCTGCAGCCATTGAATCTGCTACCGCAGCGCTAGAAAGGGATAGCCGCTATGCTGATTTAGCATTTTTGGAAGAGAACCTTTGGGGCAATCGTTTGTTGAGTGCCACCGAGGCAATGTTTGGCACCCCTGGTCTACAGGAAGTCCTATCTGGTCTGTGATGAGTTGTCATAGTTAATCTGACCTATACCCATTCAAAAGCCCGAGAGCTGTTTGTTGGACCAACAAACAGCTCTCGGGCTTTTGACTCCTAATAAACTCATTATTGCAAGTTTATATAGTTTATTTGTACTATTATGCTTGTATACAGCTTGAGATAATGTTGAGCAGTCTGAGCGAATTACAGATATATTTTCTGTTAACGTCCCATATGCTCTTGTTACTTGAGAATCCTATGGATTACTTACAGTGTGAGTCACCCACGTAAAACAGTAAAAAATAATTCTAAAGATAACGGCAGTTTAGGACTTGTTAAAAATTAGAATCATGGCCTCATGCATCTAAATCATGGTTGAACAAGCTTGTCAGGCTTAACCCGTGAAGTCGCTTCTTAACCGCTCCTTAAATGTCACTGTTTGCTCCAACTATTCATCAATCATGGCTTTGACGTCATCTACAAACTTTTGATGATCCACAATAGGCTTGGAAATATATCCGTCAGCACCGCTTTGCTGGAGAAAGTTCTCTCTATCTCCATCCATAGCATGGGCCGTGACCAAAATAATGGGTAATTGGGCGGTGTTGCTGTTGGCTTTGAGCATCTGGGTGATGCGAATACCATCTACTGGTTTGCCTTGGTAGACGCTGTGGGCTAAGGAAACATCCATTAAAATCACATCTATTTCGCCGCTTTCGGCAATTTGTATGACTTCATCCACGTTTTCCGTATGTTTGACCGCTAAGCCACCCCGCTTGGTCAAAATCTTGGAGAAAACGCGAGCGTTTATCATGTCGTCTTCCACGATTAAAACCGTTTTCATAGGCATTTTGTTGACACAGCAAAGTTACTATAACTGGTGGCAGGCATGGCATTCTTTGCCATCGCCATGGTGATGATTCACTTAGAAAACAACGACTTGTGGACATAGATATCGACAAATCGATTGAATTCTTTGTTGATTTTGGATCTGAACTATTGCGCATCCATAACGCTTGTGTATAAGGTACAGCATTGGTAAGGCTAAACCACGTTCAAGTTGAAACCTGTGGTTTTCCTCTACTCAATCACGACGTCTCTGGACGTAAAAAACATTTAATCACTGCATACTGAGGCAGCTTTCAAGGATACGAAATCATGGCAAACCAGCTAAATGCATTTTCAGATGAACAAATTGTTGTTACCTCTCTTCATACAGAGGTGCAGCGATCATATCTGGAATATGCCATGAGCGTCATTGTGGGTCGGGCGCTGCCAGATGTGCGAGATGGCCTAAAGCCAGTACATCGGCGTATTCTCTATGCGATGCACGAGCTAGGGTTGACCCCCGATCGGCCCTTTAGAAAATGTGCTCGCGTTGTCGGGGATGTGCTGGGTAAATATCATCCCCATGGCGATCAGGCCGTCTATGACGCTTTGGTGCGCATGGTGCAGGATTTTTCTAGCCGCTATCCGTTGCTAGATGGCCACGGCAATTTTGGGTCGGTGGATAATGATCCGCCCGCAGCCATGCGTTACACAGAGACCCGATTAGCGTCGGTAAGCCATGAGTCATTGTTAGGGGAAATTAGCGAAGCGACCGTTGATTTTATTGATAACTTTGACAGCTCCCAACAGGAGCCCATTGTATTGCCCGCTCAGCTGCCCAATTTGCTGCTCAATGGGAGTTCAGGGATTGCGGTGGGCATGGCCACCAATATTCCTCCCCACAATTTAGGAGAAGTGGTAGATGGATTAATCGCCATGATTGATCGCCCCACGATTTCGGATGAGTCTCTATTTAAGCTGATTCCTGGACCCGACTTCCCTACTGGGGGGGAGATTACTGGTACTAAAGGAATTCACGATGCCTACCTTACAGGGCGGGGCAGTATTCCGGTGCGGGGGATTGCTAGTTTTGAAGAGGTGCAGCCAGGTAAGGGGCGTCAGCGACGTAATGCCATCGTGGTGACGGAACTGCCCTACCAGGTGAATAAGGCTGGTTGGATTGAAAAGGTCGCTAATCTGGTCAATCAAGGTAGGCTCGACGGCATCGCCGATATTCGGGATGAGAGCGATCGCGACGGCATGCGTGTGGTCATCGAACTAAAGCGAGAAGCCCAGCCCCACAGCATTCTGGCTGCTTTATACAAGATGACGCCACTGCAGAGTAACTTTGGTGCCATTATGCTGGCTTTAGATGGTGGGCAGCCGGTACAAATGCCCCTACGCTACATGTTGCAATCTTTCTTGGATTTCCGAGAAGAGACGTTAGTTCGCCAGTACACCAACGAACTAGAGAAAACGGACCAACGTCTGCACATTGTAGAAGGCTTGCTCACGGCCCTGGATAGCATTGACGAAGTCATTGAGATTTTGCGGGCAGCTCCTGATGGCACCACGGCCAAGATTGAACTCATTGAGCAGTTTGATCTGAGCGATCGTCAGGCAGATGCAATTTTGGCGATGCCCCTGCGACGTTTGGTCGGTTTGGAGCAGGAAAAGTTGCTCAATGAATTTGAAGAGCTTTCAACGGTGAAGGAACGGTTGGAGCTGTTGCTGTCAGACCGTAAGGAACGGCTGAAATCCCTAAAAAAAGAGCTTAGAAGGCTTAAAAAAGCTTATGGAGATGAGCGTAGGACCCGCTTACAAACGGCGAGTGAGCGTGCTGAAGAGGAAGAGCGATTGGCGAATTTAGTCGCCGAAGCTCAGGAAGAGGAAACCGTGGTGGAATTTACTCGCAAAGGATATGCCAGACGAGTGTCTCCTCGTACCTATCAGAGACGTCAAGGTAAACAGGAGCCGATTCCAACTAAGTTAGCTGAGCTCGACGACGTCACGACTCAAACTGAATTTGCTTGGACTGCCCAAAACCTATTGGTGTTTTCCCGAGATGGTAAGGCCTACAGCTTAGGGATTAATGAGGTCCCCCTAGCTCAGCGTCAGTCTAAAGGTCAGCCTTTGATCAATTTGCTGCCGGATGGGGTTGGCAATCATCCCAACGATATTTTGCCGCCCATTTTAATGACCGATGAGGTGATGAAGCGACAGCTAATTTTGGTAACGGCTAATGGCAAAATTAAACGATTGCCAATGACGGAGTTTGAATCTATTACCGGACGTGGGTTAGTGGCGATCAAGCTAAAACCCGACGACCATTTAGCCTACACGGTGGTGGCGGATTTGGGTCAAGATTTGATGCTGGCCTCCTCTGGTGGTCGTCTCCTGCGCTTTACCATTGATGGCGAGCAGCTACCGGACACCAGCCGTAATTCGCAAGGAACTCAAGCAATTCGGGTAATCAAAGGAGAAGCGGTAGTGGGCTGTGTGCCGATTGAGAATGACAGCAAACTGTTGATGATATCGATTAAGGGATATGCCAAGCGGATGCAGGTGGCCGCGATTAATCGCAGCAGTCGCGGTGGAATTGGCTCCCAGTCGTTTAAGTTTAGTCAGAACAGCGATCATTTAGCCACCATCGTTAAGATCGTAGAAGGGGCTAACTTTGTACTTATGAGCAGTGAGGATCGAGCGGCTAGGCTTAAGATAAACCGCGTGCCACTACAGGGACGTAGTCAACCCTGCGATCGCATTCTTACCCCTGCCCGTGGTGAAACCATTACCGATATCCTGGTATCTGTGGTGGAACAGGATTAAGGCATAAACGTGGCGCAGGTTGTTATAGACAACGTTTACAAAACATTTCCTCGGCAATCATCGGATGCAAAACCAGTAACGGTGCTTAAACGCATTCACTTAGATGTCAAGGACGGTGAGTTTATGGTCCTGGTAGGACCATCGGGCTGTGGCAAAAGCACTTTGCTACGTCTGATTGCAGGGTTAGAGAGTATTACCGGAGGGACTATCACCATCGGTGAGCAAGCGGTGAACGCCCTTGCCCCCAAACAGCGAGATGTGGCGATGGTATTCCAAAGCTATGCCCTGTATCCACATTTGAGTGTTTACGATAATCTGGCGTTTGGGTTGCGACGAACCGCCACAGATCTACCTGCCATTAGTCGTTGGCAGCAGGTTTTATTTGGCCTTACCCGGTTGCTACCTCCAGGTTTTCACTACTGGCCTGAACGGGAACAGGCCATTGCTAAACGGGTTAAAGCCATTGCCGAAATTTTACAAATCACCCCGCTGCTAAAGCGCTTGCCACGTCAGCTTTCCGGTGGGCAAAAACAGCGGGTCGCCCTAGGGCGAGCTATGGCTCGCAATCCCCAGGTGTTTTTGATGGATGAACCCCTATCTAATCTGGATGCTAAGCTACGTACCGAAACCCGAGCTCAAATTGTAGCCTTACAGCGACAGCTGGGAACGACGACGGTTTACGTTACCCATGATCAGGTGGAAGCTATGACCATGGGAGATCGGATCGCAGTGATGTCCGCTGGGGTGATCCAACAGATTGCCTCCCCATTAGAGCTGTATCGACATCCTGCTAACCGATTTGTGGCCTCGTTTATTGGCTCTCCCCCCATGAACTTTCTCCAGGTTCAGGTGCAGATGCCTTTGACGTTGGTTCACCCTGCGTTTCGCCTGACGTTACCTGGTCATTGGGAGTCTCGCTTAGCCCCCTATGGCAATCGTCAGGTGATCTTGGGAATTCGTCCGGAACATCTACGTCTGGCAGTCCCCGCGCCCAAGCATTTGGCCGTCACGGTTCAACGTACAGAGGCACTGGGAAGTGAAACCTATTTAACAGTCTCCTTGGATGATGTTCCTCAAGAAGAGACAACAGCTGGAACAAATCACTTGCTAGCCCGTCTTAACGGCACTGAGGAGAATGTTCCTCAACTAGGAGATAAACTCACCCTAGGTATCCGTGTAGAACATGTCCACTTGTTTGATCCGGAAACCGATGCTGCACTGTGATGGGAGTTTGTGCAGATATGCGGCTGTTTTAATAACAGCTATTTGACGGGTTTATGATTCCGTTTCCAGAATAGGCCAAGCCCGGCTAGTGCTGCGATCGCAAAACTGGGTTCGGGCACAGAAGTGACAGGCCCTTCATCGGGCTCAGAAATTCTTAGACCAAAATTGGTAATGGTTACCTGGGCTCGTCCGCCCTGATTATCACCCGTGCCAATAGAGAATCCGAAGATTTCGTTAGCTTCTATGGCAACAGTTGTTGAACCCGTTTGTGCAGTCGCCCCAGCCCTATCGCTGAGTTGACTAAATGGACTGTCGGGTAACGCTTCAGGTGGTAAATCACTGACTACAAACCCAAATAAATCAAATGCTGCGCCACCAATATCATCAGTGATATATTCCCAATCAAAGAAGAGTTCACCGCTTTCTGGCACAGTCACATAGACTGTTGTAAAGCTGTCACGACAAAGAAAGGAGAAGTCGCTGGGAACTGTATTACAGGTAAAACCAAATTGCTCTAAAATCCCTGACTGATTACTCCCTAGTAACGTGAGAGATTCAGGGGCATCAAACTCTACTGAACCATTAAACGGTGCCAGAGGAACACCATTAATAGCTAGGGCAGAGTTATCGATATCTGGAAATGCGGGACTGCTATTAAAAAGTTCCCACTGCTCGGGAGCAAAGTTGTCGGTAAATCCTTGTGCTGATGCTATCTGTGGAGATACACCCACCGCAGATATAATGATTGCTGCCCCGAAAACAGACTTAGAAATGGCGTTTGCCATGTATCTCGTAGTAAAACCTTAACGTTATTTCTCTAATCAAAGGGTTAATTACCCTAACCGGAAGATGACCTGACATATAGGTATGAACAAATCAATCTGGAAATTTACTTCAGATTGATTTATCGTTATGCCGAATATAGTCATTCTCGAAAGCAACGTCGGGCACTAGGACACACGTTTATGAAAACAATATCCTGGCTTGCCCTTTGTTAAAGTTGCTTAGAGACTAAACAACAAGTTTTGGTAAAGCCAGGTAAACGCTCAACAAATTGCAGAACCGTCATCCGTAGGGTTCACAATATTGACTACGCCATCTATGTAGTTTTGGTCGCTACTGGTTCCTAGAGGGGAGGTAAGACTTTGGCTATTTCTACAGGTCACCTGCCATCCGTAGTCAAGCTCAACGTATCGTATCAATTGACAACAGTGGCACGCTCGTTTAAGGACAATACAGCGCTAAGCTGATTTTTGCGTTGCTGATCTAGGGGATGAAACAATCTGTAGAACTTATCGCTTATCTGGGTTTGACAGATAAAATTCTGCCGAGGATCAGCAGCGCCTGATTTTTGCCCTGTTGATGTAGCCATACTGTTCTTAATGCCCATACATAAAAATGTTGCACAGTATATCCACCTATCAATAATTTCTAAAACTTGACCTAGTTGTTCCAGAACGCTGTAATCTCAAACCGCACTAACACTTAAAGAACAACTATGGGACAGCTTCGGGACAGTAAACGAATTGGCTTACTCACCAGTGGCGGTGACTGTGCAGGGCTTAATGCTGCTTTGAGGGCGGTGGTGCATCGAGCCGATAGCTATGGATGGCATGTATTAGGGATCTCTCGGGCTACCCAAGGGCTGATGGCACGCCCCCCACAATATGTGGAGTTTGATGTATCCAGTACCCACGATTTGCTATTGGCCGGGGGAACGGTATTGGGCACGACCAACAAGGGTAACCCCTTTGACTTTCCATTACCCGATGGTTCTACCTGCGATCGCGCCCAAGATATTATCGATGGCTATCACCTCCTCGGGCTAGATGCCCTAATTGGCATTGGTGGTGACGGTAGCATGGCTATACTCAGGCGTTTAGCTCAACAAGGAGGCTTAAATCTTGTCGGCATTCCCAAAACGATTGATAACGATTTGGGGTCTACTGAACGGTCGATTGGGTTTGATACCGCCGTTAACATTGCCACCGAAGCGTTAGATCGACTGCACTTTACCGCCGCTAGCCATTCTCGGGTGATGATTCTAGAGGTGATGGGCCGGGATGCAGGCCATATAGCTCTCAATGCCGGTATTGCCGGCGGTGCCGACATTGTTCTGATTCCTGAAATCCCTTACACCATCGACAATATTTGTCAGACCATTAAGGGCCTAAAGCGTAACTTCTGCACCATCATCGTGGCAGAAGCCGTGTGTACCGAGGCTGGTGAAAAGGTGACCCAAACCAATCGTCTGGGCCAATGTCGTCTGGGGGGCATCGGTGAATATTTAGCAGAACAAATTACTGAAACGATTGGAGCCGAAACCCGAGTTACTGTGCTTGGACATGTCCAGCGAGGGGGGACGCCATCGCCATTAGATCGGGTCTTAGCAACTGCGTTTGGCGTTGAAGCGGTAGATCTGATTGCGGCGGAAAAATACGATCACATGGTGAGCTGGCAAAATCGCCAGGTCGTCCATGTGCCTATTGCCGATGCGATTGCAGAATATCGGGCTGTTAATCCTCAGGACACCCTAGTCAAAACTGCTCGAGGTATGGGCATTTGCTTAGGGGACGCCTCCTGTCAGGTCGTCAATCATCACATTCGTTGCGAGGCCAATATATTAGCCAAGGCAACTGTTTAGAGCTCACTGCTGATTTATACCCTGGTACTGCGACCAGTTTGTATCCTGGTCGCGGACTACTGATATTTTCTGTGAGTGGTGGCTGTCGTGAGACATAGATACATATCAATGAATGTAAGCTTCTGTTAACCAATGATGTGATTGTGCAGCTCGCAATAGACAATAGCCCAAAGGCCAAAGGATATAACCATCGTTACGATCCTTAAGGGAGATGACCCATTTCCCACTCATATTGGTCTTTTTGTCTGTCAGCGCATGAGAGTGCCTTGTTTTATGCAATCTGCTAGATCGTTAACAACCTCCCAAGATGATACTCAAGAGAAAATCCTGGGGGCAGCACAGCGATTGTTTGCTCGGCGGGGCTATGGCGGTACAACCACGCGAGATTTGGCTCAAGCAGCAGGAGTCGCCGAAGGAACACTGTTTAGGCACTTCGAAAATAAAAAGGCGATCTTAATTGAAGTGGCTACCCGAGGTTGGGTGGACTTACTGACCGAACTATTGACCGAGCTAAGCGAGATGGCGAGCTACACCGCCATTGCCAAGGTGATGCGTAAGCGTATGCTCAACCTAGCCGCCAACACAGATATGCTGCGGGTATGTTTTATGGAGGCCCAATTCCATCCGGAGTTAAGAGAGCGGGTACAAGCCGAGGTGATTGCCAAAATGACCGATGTGGCAGAGGCCTTTTTTCAGACAGCGATGGATCGTGGCACTTATCGCCCCATGAATCCTCGGGTGGTGGCGCGTATTTTCTTGGGAATGTTTACCGTTGCCGGTTTTAGTCAGGTTACTTTGGCTGATGAAGCTAGCTCTGCTCAAGATATGAAAGAACTGGCGGAAACCCTGGCAGATATTTTTCTTAACGGTGTTTTGGTCAAGTCTGAAACCTAACGTTGACGCGGCTCTTCCAGCTGATTCAAATTATCCTTTCGGACTCGATAGGCAGCCCCAAAGCCTAAAACAAACTGTCCTGTTTGAGGTCGTAGGCAAAATAATTGAAAGTCTGGCAAATCCTTCATTAAGCCAATAACATTGCCAAATCGCTGCTCGAACTGCTCAATTCGCGTCTGCCATTCCCCGGTATCACGGGGTAAGGCAGCTGCGGTGCATGCATAGGTCAAACGACGGCGAGCAAAAATTTGGGTGGTTTCGGCTTCATCCTCCAGCAACAGCACACTGGCACGTCCCGTCTGTTTAAGATTCTCCGTATGGGTGGATAACCCGCTGATATAGATATAAATGGCCTTATCTGAATCCATCACAAAGGGGGCGTAGCTGGCTTGGGGAATCCCATCAGTATTCGCTGTACTCAAAACTACGCTGCGGAACTTATTTGGAAAATCCTGATACAGCTCAGTTACACGATTAAAGTCAGCCATAGATGCGATAGTCAACCAAATGAGTACAGCTGAAATGATATCGAAGATTGGTGTCTGAATCCGGCAAGACAACGTGTTTCCTGTTCGGTAAAATACTCAAGCTAGTTCATCAATTCAACAGTTATGGTTCGTCGCATTGTTCAAACTGAGAGTGCTCCTGCGCCTGTTGGTCCCTATAATCAGGCCATTGTTGCGTCTGGAGAGATGGTTTTTGTCTCAGGACAAATTGCGTTAGACCCCAGCGGCGGCACCTTAGTAGGAGAAGGCGATGTCGCAGCCCAAACTAAACAATGTCTGGAGAATTTAAGCGCAGTTTTAGCTGCCGCCGGAGCCACCATGGCCAACGTGGTCAAAACATCGGTCTTTCTAAAAGACATGAATGATTTCGCCACGATGAACACTGTGTACGCCACCTACTTTGATGAAGCAACGGCCCCTGCTCGTGCCTGTGTGGAAGTTGCTCGTCTACCGAAAGATGTTTTAGTTGAAATTGAATGTATTGCAGTGGTGTAATCATTGAGCCGTCCCTGAGCCTGACGATGGCTCTATGCCAAAGACGCTGTGGTCTTGGGTGTCTGGGTAAGAGGTTCATACACTTCATCAGGAACGGTATCGTTTGAAGTTGACGATTGGAATTTGACGCGCTACCGTACAGATATTAATCAAAGAGTTTTCCCGAAGTATTTCATCCATGCGTCGCAAGTTTTTCTACTTTTGGTTTATCCAGGTTCACCGGTAAGGAACCATGGTTTGAGCATGGAAGACCGGTGAACCGCAGAGCGCATGCCCTGCGGTTTTGTTTTTTTTAATTTATTGGCATCATCATCCCTATGACCGTTTATTACAGCTGGCAATTTACATTTTTCTTTTTTATGCCACCACCGGGTAGGTAGCATTCGCTTTGCTTTACTGACTTGCCCGGAACCTTAACAGGTTGCGGGCTTTTTGTTTTTTACCGTTTCTATCTCTAAACCCATGAATAACGCAAAACTTGTTGCCAAGACTCATCCTGACCACACCAGCATAATTTCGATTACCCCTCATCTCTCTGTGGGTGGTAAAGACTTATTTATTGTTGGCGGTCCCTGTTCCATTGAGAGCATGTCACAAATGGAAACCATTGCTGCCTCTCTCCAAAATGCACCTGTACAGGCTTTACGAGGCGGTATTTACAAGCCCCGCACATCACCCTATGCATTCCAAGGTATTGGCGATGTTGGTTTAGATATTCTCACTGCCATCAACCAGCGCTACGGTTTACCTGTCATTACTGAGGTGATGGCCATTCACCAAATTGAAAAACTGGCAGAGTATGCGGATGTCCTACAGGTGGGCAGTCGTAATATGCAGAACTTTGACTTATTAAAAGCGCTGGGGGCGATTGACAAACCGATTCTTCTTAAGCGGGGGTTAGCGGCTACCGTCACCGAATTTGTAATGGCTGCAGAATATATTGCTAGTCATGGTAATTCTAAGATTATTCTCTGTGAGCGGGGCATCCGCAGCTTTGATAATTACACTCGCAATGTGCTGGATTTGGGTGCCGTTGTTGCCCTGAAGCAGATTACTCACCTGCCGGTACTGGTGGATCCTAGCCATGCAACCGGAAAGCGGGAGCTGGTAGCTCCGCTAGCAAGAGCTGCCGTTGCGGCTGGAGCCGATGGTTTAATGATTGAATGTCATCCAACCCCTGAGCAGTCCATTAGTGATGCCCGACAGACCATGAGCCTAGAGGCCATGGTAGACCTTGTCGATAGTTTAAGACCTATTGCCCAAGCGGTTGGCCGTTCGATTCATCCAGTACCGACAAATGCCGATCTGAATTCTAGGGAGGTTGCGATCGCAGGCTAAGTGTTGCTGCTACCGCTTGTCCCCCAGATTTGGCAGTCCAAACACAGAGATTATTGGCATTGCTGGTTTAGGAGATGAAAAAATCGACAAGACCGTTCAATCGATAGAACTTGAGAACTCATATCATTTCAAGGATTGGCAATGCCAATAACCTCTGTTTCCCCTAACTAGAGATGTCACTGAGACCTTGGAACAATGTCTAACATTCACATGTCTGTGATGATAACTAGACCATAACGCGGCCACTAAGGGTGTCAGCCGTTAACGACTGTTTGCACATCGAGCACTGTTATAGTAATCAGGGAAATTATCATGATGCTCAAATATATTGCTTGGTAGGCTTCGCAGAACTACTTCTGTAGGAATTTTCTTGGTGCATCAGGGCAACTGTTGAAGCTTAAAACATCAGCGCTATCAAATCTGTTGATTTCAGTGTCTATTGGTTTCAGTAATAGACGCTAGAAAAAGACAAGCTAAACGTTGCAGCTCATAATTATTGGTCTGACACAGTAGCTATCAGCCAAGTTTCCATAATTTACAGATTGCTTATTTTTCTGGGCTGGAATGTTCCGATTCCTGAACTTTTCCGAGTCTTGTCAACAACTGTTCGGATTCTTTGTAATTAGCTTGTTGATTAAGATATCGGGGGTGCTTTACTAGCGCTATTTTTTCATGTCTTTATAGCCATATTCAGATCAAAACTGAGGATGTGAGCTTCGGTTCAAGCCATCTATTCGAAGTTCTGATCAATTGTCAGAGTAATCTACAGCAAGCTGTTAATTGTATTTAGCCGTTTGCACTGCCCATTGCTATGTAAAGTTCTGGCAATTACCTGACAGTTATATGCGCAAAGCTATCTTTTTATTTTTGGAGATGCCTGAAGTGAAACGAAAGCACTTCCTAAAGGGTATACCTGCTGTCGCTACACTCTCAGTCTTAGTCGTTTTAGGTCTGAAAAATTTTGCTGTTGATTTTGACCAATATAGAAGCTACAGTGCCCTAATTTCAGATCAGCTGGTCAATGAAGCCGATGTTCAACTAGCATTGCAAAACATTCGCTATACCATTTCTCAAAATAGTCAGTCCCTCAACGTCGCTTTACTAGAAGCGGAAAAAGTTCAGCTTCAACTGACAGAGCAAATTCCTCCCTCTCTTTCAGACAGAAATAAAAATCGGCTACAAAAACAGCTAGAGTTCAATGCTGAACTTCTAGAAGAAAAGCGTCAGCTCATTGAACAACTTGAAGGGCACCACGCCAAAGTAAGAACCGCCCTAGCTCAAGAGGCTAATTTATTAGAAGGGCTAGATGGTAATCTGCGGCTAGAAGTGGAAGCTTTGCTAGATGACTTATCTCTTTATGCAGTGACTAGTAATGAACAGCTGATCCTTGACATTGACGTAAAACTCCAGCGCTTAGAGAACAGGCTCGGCATCAATACAGCAACCCAACAACGCATCAATCAGGCCACTCAAATTCTCCTAGAGAATAAGCCTGTGGCGGATCAGCTAGTCGATGAAGTATTTGATTTACCCCTAACTAATAATATTCGGGCTTTAGAAAAACAGTTTGCTGAGATTCAGCAAACGACTCGAGGAAGAGTTGAACTATACCGTAGTTTAATCTACGCTCTATTATTTATCAGTTCGGGCGTTGTATCCTTTTGGGTTATCAGTCGTTTACGTCGCTCAAGCCAACATACCGTCAGAGTGTTAGAGAGTATCACGGATGCATTTATTGCTGTGGATCGTAAGTGGGCAATTACCTACGTAAACGCTCAGGCTGCTGATATCCTCAAGTGCGAGATTTCCGGACTATTAGGACAAAGTTTTCTGCAAGTATTACCCGAATCTTTGGGCAAGCGGTTTACTGGGTACTACCGTGATGCTGTCATTAAAAAATTGAGAGTAGTTAGCTTTGAAACTTACTATAAGCCTACCCAACGCTGGTTAATGGTAAGAGGTTACCCTAGTCGAGATGGGCTATCTATTTTCTTGCAAGACTTTACTGAACGCAAACAAGCTGAGGAAAAGCTATTAGAACTGAATCGTGACCTTGATAATCGGGTCAAAGACCGTACAGCCCAGTTGGCCAATGCGATGGAGGAGGCAGAATCAGCCCGTGTAAAAGCTGAAGATGCCAATCGCTCCAAGAGTGAATTTCTCGCCAATATGAGCCATGAGTTACGGACGCCTTTGAATGCCATTATCGGCTACAGCGAAATGCTGGAAGAAGATATCTATAGCATTGGTGAAGATGAATTTGTTCCTGATCTACAGAAAATTCAAGGGGCTGGCAAACACCTATTGGGGCTGATTAATTCAGTGTTAGACCTCTCTAAAATTGAGGCTGGTCGCATGGAACTCTTTGTGGAAGAGATCCATGTACAAACCCTGATTAAAGAAATCATGGGAACTATTCAGCCACTGGTACAGAAAAATTACAATCAGCTGTTTGTGTCCTGCCCCGATGACATTGGTACCATGTACGCTGACCAGGTAAAGCTACGGCAAAGCTTGATTAACCTTCTCAGTAATGCTTGTAAATTTACAGAGAATGGCAAAATCACCCTAACAGTTAGCCCAACTAGCATTAATCACCAGACAGGTACACAGGAAAATGGTGTGCAGTTTATGGTGACAGATACGGGTATTGGTATGACTCCAGAGCAAATGAGTAAAGTATTTCAAGCATTTACTCAGGCCGATACATCAACTACCCGTAAGTATGGCGGTACTGGATTAGGGCTGACTATCACCAAACAATTTATTTCCATGATGGGTGGAGATGTCTTGGTGGATAGTACCTACGGTGAGGGAACGACATTCACACTGATGCTCCCGAGAACAGTGGATGCAGAGAATTTATCAGAGGAAACATTCTTTGCGCCTCCCATACCGCGTACTGAACGGGAAACTGTTTCAGCCCTTTATGAACTATCTGAACAAACATCTGAAAAAACTATACTGCTTGTGGTTGATGAGCCGCAGACTCAAGAAAATTTGAAGAACTGGTTAGCTGACGAGGGCTATACAGCTATTTTTCCCGTGGATAGACAACAAGCCCTTGCCTATGTCGATGAGCTACTACCGGATGTTATTCTGCTCGACGGCTTGCTCCCACGGCAGGATAGGGAATTTCTTTTAGAAGAAATCAGGGCTAGAACAGATTTGACCCAGGTACCTATTATTTGCCTATCAGCTCCCGATGAATATGCTAATACTTATCAGCTAGGTGTCACCGAGTATGTCTCTAGGCCCCTGCAACCTACTAGTTTACTCAACACCTTAGAAAAGTATTTTCCAGAGTCTCCAGGACCTAAAATTTTAGTTGTTGAAGATGACTCGGATGCACGGGAAATCATGGGTCGATTATTACGCCAGTACGACTGGACAATAGCGTTAGCTGCGAATGGACTACAGGCCCTTGACTATCTTCAAAAAACTGTCCCGGATCTGATTATTGTTGATTTAATGATGCCGGACATGGATGGCTTTGAGCTAGTTAAGCGTCTGCGCCAGTCAACTCAGTGGGGAAGTATTCCAATTATCGTTATTTCAGCTAAAACGTTAACCGCTAGAGAACAAAAGCAATTAGAAGGTGTGGTCCGGATCTATCAAAAAGCAAACTTTAATCGCCAAGAGCTATTGAATGATGTCAAACGGATTGTATCTGCCAGAGCTAATAGTACATCAATGGCAAGTTGACAGGTCATATACCCATCACTGTAGAGCACCGTGGAAGAAGTATTTGCTGTAGCTGTGATAGTAGCAGAAAACTCCAGTAGCCAAGAGTTTCGGCCTGATAAATAAACGCTATAAAGACCGTGTTGACCACAAATATTTTTTATTATGAGCATTTATTTTCCGGAACTAATCGCTAGAGGAGAGCATCTTTATAAAGAAGTTTCGCATCTACTGAAATTTAGCCGTAATTAGAATTAGTGAGTGCTGGCATCAAATATTGCCCAATATTCGATTTTTAAAGCGCCATTATTTAGCTATGACTATCTAAATATTTTATAGAGTCAGTTAACCGTTAGTTAGATTGAATCTTTATTGCTAAGGGCAAGGTAAGAAATAAGTGTTTGTTGATCAAAGTAGCGCTACCAATATGATCTTCTGTCGGCTCCCATACCGATGGTTGTTGAACTCAGTCATTTCTCTCCTGGAGAGTACGGTTTTAGTGAGGCAGTTTCGTGCATGTGGTGAACTGAGGGATTTATATGTTCATCCGGATCATGTGTTGACAACAGCTTGTCAGTCGAGTTTATGACCACTCTCCTCATATATACAGAGGTTTAGGAGGAATGCTAGTGAATCGAGACGCTCTATTTCGAGGTGCAGGAGTCGCTGTTACTTTTCTGCTCCTTGCATTTTTAGGAATTAAAGGTAAATCTGTCGATGTGCGCCAGTACCAGCGTTACGCCGACTTGATTTCGAGCCAAGTTGAAAGTGATGCAGAAGTTGAACTGGCCTTGCTTAAGGAACGTTACACGGTTCTGCGGAATGACGAGCCCCTAGAGGAGGCATTGGCAGAAGAACTCTCTATTCAAGAAGAGCTCGCCAAAGAGGTTCCTGATTTTATTTCTAAAGACGCCCAAGATACATTGCAGCAGTTAATTAGTCGGGATGCCCAGTTATTACAAGAAAAGACTGAGCTCATTAATCAATTTCAGCAAACCAACTCGGAGCTGCAAAATGCCTTGGTGCAGCTGCCAAGTTTGGTTAATAACCTAAAGAATACCAGCGACGCTGATCTAGAACGGCTGATTGATGATGTCTTGATTTACATTATGGCCACTGATGAGCAACTAGTGGCCACTATTGAGAAAGAGTTAGGTACTGTTGAGACTAAGCTAGATTCTAATGATTTCTCTAGTTCCGATGATGTTGCACAGGTTGTTCAACTATCGCAGACGGTTTTACAAAATAAGCCCTTAGCCGATGCATTAGTCGATCAGGTCATCAACTTACCGCTTACTCAAAATATTAGAGAGTTAGAAGATGCCTTTGATCAGTCTAGCCGCAGTGCGTTTCGACGAACGGCACTCTATCGCAATACAGCTTACCTGGTGGCTCTCGCACTCATTGGTGTGATTGCCTATAGTTTAATAGCTCGATTGAGGCAGTCGACCCAGCGGACAACAAGTGTCCTAGAAAATATTACTGATGCTTTTGTAGCCGTTGATCGTGGGTGGAAAGTCACCTATGTTAATGCGCAGGCTGCGGAAGTCTTAAAGCGAAATATTCAAGGACTTTTAGAACAGGATTTTTGGAAGATTTTTCCAGAATCTCTGGGCCTACGTTACCAGCAACAATATCGTCGGGCGATGGCTGAGCAAACGGTCGTCAGTTTTGAGACCTACTACGCTCCTACCCAACGTTGGCTACAGGTGCGGGGCTATCCTGGTCGTGATGGTCTGTCACTGTTTCTACAGGATGTTACGGAACGGAAGCAGGCAGAAGAGCAGTTGATGGAACTCAACCGTGACTTGGATAGCCGCGTGCAGGATCGCACGACTAAACTCATGAAGGCTATGGAAGAAGCGGAAGAAGCGCGGGTTAAGGCAGAAGATGCCAACCGTTCTAAAAGTGAGTTCTTGGCAAATATGAGCCATGAACTACGGACGCCGCTCAACGCCATCATTGGTTACAGTGAAATGCTGGAAGAAGAAGCGACTGATGTCGGTGAAGACGACTTTGTTCCTGACTTACAAAAGATTCAGGGGGCAGGAAAACATTTACTGGGGCTGATTAATTCGGTGCTGGATCTGTCCAAAATCGAAGCGGGTCGGATGGAGCTGTTCTTAGAAGAATTTGCTATCCAAGACTTGGTAACAGATATTGCGGGGACCATTACGCCAGTTGCTCACAAAAATGAAAATCATCTATCGGTGTTCTGTCCTGATGACATTGGTAACTTGCATGCAGATCAAACAAAGCTACGTCAAAGTTTGTTCAATTTGCTAAGCAATGCCTGCAAATTTACTGAAAATGGTGATATTACTCTAACGGTAGAAGAAGTCTCTACGGTTGATAGTGATATCTATGACGGTCCATGGCTAAGGTTTATCGTTAGCGATACCGGTATTGGTATGAAGGAAGATCAAATTGAAAAGATCTTTGATGCGTTTACCCAGGCCGATGCATCAACCACTCGAAAGTATGGCGGAACAGGTTTGGGATTAGCCATTACCAAACAGTTTATCAATATGATGGGTGGTGATATCTCTGTAGAGAGTGCCCATGGCCAAGGAACAACATTTTCACTGCTGATTCCACAAGTGGTCCAGACTGCCAATGCTAAAGGGAAGACATTCTTTGCTCCAGCCCTATCTTCTGAAGGGGCATCGAGCCTGCCCAGTGGCGATATCACTAAGATAGCGACCAAACAAACAATTTTAGTGATTGATGACGACCAGGATGCTCGAGAAATCTTGCGTCGTTCTCTAAATGAGGCTGGTTATAACGTAGTTTGTGCAAGCAGTGGAGAGCAGGGACTGGCATTAGCAGAAGAGCTATTACCAGATGCCATTACTTTGGATGTAATGATGCCACAGATGGATGGATGGTCTGTATTGAGGCAGCTTAAAGAGACCCCCACGGTTGCGGATATTCCTGTTATTTTATTGTCCATTGTCGATGATCGTCCCCTGGGCCACAGTCTGGGAGCTGCAGATTATCTTACTAAACCCATTGATAGGCAGCGGCTGCTGGGAGTTTTAGAAGCTCATCTTTCCGGTCAAGCATCACCCACAATTTTGGTGGTTGAAGACGATGTCAATGCCCGGGAGATTATGGGGCGCTTTTTACAGCGCCAAGATTGGACGGTAGATTTGGCCGCCAATGGGCGTGAAGCGGTGCATTATCTGGATGTGACAACGCCAGACCTGATTGTCCTGGATTTAATGATGCCTGAAATGGATGGATTTGAATTTATTCAGGTCTTGCGCCAAAATCCAGACTGGCAAGATATTCCTGTGATTGTTGTTACGGCTAAAGCATTAACCGTTAGCGATCAACAGCAGCTGGAAGGCGTCGCACGGGTGTATCAAAAGGCCGATCTCAATCGTCAAGAGTTACTGAATGAGCTGCAGGCAGTTGTGTCAGCTAAAACAGTCTCAATGCCCAGTACAACAGATTCAGTGTCTAGCCCTGATAGGGTGTCTAGTACATCTGATTAACCCGCTAGTGACTGTAGGCTGAGGTTAATTAAGGGGATTATGACAAAAATTTTATTAGTTGAAGATAATGAGCTCAATCGCGATATGTTAAGTCGGCGCCTTCGTCGTCGTGGATATGAGCTGTCAATTGCCGTAGATGGGGCAGAAGCGATCGCAATTGCCTCTGCCCAGACCTTTGACCTTATCCTGATGGATATGAGTCTGCCAGTGATGGATGGATGGGAAGCAACACGTCGTCTAAAAGCCCAACCCCACACCCAAAAGGTCCCCATTATTGCTTTGACTGCCCATGCTATGCGAGGCGATCGGGATCAAGCACTGGCGGCAGGATGTGATGACTATGATACCAAGCCTATTGATCTCAAGCGACTATTAAGCAAAATAAAATCCTTCTTATCATCAGAACAACTGGCAGATACGTCAAGTACTCCCAAACCTATCAAAACGAAGGAAAGTCCTGCGGCACCGGTGATTCCTATCAAACCAATCACCCCCATTGCCACGCCAACTATTCTGCCGATATCTGCAACAACTTCCGAAACACCCGTTACACCAATTAATCCCGAACCTTTCCCCAACCCATCGGTTGCTCCTGAAGTTCAGTTGCCCAGCGGACTCCCAGCTGCTGCTACACCTAGTGATGATCTGTGGACTACTCCCTCTCCATCCTCTAAGGATGAACTATGGACCACCCCCTCCACTGATGAGCTATGGTCACCCCCATTAGAACCAACCTCCCTGGATGTGGCCGGTATTAATCTAGATGTGAGCAAGAATGAGCCACCAGCCTCCCCGATTACGGCAAATATTCCAGACGTTGCGTCTGATGCTACTGAGGTCAAAGCTCCAGCTACTCTCGATGACGCAGATGTCAAAACTCCAATAGCTAGTGAAAAGAAAAAGAATATCTTTAGCGGCTTGCCCATTTTAGTGGTGGACGATAACGAAGATAACCGCGACATGTTAAGCCGTCGCCTTACCCGTCGAGGCTACTTAGCTGTTGTGGTAGAAAGTGGTGAAGCCGCTCTAGATTATATTGCCACCCATGCCGATGTAGCCCTAGTCCTTCTCGATATCATGATGCCAGGGATTGATGGTATCGAGACCTTAAAGCGTATTCGCAAAAACTACTCTCGTCAGCAGCTCCCTGTACTAATGGTTACTGCCAAAGCGCAGAGTGATGATATGGTCAAGGCTTTTGAACTAGGGGCCAATGACTACATTACTAAACCCATTGATTTTGCAGTGACCTTAGCTCGGGTGGAGACACAACTGGCGATTGTTAAAGCAACAAAGGTCATAGATGAGCCTCCCCGATCCATTCGTCGTGCTCCAGAGGTTGCTGCTAAGAAACCCAGTGCACCACCTAGCACACCACTACCAGTAACTTCTGAAAAGACAGCTGAAAAAACAGCACCGTCTGAGCCTCAGCCAACTAGTGCAAACATTAGTCTGGTCCCTGACAACACAACGTTTTCTCGGTTCGCGGCAGATCGCTATCAGGTACAGTATTTCTTACGACAGGAGCCCCTCGGACCTCTTTCTATTGCCTTAGATAAACACACAGATTCTCTAGTCCTGTTGCAGACCCTCAAGGCGTATTCCCAAGATACCGCTGATTTGTTAAAGCGAATCATGGAAAAAGAGACTGAAGCCTTTCAGCCACTAAGATCCCTTTTTCCAGGATATACCTATGGTCAAGTCGGAAACACGTTCTATATTGTCCATGGCTTGGGGGATACCTTCCATCAAGAGCAGTTACTACAGGCTAAATTGCAAAACCCTTGGCCATTGGAATCTGTTCTACTATTAATGGATCGCCTGCTGGAACAAGTCAGTGTCTTTCATCGCCACAACCAAATTCATACAGGGTTACGAGATGACTGTTTTATTCAGACCAATGATTGGGAAACTAAGGGACAATCAATGGTTTTAGTGGACAGTGGTCTGGGCAAGCGAGTCATGATTGGCGTTAGCCAACAGTCTGCTGAATATCGCAAACAGCTATTGATGCAGCGAGACTATCAGCCCTTGGAGCAGCGGATTGCTCGTCCCGTTATGAGTAGTGATGTCTATGCTCTGGGGTTAATCGGTCTGCAAGCACTGACTGGGCAATCCATTGATCAATTGACCATGCCCAGCGTTAGCGGAGAGCTACAGTGGCGTCAATTTACCACCATTCCCGATCCAATTGCAGAATGGTTTGAACAACTCATTCATCAGAGTCAGAATAAGCGCTTTGGCCATGCTATGGCCGCTCGCAACGCGCTTACTCCCCACCTACAGACTTACATGGCAGAACCGGGGTAGTCATCCGTCATGAGCCATTACCAATAAGTACAAACGGTGCCCAGTAATAGGGTTCATGGTGCCCTTGATCTATTAGCTGTTGTTGAGCACTTTGGAGCGCTTGAGCTTTAGTGTTACCTGTCTGCAATGCCCGATAGAAAAGCTCCATTAGCGTTGATGTGGCGCGGTCATCGACCCACCATAGCGACGCTAATGCGGCTTGTGCCTCTGTGCGCTGGACCTGAAAGCCCATGCCTAAAATCTCTAACCCGTCCTCAATATGGCTAATGCCAGTTTGGCAGGCACTAAGTACGACTAAATCTACATTGGGCAATGACCAATGACGTAATTCCTTGAGGGTAATCGTATCTCCATCCCCCAGTAAAATAAATGAGTTTTCGGGCTGCCCTGGAACAAAGGCGGCATGAGTTGCTAAATGGACAATATTTTGTCCATTTAATTGGTTTTCCAGATTGGCACGGGTAAAGTCTGTGTCGAGTAAAATTTGAGTGTCAGGAAATGTCTTCTGTAAAGCATGCACTTCTCGACCAGCATAAGGTAGCCCATTAAAATTCATGTTTTGCTGGGCAATTCGCTTTTCAAACGTTTGATTAGTATTGGTAAAAGCCCCGGCTAACACACTCCATGGCTGTTGCGGTGAATGGGTTAAATCACCCACATTACTGGCTGTCAAGTTATAGGAAACATAGTCCTGTGTGAGCCATCGACCACTCTCACGATTATATAGAACAGAGAGCGGAATATAGTGAAGAATGCCGTCAGGAATGTAAATAATATGTTCGATGGCCAGTTTTTCAAGAGTTTTGTTGAAAGGAGCAATAATAGCGTCATATAGTGAGCTGGCAATGGCTTTAACGTCACTGCTGGGATCTACCAGTTGTTGACGTAGGACATTGACTTGCTCTTCAATTTGATGCTTGCTCAAGCTAGTTGTTTTATGAATGGGTGCCCCATCTGCTGAGACAAGCAACAACTCTAAACGATCTTCAAGAATGAGAGGGTAGAGCACAGCAGACTCATAAGGCAAGGCATTAAGTTTTTGCTGGAGTTCTTTCAAGGAATCTGAGTGTAGCTCGGGATTCCTATTGAGGGTGTCTAGAGCTCCCTCTACATCGGGATATGCTAAGAACTCTTCCAAACTTAGAACTGGAGAGGTTTCGGCAAAGGTCTCTAATAGCAAGATCTGGTGCTGTTCTAACAGTATTCGCTCTCCAGTTAGATAGGGCAACTTCTCTTTGAAGTCAGGTTGTTCTGAGCGAACATCGTGGAAGTAGTCTTCAAGTTCTTGGATCTTGAGTAAATCTAAAACCTGTTGTGCTTCAAAAACACGATTTTGCTTTAGTAGTAGGGCTACTAGTTCTCGATAACTGTTAGAAACGGTTTCGACATAGCGCTGCTGAGTTTCTAAGGGGAGCGATCGCACATTGTCTCGAATTTGCTCAATGTCATTAATAGCCTGTTTATAAAATGCGATCGCTAGCAGCGGCTGTTTTTGCTGAACTAGAGATTCAGCAAAACTGATAGTGGCCATGATTGTTCGTTGTCGCTCCCCTCCATCTAAAGCCAGTCGCAGGGCTTGATGATAGTTCTCCCAGGCCACAGCATAGTCTTCTGTAGCCGAGTAGGCCCTAGCAAGTGTGATTTTGAGGTTTATCCGCAGGCCTCTATCATAGAGGGAAGTTAACTCAAGTGCTTTATTAAGCAACGATATGGCGGACTTGAGTTCCCCTAAAAAGATATGCACGTTACCCAGATTATGTAACGTTGCACTAATGTCAGAAGGACGGCCTAAAGACACTTTGATTGCCAAGGCCTGCTGATAAAAATTTAGAGCAGCTGAGTAATTGCCCTGGCGATTTTCAACGACTCCAAGATTATCGAGTATTTGGCTAGTTTGCAGCGTGTCGCCACCTGTAGCATCTAGGGCAAGAGCCTGCTTATAAAATTGCTTAGCGGTTTCATAGTCTCCTAGGTGAGTCCAAATATTGCCAATATTGATTATTGACTTGATTTGATCTTCAATAAAAATCTCATCCACATATTCAGCATAGCCTCTTTCAAAAACAGATTGAGCTTGAGTGTAGTGCTCAATAGCATTAGGAAAATCACCATAATCCTCAGAAATAGCTCCCAATATGTAGTATGAGTAACCTAAACTGTCTGGTGTTACAGGTGCATCTAATGACAGCTCAATAACTTGATTTAGAAGCGCAATAGCCTGTTCTCGCTGCCCCAATTTAAAGGCTAACCGTCCCCAAGAATAGAATATATCTGCTCTCAAAGTCATTACTTGGGGGATTTCAATCATATCAGTAATGCCTAGAGCCTGTTGATAAGCTTCAACGGCTAACTGTGGCTGAGACATCTCATGATAAATCTGGCCAATTTTCTGTAATGTAATGGCTAACCCAATAGAATTATCATCTTGCCTGTAGAGATCCTTTGCCTGCTGAAACGTGTCCAGGGCAGCTGATAGCTGATCATCTATAAATAGACGCTCCCCTACGTCTAATAACGTTTCTATTTGGACAGCTTGCGTTGGATGAGTCTGAGCTAGGATCGTAGGCGCTCCTAAACTTAGAAAAAAGACGAGACTTAAGCCCAGATTAATAGGTATTTTTTGTCGCACTAATCCTTTACTGCCAAAAGCTCCACACTTTGAGAGTACACAACGAATCCTCAAAGTGTGGAGTGTTTTTAACACTATCTCTAGTGTGGTACGTATAAACTAATATCGGCTACATGGTTATGAAAAGGTATATTGACGACTGAATTTGCGAGATAACCATCTCATTGCTCGACGTCTGCGATTGGGACGTGAATCTGGACGTACGGGGGCTGATGTATCTGATGAAGAAGCGGTCATAGTGAACTACTTAGCCTAATTTTCTGCCGTTAGAATTTCCAACTTCGATGTAACAAGCGTGTTGCCGTTGATATCTTGATGATGAAATCTGGGGGATGGATCTGTCAGTACTCTTTGGGGTACTTTCAGTATCAATTTTGCTGTGTAGTCAAATGCTACATGGCTACTTGATATATTCCGGACAAGGTTTTAGCAAATCAACATCTATCGTTGCTGATCTAGAAGATGGAGCGAGCAATAACGCTGCCTAAGGGGCTGGATATGATCGATCAAGCCAAGTCGAGGGTCTGGATGCTGGACAACTACTGGGGATTTTTTATCGCCATTTCTTGACAGTGGCAACGGCCTAAAGATTGGCCTGATGAAAACTTTGACCTGACTGATAGCCGCTTATACATCCTGCTCTAGCCGACCGATGGACTGCATAGATTTGATGATTTGCTTTGGACTGACCCAAACTTTACTTTTGTAAATTCCTCCGGACGAGTGCAGAATAATTTGACTTTGCCCTGATGAATAACTAGCCGTATAAATTGATATAGGTGGAAAGACGCTAATGCGGACAGTTTTCAGGCGGAGGAACCCAGGGCAGTCAATGAATAATGCTCCAGATGAATTACGTCGGTTAGCTTGTGAGGCGTGTCGTTACCGTTACGGTAGCCCAGAACGCCAACGGTACCTAACCCAGTTAATTCAGATGGTAAAGCCCCATCTTTGGCGAGACCCTAACCCTTATTACCAGGATGCTCTGCAACAAACATGGATTTACTTATGCCAAAACCTGTGTGAAGGCAAAACAGCTAAGCCTTATGACCCTGATATTGCCAGTGTTGCAACTTGGTTAAATGCGTATCTTAAATTTCGACTATTAGATTTTTCTAACGCGACTAAACAAGAACGTCAACGCTGCATTTCTTCCTACACCGATGATGGCAAGACGACTAATATTGTGGAGACCTTAGTCGCTAAACCAGCCATTCCTCCAATCTTAGAGAGAGTTCAAGATTGGTTAGAACAGAACGCTCATGAATTATGCCAGATTCATATCGCTAATCATCCGGAAATCAACTGTTATGAAATGATTCTTAGGCGGCTACCTCCAGAAACGCCTTGGCACGCAATTGAAACAGAATTTGGGGTGTCCTATAAAACTCTTGAAAGCTTTTATCGTCGTCAATGTAAACCTCGCCTTCGAGAGTTCGGGCGAGCCGAAGGTCATTTGAGTACTCGTTAAAGTTTAGTTTGTTGATTCCCATCACTGTCACAGCATTCCGGAGTATCCATCCATGTCTTATTCATCACAAAATAACAATGTAACCATGTTGACCTGGCCCATTACCCAACGAGGGAAACTAATTGCCCAACAGTTTGCCAATGCTCACTCTCATCCTGAGATTGCAGAGCGTGTTCGAAAAAATACTCTAGCGGTTTGGGTCATTCATGATTTCTTCTGTGCTTTAGGTATCGCCACGGATTTATTGACGAGCGATAGCTGGAATCCTGCCATGCAAGCCATAGAGGATGTGGCTGATTTAGTAGTGCCGGGGATGGGACAGCTAGAATGTCGTCCAGTTTGTGGCGAGAGCACTGTCTATATGCTGCCAGAAAACACTTGGGAGGAACGGATAGGTTATGTTGCAGTCGCCTTGAACGAAGGAGTCGGGGAAGCTACTTTACTCGGATTTGCATCTGAAGTGCCTCCTACTCAACCTCAATTACAACGGGAACAACTACAGCCGATGGAGTATTTCCCAGCGTATCTCCATCAAATTCGTCATGAGAAAAGTACTCCAGAACGTTCTCAGCTAACACAGCTCAGTCAATGGGTGGAAGGCTATTTTGATGATGGCTGGCAGTTAGCAGAAGACTTGTTGGCTCAGTATATGTGGACTCCAGCTTTTCGGCAGAGCTCTCAACTGTTACAGTCAGAGACTGCTCAGCAAATTAAACGAGCAAAACAGCTTGACCTGGGACTTAAGCTGGGAAGAGAACACGTGGCTCTGGTGCTGGAAATTGGCCAGGATAAGGCGTTTACTAATGTGGGAGTCCGTGTATACCCTCTCGGCGGGCAGATGTATTTACCAGAGAGTCTTGTGGTCAAGATTTTAGATGAGACTGGCAAGGTATATTTGACTGCCCAGTCGCGCAGTTTAGATAACTATTTGCAACTTTATTTTAGGGGGCATCGTGGGGAATTTTTTAGTGTACAGCTAGATTTAGCAGACATCTCTCTTGTGGAACATTTTATGATTTGATGCGGAACAGTATGGTTAATCAGGTCAACCAGGACAATCCCCTCGGTAAGCTGGTAGTACTTAAGTTGGGTCCTGGCAACTTCCAGCAAGGTTTTGCCGTAACCCTGCAAATTGGTTTTGAGACAGAACGACCGACGTTAGAACTAACGGGGATGCTACCTCCAGCACCAGATTTACCAACGTTATACCATCAGTGGCAGGCGGCTTATCGACAAATGCAGGGGCCGAACCGTCTGGAAGCCCAGACCAGCATGGTCACTAATGTATCTTGGGTCGGGGATTGTCAGGAAAGCGCTGAGATGCTGTGCGATCGCATCAATCACTGGCTTATCCAGCCAACTTTTCAACCTATCCACAACAAACTGTTAGAACAGCTAAATCCCGCTGATGTCATCCGACTCGTAGTACAAACAGAAGACCCCATCATCAAACGACTGCCATGGCACCAATGGGATCTGCTCCAGCGATATCCCCAGGCAGAACTAGCCCTAAGTGCCCCGGTATACCAACAGGTGACAGCCCCTAGGCATCGACAGAAAACCGTTAGGATTCTTGCCATATTTGGCGAGGCAACTGGCCTAGATTTATCCACAGATCAGACCTTACTGCAAAATTTACCCGACGTCGATCTGCATTTTCTGACCGCGCCTAGTCGACAGACTCTCAATCAGTATCTATGGCAGTCCCAAGGTTGGGATATTTTGTTCTTTGCAGGCCATAGCAACAGCAATCACAAAAACGGACTGCTTAGTTTGAATGCTCAGGATAGCCTAACGATTCCTGAGCTGAAATATGCGTTGACTAAAGCGGTGCGGCGGGGGTTAGCGATCGCAATTTTTAACTCCTGTGATGGTCTAGGGCTGGCGGAAGATTTGGCCGATCTCCATATCCCGCAAATTCTCATTATGCGAGAGCCTGTGCCAGATCGAGTCGCCCATGAATTTCTCAAGGGTTTTTTGGAAAATTTTTCCCACAATACACCGCTGTATCTATCCGTGCGGGAAGCCCGAGAGCGGTTGCAGGCATTAGAACATCAATTCCCCTGTGCCACCTGGCTACCGATGCTGTGCCAAAACCTAGCCCAGCAGCCCCCTACCTGGCAAAGTTTGCAGGGCCGGTCGTCAGTCATTGCCCAGAACAAGCAATCCAGGGAAGTACATCAGCCCTGGATTGCCGTTGGGGTAGGAACTGCTATTACCGTTGCCACCCTGGGCATTCGTCTACTAGGGGGGCTGGAGCTATTGGAGCTAGCGAGCTATGACCGCTTTACTCGCTGGTGGCCGTTCTGGGAAAACCCTGACTCCCGTATTGTTGTAATTGAAAATACAGCCACTGACCTAAAACAACAGGGATTGGATAGGACCTCCCATACATCCATTACCGATCAAACATTGCTGGCTGTATTACAAGAGATTGAGTCATTTCAGCCTAGGGTGATTGGTCTCGATATTTATCATGAACATGACATCTCTCCCGATTTGCCAGAATTAAAACAACAATTAGAGACTTCGGCCAATCTAGTTACCCTGTGTAAACACGCGTCCATCTCAACCGCAACACAGGGTATTGCCCCACCACCGAATGTGGACCTGACTTATGGTGGTCTAGGGTTTAGCGATTTGTTTGAAGATCGAGACGGGAAAGCCCGTCGTATTTTATTGGCAACAGAGCCCCCACCAGGATCTGTTTGTACAGCTTATAAAAGTTTTGCGGCCCTTGTGGCCGCTCATTATTTGGATGCGAAAGCGATAGAAAGGCCCCAAAGTCCTTGGTTGGATGATGTGTTTTGGTCTAACGATGAACAGTTTCAAATTAAACAGACCCAGATTCCTCCCTTACATCCGACTTCTGGAGGGTATCGCTTATCAAGACAAGGCTTTGGAGGCTATCAGCAGCTACTTCACTATCGACATTTGCAGGATCTAGAAGCTATTGCAGACACCTACACATTATCGGAAATACTAAATGGGAAGGTTGCAAGGGAGGCACTGCGCGATCGCATTGTACTCATCGGTACCACAGCCCTTGAATTTGGTATGGGCGACATTGAAGAACGAGATTTTTGGGAGACTCCTTACACCACTAGTGAGCGTCCTGAAGACATGATGCCAGGTGTTTTTATCCAGGCGCATATTATTAGCCAGCTGATTAGTGCGGTAGAAGATAATCGTCCCCTGATTAGCACCTGGAATGAAGGGTTAGAGATCGGATGGATTATCCTCTGGTCATTAGTGGGAGGTGTCTTGGGCTGGCATTTAACCAAAGGGAAGTTTTGGTTAATGTTCTTGACCCTAGAAACTAGTTTGTTTCTAATTTGCTGGATACTACTGGCAGTCCCTGCCATTTGGGTGCCCTATGTTCCTGCCGTCATCGTCTTCACAGGCTCCACTATCACCGTTAATCACTACCGATATCGCCCATGAAGTGCATTTACTCCTTGACCAGTCATACGCCTTTTTATCTTGTTTTGTTGCTCCCGTTTAGCCTAGGAATAGCTTCTCCTGGGTTAGCCCATACGTCTAAAATTTTTAACAGACCGATCGCTGCGCCCACACTTTTGACAGGACGCCCTAGTAATTTAGGCTATCCCCAAGATGGCACCCGGCGGGGCGGTGGCAGTCGTGGTGGAGTATGCGATGTATCTCCGGGCACCCCTCCCTTAACGGCCCTCATGCCCGACACCAGTACCTGGACCGACAGTGAGCAATCTTCCCTAGAGGACGTTGTTTTTAGTTTGACTCAACAATCGTCTCCAGACATCTGGATTTATGTTCCCTATATTATCGAGACGTCTAATCAGCTACTGTTTACCCTCAAAGACGACGCGAATAATCAGCTGATGCGGGTACAGCTAGCTTCTACAGAGAATCTTCCTTCCACCCCTGGTATTATTCAGGTCTCCTTTAATAGTCTAGGAGTCAATCTATTACCCAATGTGGATTACCACTGGTATGTGACGGTGAACTGTGAGCAAGGCCCTCCAGTTGTGGTGGATGGCTGGTTACGGCATCAGGTTGATCGAGCAGAGGACGCTCCTGAGCATACTTTTTTTGTAGATGACCTATCGTCTTTGGTTCAAACAACCAGTAGCGATGCTTCAGCCCGCATGGAGTGGCAAGCTTTATTGAAGGCTGTTGGATTAGAAGATATTTCTACAGCACCGATTGTCAATTGTTGTCGTTTGGTTAACTGAGATCTTGCACCAGTCTCACTAAAGGCTTGGCAAGTGGACAAAAATCTGAAAAAACGGGTGTAACCAAACGAAAAACTGGAGGCCATGATAAACCAGCCCCGGCAAACATGCTTGCCGAGGCTGTTTTTTTGACGACGGATGATCCGCTGCAGGTGGCACTCTCCGCATCAGTAACGCTTTAGGAAGCCGTAGCCTTTAGAAATCGATTGGTAAACTTAAGGACATTGCCAAAATCTGTGCTGTTGGTACGCTTGCCATCTAAAAACGTATCCAGGAGAGAGTTGCTATTCTCAACGCTGCTAGATGTTGGAGCTCCCATATTCAACAGTTGCATAATCACAGGAAGTAACTTAGGCAAAATTGTCTGGGCAACGCCAATATTCATCCCTGTTTTCTGCGCAACGGTCTGGGCTAATCGTTGTTGTAACTGAGGTGGAATCAAAGAGGTCACCATGTCGGCATTATCTGCAGTACCCAACATCGAGGTGAGGGCGCTGCCTCCTAACTGTGTTTGTTTTTGTTTTAACAAGGGCTGCAGCGTTGCTCCTAATACAGTCATCATGGACTGCATTTGTTGAGAGTTAACACCCTGGCTGACAGCCAACTGCTGAACGGTTGTTGTGACTTGTTCTAGCTGGCCAACACTCGCCTGCTGGTTAGGGTTATTGATGGCGCTTAGAATTTCAAAAAACATGCTTTTTACTTCTCCTCATGCTTAGTAATCGCCAGGGTGACTTCGCCAGTGTTGTCATCTGGGTAAGTATCCACAAAAAAGGCACAGAGGGTAGCGGGTTCTCTAACGGTGAGTGTCAGACTATCGTCATAACCGTTGAGGGTAGTCCACGTAGTGCTAACCGGTATTCCTGTTTGGGGATTGATGACAGTGCCACCGTGAATCCATAGAATTACAAAAGGCTCACCGGGGTGACTGTCATCGCCATCGTAGTTAAAGACGCCATCCTTGATTTTCAGACTGTATAAACCTGGTGACAGATAGTGCGTACTCGCCACAGTGTGTTCGATATGGTGCAGCTGATGTGCATCGAACATAAGGGCATTTTTACGACTGTGAACTTTAACAGTTTGGCCCTGGTCCTTGTCAGTCTGGCTTAGGGCTAGGCCACCGGCCATAGCGGCTCCAACGGCGGCCATATCAGTGGCGCTTACCCCGGTGTCTCCATCTTTAGTTTCATCAGAAGTGCTGACGTCAGGTGTCTGAAGTGGCTTGATGACGTTGGAACGGGCCAGCATGAGCCAGTCACCACCCGGTGCTTGGTAACCGACCTCTGCCAAGTAATCACTATCCCCATTGGGTAGGGGGACTGTGCGATCGCAATCTGCTTCAGCCAAATCGTAGGTTAGCGTGCTCTTAGGAGACTGTTGATTAATATCCACATCAGTCACATCATGGATTCGCAGCTGATACGTTTGGCCGCCCTCAGCTTTGACCGCAGTTTTTGCCGCTTCTGGCACATCCCAGACAGCGTATGCCTTTTGTGAAGACTGGGACGACAGTTTAATACTGCTGGACGGTACTGAAACATCCTCGCCAGAGGGCTGATCGTTTTTGTTACCCATGGCTGCAGCGCCAGCCACGCCAGCCACAGCCCCTCCCAAAATAGCGGCACCTGGAATACCTGACTGGGCAACCTGCAGTGGCTCAGACTGGGCTAAAGGCAGCCATCTTCCCTCAGCGGTTTGGTAGCCCACAGCTGCCATGTAGTTGCGATCCGCAGCCGGAAGGGCAAACTCCGCATCCACATCCTGGTCAGAACATTCCACCTGAGCAGCGGGTTCTGGTAGGTCTGCCCCAGGCTGATAGTCCGTAACATCGTAGAGCTTAGCCACCATCGTTTCTCCCCCCTGACGGCGTGCTGCCGCTAGGGACTCTGAGGGAATGTCCCACTGAGCATGCAGCCGCTTGCCATTGGGACTGGCTAACAATAGCTCACCAGGATGACCAGAGATTAGTTCTAAATCGGTTTTAGTAGCCGCTTCGTTGGCCGCCTTATCCTTACCGCCCAGCTTAGCCGCGCCCAAAGCCGCAGCACCAGCCAGAGCGGCACCAGCCCCCATGGCACCCAAGTTAGGACCCTTAGGCGCAGCCCCATCAACGCCCAGCTGCATGGGGACCCGTACCGGATCAGATTTAACAATCGGTAGCCACTTTTTATCAGCACTCAGATAGCCAAGTTCTGCACAGTAGCTGCGATCGTCCGCCTGAATGGGGATGTGTAGGTCTGGATGCTCTTCAATACAGGGATATTCCCCCACAGGTGCTGGCAAGGGGCCTTGTTTCGGTCGGCCGGTTACATCGTAAACGCGTAGGGTCAAGTCTTTGCCTCCCTCGCGCTTAACTGCTGCTAGCTTCTCCTGGGGAACTTCCCAGTAAGCATAGGCATTCTGGCCATCACGGGGAGTGAGTACCAGTCGGGACTTATCCAGGGCCCCAGCAGCGCCGACCGCCGCCGCTCCGGCCGCTGCCGCTCCGGCGACTCCGGCAGTCGCGGCTCCGGCCCCAGCTGCTGGGGCTGCGGCCCCACCACCTTTCTTTAGCAACCACCACAGCAACCCTCCCAGCACAGGAATGGCAAATAATGGCAAAATCCACCAGGGGAAGCCGCCACGTCCAGCTGCTTCAGCACCTGCAGCCGCTACCACATCGGCATCAGAAGGTGCAGCGGTGGGTGGCGTATCTATAGGGGCGGCTGCCGAATCAGTCCCTGTGGCTGCATCAGTGCCAGCGGCATCAGCCGTTGCAGCTTCGGGATCGGTTGCGACCGCTGTGCCGTCATCTGCGGCAGCTGTGTCGCTATCTGCGACCGCTGTGTCGCCATCTACGGCTGCACCAATCACTTCTTCTCCAGGGTTAGACGTTGCGAAACCAAGGAAGGCAAGCGTAGCTGGATCAGCGTCTGCCTTGTAAACAAAGGCTCGATACTGAGAGTAAGGATAACGAGGATCGTCTGGCAGAGTCTTATGCATTGGAATGATGCGGACATCATCACGTTCTAGCACTTGGGAAACCACCGAGTAGCCAATACCATCCTCACCCAGAGCGTTGATGACAGTCTCTGTTTCATCGTCATCAATGGGTGCTGCTGTCGCACCTGTCTCAAAGGGTTTTCCCTCAAATACGGTGTAGGTACTGAGGGCGCGGCGGGTATCGCTATAGTCTGGACGATCAACAAAGCGAATGGGTAAATCAGGACCGCCTAGCGCTGACCAATTGGTAATGTCTCCACGAAAAATCTGAGCAAATTGCTCAAAGGTCAGGTCCCCTTCAAAGGGGTTTTCTGGCCCTACGATAATTGCCAGCTTTTCCCGTTGCTCCAGGGGAACTTCCACCACACCCTGATTTCTTTCTTCCTGGGTTAGGGGACGACCAGAGGACAGCACGTCAATGTCCCCATTAATCAGTGCTTCAAACGCCTCATCGGTGCGGCTGGCGTCTAGCTCCACATCCACATTGGGATACTGCTGCTCAAATCGACCTTCTAGTTCTTCGTTTGTCAGCCGCATACTGGTGGAACCATCCACCCTTAAGGTCGTACCGTCGGGCAATGACCCGGGAATTGGAAAGCTTTCGGGCACTTCTCCAAAAGCTTGGGCCTGAGCCTGACGAGAAAAACTTTCACCAACGGCCTGAGACACCGTTGCCGCTATCAGACAGGTGGTCGCGAATTTGATCAAGGACATTTTGCGATACACGATTTTGTTCCCAACTAAGTAGACGGCACAAGGACGATTTCAAAAGAGCGTAGAGAATGCGAGATGCACTGAATGCGACTAACAATGATTTTTATGGGTGACGGATAACTGAGATCGATTGACTAAATGGCAGTCACCGAAAGGGTTAACTCTCCACCGTGGTTTCCTGTGCTGGTATCGAAGAGCAGAGCACAGAGAGTTGCAGGTTCAAGCACCTCCAAAATCAGTTCATCGGTGTAGCCGTTAAGGGACGCCCAAGTAGCGACCACCTCAGTATCCGTCTGTTTATTGATTACCTTGCCACCGTAAATCCATAGCAGGACCCAGGGTTCGGCTTGATCGCCAATACCAGTGACATAGGGCGTGTCGCCTTCTAGCAGTTTGATCCGATTAGTTCCAGGTTGCAGGTTCACTGACACCCCGTTATCTTGAATCGCCGTCATCTGTTCGGGGCTCAGACGATAGCAATTGTGCTGACTGTGGACCTTGATCTCTGCAACTACACCGCTTTCCATGATTCCAGCTTCCTTTGATGTCTCAGTGAAGAACTTACAGGCCCGTGCTTAAGGGTAAATAAAGTTGTCTGTGGATTTGGTCAAATGTGAGTCCGTTGCTGAGCCAAATCATGATTTCTTTCTGAAAGATGCTGACATAGGGCAGACCGCACAGATTGATTCATAAACCAGCAACGACGGGGGTAATTTCCCATTAGCAGGAGCTTATGAGAATCACCATTGTCAAACCATAGACCGAATCATTTTCTAGAATAATCTTCCTTAACAATAAAAAAGGATCGTATAGCCGTACATAAGCAAACCAGATAGATGAAATCTCCACACATCTAAAAGAGCAGATCGTAAGTACTAAAGATCGCATGTACTTGTTATCTTAGATGCAGGCTGTCAAGCTACATCAATGATTCCGAAGCGGCTAACCCTAATTAATTTTCTGAGTTATCGAGACGTGACTCTCGATTTTTCAGGGCTGCACGTGGCTTGTATTTGCGGGGCAAACGGTGCAGGTAAGTCTTCTTTGTTGGAGGCTATGGGCTGGGTCGTGTGGGGCCACAGCCGAGTTGCCACCGATGATGATGTAATTCACTTAGGGGCCAAAGAGGTCAAAGTTGAATTTCTTTTTGAGCATCAGGGACAGGTATACCGTATCCTGCGGGGCCGGCGACGGCGACAGGGTGGTTTTTTAGAATTTCAAATTGAGACAACTGAAGGATTTCGCAGTTTAACCCAGCGAGGGATGCGGGCAACGCAGCAACTGATTTTGCAGCATCTTAAGGTGGACTACGAAACGTTTATTCATTCAGCCTATTTGCGCCAGGGACGTGCGGATGAATTTATGCTGCGACGTCCAGGGGAGCGTAAGCAAATTTTGGCGGATTTGCTAAAGCTCAGTCAGTATGACCGCTTGGTGGAAAAGGCCCGAGACCGCTGTCGTAGCTACCAAGCTGAAATTAAGGTGCTGGAGACAGCGCTGGTCCAGGCGGAAGAAACCTTGGCCCAGCGTAGTGCGATCGCAACTCACCATCAAACCCTGCAATCCCAAACCAGTCAGCAGCAAGAACAGCAGCAGACGACCCAGCAGATTCTTGACCAGCTGCGACAGCAGCAGGGTCAATGGCAGCAGCAGCAACAAGCCCTAAGCCATATCCAGCAACGTTTGCACCATCTACAGCAGCAGCAAAGTCAGCTGCAATCAGAATTGCTGCATTTACAGCAGCAGGGTCAAACCTTACAAACCGAGCTGGATCATGCCGTTGTGATTGAAGCGGGGTACGAACAACTACAAAAACAGCAGCAGGTAGAGATCGCCTACAGTCAGCGATTACCCCAATATCAGCAGGCCCAACAACAGCGTATGGAGCTCCTGGGTCAGCACCAGCGCGATCGCACCCATTTAGAAACGGCAATCCACCACGAAGAACGCCACCTGACATCCCTAGATGAAACCATTGCCGAACTGAAGCACGGTCAGCATCAGCGGGAAACCGTGGAAGTCACCCTGCAGCAGCTCCACCAGGCCCGGCGACAGTTGCGCAATCTGGATCAGCGTCAGGTGGAGATAGCTCCTCTGCAACAGCGTCGTCAGCAGGTGCACACCCAGCTTAAGCAGGCATCTGCCCGGTTAGAGGCTCGTCTAGAAGCCATTAGCCAAACTCAGGCCACCTTAGCAGTGGAGCATCCGCCGGACCTACCCAAAACCTTGGCTGAAGTGCAGCATCAGCTTGTCTATCTGGAGCAGCGACGGGCTTACCAGGCTCAGGTAAGGCAAAAGGGACAGGAACGTCGAGACTTTATGGCCCTTTTGCAGACAGAGCAGCGTCAGTGTGAAGAACAGCTAGTGCAAGTGGACCAGAGGTTAGAACTTTTGAATCAGCCGGATGCCCACTGTCCCCTATGTGAACAACCTCTGACAGACCATGGTCCCCAGGTTTTAGAGCAGCTAAATCAGGAACGAGAAACACTCCAGCAACGCATCTGGGGGATTCGGGAACAGCTCACTACCTCAGAGCGAGAGATTCAGGTACTGCGCCAGGAGTATCGTCAGCTGGAGACAGAATTGGAACAGTACAGCCAAGTTCTACAGGAGCACGGCGCTCTACAGTCTCAACTGTCCGCCGCTGCCGAAGCCCAAACCCGGCTGCAGGCCCTAGAGCAGGAGCGCAACCATCTGGAGCAATGTTTAGATTCAGAAGACTATGGAACAGAGCTACAGCAGGAATATCAACAGCTAAAACAGCAAATTGCTCAGCTAGCCTATGATGAACGAGACCATGCCCTGGCTCGTAACCAGGTAGAGAAGCTGCGCTGGGCAGAATTTAAACAAGCAGAACTGGTTCAGGCTGAAAGACAATTGGACCAGCTACAGGAAAAACGACGGTTGGCGGAGCAAGCCTTGTGTGAGTTAAAAACTCGACTGCTGCAGTTTGAGCAACCGCCTGACGACCTGTTGGCCCTGGATAAAACGCTGGCGGCCCTGGACTACGATCCTGAAGAACACCAGCGGCTACGGCAGCAGTTGCAAGCACTCTCCCAATGGCAGCTGCGCTATCAAACGTTGCAACAGGCTCGGGCCACCTTGCCAACGTTAGACGAACGACGGCAGACGTTACTGCAAGCCCAGGCAGAGTATCAGCAGGAATGTCAACAGCTCCAGACCCAGCTGGATGCCATTAATGCTGACCTGCTACCAAATGTTAGTGAAAAAATTCAGGATTTGGAGATTACCCTGGCCCAGCTACAGGTTCAGCGTGAAGCACAACTGAGTCGGCTGGGGCGGTTGGAGCAGCAGCTCACTCAGTTAGATAGCTTGCAGCAGCAAACCGACGAACAGCGGCAACAACTGCATCAATATCGTCATCAGTTCAAGGTGTACCAGGAGCTACAGCAAGCCTTTGGGAAAAATGGCATCCAGGCGCTGATGATTGAAAACCTGCTGCCCCAGCTAGAGGCGGAAACAAATCAGATTTTGGGACGCCTCAGCGCGCACCAGCTCCATGTGCAGTTTGTGACCCAGCGTTCGGGGCGTACTGACCGTAAGAGGCTGATCGATACGTTAGATATTCTGGTGGCGGATACCCAGGGCACCCGAGCCTATGAGACTTACTCTGGCGGTGAAGCATTTCGGGTCAACTTTGCAATTCGCCTGGCCCTAGCACGGCTGCTGGCCCAGCGGTCTGGACTGGCACTGCAGATGCTGATTATTGATGAGGGGTTTGGCACCCAAGATAAGGCAGGATGCGATCGCTTAGTGGCCGCGATTAATGCGATCGCTCCAGACTTTGCCTGTATTTTGTCCGTTACTCACATGCCCCACTTTCGTGAAGCATTTCAGACCCGTATTGATGTTACAAAAACTGAAATGGGCTCCCAGGTAAGAATATCGGGCTAGATAGTAAGCGATAGGGGCAATTAAGGTATGTGTGGTTTCGTCACAGATATGACATAAAATAACCACAGGTTTTCGTGATTTTGTAGTCTATGTAACAGCCTCGTTGACCACGTAAGTTCCAGTTTGCCAAATTGTTGTTCCGAGAAAACAGATTTTTGGCAATTGTGGCGATGAGGCCTTTAATTTTTAGAGAATGAGAATATTTGTCGCTGACAGAGAGCCAGCACTGGTTCTGTTAAAGAAAAAATATGACCGAGTGATTCGAGAGTGCGACAGCCAGTATTGCGAACATCTCAGGTGGATCTTTAACCATCCTAATGTCTAGGTAACTTAGTTCAATCGCTCGGTACCCTAGGCGATGCAGTCCGCCATAGCATTTTATGCAAGTCCAAACACCCGACTGGGTTAAGCATGCCGTCTTCTACCAAATTTTTCCCGATCGCTTTGCCCGTACCCAGCGGCAGCCTTTACCCCCAGCTATGCATGTCCCTCTAGAGGCGTGGGATGCACCACCTACGTTGGAGGGCTATAAGGGCGGTGATCTGTGGGGAGTGGCAGAAAACTTAGACTATCTGAAAGACCTAGGGGTAAATGCCATTTACTTTACCCCCATTTTTCAGTCCGCCAGTAACCACCGTTATCACACCCACGACTACTACCAGGTAGATCCGTTGCTGGGGGGCAATGAAGCCTTTGCCGATTTGTTGAAAGCGGCCCACCAAAGAGAGATTAAAGTTGTTCTCGATGGGGTGTTTAACCATGCCAGTCGGGGCTTCTTTTTCTTTAACGATATTCTCGAAAATGGGCCTAGCTCCCCCTGGCTTGACTGGTTCAAGATAGAAGGCTGGCCCCTGTCTGCCTACGATGGAGCAAAACCCGCCAACTATGAGAGCTGGTGGGACAATCGAGCCCTGCCGGAGTTTAACCACGACAATCCCCAGGTGCGGGAATACATTATGCAAATAGCCGAGTACTGGCTGCGTCAGGGAATTGACGGCTGGCGGCTGGATGTTCCCTTCGACGTTAAAGCAGATGGATTCTGGCAAGAGTTCCGAGAACGGGTAAAGGCCGTTAACCCAGAAGCCTACATTGTGGGAGAGATTTGGACCGATGCTCGACAGTGGTTGGATGGTACTCAGTTTGACGGGGTGATGAACTATCTGTTTACTGGACCCGCTCTAGCGTTTACGGCCAAAGACAACGTAGTTATGAAACTGGTGGAGCAGCCGGCCTATTTTCCCTATCCTGCTTTAGATGCCCAGGGCTATGGGACAAAGATAGATGAGTTGTTGGCATTGTATCCGTGGGAGATTCAACTGACCCAGCTAAATCTGTTGTCTAGCCACGATGTTGCCCGTGCCCTAACGGTTATCAGTGACGATCAGACTAGTTTTGAGCTAGCCGTGCTGTTGCAGATGACCTTTCCAGGTGCTCCCAGTATCTACTACGGTGACGAAGTGGGGGTGGCGGGTGCCCACGATCCAGACTGTCGTCGTGGCTTTCCCGCAAGTGCTCAGTGGAATCAAGAACTACTCACACTCCACAAGGAACTGATTGCCCTACGTCACGCTCACCCGGCTTTACGCACAGGCCGTTATAAAACGGTTGTAGCGGAGGGCGATACCTATGGCTTTGTCCGTAGTGAAGGGGGTGAAGCCTTACTGATTGTTATTAATACGGGTGAAACTGCACATCAGATTACGCTCTCGGATATGGAGTTAACCCCCCGCTTACTTTGGGGAACCGCTACTATTGACGCGGCTAATCATCGCCTTGAGGTGCCACCACGGGCAGGGGCCATCCTCATTGAGGACTAATGGTAGTTATTAATGGGGTCAGTTACTTTGTAGCAGCCAAACATTTTCTGTGGCGGCACATTTTCCTTTAAGACCACCAGGCACCTGATTGCTGTTTAACAGATTTAATGTATAGCCGTTGTCATAGTGGTGGCAAACTTCCTCAGCGCTAATGGAAAATGGTGGGCCTTGCATTACGGTTTGGTCGTATTCGTAGCTGACGAGTAGCTGTGGTGCCGTAGCCGTAATCTCCATGAGATGGGTAGTATATCGAGGACGTATCTCCTGGGGCAAGGCCACTAAAGCCGCTCTGTCGTAAATGGCATTGATGGAACCCAACATCGTGCTAGACAGATCAAAAATATTACCGACAAAGATGTCGATATTTTCTGCGCTATAGCGTTTGAGTTTGCCAGTATCTGAAATGGTTGGCTCTACGTCAAGTTCTTGAAATAGCTGTTCAATGGCTATTTCGATTAATTCAGCTCCGGCAACCCGATAGCCACGGGATAAGAGCCAAGCAATGTCGAGGGTTTTGCCACAAAGCGGTACAAATACGCGGGCGCCCTCACTTAAAGCAAGCTTTTCGAAGTGATTGACCAATAGAGGATTTGCTTTACTTCTGTGGAACGCAATTTGATTTTGCTCCCACTTTTGACGCCAAAAACCTGTGTCCATACTATTTGGGGCGTTGCCGACCGTTTGGATGATTTAATCCATCACATTCCGAGGATCGAATAGTTTTGTGGATCGCTCCATCCGTCAAGGCAGCAACGATTTATAGAATCTTGTTCTTTACCTGACCATTATGGACGATGTTTAGACCGTTTTGCCTGGTTCCGGCTGAACGATACAATCTCGATGCAGGTGCCCCTCAAGAAACCAATGGCTGAACCCTCTAGTCCCAATCATGCTGTATTTAGTGAACAGACACTTCAACAGATGATGCAGCGGGCCAATATTTCTAGCCAACGGGCTTTGGCTGAGCAGGCAGGGGTTTCTCGCTGGCAGGTGCAACAGCTACGCCAAGGCAACATTGATACGATGCGGTTAGCGGTTCTCAAAAAACTAGCGTTGGCGTTGGAGTGTGCCTTGTCTGAGTTATTAGACGCATTTGATTCAACCTCAACAGGGTTAGAAAAGACGACTGGAGACCCTAGTGAACAAAATGAAGTAACTCTCCTGCGACAGGAATATGCTCGCTTGGAACAACGGTTAGAACAACAAAGCCAGAGTCTAAAGACACAATTTCAAGCGGAGTCGTTGCAAGTATTGGAGTCTTGGCTAACCTATTGGCCTACAGCTGCTAAAGCTGCTGCCGAGCGCGATGGGTTTGATGCAAAAAAGCTATTGCCGCTGGTAAAACCTGTTGAGCGCCTGATGGAAACTTGGGATGTTATATCTATTGGTACGGTGGGTGAACAACTTCCCTATGATCCACAACAGCACCAGTTGGCCAGAGGGGTGGCCCAATCTGGTGAGCTGGTGCGTATTAGTCATGTAGGGTACCGTCACAGAGACAATCTGCTGCAGCGGACCAAAGTAGTCCCGATTACTCCTTAAAAGAACACTCCACGGTGATTTGTAAGTTCGCTTCAGCACTGCCCTCTGTAATATAGGGAATACCTGCAGAACCAGCGATTTTAAGACCAAATTCCAGATTTACCTTATCTACATTGCCACTGCCTAATTCTTGGAAAGCATTGAGGACATATCGGGTGTATTGGGTAATGGTGTTTTTTACGGTGGGTAGCTGCTGTTGTATTGCCGATGAAGCGGAGCCCTTTGACACCCGCCCAGACTCACCACTGGTGCTTGGAGCTGTTGGTACATCATTACGATCCACAGCCTCAATATAGATCGTGGTGCCGTCGTCTAAGGTAATCGGTGCAAGTTGAGTCATTGTTTGTACTTAAGTAGATGCTGTTCTTTCTATACCCAGTTTGAAAGACTCACTATCGTTGATATGAAAATGCAGTGGGTGAAGTTAGTCAGCTTTTAGACCATTTGCTTAACCATTATTGAAAATATTTATTAATTACCCTGTAGACGTGATTGCAAGTGACTGAATATACTTATTGGGAGCTATAGCTAACTATAAAATCTTAGTAGCGTTGGTTTATGGCTCTATATTTAATAGATATGGTGTTTAGAACTATTGATGTGAAACGGTGTTACTAACTTTGAAAGGCTGAATTAGTGTATGCGCTCCCTATCTAATGCCGTTTATAAATAAGAATGAGTATCGATTTAACTAATGTAATCCGTACATCGATAGGCCGGTACATAGCCCCAACGGTATGGCCCAAGGCACTTCGAATCTGTTTCAAGAAAACACGCCATGTCGTTCTATTCAGATGATGTCTGGAAAGCTGAGCTCAATTCTCGTGGTTATCGCTCCACACCCCAGCGTCAGAAAATTCTCAACATTTTCCAAACTCTAAGCCAGGGCAACCATTTGAGTGCTGAAGAACTCCATGAGCTGCTTAGGCGTGACGGCGAACGTATCAGCCTTTCAACGGTTTATCGCACATTGCATCTATTGGTATACATGGGACTGCTTAGAGAACTCGAATTTGCCGAAGGGCATAAGCATTACGAACTCAACCGTCCACTACGGGATCACCACCATCACCTAGTGTGTGTTCAATGTGGGCAAACCACAGAGTTTAGTGAAAATAATATTGACCGCATTAGCCAAGGCCATGCCGATAGTTCCGGCTATCACGTGCTGGATTGTCAGCTGATGTTGTATGGCGTCTGCCCCAGCTGTCGCTCGCGCAGTGCAGCGTCAGGTTAGACAGTTTGTCAGGATTAATTTCTATTTAACGTAAGAAAATCTAGTCCACACTTTAAGGTTATTGATATAGATCTGCAATAACCTGATCCATAGCCATAGAAATAAATCAATGGCTACGGATATAAGAACAAATATCAATAGAGACTTTTTTAAGGACGTAGGTGATTTTTGGCATTACTTAGCAACTGTACAGGTATATTGTCTTGTGTTGCTAAGACTCAATAGTAGTATTTTATGTGCATTGACAGGGCTAAGTTTTCCTAAACCTCTTTATTTCCAGTGATCTAAAAGATTCTACTTAGCATTTCATGGACTCAAACGGATTATTTTTATTAGCTATTGATGTCAATAAGCTTTTATGGGATAATTCTGCGTGTTCTGTAAAATTACTGATAATTAGACCTAATAATGATTTTGCTTTGCGATAGGGACTGTTTGTAGGCAGTTCAATGTTGCCTGGTCAAAGTTCAGGACAATGGTCTATTTCGGTGGTTTTTGGTGAATGCCAAATCAGATCGAACGGTACTTTTTCGAATCGCTCTACTGTCTAGTTTCCATTTTTAGAAAAAATTTTCCGATGGAAATGAAAATAGCTTCTAATAGGCTGGATTGTTTTGACATAGTGCGGCAGTAGTCAACCAGAAGGATCGGAATCTATGAAATTTTCACGACGTTCTCTTTTGATTAGCGGTGCTGGTTCTACAGCAGCATTTGCAGCAACTCAAGTATTTCGTCCCAAGCGGGGGGTAGCCCAGACCGGTGCTGTAAACCTCTATTCGTCTCGTCACTACAACACTGACGATGTCCTCTACGAAGAGTTTACTAACAAGACAGGCATCCGAGTTAATTTGCTGGAAGGTAAGGCAGATGAACTCTTAGAGCGGATCAAGGCTGAAGGCGATCGCAGTCCTGCGGATGTGTTTATGACCGTAGACGCGGGTCGTCTATGGCGTGCAGATCAAGCAGGTGTCTTTACCCCTGTGTCTTCTAGCACGTTAGAAGCGCGTATTCCTGAGAGTCTGCGTCATCCTGATGGTCACTGGTTTGGTTTTTCCAGACGGGCGCGGGTGTTCATGTACAACAAAGGTATGATTGATCCTGCTGACCTATCTACCTACGAGAGTCTGGCAGATCCCCGTTGGAGCGGTAAGATCTTGACCCGTTCTTCTAGCAATATCTATAGCCAGTCTTTAACGGCTTCTATCATTGCAGCCAATGGTGCTGCCGCTGCCGAGCGCTGGGCTAGGGCATTTGTAGCGAACTTTGCCCGTACTCCTGAGGGGAATGACCGTGCCCAAATCGAAGCCGCTGCTGCTGGCTTGGGTGGCCTAGCAATTGCTAATACCTATTACCTACCCCGCTACGCTAAGGATTCAGACCCTGCTAAGCAGGATATTTTTAAGAAGGTTGGTGTTTTCTTCCCTAACCAAGATGGACGCGGTACTCACGTGAATATTAGTGGTGCAGGTGTAGTTAAGTCTGCTCCTAACAAGGAGAATGCTATTAAGTTCTTAGAGTACCTCTCCAGTAACGTGGCCCAAACATTCTTTGCTCAAGGTAACAATGAGTATCCTGTTGTTGCAGGTACCCCAGTAGATCCTGTTGTAGGTGCATTTGGCCAGTTTGACCCTGATACTGTTAACGTTAATGAGCTGGGTGAAAATCAGGCTGAAGCTGTTCGTATCATGGACCGCGCTGGTTGGGCATAAGCCTTATGGCCACAGATATATGAGGTTCACCCCGATAAAATCATCGGGGTGCAATGCTTATCCAGATAATTAGAGCGAGAAACACATTCCTCTCTAAAGACACCTTGCTACATTGGTTCAATATGGCAAGGTGTTTTCTTGCATGTCTTTTTAGGAGATAGTTTGAAGCAACTAGACTTCTTCAGTATTTAAGGTTTCTAGATCTGCCCGAGTAATAATTTCTGGTGTGATGAGGTAAAAAACGCTAGCCAGTCCTTCTCCAAAGACATTGAGATACTTTACTTCAGCGTTTGGATCACTGGGCTTGTTTATTTTGAAGATAGTTTGGTTGTTGTATCGCTCATCATCTTCTGGAGTCACGTCATCCAGTGTGTAACCCTGATCTTCTAAATCCTTTTTGAGGGCTTTGGCTGCATCACTAAAGTTCTTGTCATCTACGGTACGACAGTTTTCTAAACCATAGCTACCACAGCCAGATGCTGACCCGGCAATATGGGGAAAGTCATCATTAAAGACAAAAGCAATGCCCGCTTCGGGACCATTATCTTCAGGCTCTGGTAATGTTTCTTCTTCGAATGTTGGTTCCAGGTCATCCAATTCTTCGAAATCTTCAGTGTTTTCTATGATTTCGGGAAGTTCTTCAGGGAGCTCAACGAGTAGTGGTTCTTGGATTACCTCAGAAGCTGCAACGGGTTCTGCAGGCTCAATTACTTCAGGTTCTGGAACTGCGGGTTCGGGGGCTGTAACACTGGGGAGAGTAGTCAGTGAGATCGCGCCGCTTTCCTCCAAAATATCCTTAGGTTCAGGTTCTTCTGCAGTTGACCACCATTTAGGCGCAGGCATCAGTAGCAGCACCCCATGGAGCGCCACCGATAAAATAACCAAGAACCATAAACCTGAACTGGCTGGCAAACGATTTATTAAAGATGGCTTAACCAACGCCATAGATTATCGTTGTTTCAGCTTACTGTCATCAGTTTAACCCGAATTGATATCCCTATTGCGACTGGCTCCTTTAAAGTTTTGGATGGTTAACTATCAAAACTGATATCAGTCTATCCGGCTGAAGTGATTGATGAACAATGCTTATATAGGTGATGCTTATCAAGCTAAGTAGGCTGTACCCTTCTACTAGAAAAAATAGTAAAGATTTAACTATTGATACAGCCTGTCATCTAGACGTTTTAACAATGAGTGCAGCTCTTACCTGACTGGAGAAAGTCTATAGGCAGAAAAAATCTTGGGAAGAATCTACACATCATTTAGCCCCATAATTTGTCTCTCCTATTTTTAAGTCTTTTTTCTCTAGGATTGAGCAAGACGCTAGAAAAACATAAATGTGGGCTTTTCGAGAGAAAATTTTAAGCTGATATTGTATTTTTTGGGAGAATGCGCTGACTCCAATCCTGCGCTAATTGTGCAATCTCCTGACGTTTTTCTTCATCGTCCCACCAATCTAACCAATTTAGCTTCCAGCGACTTAGCAACCGCTGCAAGTCACTTAGTTCCAAAGCCTGTTCCAGATTCGTCTCTAAATCAATACCTGTCACTATCCATTCAATAAAAAACTGACTCTCCCTGACTAAATGTTCAAAAATAGATTCTCCTGTACCACTGCTAGCAAATATCTGAATACGAGTCAGATTCAATACAAGACTATTTAGCTGGGTTTTTTGGTCAGTCTGAAGGAAGTGAGTTTTAAGGATTTCCCAATCTACTCCCATTGCATTTCAACTCCTTCTAGAAAAGATCTGACTATTTTCTCTATCCTTTTACGCAATTCGAGATCTTGAATTTTCATCGAACGATTGTTGGCGCTGGGACGAATATTGATAATCGATTCAAATCCTATAGATTGATTAGTGGGGTACCAGTCGGCTCCCCAAATATTACGCTGTTCACTGCCGTCATCCAATAAAACTAGTTCACAATCGGCGTGCAATTCTCCGCCTCCGGCCAAAACTTGACGTTCAACATCCACCGCCATCTTAATGTAAATTCCTAGTGGAGCGTCAAGACTGAGATTTGGGATCGATGAGAATCGCCTTTACTACCGCTAGACCTTATCAAGAATGCGATTCACGACTCACTGAATAACTGGGTCAATCCTAATTTTTAGCTTTGACGCTCCACTAGAGCCTCAAGCATTTGATTGATTTGCTCAGGAATAGCCTGCCCTCTAATGATTACGATCATGATTCATTGTTCTTTCCCTAGGCTAGAAATGTTTGATATTGGAAGATACGATATTGCTAAGAGAAGATTATCTTTCTTTTGCAATACGCCAGCTCAATAAAATTACTGGCAATAGTCCCACCAACAAAATTACCAATGCCGGTGCTGATGCCTCTACTAATCTCTCATCAGACGCATACTGATATACCCGAACCGCCAGCGTGTCAAAATTAAATGGACGCATCACCAGCGTGGCGGGTAACTCTTTCATCACATCCACAAACACCAGCATAATGGCCGTCAAAAGACTGCTGGTCATCAATGGCGTATGGATTTTCACTAAAGTCTGTGAGGGAGAACACCCCAAACTACGGGCCGCATCATCGATGGTGGGACGAATTTTACTTAGACCCGACTCCACCGTACCTAGTGCCACGGCTAAAAACCTAACCAAGTAAGCAAAAATCAATGCGGTTATGGTGCCACTAAGCAACAGACCAATGTTGTTGCCCGTGGTCGCCTCTACCCAGGTCGCTAGCTTTCTATCTAGCTGGGCCACCGGGATTAAAATACCCACAGCGATAACCGCACCAGGAACCGCATAGCCCATGGAAGCCAGACGTACCCCTAGTTCCACCGTAGGTTGCTTGGTCAGACGTTCGCCATAGCCAAGCACCAGAGCAACAACGACGCCAATAATGGCCGTGAGGCTTGCCAAAATCAGACTGTGCTGAGCTAATTCTAGAAAGCGGTTGTCTAGGGTTTCATCTAAGTTAGTTAGGGTCATATGGGCCAACAGACTGCCGGGCAGCAGCAGACCAAGGGTGATGGGAAGACCACAGGCTAGGGTGGAGAACCAAGCGCGGATGCCCTGCAGTCTATAGGCTTGGGGACGCTGAATGCTGTTGTTGGCTTGGTAGTATTTAGCCTGACGACGCGACCAGCGCTCCAGCACAATCAAAATAAAGATAAACACCATCAGCATGGCCGATAGCTGGGCGGCGGCTACCTGAGCTCCCATGCCAAACCAGGTGCGATAGATGCCGGTGGTAAAGGTGGTTACCCCAAAATAGTCCACGGTGCCAAAATCACTCAGGGTTTCCATCAGGGCCAGGGACAGTCCGGCTGCAATGGCAGGACGGGCCAGGGGTAGAGCCACTCGAAAAAAGCTACGCCAGGGATTGCACCCTAGGGACCGGCTGGCTTCTAGGGTGCAGGTAGATTGTTCTAAAAAGGCCACCCGCGCCAGCATGTAAACGTAGGGATAGAGGGTGAGGCTAAACATCGCGATCGCACCCCCAATGGATCGCACATCGGGAAACCAATAGTCGTTGACAGATTCCCAGCCAAACAGCGATCTCAGCCCGAGCTGCACCGGACCGTAGTAATCGAGCCAGTCCGTGTAGGTATAGGCCAACAAATAGGCCGGGGCCGCCAACGGCAGCAGCAGCGCCCATTCGAATATGCGACCTCCAGGAAACCGACACATGGTCACCAGCCAAGCGGTACCAATGCCGATCGCCAATACCCCCATGCCGACACCCACCATCAAAATCAACGAATGGGTAATGTACTGACTCAAAACCGTAGAGGCCAGGTGGCTAAATACCCCTTCACTAGGGGAAAGTACGCTGCCGAGTACCACCAAGATGGGCACTGCTACCAACAACGCAATTAGCCATATAACGATGGTCCAGCCGTTAAGGGGGGACTGGCCTGTGGGCGTTGGCAGGACTTCGGGAGAATTCATAGAGTGAGCATGGGGAGATGTGCCCCATTGTCAGCCATCAACGCCCTTTGCAGCAACCAGGGTGGAGGAACTTAGGCAGGGTGAGATGATTTTTTTGAATTAGGAATTAGGAAGTCGGAATTAGGAAAGGGGGATTCCGAACTCCGAACTCTTCTATCATGATCCCAGCACAATCGGAACTCTTCTCCATGACGGCAAAGCGGGTTTTAATCATTGGTGGCAGTGGCCGCATCGGTCGTAGTGTGGCAGCCGACTTGTTATGCCACACGGATGTGACCATGACCCTAACGGGCAGACGTTACCAACCGACTTTTGAACTATCTTCTCGACAGCGTTACCAGAGTTTATCTCTAGAGGATCATCCAGCGTTACAGCAGGCGATCGCAGCCCATGACTTAGTGATCCACTGCGCTGGTCCCTTTCGCATCCGAGAGTTAACGGTGCTGATCCAGTGCATTCAACAGGGTACGCCCTATGTTGATGTGGCCGATAGCCCGGATTATGTTAGTGAGGCCCTGGCCCTAGGAGAGAGTGCAAAGGCGGCTGGAGTGACCTGTATTGTTAGCACCGGAGTATTCCCTGGCATTTCTAACAGTATGGTGCGCCAGGGAATTGAACGGCTTGATTCTGCAGAAGATGTGCACCTGAGTTATTTGGTGGCCGGTTCGGGCGGAGCGGGAGTAACGGTAATGCGCACCACGTTTATTGAACTACAGACACCGTTTCAGGCCAAGGTGAACGGTGAGTGTGTGTGGATTCAGCCCTATTGCGATCGCGAAGTGCTACCGTTTCCTGACCCTTATAACCAAGGAGCCGGTGTGTATTGGTTTAACACCGTGGAAGCATTTACCCTGACTCGTTCCTTTCCCCAGCTCCAGAGTGTTATTACAAAATTTGGTTCTCTCCCCGATGGGTACAATCGCTTGACTGGGCTAATGACACACTTGCCCCCTAGCTGGTTAAAAAATTCAACCGTAGTGGAGTTTTTGTCCCAGGTGAGTTATGCCATGACCCAAGTTAGCGATCGCTTTAGCGGTACTGGCATTGCCATGCGTCTAGCTATTCAAGGACATCGCCACGGTGTGCCCGCCACCTATCTGGCAACTGCCACTCACCCCGATACGGCTGCCACCGCTGGGTATGGCACCGGTAGTGTGGCCCAGCTAATCTTAGACGGTCGGCTGGTACAACCAGGAGTATGGCCAGTGGAACAAGCCCTATCGACGTCCCTATTTGAAGAGACATTGGCAGAGCGACAGTTCTCGATTAGCAGTGCTTTTGAATAACTTCAATGCTGGTTTAGGGCAGTGCTGGTTTAGGGCAATGCTGGTTCAAGACATGCTCAATACAGGAGCCAAAGATACGTACTTCATCCAAGCGCGCATGGCATATTGCACGTAGTCTATGCGTACTTCTGTAGCTCGTTGGTTAAAAGCAATTGCAGCAGCTCGTCTTGAGCGCAATGGCCCTACAGCTCTAGGAATTGCTCCAGCCCACTCTCCATCACGAATTTGAGCCTGTAGCAGAAAGTTGATTCCTCGCCGTACGGCACAGTGGATTTGTTTCGTCAGTCTAGTGTTGACTGGCAAAAAAGTTAATGCTGCCAACAACCCTTCTATCCAGGCAGCCGTTGGTAACGTAACTCCATCTTTTGAAAATCCTCCACTGTAGTGAGGTTGCCTAGGAGTATCAATCTGTTGTCGTAGTAACAGTTCACAAACCCGAGTGGCATAGGCGACTAACAACTCTTTAGGCATCGGCATCCCAACTTTAGAGTTGAACGAGAGTAGTTTAGATATCGCTAATAATGTCCACGGATTGATATCCGCCATTGATGCAGGCTTTCCATGGCGAACAAGACTCTCTAGGGCCACACAGGCTGTTTCTAACCAAATACTGTAACGATCTTTTTCATGGAGCATCAGTAGTCCCAGCGTAGCTTCCATGGGATAGTGCTTGAGAGATTGAGGCCTCTTTTTACCTCCAAATAGTGGAATATAGCGAGCATAAAAACTCTTATCTCCCTGCTGCATATAGACAATAAAGCGCCCCAGAGCTTGTAAATATTCGATGGATACAACCTCTTTTTGTATTGTATGCAAGCTTAAGAAAGCCAACAAACCTGTTCCTGCTCCATCTAGCCCTGCCTGCAGGGGGCGAGTGGTATTGTGCATTTCAGGTCTTGCCCAAACTGCTAGAGTTGTTTGGGATCCTGGAATCGGTTGAACAGCTTCTTTAGATAGATAATTGGCAGACGTTTTGACCGCCCTACGTACATTTTCACTGGGACAATACTGGTTATATAGAGAAAGGGCATACACACAGCCTGCATGGTGCAGTATGTTATATTTTGGCCTAAGTTTTACACCAGAATTAGTATTAATACGATATCTAAACATCCCATTTTTCTGCAGGTTGTTTATTAGATAGCCAGCTGCTTGATCTATTGCCCCCTGAACGACGTCGATTTGCACAGTCGTTTCTACTTTCAGCATGTCAACAGCACCGTTTCATTAATGTAGTACTCTATTTGTTGCCAAAACGAGTGTTACATTAACGGTTACATTATAGGCTTTTCATAAAGTTTTGATAAAGCTCTTTAAAGAACACCTCTATCAGAAACTAAGGACAGTCCCTACTACAACTAAAAAAATTAGACTACTTAGGAAGTCTAGTCCATCACTCTGGGGGTATAGTTCACCCAAGGGGCATTAAGCGCTAGGGCCACATTCATGTATTCAAAAGATTCCACGAGCCACCCTACTCGATCGAGGGTACATGACTCCTGAATGTGAAACAAAATACCAAAGCGATCTTCAAACCACGAGCGAATCGTACGTCTAAATAAGACAAGCTTTAACAAAACAGCGGTTACAACTTTGGCCCCAACGGTTTCAACCAACCGCTTAAAATGCGCCATTTCAGGTCGCTCTATGGTGTTGCTTACCAGTAGCTTGAGCAACCGAGTACACATTTGAGTAATGGAAATATCTGTAAGGGGAGTTGTTGTTTGCCCCGCAGAACTCACCAGAACCTCCTTGACCAGTTTACTAAACCGGTTGTTCTGATAGCGCTCGTCCACATGCACCAGGGGTTCCATAACGTACTTGTAAAACGGCTCCACAAAGTCTCCCGTGGTTCGAAACTGAGTTACCCCACCTTCAAAAATCTGGGCTTGGTGCCGATAGCCATTCCGCCGCTGAGGGTGATACAACCCAATCGCTTCTCGCAGTTTTCTATGCTCTAACCGGGAGGGGTTAACGGCTTGGTCAAGATTGCCTTGACGCTGGGCTTGCCAGTAATGAGTCAGCTGTTGATTCAGCTGCTGAGCCTTTTTCTGACGCTGCAGCTGAATACTTTCACGCTGGCGCACGGGAATATCGCGGGTCGCTGCTACAGACTCATAGATAAAGAAGTAATCCTTAAAGCAATCACCAAAGGTAACGACTTTCTCCTCTACCTCGTCATTTAAAAGACGCATCTGACGCTGTAGCGGGACATACAAATGCTCACTATTTGCATAGTCCGCCATAGCCTTGACCAACTGCTTGACCTGACGCCCGGTGGGCTGGCGCTCTGGCAGATGAGTGGCTCGTTCTACTAAAAATCTGAGGTCTGCGTGGCGGTGAGCCTCCATACGCCAGGGATTACCAATGGTGTAGAAGCATCGGTTAATCACATAGGGCAAAATTTTGTCTGCCTCTGGCGAATCCAGAATATTCATCAGTGCATTACGCACAGATCTGGGATCAAATTCGGTAAATTCAAACTCTGTACAGCTGACCGTACCCTGGAAGAAAAGACTGTAAAACGCATCAGTAGCAAGTTTTGAATCTTTTAATCGGGATAGACAGCGAACGTAGCTATACACCTCACGTTCGGCCCGAGTTACTGGGCGATTTGCAAAAAATTCTCCGGCGTTAGAGTACATCGAAAGATTGGATCCCTTTGGAATCTGTTCTTAAAACAGTCTACGTAATTGATAGCGCAAAATATACTTAAGATCCAGTCTGATTCAGTGATTTTCAGGACTGTATCAAAAATTCATCAAAAAAGTTTGGGATACTGAGCTGCCAAAATTACTTAATAGTGCCTCCTAATCGCTGTATAGAGAGGAGTTCATCGTTTGAAAACCCCTGATTGTGGTAAAAAATGTAGCCTCTGTATTGATCCAGATCACTGACGGTCTCCCACACCCTCAAACACTGCTGATGTTCAAGGTCCCAAAGGCTCACTGTGTGAGTGTTTTGGCACAGTAACCACTGGCCATCATTGCTAATGGAGAGAGCATAGGGAAGAGTCGGTAGCACGACACTTTTTTCCGAGACGGGCAACCGGTGGTGCCATATATCTACCCTGTGATCTACGTCACACAGTGCTAAATATAAACCGTTTTCACTAAAAGCGGCTTTATGGGGTTGGCAGGCGACCTCTAACTGTTCGATATGAGGGGCCATAGAGTCTTCGGGTGAGGTCTGTTCAATGGGGGTAAATGAGCGTACGACTACCTCAGGATTCGAAGTTTGATAGTCATCATTGACCACCGCTTCAACCACCTGTAGCTCAACATCGTTCCAGCCAAAGGCAAGAAAATGCCCGTAAGGATTTAGAGGCAGGGTCGCTTTTTGAGCCGTGTAGCTGTCGGCTCTAAGATTTCGATGCCAGATCCGAATTAGATTATTGTGGTCGTGTCCGGCTAGCACCTTACCATCAGGGCTAAATGCCAGGTGCCTGACAATGTTGGTGAGTTCGGGTAAGGGCGTACCTGCAGTGTCTTCCCACATGAGGTCCCAGAGATAAACCTGCCCACTGCTCACCCCGGCTGCAATTAAATTGCTGTCTGCTCTTAGACTAGTGCTACAAATAGCTGCCTCACTGGAGAGGTTATCGTAGGCTTGTTCGTTAACAGTTAAATTATCCCAAATGTGGAGAGTCTGGTCTCCTAGCGTTACCACTAACCGATTATCCTGAGTGATGGCGATATCGTTGATGGGGACTCCTAAATCTTGACACCATTCTAGGGTGAACCGTTGTTGAGTCTGCTGATAAACTTGCAGCCAACCTTGTTCATCGCCAATGGCGACAACGTTCCCTTGGGGATGCAAGGCTGAGACGGTCGTGCCCTGTAATCCTGTCATTAAGGCGGTGTTGTTGAGCTGACAGTCGCGAAAAGTATATGGCTGTAGCTGGGGACTACTTAAATTTACGTGCCACAGTGTTAATCCTGCCCAGATGTCTTCTGGCAGCTTGAGGTTGAGGTGGTTGGCTAAGTTCAGCAGGTTGCCAGCGGCACAGCTTTGGGGCTGTTTTGGAAATATGATCAGTTGACGTAACAGGCGATTAATTTTCTCCCCTAGGGCATTCGCCAAATGGGTTTGTTGAAGAGCGTTAGCTACAGGCTCTAGAAGATACTGTTTAAGTTCTCGTTGAGAGTCAGTGGGGGCATTGGGGATAATAAAGGGATATCTGTGAAACAGCGTTAGCTCTTCGCTGGTCAGCTCTTGTAAAAAGATGGTTTGTAGTTTCTCTAGTAGATATAGACGAAAATAGCCTGTATTGAGCTGACACAACCCTTCTTTTTCGGAATAAAACTCCAGAAAATGTCGCCGGTGCAGTTTACCCCAAGCTTGCATGAGCTGGGGCTGGGTAAATGGCAGTATTAGGGGCCATTCTCTTATTTGAGTCCAAGAAAGGGGACGAAAGACTAGCCAATATAATAGCTCCTGTTCAGTCTCTGAGTGAGCTGCAAATATCTGTTCAAAATAGCTGGTTATGCTAGGCGACAGGGGTAAAAGATTCGTGATAAATTGCTCAATCTGATTGGCGTAGAAAGACTTTAAGGTTTCCACACTCTTATGTATAAGGCTAGGGTTTCCACCGCATAGTGCATGTAGCTTTTCCCAAGCAGCTGCTTGTTGAGCTAGGGAAGACTCTAAATAGGGATAAAATTTAATTAACAGTGCCTTTGTGTCAGCAAATGAAAGACCGGTTACGGTTTCAATGGGAATTTGTTGGTCAAGATTGGTGGGTTGAACGGCGGTTATCCATAGCACACAGCTTTTGGTGCTGACTGTTGTTGTAATCTCTCGAAGAAATGTTTGATAGTCAGGGTCGTCAAGGAAACGCTCGCCCTGTTCAATCAGAATCAGGCATGGATGCTGGTTGAGAGTTTGAATCACCTGTTGACGACTTTGCTCTAGATTAGGGCTGGATGTTATGTCATTGTCTGGGGGAGCAAGTTTCTGATGCCAGGTGAGCCAACTGGGGGATTCGTAAAATGAATGGCGAATTATCTTGGAAAATAGTTTGTTGAGCTCTGGCTCTAGGGTTTGTAGTAAGTGACTTTTCCCAATGCCGCTGCCCCCTGTCAGTACAACCAGGGGACTACTGCGATCGCAAAGGGTATCTAGCAGCTGCGATCGCACTCCCGACTCTATTTCCACCGCTGATCTAACAGGTGTAGCATCCCCCTCAGGTGTGGCTATCAAAGAAAAAGAAGAGGAAGCGATCCCTTGGGAGAGCTGTCTGTAGTCTCTGTAACGGCGCTCGGCGATTTCTTTAAATTTAGGTTTAGTGACCTTATCTTCTTCTGGCCATACTTTACCTAAAAATCTCCATAGCTTAAATCCAATTTCTCGGTGTAGAGTCTTTGGCGAATAAACTATGCTAGATTGAGCCATGCGTCTAGCCATTTCGCTGTAGGACAATCCTTCCCAAGTCCAGCGCAGAATGGCCTGCTCGGCATCCGTTAACGGACGTTCCCCATAGGATTGCACACAGTCATTGACATAGGCTAAGACATCCTCAAAGTCGAACTCCATAGATTCACGGTAAACGCACACAACCCTTACATATTGAGGAGCTTACCGTAAGTCATATGACTTTTTTGTGACTATATGACTTTTTTTATGACTTCTTTAACCTCTCTAGGTCCTGACTTTTTATAAAAGTCAGTTGATGGTCAATGACTTTTTATGACTTATGGGTTTGAGAAAATCTCAAATCCATGACTCAGACAGATGACTTTAAGCGGACTAATCAGACTTTTCCCTTGTCATCATGTAGTCATCGAGCTTAACGCTTTGATGCATGTAGCACATTTATAAATCAGGGAAATCAACCCATGGCTGAAATGTTTATCGGTTTAGGTCTAAGCGGTTTGCTAATCGTGATGTTTGGCAAGTCTCCTAGCAAGTCCAAACCAAAGCCTGACAATAAGGCAACACTGACTCTGGTTCTCAACGGCCAAGACTACACGGTTAAGGAAGTCAAGGGTGCCAGTTTTGAACAGCATTGATAACAACGGCTGCTGCAAAACTTCTAGGAAATATCCATAGGAACAGCAGCTACCCACACCCCATTAGGAGGACACAAACTATGTCTATCCGCTCGTACTTAGCATCTATTTTCTACGTTACGCCTTCCCCGATGCCCCAGGCCCTGAGCTTTATGGAAGCCCATGGCAGAGTAATCGAACCCATCAAACCTAATGCCACTGGTCGTGTAAATCTGCAAGGTGTTTCTTGGCTGGCGCGCTGTCCCGACACGCTACTCCATCCCTTACCGGTCGATACCCCCATTCAAGTCGTTGATCGAGTGGGCCTAACCTTACTAGTGAGACCCATCGCAACAACAGCAGCCATCTGCGGAGAACCGCGTCATACCGCTCTTCGCTCGGCAGCTGTGGATAACAGTGCCGCATAGCAATGCTGGAGTATCAACATAAAAACGGCATGATTTTCCCAAGGAATTTGGAATTCGGAGTTAGGAATCTGGAATGCTCACCCTTTCCGAATTCTGACTTCCGAATTCATTCCTCGCCGAAGTTTTCTGGATTAAATTGATACTCCGATACCGCCCTAATTCACCTGACAAACCATATCGTTCTCTCGGAGATTCCTATGCGTAGAAGTCATCATTACTCACGGTTTTACTACGTTCTTGGCAAACTATTGCGTGGCTTTTTTATTCTGGCGTACGGCTTTTTGATTCTTAGCCTTTTGCTCGTCATTGCCATGGGGTTTGAATCCGCTTGGGCATTTTTAACCACCCTAGGGCCATGGATATTCAAACTTGGCCTTACCCTTGGCTGTGGTGTTGCTATTCTGGCGCTGATTGAATCCTTACCTTAATGCGCGTCCGCTTTTGATTACCCATCATGATTAGGGCGGTAGGCAAGGCCCACTTTCATGTCGCACTCGATGTTTATGCAGCATAATTTCGAATAACTTCGCCTTACTTCGCAGTGGTGGTTCTGGCTGCAGACACCTCATTGAGGTTTCCTAGATACCGTTGCCAATATAGAGGCAGCCGTGTCTTCTTAAGTGCATATGGTTTCTAGATTTTTACGTTACCTGGGGCGTTTTTTGCGCCGTTCTCGCACCATCAATAATGAACCACTCAATAAGGTGAGTCTGGTCGTCATTATTCTGGTGGATATTGTTATTTTGTCCAATGTGTTTATTGGCTTAAATGATATCGCCCAGTGGCCGATTTCCCCGGAAGCCGCTTACCCCTGCTACGCCGAGTGGAGTGACTACCGAGATAATCAGGCCGATGATAAGGATTTTGATTTGGTGCGTCGAGTCGCCAGTAGACAAGTTATAAACGTAACGTCTGCCTATAACCGAGGGGCTGTGGATCGACTCGGTGAGGTGAGCCCTGTTTGTTTAGAGTATGAACAGGTTCGCGATGGGGTTCGCCAGCCAGCCGCTGATGCTCTTTTGAAAACGCTAAACCAGAAAGAAGGCGAAATCACTGCCCTAGAATTATCGAATAGTACTATTCGCCAACAGTACGACTCTACACTCCTCGAAGAGATTGCTGGGCAGCCCCGCGAGCAGTCTATTAACCAGACCGGAGCAGCCGAGGCGAAGGCCACTCTGGCTGAAAATGATGCCAAAATTGAGACCCTAGAGGCTGAAATCTCAGAATTAGAAACCAAGCTGGTTGAAATCCCTGAAAGTGCTGCATTTTTAGAATTTCTTGCTCAGGAGCCTACGTTTCAAACGGTTGAGCAAGCTTATGAGAAAGCCAGATTTTGGTACCCTACCATTCAGTTAATCTTTCAGGCATTGTTTTTGGTGCCGTTGATGGTGGTTACCCTAGCGGTGTATAAGCTGGCTCAGCGAAGACGCTATGGTCTAGTGGCGCTGCTTAGCTGGCATCTGCTGGTGATTTTCTCCATTCCTCTCATTCTTAGAGTGTTTGAGTTTTTCCAGGCGGGTGTTATCTTTGCTGTTGTTTTTGATGTTGTTAGCGCGTTATTTGGCCAACTGCTGTTTTTGGTCAGCTACATCTATATTTTGTTGATTCCGTTGTTGGGTTTTGGGGTAATTAAGCTGGCCCAGCGGTTTGTGTTTAACCCTAAGTTACAGGCGGCGGGGCGGGTACAGAAGTCACGCTGCATCAAGTGTGCGAAAAAGATAAAGCTGCACGATACTCATTGTCCCCACTGTGGTTACCATCAGTATCGAGAATGTGGCCACTGCCATCAGCAGACGTACAAGTATTTGCCCTACTGTAGCCACTGTGGCACGTCTCAACCTGTTGGATAGTGTCGTAAGCGTAGGGCTTCTTGATAGCTTTAAGTCAGGGTGAGCACTGATGAAGTTGTGGCTGAGATATCGGTGGTTGTACAGATTTGACGTGCGGTGCAGTGTGGGAATTCTAAACGTGAATTCTCTTATAGCCAGCCTTTGGCAACCTTGCTAGGGGCTTTTATTTCTATTTTATGAATGTTGCTGAGCACCAGGCAGTTGAATCTCAGATAGTTGTTGCGGATGTTGCAGCCCCCTTGTTTGCGCAGTATAGCCTTGCTGTCAATGTAGTGGTGCTGTTGTTTGCAGTGATGATCGCGAGCTGGCCCTATAAGGAAACTGAGTAAGGTTTAGTAAGGGTTCTAACATTTGGTGGCTAAGAGATGACGTGTTTTTTATTCAGTCATTTTGGGTGTTGGTAGATCTCTCGTCCCAGGATGCTTTTCTGTTGTCGCAGGTGTATCGGTAGGGTCATAACCGATGTCGCCTACAAAGCAAAAAGATAGGGCTAAGTGGAAGGTGTCGCGGTCAATTTCAAACCGCTCTCCTAAGATTCGAGTAATGTCACCTTCAAATCGCCGCCATTCCATGTGGGCGTAGAAATTGCTCTTAGCGGGTGGGTTGAGGCTTGTGTAGAATTCATTCCACTTTAGAGTCAGAGATGGATTGGGATCTAGGGTACTGACATGCTCATCAAATCGAGCGTCGAGTTCTTGGAAAACGTCTCGCATGAGGCTGGGATAGCGACCGGATAGGGCTAGGAAAACAAGCACTACTTTTTTGCTTTCTTCTGTGGGTTCGCCCCGCTTGGACCAAATGACCTTGAGTACTTTGTAAATATTGGTTAGCCGTTTACCGGTGCGGGGGGTAATATCCACGTGGTTGCAGCATTCCACTAGCAGGTCGAACTCGGCTTGATCAAATTCGGTTACGGCAATGATATTGCCCATGGATTGGCCTGATAGTTCTGATGGCGTTGGCTGCTGGGGCTCTTGTTGTGGTTCTGGTGGTGGCTCTTGGAACTTCTGTTCTGGTGATTGAGAGCCTATTTTTTGGTCCAGGAGTGGCTCGGGAGCTGATCCTGTTTGTTGTTCTTGATCCGAGTCTGCTACTTGTTCAAAGTCAGCTTCTAGGCGTTGTTCCAAGAATGGTTGTGGAGTCTGTTGGAGCTCAGACTCTGATGCTGTTATTTGCCTTTCTTCCTGGTCTAGTGTTTGTTCTTGTTTTTGTCTTGGGGAACGTTTAGGCTTGGCTTTTGGGGCTGATTCCTTAGGTTTACGCTGTTTGGGCGTTGGTGATGCTTTTGGTGTCTGGCTTTGCTTGGGTTGTGTCTCGTTGTCTGGTGCGATTTCAGTTTGTTCTGGATCCTTAACCTGTACTTGTTCGGCCAGGTAAGATTTTACATTTTTTTGGGAAATGGGGCGCATGCGGTAGGGGATCTGGATGATTTTTTCCAGATAGTCCACACCGGAGGGTACACCGCCCCGTTTGAGGACGCCCTGATACACTTCTTCGAGGGCACGTGCAATGTAGCGATCGTCAATGGCTAGGACGACGATAAAGAGCTTGGTTTTGAGTAGGAGTTGAACAGCCTCTAGAACCTGCACCACCCGGTCGGGGGGGCAGCGGTCTAGGTCGTCGATGTAGACCACAACTCGGGCAGGGCCACGGGGAAAGAGCTTTTTCAGAGCTTCTGCGTTGTGGGGGCCGGGGGTGAGCTGCTGGGTAAGGTCGTAGAGGTCCTGCTGGATTTGTTTCATTAGGCCCAGATGCTGGCCATAGGCGTTGTCATCCAGGCGGGAATTGACAAAGTCTAATAGGGAAGGGGCATCGGCGATGATGCCAATGCGTTGGCGTTGTTCGTTGATTTGGAGTTTTAGTTTGGCGATGTCTTCAGCAATGGCGGTAGTATCACTCTGCTTTTCCGCCAGTAGGCTTTCCCGTTCGCTTTGGATGCGGGCCTGTTCTTTTTGGACGGCCTGAATGTAGTTCCAGACAATGGGCAGAATCGAAAGCAGCGCGGCGATCCAAGATTGGAGTGCTGTTGGTAAGCCCGTGGCGTTGAGCCAGGTTTGTATGGTTTGCCAAAGATATTTGGCAAACTGAAGGATATCGGTGGGGGAGGGTAGGAAGGGAAATTTGTCGGGTTGGCGGAAGTAGACGAACCCAAAAGCCAGAAAGAAAAGAGTAACGAATCCGGTCAGGCTTTGGAAAGCGGCTGGGATTTTAGCTATCGTTTGTCCTTTGGTAGTGAATTCTTCAATTTGTTCTTCGCTGTAGCGCTGGCGCAGCACTGTATTCAGCAGGGGTTTCCAGATGGCTGCAAACTTTTCGCGGGAGAGTTTTTGATCTACTTCAAATTCGATTTTGCTGAGGGAGCGTTGCAGTTCCCGTTCTTTTGCCTGGAGGCTAGCTTCTGCTTTTGTTAGTTGGCGACGTTCTTGTTGGCGGATATCGCTGAGGGTATTCCACAGGTAGTTAGGCTCTTTCAGGTTTTTGAGTTGGGTTTGATCCAGTTTTTTATTGTGATCTGATTTTTCAAGTTCTTGAGTAAGAAATTTGGTTCGCTTGCTCTCGTCAAGGATATAGATAGATTGCCAGATATTCCCACCCTCTCTGAGGATTTGGGCATATTGCTCTTGTTCTTGTGGTAACTTTTCAGCTGTTAGCAAGGTTATAAATTCAGAACTGAATTTATCTGATTTTTCAGATTTGGGATCCCATTGTTGTGCTCGATTTCTTCGTCGTTTCGGGAAACCAACAAAAAAGAAAAATAGACTTAACTCAATAATGTTTTCTATCCAGAACTTTTCGTTATCCCATAGCTCGGGTGGGGCGTAGTATTGGCGAAATTGATTATATTCACCAAGTTTACGATTTCCTAGAATGTTGCATACATTGTCGATTGCCGAATAAGTTGAATTTATAACCAGGGGAAATCTTGTTTCGAAGCCACTTTCTATCAGTTGGTGAATTGTGCTGACAGCAAGAGAGATAATGCCAACTAAAATGCTGATAATACCTATGATACTGTGAGTCATAGGTTGATAAATGTTTAGATCTAGATTCTTCAAAAGAGTTGAACTAAAATAGAGCCATGGATATACAATTCGCTTTACAGGCTGATATATCCAAGTATCAAATCGTCGATCTGGCTGTTTTAAGTCTTTTTGAGAAGTTTGTTTTTTAAGCCAAAATCGATAGTGTTTTCTGAAGTTTCTTAACCTCTTCATTGTAGGCCAAGCAATCCTAAGTGAAAACCACTTTTGTCTATTTCGGTTTTGAGTGCGAGTTTTATTGCTGTGGTTATTTTTTTTGTCTGAATATTGATTCTGAATGAGAAATTCCCCTAGCTGTTGTTCCCAACTAATCTGGCGGTTGAGTTCGAAGAATATTTTCTGCATAAGGCTAGCCCATAGGTTTTCCTTGGCATAGCTCCAAGCATCAAATTTAATTTGGTAAATATGCCCTACATAGGGAGAATGTCTACCTGAATAAGGTCCCCAAACTTGAGGTGGTGTCAATGCTTTAGTGCGAATGGCATTGATTTGGGATTGAATAAGATGCATGGCAAAAGATTTACCACTGCCCCAACTGCCCAAAAGGGCAACCGCTAGGGGCGGCTTCAAGAGCCGCAGCATCAACACTTGGGTCAGGGCATCTAACTCATCTTGGATAAATAAGGCATCTTCACCTTCTGCAAGATCATTATTAAAACTTTGAGGAATGGAAATCCGTTTAGGATTGATAGGCCAAAGACGAATGGTTCTATCAGAACTGCTACTAGCAATAGTGTTGCCATCAGGGTTAAAGACAACAGACCAGACAGGATTCGAATGTCCTTGGAAAGGTTCACAAATGGAGTTGCCGTTTAAATCCCATATCCGAATAGTGTTGTCAGAGCTACCACTGATAATAGTGTTCCCATCGGGGCTAAAGGCAACAGATAAGACAGCTCTCGAATGTCCCTGAAAGGATTCACCGATAGGGTTACCGTTCAAATCCCATAGTCGAATGGTGTTGTCATAACTGCCGCTGACAATGGTGTTTCCATCAGGGCTAAAGGCAACAGATAAGACGGTATTCGAATGTCCCTGAAAGGGTTCACCGATAAGGTTACCGTTCAAATCCCAGAGCCGAATAGTGTTATCCTGACTCCCACTAATGATGGGATAACTTAACCCTTTCGAGGTCGCTATACGAACGGGACCAAAGGCAACAGATAAGACAGCTCTCGAATGTCCCTGAAAGGGTTCACCGATAGGGTTACCGTTCAAATCCCAGAGCCGAATAGTGTTGTCATAACCGCCGCTGACAATGGTGTTTCCATCGGGGCTAAAGGCCACAGACATGACAGCATCCGAATGTCCGTGGAACGGCTCACTGGTAAGGTTACCGTTCAAATCCCAGAGCCGAATAGTGTTGTCCTGACCGGCGCTGACAATGGTATTTCCATCGGGGCTGAAGGCCACGGACATGACAGCATCCGAATGCCCCTGGAACGGTTCTCGAATAGGATTTCCCTGCAAGTCCCACAGTCGAATAGTATGGTCAGCACTGGCACTAACAATTGTCTTTCCATCGGGGCTAAAGGCTGCGGACCAGGCAGTATTCGAATGTCCCTGGAGGGTCTTGCCGATGCGGTTTCCCTGCAAATCCCACAGTTGAATAGTTTTGTCCAAACTACCACTGGCTAATGTGTTGCCATCAGGGCTAAAAGCTACAGACCTAACATAATCCGAATGTCCTTCAAAAGGTTTTTCTATGAGATTGCCATGTAAGTCCCATAGTCGGATAGTTTTGTCATCACTGCCACTAACAATAATTTTTTCATTTATAAAAGCTACAGTCCAGACGTCATCTAAATGTCCCTTGAAGGGGGTGTTGATTAAATTGCCGTGTAAGTTCCACAGCCGAATAGTTCTGTCAGCGCTACTACTGGCTAATGTGTTGCCATCAGGGCTAAAGGCAACAGATAAAACGGTGTCCAAGTGCCCCTGAAATGGTTCACCAATAGGGTTACCATTCAAATCCCATAGTCGAATGGTGTTGTCATTGCTGCCACTAGCAATAGTTTTTCCATTAGGCCCAAAAGCTACAGACCAGACAGGAGCTGAATGACCCTGGAACGGTTCTCCAATAGGATTTCCCTGCAAGTCCCACAGTCGAATAGTATGGTCAGCACTACCGCTAACAATTGTCTTGCCATCGGGACTGAAAGTCACTGAAAAGACAGACCTTGAATGTCCCTGAAACGGATTACCGATGGGATTACCCTGCAAATCCCACAGTCGAATGGTTTTGTCATCACTGCTACTGACAATGGATTGACCATCGGGGCTAAAAGCTACAGACCCAATAGTATCCGAATGTCCTTGGAAGGGAGCCCTGATGACTACAGGACCATTTTTTTGCTTTCCCGGCTGCGCTGGTTGTGCTACATCCATCTCGACAGCAATTCCCCGACATCATCATCCTGGCTGCTGCCCATGGTAGCAACGCAAGAAAACGCGATCTAAATATCTCCACAACAGAAAAAAAATCAAACCCATGAATTGACCAACAACCCATTTCAAATCCAGAGCCAAGGCTCATTCACTTAGCCACAGCACGCTCCCACCTCCATTGCCCGCTCAAATTGCGTTAATATTTGCAAAGAAAGTTTACATTTTTAACTATGGGTTCTGGTCCCTCCATCCTTTCGCGCTGGCTACGGCCTTCTGACTGGCAGCAGTTCAAGCAACCATCCACCGGCTTTATCGAACTGCGCCACCTCAGCAAAAATTTTATGGAAGGGGCCACCCAGCGACAGGTACTCAGTGACCTCAGCCTCACCTTTGACGAAGGTCAATTTATTGTGCTGCTGGGCCAGAGCGGCAGTGGCAAAAGTACCTTACTAAATCTAATTAGCGGCATCGAACGACCCACAGCGGGCGAAGTGCTAATCGACGGCGTACCCATCACCAAATTGGATGAGCGTACCTGCACCCTGTTTCGCCGTGACGAAATCGGCATCATCTTCCAGTTCTTTAATCTAATTCCCACCCTGACGGTGCTAGAAAACGTCACCCTGCCCCAGGAGCTAGCAGGCAACGCACCAGGGGATGTTGAAGCTCAAGCGACATCAATTTTAGACAGAGTGGGTCTGGGCGATCGCACTTCTGCCTTCCCCGATAAACTCTCCGGCGGTCAGCAACAGCGGGTGGCCATTGCCCGTGCCCTGGTCCACGAACCCCGACTAATCTTGGCGGATGAACCCACCGGTAACCTGGACGAAGAAACTGGCGAGACGGTGCTGCAGTTGCTGCTAGACCTCACCCGCAATGCAAACAAGACCCTGATTATGGCCACCCACAACCCGGACATTGCCAAGTACGCCGACCGGGTGCTGCGGGTTCACGAAGGCCAATTAGAAGATGCTACTGCCGAACTTAAGACCGCATCTCAGGGGGCAGCCGTCGCCTAATGTCTGTTTCCCCTTCTCCTAATGGGCAGGCACAAGGCCAGCCCCTACTGTCCAATGCCCCTCTGTGGCGGCTGGCCTGGCGACGTATCCAGCGCCGTCCGTTTCAGTACGTTCTGTTTATCTTGGGTATCGCCATCGGTGTAGCCATGATGGTGTCCATTGACCTGGCGAACGGGTCAGCCCAGCGTGCCTTTGCTTTGTCTACAGATGCCATTGCCGGACGCACTACCCATCGCATTGAGGCCATTTCTCCCGTTGGTATTGACGAATCTCTCTATCAAGAACTGCGTACCGACCTCGGCTATACCCGCTCCGCCCCCATCGTCGAAGGCTATGTGGTGGCAGAAGATTTGGACCGCCAGCCCATGCGGCTGGTGGGTGTGGACTTTTTTGCTGAGGCTCCCTTTCGTAGCTATTTGGGTAGCAACAGCGATAGTGGTGCAGGTGTAGAAGCGCTAACCACATTTCTCACCGAACCCAATACGGTCATTCTTGCGAAGGATACCGCTGCTGAATATGGCGTGCAGGTGGGCAACAGTTTAGAACTCACACTGGCGGGCCAGCCCATTGATGCCAAGGTGGTGGGCATTTTGCAACCGGCCAACGCCCTTACCCGCGACGCCCTCAGTAATGTGTTGTTCACTGACATCGCTTCGGCCCAAGAAGTGTTGGGGATGCAGGGTCACCTCAGTCACATTGACCTAATTGCGGATAGCGATGCAGACCTGGCTCCCATTCAGGAGATTTTGCCGGAAGGGATAAAACTGGAAACTGCTCAAGCCCAGAAAAATGCAGTACAGCAGATGACGGCGGCCTTTGAACTAAACCTGACGGCTTTGAGTTTGTTGGCCCTGGTTGTCGGTATGTTTTTGATCTACAACACCGTCACCTTTAGCGTCATTCAGCGGCGTAAGCTATTTGGCACTCTGCGCTGTTTGGGCGTTACCCAAGGGCAGCTGTTCCAGCTGATTATGGGGGAATCCCTGGTACTTAGCATTGTGGGTTCTATTATTGGTCTGGGTCTGGGTGTAGTCCTGGGTCGCAGCATTGTAGGACTGATTACCCAGAGTATTAACGACTTTTACTTTGTGGTGTATGTGCGGGACATTAGCCTCAGCAATATCACCCTGGTGAAGGGCATGGCCATTGGTATTTTTGCCGCCCTATTTGCGTCGCTGATTCCGGCACTGGAAGCCATGGGCACCTCACCTAATAGCAGTCTGAAGCGCTCTACGTTAGAGGGGAAAGTGCAACAGATTTTGCCCTGGCTAGTGCTGGCCTGGGGACTCTTTACCATCGGTGGTGCTGGGTTGCTGAGCCTGAAAAATGGCGGATTGGTGATTGCCTTTGCCGGTCTGTTTGCGATCTTGCTGGCGGCGGCGCTGTTAACCCCACCGCTTACCGCCGCACTGATGCAGGTGTTTACCCCGGTGCTCAATGGACTGCTAGGGGTGATTGGCAAGATGGCTCCGAGGGATATTATTCGGTCGTTGAGTCGGACTTCGATTGCGATCGCATCCCTAATGGTGGCAGTCTCCGTTATTGTCGGTGTATCCGTTATGGTGGGCTCCTTTAGAACCACCGTGGTGCAATGGCTAGACCAAACTCTCCAGGCGGATATATATGTTACTCCACCCAGCACTACAGCCAATCGAGTGTTGGGCAGCGTTGACCCTAGCGTTGTTGCCGAAGCCTATACCTGGCCCGAAATTGACCATATTGTTACCTACAACGACACCGATGTAGACGTTATTGCCTTTAACCGCGATACGGCATCTTCCGAATTCACCGTTAACCGCTCCGCCAAACTAATCTCCGCCGATGGCGACGTGTCCGACGGTCAGCGTCCCTACGCCTGGATTCGCGATGATGTAAAAGACCCCTGGCCCCAGCTGGATTCTGGCGAAGGGGTGATTATCTCCGAAGCCTTGATGCTGCGTGCCGGTGTTTCTGCTCCCCCGGAAACGGTCACCCTAAAATCTCCCCAGGGGCCAATGACCTTCCCGGTGGTAGCAGTGTTCTATGACTATTCTTCCGATCGCGGTACCATTCTTCTCGATAACGATCTGTATTTAGAAGCTTGGCAAGACAACAGCATCGCTTCCCTTGGTTTGTTTGTAAAACCTGGCATTGATGTGGATGGCGTTGTTTCCCACCTAAGACGCACATTTAAAGGTCGTCAAGATCTGGTTGCCCAGTCTAACCGCAACCTGCGTCAGGGTTCTCTCGAAATCTTTGACCGCACCTTTGCCATCACTGGGGCCTTACGACTGCTTGCCGTTGTGGTTGCGTTTATTGGTGTACTTAGTGCCCTGATGAGTCTCCAGCTAGAACGCACCCGAGAGTTGGGCATTCTCCGCGCCAACGGCATGACTCCATTACAAATGTGGCAAATCACCCTATTGGAAACGGGCATCATGGGTAGCCTGGCCGGATTTTTTGCCATGCCCCTGGGCTATGTCCTTGCCTGGATCTTGATCTATGTGATTAATGTCCGCTCCTTTGGGTGGACCCTCCAGATGCAGATCGAACCGGGCTATTTCTGGCAAGCCTGGATTGTTGCCGTAGTTGCTGCCCTGCTAGCTGGTGTATATCCCGCCTGGCGACTTAGCAAAATGGTTGTTGCCACCGCTATTCGGGAGGAGTAACAAGAATGAGTTTGTTTAGATCATTAATGTCAGGCATAGAAGAATCTCTATCCCCCTTTAGAAGGGAGATTACAGGGGGTCTTCGAGCACCTGCACTAACGACTGAAGACCCCTCTGCCTCCGGCACCTCCCCTTGGTAAGGGGAGGACGAACTTAAGCATTCTCTATACACCACAAAACTCTCCTCCTAAATCGTTATCTCCCCATGAAACGCCTTCCCCTCGTCCTTCTTTCCATTGCCCTCGTCCTGACCGTTGCCCTCTGGCCCCGACCAGGCATCACCAACAGCGGCCAAGCCTCCGTTGAATGGCTCTCTGGCCAGGATGCTGAAACCTCTCAAAACTTTGCCCGAGTTACTGAACCCAAGGCCCTAAGCTTCCCAGAAGATCTAGGTGCCCACAGCGAATACCAAACCGAGTGGTGGTATTACACCGGCAACCTAGAGACTAAATCAGGACGAGAGTTTGGCTATCAGCTCACCTTCTTCCGTCGTGCCCTCACCCCAGAGACAGCAGATGTCGCAAACGTATCTGACTGGCGTTCCAATCAGGTGTACTTCTCCCATTTCACCATTAGCGATATCAAAAACAACGACTTCTACCCCCACGAACGCTTTAGCCGTGGCTCAGCTGCCCTATCCGGAGCCCAGGCCACGCCCTATCGTGTGTGGTTAGAAGACTGGTCAGCAACAGAGACCGAATCGGGTAACGTCCATCTTGTTGCGGATGCTGATGATGTGGCTCTGGATTTAACGCTGGCAGAAACATTGCCCCCGGTGCTCCAGGGAGATCGGGGTTATAGCAAAAAAGGTCCTGAACCAGGTAACGCCTCTTACTACTATTCCATTGTGCAACAGCAGGCTGAGGGCACCATCACCGTAGGCGATGAAGCCTTTGATGTGAGTGGTCTCACCTGGAAAGATCATGAATATTCCACCAGTGCCCTTAGCCCAGGCACCATCGGTTGGGATTGGTTTTCACTTCAGCTAGATGATGGTTCAGCCCTCATGCTCTATGGTTTGCGTTTAGAAAATGGAGAGATTGCCGATGTGTCTGCCGGTAAGTATGTTGGCGCTGATGGTACAACTCAGACCATTGACCACACCGACTGGCAAATTGATGTCTTGGATACCTGGCATAGCCCCAATAGTAAAGCTGATTATCCCGCCCAGTGGCATATCGAGATTCCCAAGCTAGAGCTGGTATTGGATGGCAAACCGCTAATGTCTAACCAGGAGTTAGAGTTTGCTAGAACCTATTGGGAGGGGGCCGTTAGCTTTATCGGTACGGTCGCCAATCAGCCGGTGAGCGCGAAGGGCTATATAGAAATGACCGGCTATGCCGATCGTCTAGATGCTGTTCTTTAAGACTGACGATTTGTCCTTGCTGATTTAGAAGACAAAGCTGGCCAGGTTTATAGATTTGGTTGGCCTCATAAAATCACTTTGATGAGCAGTGTGACTTTTCCTGCTAACCTTAGAATCGTCTTACAGCAGGGACTTACGCTGGATTAAATCCAGCGCTCATGGGGATGTTTTCCGCTAAAGGGACAGCTGGTTGGATAGCTCCAGCGATCGTGTCTCTTCAGTTTAATGAACAAAACCATGATTTTAATTTTTAACAAGCCCTTAGCTATAATTGTGGGCAACTTTCCTGGATGCCAGGTATGACCAATCTGCTCGTTAAATCTGTACAGGCAGCAGTGCCGATTAATCTGTCTTCGCTGACAACCCTGGCAAAGATGAGCAATCAGCAGTTCTATGAGTTTTGCCGCACAAATCCTGAGCTGCGGATTGAGCGTAGTGCAGACGGAGAAATTATTGTAATGCCCCCCGCCTTTTCGGATACTGGCAACCGTAATGGCAGAATCTTCGGCCAGCTTTTCATTTGGTCAGAGGCAGACGGCACAGGCGAAGCCTTCGATTCTAGTTCGGGTTTTACGCTACCCAATGGAGCCATGCGTTCTCCCGATGCAGCGTGGATTTTAGCTGAGCGTTGGCGGGCGCTGACTCCAGAACAGCAGGCATCATTTGCTCCAATTGTGCCCGATTTTGTTGTGGAACTCCGTTCTAGCAGTGATACACTAGCGAGTCTTCAAGAGAAGATGGAAGAATATATCGCCAATGGAGTGCGGCTAGGTCTATTAATTGACAGAAAAAGTTGCCAAGTTTATATTTATCGCCCTAGTCAGACAATAGAGGTTTTAGAAAACCCTGAATCTGTTAGCTGTGAACCCGAACTGTCAAAGTTTGAGCTGAAGATGGCTAAGATTTGGTGAGATTGTGTCACCGAACTCAGTTGGGCAAACCCAACTGGTTATGAGGGCAATCCGACCTCCACACAAGAATTATTTACGGATAGGCTATTAGAGAGCGGTAGACATTGAGCCGCTCACCCATCCCAGCAACAGAAAACCCTATCCAACAAGCTAATTATGCTGCAATCACTTCTCGATTTGCTGCAGCAGATCGATCTATCCGCCCTTGGCGATCTCAGCGAACTTGACTGGACTAATATTGCCACCTATGGCGCTCTAACGGTAGCGTTTGCCGGCATAGTCTGGACCACAGCTAAAAACTTTCTCAAAGTACTATGGCAGAAAACCGAAGGACTGATTGGGTTTACCGTCAGTACCCTGGTTGTTATCTCTCTTTGGTACACCCTGCTGCGAGTCCATGTCAGCATTTCCTTTAACCTGGACAAAGAAGTTTTTGATAATCTTCTTTGGTTCTCGGCAATTCTCTTTACGCCCTATTATTTAATTCATTACAATCTCCTCATGGGTTTCTTGGTAACGGTTGTTAGAACCCTGGAGCTTGTTTTAGATCTGCTTATTTTCTCCTGGTTCCCAAAAAAAGCAGAACAGAATCGTGAAAAATGGAAAAACCGCATCGGTGGTCTGTCCCACACTTGGAAGGACGCTGTAGGCTTCCTATTGCGGAAAGAGCCTGCCCTAGTTCCAACGGGTGAGGTTTCATCAAATGAAGTAACCACCAATGACTCAAACATTGCTGCCATGGAAATCGGATCAGATGAGGCGGCTGCAACCTAGACCAAAGCGATAGCTGATTTAGAGGATGAAACGTTTTGCATACCTGCATCTTTTAGATAAAATCATGCTTCAAAGCACCAAAGCTACAACGAACACATTCAGCAGACGGATTGGGAAGTTACGATAGACCCATAGAGGAATTTTTGGTGCTTCCTGATGTCTGCACAAAAGTTTGATCGTCGACTGCTTTTGCGGCTAGGGCCTGCTACCCTGGCTTCGTTTTTATCCGTAACCTGTAGCCAATCAGTATTCTCAAAAAAGACGACAAATAAATCGCTGACAGTGACACCCGCCTGTGGTGAGGATGCGGTTACTCCATCGCAAACGGCTGGTCCTTTTTACACACCGGACTCTCCAGAGCGACAGTCCTTATTAGAGCCAGGATTTTCCGGTGATGTGATGGTACTCACGGGGCGAGTGCTATCGTCGCAATGTGTCCCTGTGGCTGGAGCCTTAGTAGACTGTTGGCATACCAATACCCAGGGTGAGTACGATAACAGTGGCTACCAGTTCCGTGGTCATCAGTTTACGGATGCCGATGGTCGATATCGCATCGAGACCATTGTTCCTGGACTCTATCCTGGACGCACCCGTCATTTCCATATGAAGGTGCAGGCTGCCAATCAGGCAATACTTACAACACAGCTTTATTTCCCAGGGGAACCCGAAAACCAAGGAGATTTTCTCTTTAACCCATTACTCTTAATGTCGATGAGTGACGATCTTAAACACGCAAGCTTTGATTTTGTTGTGTAGCAGCCAATGATTAACTGTATGGGCCAGTTATTAAAGAACCGTTGGCGGTAGATCAACGCCAATCATGTTGTGATTAATGTCCGTGGCACAGTCCACCGTAGTAACGTATTCCCCGTCAATTTCTACAGTGACCCCCCCTTCAGGCGGTTGCTCAATATTTAAGCGATCGCGCGCCCAGAAAACGGTGTAGAGAGTATTCCCATTGGGCACGCTGACTGAATAGCTTTCATATCGGCCAAAGCCCTCCCACTGATAGGTAGAGGCTTCATTCCTAGGAACATTCAGCACTAGTTCTGGCTGCTGTTCTGGACCAAACACATACTGAATCGAGCTGCCCAGGTCATTGACTTCAAGGACTTTACCCTGAGCTGTTCGACAAAAAAATAAAGAGCTGCCGAAGCCTTGAGCAGCTTCTGCAGGAGCAGAGGCCTCAGCGGCTCCGGCTATGTCTGTTGTCGGATCAGATACAGCAGAATTCCCAGCGGTGGGAGTAACCAGTGGGGCCACACTTTCTGTGGCAGCTGAGTCAGTAGCCTCTAAAGTAACGCTCTCTGAAACAGCTGAATCAGGTGTACAGCTACCTAGAAGCATCGCTATGACTAGCAAATAGCCTGAACTCATGGACCACGAGAACTTCATCATTAGCCCTCTGCCTCCCTATCGCTAAAGCATGGCTAAACGTTCCCGTAGTAGCTTGGCCTGAGTTTCGGCTTCTACTAGAGAATCCCGCGCTTCCTGCACCACATGCTCAGGAGCTTTGCTTACAAAACCCTTGTTGCTTAAACGACCGTTGATGGATTTGATCTCTCCTTCTACCTTGGCTAAGGATTTTTCTAGCTTTTGCTTTAGGGCATCCACATCTACCAAACCGGTTAATGGAATTAGCACCTGTACAGTACCAAATACCCCAGCAAACATCTGTCGATTGTCTGTTGGCTCATCGATTGTGAATTCTGAGCTATCTGAACCAGACGTTTCCTTGTTAAAGGTACCTACCACTTCATCCCAGAATTCGGTGGTATTATCCCAAAGCTGTCGCCGGTTTGTACCCTTCAGCAGATAGCGCCCACCAAACCAGGTGGTGTACCCGAAACCAATCATCTGGAAAAATCTGCCCACAAACGGTAGCGTATTCAGACCTTTCACCACAGCTGCAGCTAGTTCTAGGCTTACAGCGCTTAGTAACAACAACAGCGCTACAGACGCTGGCTTTTTAGCTGCGTTGTAAGCTTGATTTGCGTATCCTAGGGGATGCTTTAACAGGGTTTGAATTGCATCAACTCCATCCCCCCAGTCGATTTCTGGAAGGGCGTCAGGATCAGATGAGTCTGTTTTTTCAGTCTCCTCAGATGGTTCAACACCTTCATCCGTTGGTGTGGCCACCGGTAATGTGGCTGCAGTCAAAGTAGTATTACCAATAGTTAGGGCTTCTACCTTTGCAGCATCTTTTAGATACACCTGAGTAGCGTTTAGAATGCGGATCTCGTCGGTGTCATCCGTTTTCAAGATGGCTTCAATCTTGGCCGAGGGTTTTACCCCCGCTGCGGCCCGTAGGTTACGAATAGTACGGATGGTGCCAATCAGTAGATCAAAGTCTTTTTCTAACTCAGCATCTACCAGATCCGTTTGGACAGTGGGATAGGGCTGTACGGCTAGATAGGTATTCTCATCTGCCTGGGTCAGGGTATGCCACACTTCCTCAGTGATGTGGGGTGTGAAGGGATGCATCAACTTGAGAATGCCATCCAGCACAAAGGACAGAGTTTGCTGAGCCACTCGCTTGGAGCCCTCGTCTTTACCGTAAAGGCGAGGTTTTACGAGCTCAATGTACCAGTCGCAAAAGTCTCCCCAGGTAAATTCGTACAGTACCTTGGCGGCTTCACCCATGCCGTACTTATCGAGATATTCCCGAGTGGTTGTAATGGTTTGATTGAACTTGGAGAGAATCCACTTGTCTGCCAATTCCAGTTTGGCAGTGTCAGGTTCACCTAAATCAGCAGGTGTTTTGCCACCCAAGTTCATCATCACAAACCGAGAGGCATTCCACAGTTTGTTGGTAAAGTTTCGAGATGCCTCTACCGAGGAGGATTCATCGGTTTTGCGGTTATAGTCTAGACGAATGTCCTGTCCGGCACCTGCCACTTCACGGATTAAGGTATAGCGTAGGGCATCGGTGCCATACTTGTTGATCAGCACCAGTGGGTCAATCCCATTGCCCTTGGACTTGGACATTTTCTGATTTTTCTCGTCCCGAACCAGTCCGTGGATATAGACGGTCTCAAAGGGCATAGTGTCGGTAAAATGCCCCGCCATCATGGTCATGCGGGCTACCCAGAAAAAGATAATGTCAAATCCAGTTACCAATGTGGTGGTGGGGTAGTAGGTTTGAAAGTCTTTGGCGGTCTCATCGGGCCAGCCCATGGTGGAAAAGGGCCATAAACCAGATGAAAACCAAGTGTCGAGAACGTCGGGATCTTGTTTTAGTTCAACATTGTCTCCAAACTGTTCAGCCGCCTTGGCCTTTGCTTCTTCTTCGGATGCGGCAACAAAAAAGGGCGTATCGTCCGTAATCTCTCCATTTGTTTGGCTAACGGCATACCAGGCAGGAATTTGGTGACCCCACCACAGCTGTCGAGAAATACACCAGTCTCGCAGGTTCACTAACCAGTCTCGGTATACCTTAGTCCACCGCTCAGGAACAAACTTAGGAGATTGGTGATTGTCCAAGGCAGCTAGAGCTTTATCTGCCATGGGGCGAATTTTGACAAACCACTGGGTGGATAGCAGAGGTTCTACTGGTACCTTGCCGCGATCGCTATAGGGAACGCTGTGCTGATAGTCTTCAACGCGTACTAGAGCATCCACCTCATCCAGGGCTGCAACTACCTGTTTGCGGGCTTCAAACCGGTCCAAGCCTTCAAACTTGCCCGCGTTTTCATTCATCGACCCGTCCTTGTTCATGATGTTAATCATGGGCAGGTTGTGGCGCTCACCCATAGCAAAATCATTGGGGTCGTGGGCCGGTGTGACCTTGACGCAGCCGGTACCAAATTCTTTGTCTACATAGTCGTCGGCAATGATGGGAATCTCGCGACCCACCAAAGGCAGGGTGAGGGTTTTGCCCACCATGTCCTGGTAACGCTCATCCTGAGGATTGACGGCCACCGCCGTATCTCCCAGCATGGTTTCGGGTCGGGTGGTGGCCACTTCCACATAACCGGACCCATCGGTCAGCGGGTAGCGAAAATGCCACAGGTTGCCGTCAACGTCCTTATTCTCAACTTCTACATCCGATACGGCAGACTGGCTGGCGGGACACCAGTTGACCATGTAGTTGCCGCGATAAATTAGACCTTCTTCGTAGAGCTTAGTGAAGGCTTGCAGGACCGCTTTGGACAGTCCTTCATCCATGGTGAACCGCTCGCGGGTCCAGTCTACGGAAACGCCCAGCTTGCGCAACTGGTTAACAATGGTACCGCCGGACTCTGCTTTCCATTCCCAGGCGCGCTCTAGAAACTTTTCGCGGCCTACATCTTCTCGGTTTTTACCTTGGGCCTTGAGTTCTCTTTCCAGAATGGTTTGTACAGCAATGCTGGCGTGGTCAGTACCTGGTAGCCACAAAGTATTGCGACCATTCATCCGCTGGTAACGTACCAGGGTATCAATCAGTGCATTCTCAAAGGCATGCCCCATGTGAAGGCTACCAGTGACGTTCGGTGGCGGAATCACTACGCAAAACGGGTCCCCACCATGGTCTGGATCGGCCTTAAACACAGCATTATCTTCCCAAGCGGCTTGCCACTTGGACTCGGTCTGAGATGGATCGTACTGGCTCGATAGGTTGGGGACAGTTGCGGTCATTGCCTGAGGGTGTTTAGCTTGTTACTGACTAACTCAATAATGTTAGGCCATAACTGGAAAGTCCGGAGTGTTATCCTGACAACGCAAAAATTTAAGGGGAAGTGCAGCACTTCCCCTTAAATTTTACGTGTAAGTTCTTAAGTCCTATCAGCGTTGCTCTGCGATTAAGGCTAAAAGTCCGTCTTTAAAGCTGCTCTTCAACGACAGGTGTGTCTGTCACACTCGGTTGAGCGTCGATAGCTTCTTGCTGACGGCGGCGAAAATCACTGGCCGCTTCGTTGATGTTGCGATCGCTCTTACGACTAAATTCACCTGTACTTAAACCATCGGCCCGGCGCAGGTTGCCTATAATGTCGGTCAGGCTCAAATCGCTGCCGCTAAACACCTCGTTACTATTGACATCCCCACTGAGATCATCAAAGCCGCCATTGACTTGAGCCATGACTGGAGCAGTGACTAAACCCAGGGCAAATCCCAGACCGGTGACAGATGCCAATGTGTATTTAAGTATGCTTTTCATGGTGAGGGTCTAAATAGTGCTGCAATTAACCATTCATGCCTACAGTTTAGCAAGACTATCTAGCATTGGTGTAAAGTCTGCGGCAGTTTTTGAATTGGTTCTAAGCCTCTGGTGGATCGTCTGAAAGACTGAAGATAGGCAGCATTAGCCCCCAAATAATGGCTGCCAGTCTCAGCCCTGCTACGACAGCCATCCCCACAATCGCAGCCCATGGCTGAACTACACCAAAGGCTTGCAAAAGCAGATACATGCAAACACCCACAATCGCGGCGGTGGCATAAATCCGACTTCGCGTAAAGATTACGGGAATATCCGCCAATAGGACATCTCTTAGTAGGCCACCAGCTGTCCCGGTAATCGTTCCCATCACCACAACAAGCAGATTGCTGAGGGTAACCTGTTCTGCAATCTGTGCGCCACTAATTGAGAAAAGTGCTAAACCAAAGGCATCCGCTACTAGTAATGCTTTATGGGGCGGTGTGAAGAATTTGGCATAAATCACTGTTAATAAAACCGCACCTAGAATAACGGACAGATAAATGGGGTGCTCTATCCAAAAGACAGGATGTCGATCTAGCAAAATATCCCGTAGGGTGCCACCACCAGTTGCTGAAACAGCAGCAACAACGATAACACCCAATAAATCAAGTCGCTTTCGCCCAGCCGCTAAGGCACCACTAACTGCCGAGACCGCTACACCCAGCAACTCTAAAATATAGATAACCACTGGCTACATTAGGAAATGCGGCGGTTGATCAGAGGATAGGTGAGGGCTAGAGACCCCACGCAGAAGCAGACCAATAGCACCAGGGTGGTTCCCATGGAAATTTCTCCCCAGGCGGTTTGCATCACAATGCTGCTAAGGTTCCAGTCGTTGTGCAAATACAGGTAGCGGATGGGTTCGATTGCGTAGCTCAATGGATTTAAGCTGGCGACGGTACTTAGCCATTTAGGCATAAAGGACAGTGGCACCAGAGCTGTGCTGGCAAACAGCAGCGGTAAATTGGCGACAAAAATGACGGCAATTAGTTCAATATGGCCGGGTAGAGCAAAGGCTAGCCCCAAACTAAAGGCTGTTACTCCCAATACCAGCATAAGAATAATGGCCATCATCAGCCCCAGCCCCGCAATGCTGGGAAGTCCCGCCCCAAGAAATGCGCTCAGGGCCACAATTGCGGCTGTTTGGACCAAGCTCATGGCCGCAATAAACAATGCCGAGGCGATAACAATAGAAAATCGTGAGACCAGCGGCGCTACCAATAGACGGTTCAAAAAGCCAAATTCTCGGTCAAACATCACCGGCAGGCCAGCATTAAGAGCACCCCCAAAGGCGGTAAAGACAATAATCCCGGCGCCGATAAACTGACCGTAGTTGACGCTATCGCCAAATAACCCCTGGGGCACATTCTGAAACAGAGCCCCAAACAGGATCAGCCACATTAGCGGTTGAATAATGCCAGCAGCCAAGGTGGAGGGGCGGCGCTGTAGCTGAATAAATAGGCGTTTGGTTAGGGCCAGGGTTTCCTGGATCAACTCGCTGACACCAGGAGATGCGATCGCATCATCTTTCCACTGCTGTAGCTGACTATTTTGAATACTGGAACTGCTCATAGGAGTAGTGAATTTTAGACTTTGAGGTTGAAGTTATTTGCCAAAGTTTATGAGGTCAGGGTAGTTAATTTTAGACGCTCTTATCGCTTCATATTTTGCTGTTTCATTTCCTTTTTCATATCCCGTTTGCTAGCCGCTGCCATTTCCGCATCCATAATGGTGCTGCCTGTGGCCGCCAGGTATACATCGTCTAGGCTAGGCTGGGACTGGGCAATGCCAAAAATAGGGAGGTCAGCGTCCCTAAGAGCTTTCTGCACCATCATGAGTGCATCTGCTTCCGATTCCACCACTAGATTTAGTGAATTTCCCTGGGCGCTATTGACAATTACTTCCTGTACCACCGGCAAGTCCTGAAGTAGCTTGCTGGTTTTGGTTGCTTCCTCTAAGGGAGTAAACTCTCGGATTCGTAAAGTGATGCGCTCACCGCCTACCTTGGCCTTCAATTCAGCTGGGGTACCGGAACTGATCACCTTACCCTGGTCGATAATGGCGACTCGATTTGCTAAAGCATCCACCTCTTCTAGATAGTGGCTAGTAATCAAGATGGTGGTACCTGCGGCCTGTAGCTGTCTCAAAAATCGCCACACTGCAGAACGGCTCTCAATATCCAGACCTACGGTGGGTTCATCTAGCACCAGTACATCCGGCTGGTGCAATAGCCCTGCGGCTAGATCCAATCTCTTTTTTAATCCACCAGAATAGGTGCCGGTTTTTTTATCTGCCCAGTCGGTCAGCTCTAGTAGCTCAATCATCTGGTCAATGCGAGCCTTGGCTAGCTTACCTGGCAAGTGGTAAATGGCCGCCTGCAGTTCCAATAACTCTCGACCGGTAAGTACTTTATCCAGGGCGACTTCTTGAGCGATGTAACCCAGTCGCTGCCGCACCTGTCGTGGCTCGGTCACTACTGAAACCCCCATCACCTCTAGCTGGCCTGCATCCGGTAGCGTCAGGGTACACAGACAGCGAATAGTTGTGGTTTTGCCTGCTCCATTGGGGCCTAGTAACCCAAAAATTTCTCCAGCTTCAACCTGTAATGAGACACCCTTTACCGCCTGCACCTCACCATAGCTTTTCTGAAGACCTTTGATTACAACTGCGGGCTGCTGCTGTACCATTCTAAACCTCGCGTAAATGCCCTTCGAGCTTACGATCACACTATATTGTAGTCGTGAAATGCAAGCCTAGATGGTCTAGACGCAGCATCATTAGAATGAATAAAGACTCAGCTATCCCCAGCTGTCTCGTAGCTCTCAAAAACCTAATTTTTGGGGAATGAAAATATTCTTGGAGGTTACTGAGTTTAGTCTCGGCCACCTACGGATAAGCCTTGCTTGCTTTTTTAGCCAATCACATGTGGGGCTCGCCAAACAAAACAATTGAACAGGTGAGTTCTCGAATTAGTCTTGTGGTGACATCGCTTACCATCAGTCCGCCAACAGTACGGCGACGCATGGAACGCAAAATCAGTAGGTCAAAGTTCTTGGCCAACCGCAACAGGGCCTGGGTGACATCATCGTGGGTAATGATTTTGATGCGATCAACAGCCTTAAGCTCATCGTGGGTGATGATGGCTTTTAGGTCGTCTTTAAAGGCGGTGATGCGGGATTGTGGAGTTCTGCGATCGCATACATGCACCAAGGTCACCGCTGCATGGTGAGCATCAGCAAACAGCTGGGCAAACCGCACAGTGTGGATTGTTTTAGGCATTAAATCTCGTACCGGTACTAATATGCGATGAATATTACTCGGATCGGTATGTAACCGCATGGCTGCAACAGGACAGTGGGAAGACCAAAAAACACTTTCTAAGGTTGTGCCAAACAGCCGCGCTCTCACTCCCGTTTCTTCTTTATTCCAGCCCATGACCACTAAGTTGGCATGTTGTTCTCGAGCGGTGTGGCTGATACCCATGGCATCATCATCGGCAATCCGCACCACTGGATGAGCCTTTACACTCAGCGTTTGGCTAATGTCGCTCGCCTCTTGTACCATTGTTTGTCGTTTTTCTAAGTCGTCTACCAATAAGGGATCATCCATGTGGGCATAGGCACGACTAATGGCCATGGGAACAATTTTTCCCGCTTCGTGATGGGCCAACAAAACAGCCGTTTCTACCAAATACTGATCGGCACGGGGATTAAAAATCGGTACCACAATGGTAAATGGCTGATACCCATTACCATCAACAATCCGAGAAAGCTCGGGGACATCGGGTTGTTGCGCACTCAATTCTGACGTATCAGCAGCAGACGAAATTGCTAGCTGACTCCCAAAGGCTCTAGTAGCAATGGGACCAGCAATTGCTGTTACCAACATCAACACAATGACACCGTTAAATAGGGTATCGTTAATCAGCCCAACTTCACGAGCAACAATTGCCGCCGCTAAGGGGGCAGCCACATGGGGTAAGCACAGTGACCACATGGTCATGGCTTCATTCCAACTGTATTGGTACGCCAGCTTACCCAAATAGGTACCGACCAGTTTACTGACAACTACACCGATCAAAATTGCTAGGGTAATCCCTAATGATGACGTAAAGGATGAGATGAATACTGGCAAATCCACCAGCAGCCCCACATGCACAAAAAAGAACGGGATAAATAAAACACTCCCAACAAATTCAACTTTCTCTTTTACGGGACCTTCCCCTAGCACGTCATTAACGGCTAAACCTGCTAAAAATGCTCCGACAATCCGCTCCACATTTACTAGCTGAGCTCCAGCTGATGCCAAAAAGACAGCCAGGAGCACAAAAACAAATTGGTTGCCCTGTTCATCGCCAGTGCGTCGAAAGTATTCTTTCCCGGCCCAATCCAGTCCAAACAAAACAGTAGCTGCATATATAGCCAGAGCCAGCACCTGACCGACTAGGCTAAATAGAGAGAATTCTCCGGCATGAATAGAAACAGAAATAGCCAGCAGTAAGAGCCCCAGAATGTCGGTAAAAATGGTAGCGCCAATGGTGACCGTAATCGCTTCATTCCCCATTACCCCGAGACGGTTAGCAATGGGATAGCCCAACAATGTGTGGGGAGCAAAGACTGCTCCCATGAGCAGCGACGTGTTCCAGCCAAATCCGAGCAAGCGCCCTACCAGCAGCCCACCCGCTAGGGACGATACAAAAATCAATAATCCAAAACCAAGTGAACGGTAGCGAGTTTTGTGAAATTTGGCGAGATCGATTTCTAAAGCGATCACAAACATCAGGTAGATTTTTCCGATCTCTGCCAACAGTTCCATGGTCTCTGTGTCAGCTTCTAGAACCCCTAGAACGCTCTTGCCAAGGACGATCCCCGCGAATAACAACCCCACTAGTCCCGGTAGTTTGAGCCGCTCAAACAGGCTGGGAAGGGTGAGCACGACCATCAGTAAGATAGTCAAGGAAATAAAAGGACTATGGAGTGAGAGGGCAGCACCGTGCTCGACTGCGGCTAGAACCATGTGGGGAGAAAAAATACTTGGCAGCATCAAATGTGACGGACGTTATCCGTCGGTATGGTAATTCTGCATGAAGATCGATGCCTTGAAGAGCTTTATTAAGGATTAAAAAGTAATTGATGAATAAAATTAACTTACGCTAGAAACTCTTCAATTAGGGAAAGGGCGGCATACAAAAGACAAACGTCTTTTCACGTTTCTAATCACATAAAAATAACGCGACTAAAATGGTGTAAACAACCATCCAATGTGAACAGGTAGGCTGTCGGGATTTTTCTTGTTCTCCTATACTGGTTGTTTTTTTCTGTTACAGCCACAACAATCCTGAGCATAAATTTGTTGTAGCAGTTTTGGATTCGCACTGAACTCATTTGGTAGCGAGAGTGGATTTTAACACTCCGTCCCATCATCGAGTGTGCCATGTCGCTAATGCGGAATACATTAATGGTAGCTAGGGTGGTGTTAATTGTTTGAGATCGCATCTTTGGCACATTTATCAAAGAACGCCCCATCATCCACCGGTGTATGGATTAACTCGTCTCCTACGCTCCCATCGTCCGAGCAAAATTGTGCTACACGAATGGATTCGCCTGTAGCAAAAACTTAGAGTGGCCAAGAGCCGGGGGCTGCCACCGAGTCATTACAAGACACCCAGCCTAATTTTAGATTTAGTTAATGATTACGTTTCAGGAATACCAATATCTCTTGATGTATGTCTACCTGCAAGGCTGCATAGCTATTGCCATACTACCTAAATGCTCGCTTTGCTACAGACTTTTCTGATACGTAAAGTAGCTCTGAAAATGCCGTTGTTGATTTAGAAGATGACGCTGTCTAGCAATAGTGTCACTATTGTTCAGATAACACCAGTCTGAGGATCAGTAACGCCCTTCAAAAATAGGATACAAGAGATGCCCTTTCAGAACAACTACGCCAATCTCGTTACCGAAAAGCCCCAGGCCCATACCCGTCTGATCCGAGATTATGACGGTGCCAACAAAGACTTTGATTTTATTATTATTGGTTCTGGAATCGGCGGTGGCATTCTAGCTGACGATCTTGCAGATCGCTTAGGGGGCAGCCATCGAATTTTAGTCTTGGATGCAGGCTCGTTTGTCTATCCTACCCATGTCTACAATGTTAGTCGGGTTCCCAACTTTGCTGTGGCCAGACACTTTGGTGTTGACAACTTTCAGCAGCCTGCTTCCGATCAACATTTTATTGGTGAGAAACCTCAATTAGCCTTTGGTGGGCGGTCTATTTTCTGGTCCGGTCTAATTCCAGAACCCCAATCCTGGGAAATGGATTTCTTTCCAGATGGCGTGCGTCAGGATTTAACGTCGGAGTACTTTAACGTTGCTGCCGACCGCATGAATGAGTCTGTTTCTTTAGGGGAAAAGGCCCAGGAAATTGTCAGACATTTTCAAAACAGCCCTCTTAATGATGACTTTGTTATCAAAGAAGCCCCCCGTGCTCTGCACCAGCCCTACCTCAATCCCGATGGCACTCCTCGGGACCAGTTTTTTGTAGAACCTACCGGAGTGTTTAATACAGCTGAACTGTTGATTAACCAGGTGGGGTTAACCCCAGGGGCTAACCAGGATGGTAATGGACTCTTTATTAAGCTCAACAGTTTTGTAGAGTCCATTAACAATATCCCCTTTGACTGGTATGAGGTTAAAACCACTGACACCATTACTGGAGAACAAGTTAGCTTTTATTCGCCCAAGGTGATTGTTGCGGCAGGTTCTACGGAAAGTCCCAAGCTGATCAATCGCTCTACGGTGTATCAGACCATGCCTGATAGCGTTAAGCAGCGTGTCGGCTTCGGTTTAACCGATCATCCCGTTACAGGAGAATCCCAGGCCTATGTTTCCTCACTGGGGAATGTTGCCCTGAGCCGGAGTGACCATGCCAAAATCATCTTTTACTCAAAGGGTAATCGCGATGCTAATGGTCATGTGAAATTTCCTTTCAATATTGAAATGAATATCAACCATGAATACTGGCATTTAAGAAACAACGATCCTTCCGCGGAACCGGTTGTTGATGACACTAGCAAAACCCGTATTGACATTAAGTTTAGTTTTGCCAATTGTTTGGATGATGAAAATGGTATTTTCTCCCATGCTGATGATGGCTACATTCCAGACATTGTCTTTAAGCGCTTTTCCGGCTTGGATGACTTGTTGCAGTCTCGCTTTCCAGCTCTTGCAGGCTGGCAAATAGGACAGCAAGACTTTTTCAACTTACTCAATCAAACCAGGAATCGCGTTTTTGCAGAGTTCACTAATGTAGACGTGATTACCGGTGAGTACGGCGGTGGTTCTGGCCAGCAGTGGCCCTTTGGTTGGGGCACCGTACACCATGCTTGCGGTACGTTGCGCATGCCTTGGAAAGCAAATCGTAATGCTGGCTTTAACACTGAGTCCGTTGTGGATGAAGACCTCAAGGTGCGGGGCTCAGCTGGACTGTACGTGTGCGACATGTCGGTGATGCCCATTAGCACCGCGGCTAATCCTGTTCGTGCCCTTGCAGGACTTGCGCTGCGGCTATCTCAGCATCTGGGTTAAACCTGTGACATAACCCATAAAAATTGCTGTTGTTGAGGACGGCTTCATGCCATACCTTGAATCAGTAACAGCTATCCATTGGCAGATCAGGGTTTACTGGGTCTGCCAATGGTGTTCATGGCCCTGAGAAACATGTGTGCCAGTATATGTGGGCACCTTAATCAACCCTTGATTGCTTAACTTGGGTAACCATTATTAAGTCTCGCTGTGGGTCGTTGCCAAATTGAAATACATGTTCCCCCACCACGTCGAATCCGTACTTGCGATAAAATGCGATCGCTCTCGGATTCTGCTCCCACACACCCAGCCAAATGTAGTCTGCGCCAGTGTGTGCTGCTGTAGAAAACACCTGATCCATCATTTGTTGGGCCACGCCTCGGCCGTGCCATTCCTGAGACACATAAAATCGATAGAGTTCAGTAGGGTGGTTGGCAACAACACATTCTTTAGGAGAATGAAGGCGCACCTGGGCAAAGGCCACTAGCTGATTGGCTATCGTTGCGAGGAACGTGACATAGTTAGGATGCTGAATTTCTTGCTGCTGTATTTCTGCACCAAAACTTTTGGCACAGTGAAGCTCCATGTCGGTGGTGTTATCGTCCTCAGTAAACGTGTCCCGAAAGGTGCGCTCTGCTAGATGGGCTAGGGCTACCGCATCTTCTAAGCTGGCCCGTTTAATAATTATTTGTTCCACTGATTTCCGTGGGTATTACTACAAATGACACGCCTTAAACATTAATCAAACTAGCAGATTCAGCCCTTTGTACGTCAAAAGAAAAGCCGTTGCTGATTTAGAGGATGCAACTATCTGTACACCCGTCCAGAGTTCTGGATTTGGCAGATAAAATCATCCCGAGGATCAGCAACGCCAAAGAAAATGGCCGCAATCGTGTAGAAAGATCTGACTCGGGTGTGAGCGCTAGACGTCAGCGGACATTTACCTACCCGATGTCTGAGCAAATCTTTGCTAGAAGAGCGCTGGCTTAAAAACCTGTAATCGGTGTGCCATTTAAGAAAATTCTTGGTTCAAGCTCGCAAAGGCCAATTTGAGCATGCCAACGAGACGGAAAGTCCGAATCGATAAATGTAACTTTGAAGTTTCCCCAGTGATAGGTTTGTTCTCCATCAGTCCCTTCTCTATAGGTGTCACAACGCATAGAAGAGGACTCTTGTGCCCAGTACCCGGTATAGGAACCCCGGTCGGTATACACGCCTGCTAAACCATCTATAAAAATGATGCCATCGTCACCATAGGTCCAAATAGCAGTTCTATTGCGGTCTTCCTGGTAGATTACATCGTATTCTTCTGTTGACCAAACTTCATCTGCTAAAGCTTTTTGGGGTGCCAATGCGCTAACGATTAAGGCTAGGGGGACTAAAAGGAAGTTTGTCTTCATGTTGATGCGATCTAGAGGATAATGACGTCAGTTTATCTGGGAAGAGTACTAAAACACCTAAGTTCAGCAAAATGTTAAAGAACGTCAGGTATTGTACATCTTTGAGATGATTTTAGTTTTCAAACTCTAAACGTTGCCAGGTTTTGCAGATTGTTTTATTCTCCAACCCAGCAACGGTGAAAAAACAATAGCTGTGGCATATAAAGCTTTTAACGAGATCACTAGGGCTTGAATGATGGGTCCCTCAGGTCCTTCGCTATAATTTATCTAAAACCATGACAACAACCCATGTAACATGGCACGATTATTCAAGGCTATGGCGTTGCCTCGGGTCAGGGAGGAGATCGACGTTTTCCTGGCGGCACTCTTCGTCTACAGCAGCCCGTATTTGCCACCTATGGTCTCAATCTTGAGAGATACTTCCCCGGCACTTTGAATGTATCGATTCAGCCCTATCAATACCAAATCAAGCATGCCAAACATACCTTTAGACAGGTAAAGTGGGCCGAGAGTGCTCCTCCGGAAGACTTTTCTTTTTTTGATTGTTGGCTCACTGTAGGGACGCAGAAGCGTCTTCCAGGATTAGTGTACTACCCCCATCCAGAAACAAAGCCAGAACATTTTCAGGGTGCGGCCACCCTGGAAGTGATGACACAATTTATTGATGGCTTGAGCTATGGTATGGAGATTAATCTAGAACTGGATAATAGTCAGATTCAGGTATGGCATAGATAAGGTATTAATCGAGGAGAGATTCTCTCAGCACAAGGATTAGATCTGGTTTAGAAACGGGTGCAGTTAAGCCATGGCTAAATCTGGTTGCATCATTTGGTTGTACCCCTTGGCTGAAAGAGACATTCTTTGCACAGGGCCCACACCGGCACGATTTAAAATTTCCGGAATCAAATCTTCGCGGCGGATGGCCATAATGTGCACTCCCTGACATGAATTCTTGGCTTGTTTGACCTGTTCCGAGGCAATGGTGATGCCTTCTTGTAAGGGATCCTCTGCCGCAGCCAGGCGATTGATCAACTCATCTGGGATTTGGACACCGGGAACATTACGATTCAAGAAAGCTGCGTTCTTGGCGGATTTAAGCAGGAAAATACCGGCTAATACAGGTTTTTTAGAGGGGACTGCAATCTGGGTCATAAATTTATCCAGAGAGTCAAAGTCGGAGATTAACTGACTCTGGAAAAACTGAGCCCCGGCTTCCACCTTGCGCTCAAATCGCTTTTGTAAACCGGACCAGCTAGGGCACTGGGGGTCTACAGCAGCGCCTGCAAAAATGTCGAGAGCACCGTTGGGCAGTGGTTTCTTGTTAAAGTCCATGCCTTGATTCAAGAGTCCAATGGTGCGCAGTAACCGAACAGATTCCAGATCAAATACGCCACGGGCTTTGGGGTTATCCCCAGCTTTGACCGGGTCGCCAGTGAGAGCCAGGATGTTATGAATACCTAGAGCGTGGGCTCCCATTAAATCTGCCTGGAGAGCAATGCGGTTGCGATCGCGACAGGCCATCTGACAAATCGGTTCAATGCCTTCCTGCTTGAGCAAGACTGCCGATGCTAGTGACGACATCCGCATCACCGCCCGGCTCCCATCGGTGATATTCACCCCGTGCACCCGTCCCTTCAATAACTTCGCCATTTCCACCATATGGCTGGGATCGCCGCCTTTAGGGGGCATCACTTCAGCGGTGATCAGAAATTGGTTAGCTGCGATCGCAGACTGTAAAAGGGAGGGGACCGACTGGGAGCCGTGAGTCATGGTCATTAAAAACGTATTTATTATCTAACGTGAAATCATAGGCGGTATCCCTGGTCGGGGATATGTCTATGGTACGAGACCCTGCCTATGGTTTCAGCTACCCGTTCCATTGCCTATAGCGGTCTAGCATAGCCTAGGGCATCTTTCACCTTGGCCAGGGTCTGATTGGCAATCACAGCCGCTTTTTCATTACCTTGCTTCAGGACCGATTCTAAATAACTTCGATCATCCATCAGGGCCTGATACTTTTCTTGGATGGGTTGGAGGGCTGCGATCGCAGTTTCAGTCAGCAGTGGCTTAAACTGTCCCCAGCCCATATCGGCACATTCAGCCGTCACCGCATCTTTTTCTTTGCCCGACAGCAGCATATAAAGCGTCAGCAGGTTATTACACTCAGGCCGCTCCGGGTTACCAAACTCTAGACCGCGCATGGGGTCCGTCTTACATTTTTTGATTTTCTTCTTAATCAAATCCGGCGTATCGCCAATTTCAATCCGACTCAGTTCTGATGGGTCCGATTTCGACATCTTTTTCGCACCGTCCGTCAGACTCATCACCCGTGCCCCATCCGTGCGAATCAGCGCATCAGGCACCTTTAGCACCGGTTCCTTTTTTTTGCCAAACTGGTGATTTAATCGCACCGCAATATCGCGTGTCAGCTCAATGTGCTGCTTCTGGTCTTCACCAACGGGCACCAAGTCCGGCTCATATAGCAAAATATCTGCCGACTGCAGTACCGGATAGTCCAACAGACCAACGCTGACATTTTCACCCTGCTTTACCGCCTTCTCCTTAAACTGAATCATTCGCTCCAGCCAGTTCAAAGGCGTAATGCAGTTAAACAACCAGGCCAGCTCACTATGGGCGCTGATGTGGGACTGGACAAAAATAGTAGAGCGGTCTGGGTCAATGCCACAGGCTAAATAGGCTGCCGCTACCTTGTAGGTGTTTTCCGCCAGCAGCTTTGGGTCATGGGGCACCGTAATGGCATGGAGATCCGCCAGAAAAAGGAAGCACTCGTACTCATCCTGCATCCCCACCCAGTTACGAATCGCTCCTAGATAGTTTCCCAAATGTAGATTGCCAGTGGTCTGAATGCCCGAAAGAATCCGCTTTTTAGTCATGAATTAGATATGGGAAAACAAGGGAAAGTGTAGACATCGAAGACAAAGGCTTCTGAAAGATTTTATAGGACTACCGAAGCTTTCTGAACCCACCCCCTTATGATGTAAAATCGCCTACCTGCTTTCTAATACCCATGGCCAAGTGGACCCTCAAGACAGAATTTACCTTTGATGCTGCACATTTCATAAAAGACTACGACGGTCCCTGCGGTCGTATGCATGGTCATAGCTATCGGGTGCGCATGGAGGCCGCTGCCCCCAAACTCCACAGTTCCGAATATTGTCCCCACGAAGTCATGGTGACCGATTTTCGCACACTGCGCTGGGCTAAACGAGATGTGGAAAAAGGCGGTCTGGACCACTGCGTTCTGAATGACGTTATGCCCGAGGAGTATGAAACTACAGCGGAAATGATTGCCAAGTTTATCTACGACAAAACCAAAAAAGATTTGCCCGAAAGCATCACCCTCAAAGTTTCCGTGTCTGAAACACCCGGTTCCTGGGCCGAATACGAGGACGATGAGTGATGGTTAAAGCAATGGACCGTAGTAGGCTGGGCACGACCCACCATCCTCAAGACATTAACCATTCAACGAATATTCAGCAAACGTATCCGATTGTCGAAACGTTCCATTCGGTGCAGGGTGAAGGCATGTGGACAGGCACCAGCGCCTTCTTTATCCGTCTGGCTGGCTGTGATGTGGGCTGTCCCTGGTGCGATACCAAGATTTCCTGGAGCACAAAGCCCCATGGCAAAGTAGCCATTACTGATTTGGTCCAGCGGGCCAAGGCAGCCCAGCCCTTTATGGTGGTGATTACCGGTGGTGAACCGTTGATGCACGACCTCACACCCTTGACTGACGCTTTAAAGGCATCAGGCTTGCGTATCCATTTAGAAACTTCAGGAGCCCATTCCCTCAGCGGTCAATTTGACTGGATTTCCCTATCTCCAAAACGATTTAAGCCCCCCCAGCTGGACATTTATCCTCTCGCCCAAGAACTCAAGGTCGTGATTTCCAATGCGGAAGATTTGGCCTGGGCCGAGGCACAAGCAGAGCAGGTTTCCGAGACTACGGTAAAACTGCTCCAGCCAGAATGGACTGGTGGTCAGCAGCTCGTATTTGACTATATAAAACAGCATCCTAGCTGGCGCATCAGTTTACAAACTCACAAATTCCTAGGTGTGAGATAAAAGCCATCCCTGGTCCACCTCAAAACATACAACCCTGTAGGGGCTGGCCTTGTGGGTATCCCTACAGAATTGTCCATTTTTAACCTAATTTTTGGCAGTAGATAAACAATCCCATGAAAAAAGCTGTTGTTTTGTTATCCGGTGGTTTAGATTCTGCCACCGCTGCAGCCCAGGCCATTGCTGATGGTTATGATGTCATCGCCTTGTCGTTTCGCTATGGGCAGCGCCATGGACGTGAACTGGTGGCAGCCAAGGTGATTGTGGGGCATTTAGGCATTACTCAACACTTTATTGTGGATGTGAACCTTTCCCAGTGGGGAGGCTCTTCTCTAACGGAATCACATCGGGCACTACCCCAGGATGGTATAATGCCCGATGTGATTCCGTCTACCTATGTACCAGGGAGAAACACGGTATTTATCTCATTAGCGCTCTCCTTGGCAGAAGCTCAGGAAGCCGAAGCAATTTACCTCGGTATTAATGCGGTAGATTATTCAGGCTATCCAGACTGTCGGCCTGAATACTTAGAAGCGTTTCAAAAACTGGCAAATCTCTCTTCGAAAGTAGGTGTTGAGGGTAAACCAATTGAACTAAAAGCGCCCCTAGTAATGGATTCAAAAGTGGATATTGTAAAGCGGGCAGTGGAATTGGGTGTACCTATTCCACAAACCTGGTCCTGCTATGCGGGGGGAGAATCCCCCTGTGGTAAATGCGATTCCTGTCGCATTCGCGATCAGGCATTGATCGAAGCAGGCTACCCCCAATGGGCTACAAAACATAATTGAGTTAGCGCCTTCTCAAACTGAGCATCTCCCTGCGGTTGGCTTGAATGAGCCACCACGGAGCGCTTTATATTGTTTGTGTGCAAGCACCGTTGTTTGAGGTTTGATTGCAGCTACGGACGGGCATATTTAACCTGTGGGTTTGTAGAAAATGAATATCAAGCGATTTATCATCCTTGCCAACAAGTATCCGTAGACTTTATTCGAATTACTGCCTAAATCAACTTCGGAGCAGAATACCTTTTTTGCATTACCAACATAATTATGAAAAAACTTAAGTCGCTGAAAGCGGCTTATCAACAGCTTCCTCTACATTGGAAAATAAACGTTCCTTTTATTGTCACTTATTTGGGAATTTGGACACTGGGAACTGTTTTAGTGGCCTGTATTTTTTCTGATTATCTAGAACGCAGACAGGAACAAAGGCTCCATACCTTGTCTGACCTAGTTGTTCAGGAGTTTAATGACACCCTGGGCAATCTTAGGGAAACCGCTCAGCTTCTCAGCCAGCAAAAGTCTTTAGAAACGTTATTAGCGGATAACGATAATTCCAATTGGCAACCAGCACTTTGGTCATTCACACCTGTTTTAAACGCTGATATTATCAAAATTTTCGATAAGGATGGCCTCATACAGCTAAGTTTACGACAGTCAGTCTTACACGATGTTTCTTTAGATTTGACAGACAGCAGAGAACAGCTACTTGCAGGTAAATCAAGCTCTAGCCTGGTTAGTGCAAGCGATGCTCTGTTCTACACATTTGTGACCACTCAACCGGTTAACAATGGTTTTGAGCAAGTAGGCGGAGTCTTAATCGGCCATGCGTTGACCAACCAAAAGCTTGAACAAATTGCTGATCGAGCCGGAGTTGAACTAGTTGTCTTTGATGGTAATGACCAAATCGCGTCCACATTTACAGAAAGGGGAGAAAGATTTGATCACCGTCAGACATCTCAAGATATCTCCCAATTAAGTATCCAAAAGACTCCATATCTAGTTAAACATATTGAGATTTCCAGGTTCGACAACCAAACAATTCCCCTCCTGGTGCTGCAATCTCTGGAACCACTCAAGCAGCTTCAGAAACGATTGTGGTTAACAGCCCTAGGAGTAACAATAGTTGGTTCAGGAGTAGTGATTACGATAGGGCACTGGACAGCAAGAAAAATCACACGTCCAGTTCAAGCCATCACTCAAGCAGCTCAGCAAGTTATACAAACCAGTGACTTTAGTCAACTGATATCCGTAACTACCCAAGACGAAGTAGGCATTTTAGCAACGGCGCTCAACCAGCTGATTACTTGGATGCACGACCATACAAACGCCTTACGGCAATCGCAAACTGCTCTCAACATAGAAATCGAAGAACGATCGCAAGCTCTACAACAACTTAAAAGAACTCAGACTCAACTCATTCAAGCAGAGAAAATGTCTAGTCTGGGAACAATGGTCGCGGGAATTGCCCATGAAATCAATAATCCAATAAATTTTATCTACGGTAATCTAAAATTTATTGATGAATACACAACAGATCTATTAAATCTCATCCACCTATTTCGAAAAAAGTATTCAACTCCTGATACTGATATTCAAGCCGAAGTGGACAGAATCGACTTACTCTTTATCGAGTCAGATCTTCCTGAAGTCCTCAATTCTATGAAAATTGGCACAGATCGAGTACATGAAATTGTATCTTCTCTAAGAAATTTCTCTCGATTAGATGAATCTGAGCAAAAAACTGTTAATCTTCAGGATGGCATTGAGAGTACCCTACTAATCTTAAACTATCGCATTAGACGAGGTGTAAAAATCACTAAAAACTATGCTGAATCTGGCCTTTTTCACTGTTATCCAGCTCAGCTTAATCAAGTTTTTATGAATATCATCACGAATGCTCTAGACGCACTGGAAAGTAGTAATGTTGATTCGCCTGAAATTACGATCTGTACAGAAAAAATCAACAATCAAACTATCATTAGGATTAAAGATAATGGCCCTGGAATTCCCGAAGAGATTAGATCAAAAATCTTTGATCCCTTTTTTACAACTAAGCCCGTTGGCCAAGGTACGGGCTTAGGGCTGAGTATTTGCTATCAAATTGTCCAGAAGCATTATGGCACTTTATCTGTAGAGTCAGTCTTCCCTCAAGGAACAGAGTTTTTCGTTGCACTACCGGCTTGACAATGGATTGAAGCTGGTCCTCATGAAGAGACTTTAGTTGTCAATCATTGAGGCTGTTACCTCAATAAGTATAAAAAGCCGCCCAAGTTGAAGCGTTAATCTGGTGATGTTTGGGAAACAACGTTTCACTGAAAATGCCTTATAAGAATTGAAATCTCTGTTAGAAATCTTGGTGCAGGACATGATGACGGTATCCTTGGATTATTTAGTCCGTAAAATATTGGATTGCTAGGCTTTGCTAGCTCAACGCCAGCCTACAATAAAGTTCCTGCAACGTTTTCTGTATGTCTGATTTCCCTACCTCCCAGCCCATTCACGTTATTGGCGGTGGTCTTGCCGGTACTGAAGCTACCTGGCAAATTGCCCAGGCGGGCATTCCTGTGGTGCTGCACGAAATGCGTCCGGTAAAGCGCAGTCCGGCCCACCATTCAGAGCATGTTTCAGAGCTAGTGTGTAGCAACTCCTTTGGAGCTAAGTCTACCGATCGAGCATCAGGACTGCTCCATGAGGAATTGCGACAGCTGGGGTCGGTGGTTATCACCAAGGCTGATGAACATGCGGTGCCTGCAGGTGGAGCACTGGCCGTGGACCGAGGCGTGTTTAGCCGCAATCTGACAGAAACCTTGGAGCAGCATCCCCTGATCGAACTCCGCCGCGAAGAAGTTACCGCTATCCCCCAGGACAGCACCGTAGTCTTAACCACTGGCCCCCTTACCAGCGATGCCCTGGCCAAAGAGCTACGTCAGTTCACCGGTCAGGACTACATGAGCTTTTTTGATGCGGCTAGCCCCATCATCGTTGGCGAATCCATTAATAAAGGCATCGCCTTTATGGCCTCTCGCTACGACCGAGGCGAAGCCGCCTACCTCAACTGTCCCATGGATAAGGAACAGTACCTGGCCTTCTGGCAGGCGCTGTGCGCGGCCGAGCAGGCAGAACTAAAAGACTTCGAACAAGAAACTGCTAAATTCTTTGAAGGCTGTCTGCCCATTGAGGTGATGGCCCGTCGGGGTGAAGACACCATGCGCTATGGGCCACTGAAGCCCGTCGGCCTGTTCGACACCGAACGCTACGGCCCCTTCGACGCACCGGGAAATAAAGAAAAGCGCCCCTATGCCGTTGTCCAGCTACGCCAGGAGGATAAGGACGGCCAGCTATGGAATATGGTGGGGTTTCAGACTAATCTACGCTGGGGTGAGCAAAAGCGTGTTTTTCAGATGATTCCAGGGCTGGAAAATGCAGAGTTTGTGCGTATGGGGGTAATGCACCGCAATACCTTTATTAATTCGCCAGAGCTGTTGAGCAGCGCATTGCAGTTTCATCGACGAGAGAATCTCTTTGCGGCGGGTCAGCTGGTGGGTACTGAGGGTTACACAGCCGCCTGTGCTGGGGGCTGGCTAGCGGGTACCAATGCAGCCCGTTCTGTCCTGGGTTTACCGCTGGTATCGTTACCTGGAACTACGATGATGGGGGCACTATTTGGCTTTATTAGCTCAGCAGAACCTAAGCACTTTCAGCCGATGCCGCCTAATTTTGGGATTTTCCCTGCCTTACCTACACGGATTCGTAATAAGCGAGAGCGCTATGGCAAGTATCGCGATCGCAGTTTCTCGGACCTCCAAACCTGGGCTGACACTAACCAAATCACCCTGAAAAAGCCCATGCTTGCTACGGCGTAAAATCGCCATGGATAACCGTTTTATCCTGCTGTTTTTGGATGGCCTCGGTCTAGGAACCACTGGTCCCCATAACCCTGTCAGCGATCCAGAGGCTATGCCCCGGGTAAGATCGCTTTGTGGTCAGCCGTGGTTAGCAGGCACCCACATTCAACGGTCAAATTTTCTCCTTAAACCTGTGGATGCCACCCTAGGCATCCCTGGCCTTCCCCAAAGTGCCACGGGGCAAACCACCATTTACACAGGCCATAACGCCGCTAAATTTAGGGGAAAACACCAAACAGGCTTTGCCAATGGGTGCCTACGTCAGCTGATTGAACCCTACGGGCTGTTTAAACAGGTGATGGCTAAAGGGGGCACGGCTACCTTGGCAAATCTCTATTCCCCCGCCTATTTTGAAGCAATCGCCCAGCGACGATGGCGCTACTCCGTATGTACCCTGCTAAATATGACTGCGGGGCTACCTTTCCGTATGCAGTACGAATATGAGCAGGGGGCCGCTATTTTTTGGGACATTACTGGAGAGATTGCTCGCGATCGCGGCATTGCCACAGCTCCCATTACCCCTGAACAGGCTGGTGATTTTCTCGCCAACTTAGGAAAACAGCATCATATTACGCTTTTCGAATGCTATCTGAGTGACTATGCTGGCCATGCCCAAAACTACGACCGTGCTGTGGCAGTGCTACAGCGCATTGATCGCTTTGTTGCTGCTGTCGTCAACAACTTAGCCCCCAGCACAACGCTAATTGTTGTTAGCGATCATGGCAATGTGGAAAATCTCGCCACTAAATGTCACACCCTAAATTTTGTTCCTTTATGGGTGATTGGGCCAGCTGCTCAGGCATTTGCTGAGGTGTCAGACCTTACTGGAATTACCCCAGCTGTAATGACTAGCTTATCAACGGCTTAGTTATAAGCATAGGCATGCTGTGGTCGATATTTTTCTAGCACTGCCAGCAGTTTTGTTGACTGTACAGGTTTAGAGACATAATCTGTTGCCCCCAAGGAATATCCCAACTCATTATCGGCCTGCATGGTATGTAGAACAACCGGTATATTGCTTAGTTTAGGATGCTCTCGAATTGTTCTAATGATTCTCCATCCATCCACCTTAGACATCATCACATCTAACAGAATGATATCAGGCAAAAGTTGTTCTGCCATATTCAATCCGCGTTCGTTATTATGGCTCAGTATTACAAAATATCCCTGCTGAACCAGCAGTTGTCGCACTGCTTCGCAATCTTCTAAGTTTTCATCAATGACCAGTACACAGCCTAGACAGGGCGCAGACGTACTCTCAAGATCTGAAGATTGATCTATGGTTTCTGCAGAAACACTCTCGGAGGTATCGGCCATAGCCTCTCCTGAGAGTGTTGACTGATGGTCTTGATCAGATTTTATTGGCTTCCCTTTTTGAACCGTTTTGGGGAGACATACGGTAAAGGTGGTACCCACACCCATTTCACTTTTTACGTCTACGGTTCCTCCCATCATCTGTACAAACTTTTGGGTAATAGTCAGACCTAAACCTGTACCCCCATACTTTCGTGTTGTAGACGAGTCTGCCTGGGCAAAGGCGTGAAAGACTCTTTTAAGCTGATCCGGCAACATCCCAATACCGGTATCCTGAACTTGAAACAGGATACCGGTGGTGCCTTCAGTGGTGATGGATTGAACGCTTAGGGTAATGGTGCCGTTGTGGGTAAACTTATTGGCATTGCTTAATAGGTTAAACAAACTCTGACGTACCTTTGCCGTATCTGCATGCATTTCTCCAATATTGTCAGGACAGTGGATACGCAACGTGTTATTACTTTTTGCGATCACCGGTTGAACAGTCGAAACAACATCCTTGATCAAGGAGCTAATCTTAAAGGTTTCTAGATCTAATTCCATTTTGCCAGCTTCTACTTTTGATAGATCCAGCACGCCATCAATAAGACCCAGTAAATGTTTGCCAGCCCCTTGAATCCGCTTGAGTTCGGGAATAAATTCGGTCTGACCTAAATCCTCAGCATCTTCTTCTAGAAGCTCACTGTAGCCAATAATCGCGTTAAGAGGAGTCCGCAATTCGTGGCTCATATTGGCCAAGAATTCGCTTTTTGCCTGACTAGCTTGTTCCGCTTTTACGCGCTCAGCTTCTGCTTTTTCACGGGCCTCATCCGCTTTGCGTAAGGCTTCATCATTGGCCTCTAGGCTAAGCGCTAACTGAAATTCTGCTCGCTTGTGGCTACTGATATCGTGCCAAGACAAGGATAATCCTGTAGACATAGGCGTTAATGACATTTCTATCCAACGGTCTTGGGCCGTTAGTCGAGCTTCAAGGGTAAGGTGAGACTGTTGACTAATCGCCTGTTCATAGTAGTGTTTTTTCTCTTGCCCCAGCTCTTTAGGCAATACCGTCCAGAGGATATGGCCAATTAACTCCTCTGATGGTTTATTTAAATCCTCAGCAGCAGGTCCGTTAATATTAGTAATCACCCATTGATGATCCACATCCATAGAGGCATCATCCATACTTTCGAACAGGGTGTCGGCAATCTGACCCACTCGACGAAACTGATTTTTAAGCATCCATCCATAGGCGGCTCCACTGAGTATCACTAATCCCCATATTATGGCTGCTAGCTGAAATCGCTGGGTTCTGGCGTTGGCTTGCTGATAGGCGACCTCGTAGGTTTCGATCAGGGTTTGGAGTTGTTCTGTAGTAGGAACAGCCAGTAGCGACTGGGTAAGTTCATCAACCGCTGGTTTATTCTCAACAATAAATCGGCTCTGATCCAAGGCGATTTGAATGGTGTCCCGCTCTGCTAGCTGAGCTTCGTCACTTAAAGACTGAATCTGGGTAATTTGCGTACTAATCTCTGAACGGAGGGAGTCATCTAAAGATAGACCGTAGAGTAAAACTTGGTTGAACAGCTCTACAAGGGGCTGATCTAAGGATTCTCCCACCAGAACATTGCTAGATGATTGTTCAAGTAGGACCGGCAATTGGGATAGCGATTCTTGAATCCGTGCATTATCCACCCGAAACTGCTCTGCTAGGAGAACTTTTTGTTTTAGGGTTGTATTGCTTTCCTGCAGAGTATTTTGCAGATGTTGGTTTGCCTGATTATTTTGCTGATTTAGAAATGCTGGAACAGTTTGTAAGCGTTTACGATTATTGTCTAACTGCTCTATGGCTGTAGCCAATCGCACATCATTGGGTTCTGATACTTGGCGTGTCTCTAAAACAGCTTGGTTAACGTTGAGATCATATTGCAGTTGCTTCGCTAGTGCATCTTTATAGGCCAGATGGTCTTTTGTAGAAATGGGGCGACATTGGATTAGCAACCCGACCCATAGGAGTAATGTACTGGCAGTAGCCGAAAGTATGATCAGTTTATGCTTCATACTTTATATCCTGCAAAATAAGCCGTTGTTATACATGGGACTAAGAGACTTAATCAGCACCAAATGGTTTCAGAACACAGATAAATGTCTAGTGGTTTAGATGTTGACTACCCTAGTTTTCTAACTTCCGATGGATTGGACGAAAATCAGACTGACTTAAGAAAAAAGAGGGCTAATTGAGAAAAAAATGCGCACAATATAAAGATTTTATGGTTTGAAATACTTAGCGGAATAGTTCACCATGGGTTATCGAGTAATATCATCTGTTAACATCCCTGAATCAAAGGGAGCAGGAGCCACTATGGGGAACCAACGTTGGTCTAGTCTGTTTAATGGAAGACTAAGTTCCTATTCTTTACGCACGTTACACCGCTGGCGCTTACTGATCTTGGCAATGGGGATAACCATCGCTCTGGTCACCCTGGGTAACGGTGCGATCGCGCAGTCCGATACTGCGAAGACAGCCCCCACCAATGCTGCGGTTTATCACTTTAAGGTGGGTGAATTTGGGGCGATGGTGGTTAGCGATGGCACCCTATCTATTCCCGCCACTTTTTTTGTTCCCAACGCGAATCCCGAGGACGTAGCTACAGCTTTGACGGATCATTTTCTCTCTCCGGATAATCTATTGGTCCATGTCAACGCTCTCTATGTTGAAACCGATGAGCACAAAGTGTTGATTGATACCGGTGCAGGGAGTTTATACGGGCCAACTGCCGGTCACCTGCTGGACAATCTTGAGGCGGCTGGTGTCCCAGCAACGGACATTGACACGGTGATTGTCACCCATGCCCACCCGGATCATATTGGCGGAATTCTAGATGCCAATGGTGAATTACGATTGCCCAATGCTCAGTTTTATGTGTCCCAGCCGGAAGCTGATTTTTGGTTGGCGGATATAGTAGAGATGCCAGCATCATTACTGGATGAGGATACCAAGGCAGGGCTGATGGCAACAGCTAAGGGGCGTTTGACAGCTATTCGCGATCGCACCACCTTTTTCTCCATGGGAGATGAGGTTATTCCAAACATCCAGGCGGTCGCAGCCACTGGACACACACCGGGTCAAGCGGCTTTCTTGATTACCTCTGGTGAGGAGAGTTTATTAGCCACGGGCGATGTCTTTTTTAGCGATCCGCTAAATCTGGAAAATCCAGACTGGGAAGTTGTCTTTGATGGCGATCCGGAACAGGGCGTGAATACTCGGCGTGAACTGCTAGAAACCGTCACGGCTGAACGACGATTGGTATTAGTACCCCACATGCCATTTCCTGGATTAGGTCATGTGAGAACCCAAGACGACGCCTATGGTTGGGAACCAATTATCTGGAAATTTACAATTTAGAGACAGACATTGATGATTTACTCTCAATCGTAAACAACATCAGATAATTTATTAGGAGTCAGGATGTTTATGACAATACTCCGGACAGCATTAGGAGACGAGAACCCCGTAGTCACAAAGGCTTGAATAGTTGGGGTGTGATTTAATCAAAGTCTCGTCTAAGTCTAAGTTGCGAATAAACCTGTCCATCAGATGCTGATTGAGTTTGCGACG
>JBCCQQ010000011.1:0-109268 GCA_039024555.1 Cyanobacteria bacterium P01_D01_bin.156
GGTTCCTTTTTGGCACCGTTGCCACAAACACGTTCAGGCGTTGATGAGACTCGACCGAAACAAAATTGAGTATCATTTACGAGGGCTAAGAGCTATAGAAGCTGTCCTAGATACGCTTTAGCTGTTGTGTCTCCCTTTCAGTCCTGCTTTACCTCACGTAAACTTATGGACGTTATTAAATCCTCATACCGTATAGCCTGGGCCATTTCCTTACAATGCTCTTGCGTGGTGAAAAAGAAATGGCGTCGCCGCTGGCAGTTTCTATAGTTCTCTAGCCAGGCATCTGCTTGATAGACTCGGAAGTTCTGTCAACATATAACCATGTCTCTCATCCAACTTCACTGGATTGTTGTCCCCCTAGACATTGCAAGCTGCAATGGTTTCCAATAGAGCCCAAGCTGAGCGGCTGTCCAAAGGCTGAGAAAAGAAATAGCCCTGGCCATAGGTGCAACCAAGAGCAATTAGCCGTTCTGCCTGCCAGCGGGTTTCAATACCTTCAGCCACTACCTCAAGATTAAGTACCTGGGCTAGGTGAACAATGGCTTCAACTATTTTGAGGTTGTCGTGATCGGACTGAATGTCTTTAATAAATGCCCGGTCAATCTTAAGGGTATCCACCGGTAGCTGTTTAAGGTAGCTCAGGGACGAATAGCCAGTACCAAAGTCATCAATACTTACTTGAATTCCCCAGCGTCGTAACTGAGATAGGGTTTCTAGTATAGTTTGAGTATCGTCAATTAATAGGTTTTCAGTAATTTCAAACTTGAGCCAGGCGGGATCAACTCGGGTTTGTTGCATAACAGCATGAATCTGTTGGGTAAACTGCTCATCCCGCAGGTGGCGCACTGAAAAGTTAACACTGACAAACGGCATTTGCTCAGAGGGTAAAATCTGTGACCACTGATTTAGCTGTTCACAGACCCGACGAAAGACCCAGTTACCCAGCTGAGAAATTAGATCGCTCTCCTCCGCTAAAGGAATAAAATCAGCCGGGGATAGAAAATCAGAGGTTCCCTCCGGTTGCCAGCGCACCAACGCTTCGTATCCTGAAATTGAACAGGCCGCTGAATTCGATTCTAGGGCAACAATGGGCTGATAGAAGATTTGTAATTGTTGTTGACGTAGGGCTTGACGAAGCTTTCCTTCCAGGGTGAGTCGATGCAGCGCCTGTTCATGCATCTTAGGATGAAACAGACGCCAACCACAGGTTTTTTGTTTGGCCTGCAGCAGTGCTAAAGAGGCATCTCTCAGTACATGTTCTGCTTGGCGGTATGTAGAACTGACTAATACGATGCCAACATTGGCTCTCATGGTTACTTCATGATCGCCTATGTTAATCGGTTCTTCTAGACGATGTTGCAGATGTTTGACTAGAGAGGCAATTGTGGGAATCTCTCCATGGGTATCCGCCATTAGGGGCAACAGAATCGCAAACTTATCGTCTGCCAGTCTGGCAGTTACACTTTTATCAGGTACCAAAGTAGTAATTCGATTTGCCACTTCAATCAGTACCTGATCTCCACAGAGATGTCCTAGGGTATCGTTAATGTTTTTAAAGCGATCGCAATCTAACATCAAGAGTGCAGATCCCTGATGAGACTCCGACTTTTCCGATTCAAAAAGATCTTCTAAACTCTTTATCAACAGTGTCCGATTAGGCAATCCCGTCAGTGAATCGTACATTGCCAAATGCATGAGCCGAGTTTGAGCCAACCGACGTTCTCGCATCTCTTGTTGCAAGTTGTGATTTGCATCCTTGAGTGCTTTCGTGCGTTCTAATACTCGCCGTTCTAACTCTTGATTAATCTGGTAAACCTGTGTCTCCGATACCTCATACTGTCGTAGTATGATGCGCAGTTTTTGATTCTGCGCCTTTAAATGTTGCCTCAAGGTGCGCAGTTCCAACTGATGCTCAATACGGGCAAGCACTTCAGCCATTTGGAACGGCTTAGTAATATAGTCCACAGCTCCCAATTCAAACGCCCGCAGCTTACTGGGCACTTCAGAGAAGGCACTCATGAAGATAATGGGAATATCCGCTGTCAATGTGTTCCGATGCAGCTGACGACAAACGGAAAACCCGTCGAGTGCCGGCATTTGGATGTCGAGCAAAATCAGATCGGGAAGACTTGTGGCAACATCCATAATAGCCACAGTCCCATCATGGGCATTGCGCACATCGTATCCAGCCTGTTCTAGCTCTCTAGACAGAAACCTTAGATTGCTAGGGGCATCATCAACAACTAAAATTTTGGCGGGGCTAGGAGCTTTCTGAACCACAGTGGTTTAAGGAATATCTGGACTTTTATAAATATGTATAAATGGGATAACACCGCTCTGTTGTTTATTGTTATCCATTCGGTTAAGGATTCCAAGCAGAACCCAAAAGAGTTATGTAGAATTTATAACAGTCGCCATGGACTCATCGTAAATTCACTTAGGTGTATGCCTCTGCTGCTGGGAGTTTAATCACGATTACAGCGGATTGATCTGCCACAGGCAAGATCAGTTCTCCTTTAAGAGATTTAACCATTTCTTTAGCAATTGACAGGGTCAATTCTGTGGAAAGATAAACTGACGCAAGATTGCTTAAATCTACTTCACGCCCATACAGAGAAGTATCTAATCGAATGTTTAAATCACTAACCGGGCGATCGGCTGTCAAGGTCAGCTGCACGTAGTCGCCATCAGTAACAGCATCTAGTGTAATCTCCCCCAACTGGGTGGCTGTAATCGCATCATCAATGAGACTCAAAAGCATCATTCGTAGCCACTTAAGGTCGGTAGCGACAATCAGGTCAGTGGGCTTAAAAACAAGTCGTAGATTGTGATTAGCGGCCTGTAGATGGGTGAGTTCCTGTAATGTTTCGAACAGGGTGGACAGGGCTACAGGCTCTAGGATGGGAACCTCACGACCAATATCGAGCTTGGATGTGGCAATAATCGTGTCAAACAGCTGTAAAACTTTATAAGAGGCTTCCTTCGCTTCACCAACAAATTGTTTTTCTTCTTCCGGATTTTCACACAGCCCCTCTAAAATCAACTGGTGGAGACCAATAATACTGTTGATGGGCGATCTCAACTCGTGGGCGGTTCGGGCCAAAAAACCACTCTTAAATCGCTCTAACTGGCTCAGACGCTCATAGGCAAGGCCCTGAGGATTCTCTGGCGGCACACCTGCAACAACTTTTGAGGGGTTTGCCCCCCCATCACCTAAGAGATTAGGGGTATCAATTGTTGCCCCTATCTCATCAGTGTTACTGACAAATGCTTTGGATCGCGGGGACTTAGCCATACCCCCAACGATTCGCGGTTTCTGAACCAGCCGCGATGTGACTGTGCCTAAAACAAAGCCACCGCTGGTTAACAATATCGCTTGCCAGTTCATAAGAGATTTGTATATGTACTTTGGTTTATAAGATAGTCACGGAAAACTATTCCCACTACTTATACTTTACAAATGTACAGTTCCCTGACGTAAAATCTCCCAGCCATGGGGCTGCCAACGAGCTACGGTAGATGGTGATCCAGACGGAACTAGTGATTTCTCTGGGAAATTACCGAGCTCCAAAAACATTTTCAACGCTTTCTCCGTAAATCCATAAACTTGTGGAAATTGGGTCAAAACTTCATCAAGACTCATTAAATTGGGTTGGCCAGATATATTGGCACTGGTAGTGGCTAAAGGCCCCGTCAAGGCTAAAATCTGTCGTGCTACTGGGTGATCTGGAACTCGTACCCCGATGGTTTCAGGCGTTTGAGGATGCATCCCTAGGGGCACCCGGTCACTGGCCGGTACCACTAAGGTGAGCTGCCCTGGCCAGTAGCGCGTTGTTACAGACTGCCACTGAGCCTTATCCATCACCACATAGGGCCATAGATCAGCAGCGGTTGCTCCCATCAGAATTAAGGATTTCTCTAGACTGCGTTGCTTCAACGCATAAAGTTTAGAACTGTGCTCAGGGACGACTGCCACCCCCCAAACCGTGTCCGTCGGTAAAGCAACAACGTGGCCAGTCCGCGCTGCTTCAACATAGGCTTGATCGGAAACACAGGGCATTGCCAATTCTCCTTTAGGCAGGACGATACTGCTGTAGGGCCTGGCGAAGATTGCCATCGTACTTATCCAGGGCCTGCCGAGCAGTTTTTTGATCTAGACTGGCCCAGTGCATCAACAGGGCCAACTTTACGTTTTGATCGCTCTGACTCAACAGAGTATCTGCGGCTTCTCGCGATAGCTCCGTTAGGGCAGAAATAATCCGCAGAGCTCGGTCATGCAGTTTGGTATTGGTTACGGAAACGTCCACCATACGATTGCCGTAGACCTTGCCTAGCTTGACCATCACTCCGGTGGACAGAATGTTTAAAGCCATTTTGGTGACGGTACCAGCCTTGAGTCGCGTGGACCCAGCTAACACCTCTGGCCCGACCGGTAATCGCAGATCGACATCGACATCGATGGCCACCTGCTCGACGGGGACACAGGTGATAAAGATAGTTGTTGCCTGACGTAAATTTGCCTCCTGCAGAGCGCCGTGGACATAGGGCGTGGTCCCTCCTGCGGTAATGCCGACTACCACATCTAGAGCTGACACTTGGTGAGTTGCCATGGCGGTGGCCCCGTCCGCCGGTAAATCTTCTAGGGCTTCTGAACTGCGTAAGAGGGCAGGGGGTCCCCCCGCTAAAATCCCTTGCACAAGTTCGGGAGGGGTACAAAATGTGGGCGGACATTCTGCGGCATCTAATACCCCCAATCGACCACTGGTGCCCGCACCGATATAAAAGAGGCGGCCCCCCTGGCGCAGGGCCTCAGCCGTACGGTCAATGGCCTCAGCTAAGAGCGGGGCGGTGGCTGCGATCGCATCTATCGTCCGCTGATCCTCTTGATTAAACACCTTGACCATATCCAGAGTGGATAGCTGGTCTAGGTTTTGACTGTGGGGATTAATCTGCTCAGTGAGCAGATACCCCCGATTATTGGGGCTGTTCATAGAAGATTCTCTAACTGTTGACGAATGCGATCCAATTCCTTTTGGGACATATCCTGGGCCGAAGAGGCTGAATCAATGGTCTCGGGTAGGTCCTCTGGACGAGTATCTGGGTCCCAGTCTGTCGCTTCTAAATTTTGTTCTGGAGGCATCACCAGGGTACCGGTTTCCACCATTTTGGCTTCGTAGCCCGCACCGCGACAAAACTCCTCAATTTCCTCTGATTCAAAGCCTTCTACGCTACAGGATGGGAAGTCCTGGGCCTCTAATAATCCACCAAATCGGGTGGCATCATCTTCATTTTCAAACATCAGCACGATGTTGCGATCGCCCACCTTGAGGGAATGGATGCCCTCATTTTCCGTACGGGCATTGAATAAAACCACATAAACACGCATGGCCATTTTCGAGCTGTAGAAGGTTTGCTAGCTACGGCAATTTGCAAAATCAGCAAATTGCACCGCCCATAGCCGTTGTCTAACGGGCTCTCAACGATTACCCTCGACACCAACTAACGGAGGCAAAGCTTATATTATCAGCCCTCTAAATTCTGCCCCACAAAGTCACCCCCACCCCAGGCGTATCGACTCATTCCAAATCCCCCGAACTGCCTCTATCGACGGGCTAGTTTTTGCTCGTTTCCGTAGCACCCAGCGAATGAAAAATAAATGTTACATCTGTTCTATCGGTAACCACGTAGACAGACGATGGAAAAGTCAAAGCTTTTCACTAGGATTTAAGCTACACACTACTGTTATGTCTGACCAATCGGGGAATATTTCACAGCCATCGGGGCTAGCGGGGAGCATTGCTAAGTTTTTTCACTTCGATGCTCTAGGTACGGACTTATCTACAGAGTTATTGGCTGGGGCGACCACGTTTGTCACCATGGCCTATATTCTGATTGTCAATCCGGCGATTTTGTCGGAAGCGATTTTTCTGAATGAGTCCGGCGACTTATTTAGTGAGCTGGTCATGGCTACCGGAGTTTCAGCCGCCATCGCCACTCTGATTATGGGACTCTATGCCAAGCTCCCCTTTGCCCTAGCGCCGGGAATGGGCATTAATGCCTTCTTTGCCTTTAGCGTTGTTCTGGGTATGGGTGTGGACTGGCGGATCGCTCTAGCAGCGGTCTTTATTGAGGGAATCATTTTTATTATTCTCACCCTCACCAATGTGCGCAGCAAAATTGTTGCCGCCATTCCCGATGCCGTTAAACATGCAACAACGGCAGGTATTGGTCTGTTTATTGCCTACATTGCCCTGAAAGGGGCCGGGATTATTGCCGCCTCTGAAGCCACCTTTACCACCCTGGGCGATCTGCGCTCACCCCAGGCGGCTATGACCCTACTGGGTCTGGGCATCACTGCATTTTTGTTTGCTCGCCGCGTCACAGGTGCACTGCTGTGGGGCATCTTAGGCACGGCTTTGTTAGCCTGGGTATTTGGGGTTGCCCCCTGGCCCGAAGGGATTGTTGCCCTGCCTACGGCCCCCACCCATCTATTTGGTCAGGCCTTTGTGGGTCTGGGGGAGCTATTTAAGCTCAATTTCCTACAGATGGTGAGCATTATCTTTGTATTTTTGTTTGTCGATCTGTTTGACACCATTGGTACTTTAACGGGGTTAGGGGCTAAGGCAGGCTATATCAACAGCGATGGTAAGTTTCCCGGTGTTGAAAAAGCGTTTATGGCCGATGCCGTGGGGACCACCGCAGGCTCCATCCTGGGTACCTCGACAGTGACAACCTACATCGAATCAGCCTCTGGTATTTCCGAAGGGGGACGTAGCGGATTTACGGCGGTTGTGGCGGCTGTTCTCTTTTTTCTGGGGTCTATCCTGCTAATTCCGTTATTCTCTGGCATTCCGGCCTTTGCGACCGCCCCTGCGCTGATTATGGTGGGCGTACTGATGATGTCCGGTGCTCGCTCTATCGATTGGGACGATCCGGCGGCTGCGATCGCAGCATTTCTCACCATCATCATGATGCCCCTGTCTTATTCCATCGCCGAAGGTCTAGCCATGGGATTAATCGCCTATCCCTTAGTTAAAGCCTTCCAAGGCAAGGCTAACGAAACAACTATCGGCATGTGGATTTTAGCGGCCATCTTTATCCTGCGCTACATCTTTGTCGCAGGCGGATAAAGAGCTTTAAATGGCTTACCTTAAGAAGACACGCTGTAAACTCGGCTCACCGCCGATTTAGGGAATGGGCCAGGCCCGTAAGGCTACTATCTAATGCTGATAGGTAAGGCCATCCTGAGCAGCCACGTCCGGCGATTCAATAGTCAAGAGGTTTTCCATGCGCGGTTGGCAGATGGTCTTATCTGGAATACTTGCCCTTACCTGTGGTTTTAGTACCCTAGGCTGTAGTAGTACCGTAGAGGCCACTGTCTCACCGCGCATTACCTTTGCGGGTGAACCACCGAGCTGGGCAGAGTCCGCCAGTGACGTCATGGCTGAGCTAGAACAATGGCGAGGACTACCCTTCAAAAACGATTTAGAAGTCACCTTCGCACCTCAAGATAATCCTCGTCTCAACGGCTGGTACAACTCTGAAACAAAACAGCTGGTCGTAACCACAGGCGGGTCTGATGAGCTAGGACGGGGGGTCATGCTCCACGAAATGTTCCATGCCCTCCAAGATCAGCATTTTGATCTCTACAACCTTCATCTCGAAACCCAAGAGAATTCGGACTACGACAAAGCCGTCACCGCCATCATCGAAGGAGAAGCGATGCTAGCGGTCAGCGAGCTTCTGAACTACGATTTTCTGGCCCACGCCAAGCTGCCGGCAGAGGGGGAGATTAGCGAACAACGGTTTGAAAATATCTTTCTCTACGGTGCCGGACTAAAATTTATCAAAGCCATACGCGACGAAGGCGGCTGGGAAGCGGTGTCCCAAGTTTTTACCGACCCTCCCCAGGCCAGCACTCTGATTTTGAATCCGCAGCGCTACTTGGCTGGAGAACGCACTGTTTCCCCATTAGAAATCCCCCTTGGAACCAATGAAACGTTAGCTGGTAAGACTATCCAGGGAGAATATGCCATCCGGCTGTTGCTCGCACGCCAGCCAGAAACACGGTCCCTAATGAACAACCTAGATGGCGTTTACCAAAGCGACACTTTGGGTGTGATTAATACTGATAATAAGACTCTCCATCGCTGGCTCATTCAGCTAAACCAGTCTAACAACATTAATGCACTGGCAACAGCCCTCAAGACGGCATTAAAAGATACCTTTGAGGCAGAGCTTTCCGTAGAAATAGAGCAAACGACTATTACGCTTCAATGGTCAGTCAACGATTTTAATTAACTTTCCAATAGCAAAAGTCTCCTTTTCTCAATTCTAGAAGAGATAACATCGCTGTTACTGATTGGGATCTACAGCAACAGCGATTGCCCTGTTAGCAAAAAGTAGCCACCGGTTCTCGTTCACATCGAACAATCAGCGTGCGCCCTTCATGGCCATGGACTTGCTTAACCATGGCAACGCTGGGATACCAAAATGTGGAGCCTTGGGCATCTAGCCAGTGGAGAACAGTCCAGTGGTCAAACTCAAACCCAACAGCTACGACACCAGTTCCACTAATGCCGCTCCAGTCTTCATTGCGCTGGAGATAAAAGGTTCTGGCACAACCAATGGCCGTCAAGGGAGCCGGTATTTGTCTCACGGTTCGCCCTGGGCGTTTATCCTGCATAGCTTTGAATACATCAAAGCTAGGAAATACACCGTGACTATGACAGTGGCCATGCCAGCTAAGGGCAAATTGACCAGACGGCAACTTTACCCCTGAAGCGATGGGGTCTACATTCTGACAAACCTGAAAATAATCTAGATGCTGCATAAATAGTGCACTCCAAATGACACGTGATGGGGATAAGTACAAAGGGGTTAGACCCATCACTCGCCACAAGATGCCCAGACAAGGGTATTACGTATCAACTTTGCTTGATGGTCGTTTACATCATTAAGAAGATGCTGTGATCTTGCATATCTTGGCTGATCGGTGCGTAATTCACAATCAACAAACTGAACGGGAATCACTAATGCAACGCTGGCGCTGGGTAACGCGGCTAATGCAGCCATCATGGCAAAAAGCGTAGCTATTTCGATCAGGCCCATTTCAAAGAAATCCCCTAAATCAGTAATGGCACATGCAATTCTTAAGATTATGTGAGAATTTTACAGTGCCAGTTATAAAACCCACATTGTCAAAAAAATCTCATACTCAATGAGTGTTAAGACACGTGGATACAAGCCGCACGATAGGACGATAACTGTAGTTTGTTGTACAGTAAATTCTTGCTCTTCACCGATAAGCTGCTGCCTATCAAGCATTATTCACAAATGTAATTACTCCGATGCTTGAGGCGTTGCTAATTGGCAGGGATACATTACATTTGCTCTAAGGTTGTGACCATATCATTTGTGATATTGAAGTTTATGACTTCGGAGTTCCTTGTACAGATTCCTGGCTTTAGTAGCGCCATTTTTATTTACAAAAGTATTTTATTAGCACGAAAGAGAGTGCCGTTTATAGCAATTTACTCAATGATTCTCATTGGTTAATTCAAGGTTGCGTTATATTGCCGTTACATAATTTCTATTTGGTATAGTTGCTATCTATTTCTAGCGTCCTTGTTCAGTACCATCAAGCGGTTGGTCCCCAAGGAAAAGTTATGAGTGGAAATACAGCCCGACTTCAAGCGATTAGTCAGATTATTAGTCGAGCACCCATGCCGCCTAAGGCACCCTCTAGTCTCGAAGATATATGGGCGGAGAATGTCTTTGACTTAGCCAAAATGAAGGCGACTCTTCCCAAGGCGGTGTTCAAATCGATTAAGAAGACGATCTTAACTGGAGAAAAGCTGGATCCTTCCATTGCTGATACAGTCGCAACAGCAATGAGAGATTGGGCAATGGCAAAGGGAGCCCTTTACTATGCCCACGTATTTTATCCAATGACTAACCTCACGGCTGAAAAACACGATGGCTTTATTGCTCCCCAGGGCGATGGGACCGTTATCTCGGAATTTTCAGGAAAACTCCTAGTTCAAGGAGAACCTGACGGGTCTTCGTTTCCCAATGGTGGTATTCGCGACACATTTGAAGCTCGAGGCTACACCGCTTGGGATGTAACCAGTCCGGCCTACATCATGGATACGGACAATGGTTCTACCCTGTGTATCCCCACGGTGTTTGTTTCTTGGACAGGGGAAGCTCTCGACAAAAAGGTACCGCTTTTGCGCTCCATTGCGGCCATGGACAAAGCGGCTAGCAAGGTTCTGTCACTTTTAGGACATTCGGATATTGCCCATGTGAACTCTAGCTGTGGTGCTGAACAAGAGTATTTTTTAGTTGATACTAACTTTGCAACCCAGCGCCCCGATCTTCTATTGGCAGGGCGCACTCTGTTTGGTAAAGCACCTGCTAAAGGTCAACAATTTGACGACCATTACTTTGGGGCTATTCCAGAGCGCGTGCAGGTCTTTATGCAGGATGTAGAGGAAACTCTATACAAATTGGGTATTCCTGCTAAAACTCGCCACAATGAGGTAGCTCCAGGACAGTTTGAAATTGCGCCCTTTTTTGAAGCGGCGAATGTGGCTAGCGACCATCAGCAGATGATTATGACGGTGCTGCGCCACACGGCTAAAAAGCACGGCTTTATATGTTTGCTGCATGAGAAGCCCTTTGCAGGAATCAATGGTTCTGGAAAGCACGTTAACTGGTCAGTTGGCAATTCTACCCAGGGTAATTTATTAGATCCTGGTGACTCTCCCCACGAGAATGCTCAGTTTTTGGTATTTTGTGGAGCGGTAATTCGTGGTGTACATAAGTACGGCCCACTAATGCGGGCTGCGATCGCAACCGCCAGTAACGACCATCGCCTTGGCGCAAATGAAGCACCTCCCGCCATTATGTCGGTGTATTTGGGGACTCAGCTCGAAGATGTGTTTGAGCAGATCAAGACCGGTTCAGTCACTGAATCTAAGAAAAAAGGCGTGATGGATCTGGGTGTGGATGTATTACCCGCGCTCACCAAAGACGCAGGGGACCGTAACCGCACATCTCCGTTTGCATTTACCGGTAACCGCTTTGAGTTTCGTGCCGTAGGCTCCAGCCAATCGGTGTCAGGACCTTTAATTGTTCTAAATACCATGCTTGCCGACTCCTTAGACTGGGTGGGCAACCGATTGGAAAGCGAGCTAGCTGGTGGCAAAGAACTCAATACTGCCATTATTAGCGTCCTGAAGGAAATCATGGAGCAGCATGGTGCTGTCGTCTTTGGGGGTAATGGCTATTCCGAAGAATGGCATAAAATGGCCGTTGAAGAGCGGGGATTGGCTAACCTACCGACCACTGCCGATGCTTTGCCAGTACTACAGGAAGAGTATATTGGCGATCTCTTTCAAAAGACGGGGGTATTAACTCCAGTGGAATTGGAAAGTCGTTTTGAGGTCTATGCCGAACAATATATTCTCTCCATTGACGTGGAAGCTAAATTGATCATTGACATCGCCAAAACCAAGATTTACCCAGCTGCTGTTGAGTACTTATCTAAGCTATCGTCTACTATTGCTACCCTGGACGGCTTAGGCGTGTCCCTAGATAAGGCAACTGCCCAGACAGTAGCCGACCTTAGTAGCTCTTTAATGGGTGTGGTTACTAAGCTAAGCGACGCCCTAGGCAAGCACGACTTTGGCAGTACAAGCGAGCACATGAGTTATTGTGCGTCTACTCTGCGTCCGCTTATGGATGAGGTTCGTGAGTATGCAGATGCCCTTGAAGGGGAAATTGCCGATGAGTTTTGGCCCCTACCTACCTACCAGGAGATGCTATTCATCAAATAGGTGGCGTTGCTGATTCTGGGGATGGTTTTAGGCTTTTGAGCCTGCCATCCTCTCAATCAGCGTCTGTTCTGCAAATAGACTGACATGCTTGAGGCAGGATTTCCTTGCCTCTTTTTTTACTCAAAGCTACACCTACACACGACTTGGCAGGTTAAGCATCGGACCATAGAGAAAAGAGTCGCTCAGGACTTTCCCTCCTGAAACCTCCCTGATCTGGGGACCTCAACGTCCCCAGGCCCCTCGCACAAGACAGCATTGGTTAACTGCTATAACGATTGATATGGGTACTCAGTTAGGTGGGTTACGCTGTTTCGCATCCGCTCCACACCGTAAAAAATAAGGTGTCTAACTTTTCTTGTCAAACGTTCTTTTTACAGAAAATCAAAACTCTGTAAAAAGAACGTCCTTTGAAACAGCACAATCATAGTCCTCGCACTCAAAATTTGAGGAGTCCAAATTTTCAAAGTACTTGAAAATAAAGTCTTTAACTTTTCTCTGCTCATAACCTTTCAAGTCGTGACCTACACCTAGTTCAACGTTATCAACGTTATCAACGTTATCAACTTGTCATAACAGCGCGATTTATTCACAGGGCCAGAGTTGGGATGCCATGTGTATTTCGGGCAATAAACTTTTTGGTAATCAGCACTCTCGCCAACAACCATGACCCGCCGAATGACGGTGTTTGCCACCTAAATGCCATGGTCTAATAGGTAAACGTTTGCCCGCTGCCCTGCCTATGTCCCCCCGTGGTTCCCTGCGGCCCGACCGTTTTTTATATTTGCTATCGGCAGTGGTTTTAATTGTGCTGCTGTTCAACCTACACCTGTGGGTCATCACCACCGGCACTGAGGGTGTCATTGCTGACAGCAGCCGTGACATGCTAGCCCAGCAAAATTTTATGCATCCCCGGCTGTTGGGGGGCAACGATTTTAGCCAACTGCCCATTCCCCTGTGGTTTACCAGTTTGGGCATGAAACTATGGGGCGTGAATGTTTTTGGCGCTCGCTTTTTTGTCCAAATCAGCATTTTGGCCCAGGTCCTGCTGACGGCCCGCATTGCCATGCGACTGTTTGGGTCCACACCCATTGGTCTATTTGCCGGGCTGATCTATCTGGCCTGCCCTCTCACACTGATGGGTAGCCGGTATCTAGGGGCCGATGTCTTTTTAGCCACATTTGAGCTAGGTGCTATCTACTGCATCTTGCTCTATCACCTAGAAAAGCTACCCGTTGCCCTGTATGGCCTTGCCGCAATGCTTGCCTGTGGAGCACTGTGCGGCGGCTTGCGCAGCCTGGTACTGCCGCTAATGGTAGGCTCCTATGTTCTGATTTGGGGTCCCCGTAACTACTGGGTCCACTGGCGTCATGGGGTGGTAGCACTGCTGCTGGGATTGGCGCTAGTGAGTTTTTGGTTTATCCATGCCAGCAATCATCTACCTGATTTTTGGGCGTTTACCCGTCAAGTATTTTGGCAAGAAACGTTTTGGGAAACTCCTATGCATCCCCGCTGGCAGTATGGAGCTGTTTTTCTAGCAGGCAGCCTGCCCTGGTGGATCTTGGTAGTCCCCCACATAACCGCCAGCGTTGTTTGGGAAAATCCCACGGTGCCGCCAGTTACGCTCTGCTGGTTGGTCATGCCGCTATTGTTTTATACCCTGACTGGCTGTACCTCTTTAGCCGGATTGTTGCCTCTGGTGGCTGGCTTTTCCATTTTAGTGAGCTATCTCCTCCATCTGTTGTCCCCCCAGCAAGTATGGATTTACAGTCGTTGGTTTGCTCAGATTTATGGTTCTCTAGGTATCCTCGCCCTAATTGTTCCCCTGGGCTATCAGGTGTTAGGACAACCCCTACGCACCAGCTGGCCCATGGTGGCAACATCCTTGGGGACCTTGGCATTAGTTGTTTTGTTGTCGCGGTTTATTCAAGCTGGGGTGCGGTTACGACTAGTAGCCATGGCCCTGGTGCCATCGTTGATGCTATTGGTTTACGGTGGCTACTACGGGCAGGCTAACGGGCCGTGGAAAGAGAGTATAACGAGTATCTCTCAAGTCATTCACCAACGGCAGTTAGACGACTTGCCAGTGCTGGTTTATAACGAGGCATTACCGTCTTTGGCTTTTGACCTAAATACGGACACCATTACCATCAACGATGGAGTCGTTAATGAAACCTATCTACAAGCAGGGCAGTACGGAGAAAACCGATGGATTCGATTGAGCACGCCTAGGGCTAACCGCTATCTGCGACGGCTGATGACGGATCCATCGGTTTTGGTGGTACCGGGGGAACTACCGGCTCAGTGGAACTGGGTAAAAATGAATTATCCCAATATGGAATGGGCTGGTCGTTGGCTGGTGATGTATCGCTCCCAGTAACCTCAATTAAAAGGAAGAGGGCACCATCCGTTGGGTTTCCCGAGGAGGCCGCTGGTAATCAATCGCTCCCTGGCGTTGTGGCAACACAATGGGATCATACGGGAGTTCCTCATAGGGAATCAGACTCAGCAGATGGTTCATACAGTTGAGCCGCGCTCGCTTTTTGTCATCGGCATCCACCACGTACCAAGGAGAACTTGTCGTATCCGTCATAGCAAACATATCGTCCTTGGCTTTGGAGTATTCCACCCAACAGGCACGTGCTTCTAAATCCATGGGACTTAGTTTCCAGCGCTTGGCTGGGTCATTAATGCGGTCCTGAAAACGCTTTTCCTGTTCCTTATCACTGACGGAAAACCAATATTTGATCAAGATAATCCCCGAGCGTTGGAGCATATGCTCAAATTCCGGGCAGGTGCGCATAAATTCGGTATATTCGCTATGGGTGCAAAAGCCCATTACTCGCTCTACACCGGCTCGGTTATACCAGCTACGATCAAACAGAACAATCTCACCAGCCGCTGGTAGCTCACTCACATAGCGCTGAAAATACCACTGAGTTTTCTCTTTTTCGGTGGGTTTACCCAAGGCTACGATCTTACAACCGCGAGGGTTTAGGCATTCAGAAATACGTTTAATAACGCCACCTTTACCAGCTGCATCGCGACCTTCAAACAGGACAACAACCTTGAGGCCAGCGTGCTTAACCCACTCCTGCATTTTGACTAGTTCTAACTGCAGCCGTTCTAGCTCAGCTTCATAAACAGCTTTGCTAAGCTTGCCACTGGCTTTCTTCTTAGGGGATTTCTGTTTTTTCTTACATGGGTGTTTTACTAAGGGGATAGTTTTTGGTGTTTTAACTTCAATCTCAATGTTTTTGGCTGATTTTGGTTGGTCATTCTTGCCGGACTTACGCTTTTTACCGGTTTGATTTAGAGGTTTTCCTTTAGCTGCCCTACGTTTAGCCGCCTTTGTTTTTATTGGCTGGGTTGACTGGGAACCAGCAACAGCTGATTTAAGGCTTTTTGGGGTCGTTTTCTGAGCCATAGGATATGCCCGTCGATATTATTTCTAACCGTAGAATAGGGGAACTTACAAAGAAATTGGCTGGGCTTTGGCTCCTTTAAATAATTGAGTTAAAAGAAAAATAAACTGTAATGTTTTGCTAAGTTTTTTCACTATGAGATCGCACCCCATCGAGGCAATTATCCCACTTTGCATTCTTACTCCCCATGGCATTACTAGGGATTCGCTGTTATGCAAACCTCTAAATTAGCAATGGCAACAGTTCAGTACCTTCAATCTGCTGAGTAAGCCCCTGTTTTAATAGCTCAGTTGCCTGTTTTGTCGGGACAGGTTGGGAAAATAAGAACCCTTGCCCCAGGCTACATCCAAGCATTTTTAACCACTGACATTGTTCAAGAGTTTCAATCCCTTCGGCCACGGTACTTAGCTGTAGCAAATTACTCAAGGCAATGACTGATTCAGCAATAACTTGATTGCGAGTATCCTGTTTAGTCAAATTGACAAAGGCTCGATCAATTTTGAGCGCATTCACCGGTAACTGATGCAGATACCGTAGAGATGAATACCCTGTGCCAAAATCATCAATGCTCAAACAAATTCCCTGAGCCCTAATCTGATTAAGCAAGTCATGCATGGCCTCTACATTCTCGACCAGCATACTCTCAGTAATTTCGAGGATTAAGCTATTCTGGCGAAGACCATATTGGGTCATCACAGCTTCAAGTTCTTGTAACAGCGACGTTTGCAATTGTTTAACCGACAGGTTGACGCTAATACTTAAATCGTGATCTGGAAACTGTGCTTGCCAAACCGCTAACTGCCTGCAAGCCTGGTGTAAAATCCACTGCCCGATGGGGATAATTAGCCCCGTATCCTCACTAATATCAATAAACTCATTGGGAAATACTAGACCTCGCTGGGGATGTCGCCACCGAATTAGGCTTTCAAAGCCTTTTATCTTTAAAGTTTCTAGATCAACAATAGGCTGATAATAAAGAACAAATTCTTTGTTATCTAATGCTTTTCGGAGATCGTTTTCAATTTGTAACCGCTTCATTGCCTGCTGGTGCATATCGGGACTAAAAATGGCATAGCGGGCACGACCATTATGCTTAGCCCAATACATGGCAGAATCAGCATCTCGCAGTAAGTCAGTGGGGTGTTTGTGGGCCTCCGACCGTAACACAATGCCGATACTGGCACTTGAAAATACTTTATGGTTACCCACTTTTATGGGAACCTGCAGGGTTTTGAGAATACGCTCTGCCACCATTACGGCTTCTGAAACATCGTTAATTTCTTCTAGGAGCAGAACAAATTCATCTCCACCCAAACGGGCTGCTAGATCTGTTTCTCGAGTTAATAGTTTGAGCTGGGTGGAGACCTTAAGCAGCAGTTCATCGCCCACTAAGTGGCCAAGACTATCATTGACTACCTTAAAATTATCTAGGTCTAAGAAGAGAACGGCAAACTGAGTCTGAGGACGACGTTTTGTACGTTTTAGGGCCAATGCTAATCGTTCCATTAGGAGGCTGCGATTGGGTAGCCCGGTGAGGTCATCATGGTACATATCGTGCTTTAGCCGCTCTTCCGCATTGACGCGATCGCTAATGTCTCGAATCATAAATAAGACTTCATCTGGACCGCTGCGCACTACCCTAACTTCTTCATATTGGTGGCAGTCTCCGTTTTGAATCTGTTGTTCATAAATTTGTACATCACCGGTCTGGAGTGTTTTTCGCAGATAGTTAAGCTGGCGTGCAGCTAGTTCAGGGGACAAAAGATCGTTCATATGCTGACCGGTCAGCGTAGTGTTATGAAACAAACTAAAGTTGCGTGGTTCACTAATAAACTCACGGTAACAACCGTCGGCACCGACTCGGAACATTAGATCGGGTATGGCTTTTAGGATGGCTTGATTGTGAGTTTCACTTTGTTGTAAGGCCAGCTCGGACTGTCTTTGTTCAGTAATGTCTTGAACCAGCATCAAAACTTCATCGTGGCTGTAGGGAACAACTCTCACCTGCTCAATTTGTTGATGTCCATCAATGGACAGCGTTTGTTCATAAATTTGGATCGATTGGCTTTCTAGCGCTTTTTGAATAGCTTCTAGGCGCTGCTTTGCCAAGTCTGACGGTAGCTGATGAGAAATATATAGACCGACCCAGTCAGTGAGATTGCCCAGTACCTGGAATTCAGGCGAGGCTAAAAATTCAAGGTAAATGCCCGCCCGGTTGACCCGCATAATCAGATCTGGCAAAGCATTGATCAGGGCTCGATAGTGGGCCTCGCTCTGTTTTAGAGATTCTTCTGAACGTTTGCGATCGCTAATATCTGTAAGCGTTCCTATATAACCAGATACTTGTCCATAGGGATCTCGCTCTGCAATACACTGACCATACACCCAACGGACCGTGCCATCGGCATGGACAAACCGATATTCCATATCAAAGGGCTGGTCAGTTTGAATAGTCTGGAACCAGGCAGTCAGGACTCGCTCTCGATCGTCTGGATGTAGGGCTTGACTCCAACCATTTCTAGCCACTGATGCTGCTGGCATACCAACAATTTTGCAATAGTGGGGGTTAACATAGACCACTTGCCCTGAAGCATCAGCGCAAAAAACCCCTACTAGAAGAGTATTGGCTAAACTTGCATAGCGTTCTTCACTGGCCTGCAGACGAGCCTCAACGATCTTTCGCTGCTTGATTTCTCGATCTAAAAAGAAATTTCGATAGAGTAGGACAACGGCTCCAGCTGCCAGACTACAGGTCATAACGCATTGGAGAGTATCGTCCAGTTCCCAACCAGCAATGAATATTGGCCCTAACCAACCGTCCAGAAAGTAACCCATCCAGTAGGGCAGAGCAAACGATAAAACAAGAGTCATTGAGTCACGGCTAAATAAACAGCCTGGAGTCGGTAGTCACTATTCTTTAGGATAGACACCAGCCGCACAATCCAAACTAAGGGCTTGCTAAAAGTTAGAATCATGGCCTTGTGTATTGAAATCATGGCTTCACAAGCTTTTCAGGCTTAAACCGTGAAGTCGTTTCTTAGCAGCTCCTTAGCCATCGTTAAATCAGCAATTTAGCTCTATGGAACGCGGAGTGTATGCACCTAACTAATATTAGTCCAGTGAACCTGTTACAGGCGCGTCCATAGAATTTACTAGCTTCATAATCTGACAAAATTCATCAAACGAATAAGGGGCAAAAGTACATGACTTCTGGCTTCATTTTACCGTTACGATCCGTAAAGCTTTTCAAGTGTATCCTTCTAAGATTTGTCATTGGATTGGCCAGTATTACCGGCCATAAACTTAGGCCGCCAATCCTTCACCACCCGACGCTCTCCACGGGTAACAATTAGACAGTTATCCTCTACATCTTTGGTCACAATGGCACCAGCGCCAACGGTGGCATTCTCACCTAGGGTGACAGGGGCCACTAAAACACTGTTGGAGCCCGTTTTAGCCTGATTTTTAATTGTTGTGGGGTGTTTATTAACACCATCATAATTGGCCGTAATGGTGCCTGCACCGATATTCACTTTATCGCCCAGGGTGGCATTACCCAAATAAGACAAATGGGCTGCATTGGTGTTGTTACCAATTTGCGTCTTTTTAACTTCAACAAAGTTACCAATGCGGCATCCTTCACCGATAATTACTTCACCTCGCAGGTGAGTGTAGGGACCAATCTGGCCTGCTCCTGCAATCGTGCTGTCATTAATAACAGAGTAGCGAACCGTGGTATTTTCTCCGATAGTGCTGTTTTCAATCAGTGTGCTAGGACCAATGCGACAGCCTGCAGCAATAGTAGTAGTGCCTCGCAAATGTGTTTCTGGTTCAATCACAACATCGGGTTCGACCTTAACGGTGGCATCGATGGTAATGCTATCAGGGTTGATCATGGTAATTCCAGATAGCATCAGCTCGTCCTTGATTCGGCGATGCAAGATTGTTGCTGCATCGGAAAGCTGTTTACGATTGTTGATCCCTGAAATCTCTTCGATGTCCTCTACATCTAAGGCCATCACTGGAGAGAGATCTTTGACCACATCGGTTAGGTAATACTCATTTTGGTCATTGTCAGATTTTAGATGGGGTAGCACCGTCATTAACTTTTTCCAGTTAAAGCAGTAGATTCCCGAATTAATGCGCTGGTTATAACGCTGCTCAGGTGTACAATCTCGGTGCTCAATAATTTCAGAGACGATGTCGTTGTCATCGCAAAAAACCCGACCGTAGCCTGTGGGGTCATCAAACTGAGCCGTCAAAATGGTAGCGGCGTTGTTATTCTCCACGTGGGTTTGGACCATTTTGGCAATGGTTTCGGGGCGTAGCAGGGGGACATCGCCATTGAGTACCAGCAGATTACCGACAAAGCCTTCTAGGGCTGGAATGACCTGCTGTACTGCATGGCCAGTGCCCAACTGTTCGGTTTGTTCAACAAACTCCAACCCGCTGACGTGGGCCAGAGTGGTGCGCACCTGCTCGGCCGCGTAGCCGACAATGGCAATTTGGCGTTCTACCTGGACTTGCGCCAAACTAGCCAGGACATTCTCCACCAGGGTACGACCGCCTAGGGGATGCAGCACTTTAGGAAGCTGCGATCGCATCCGAGTCCCCTTGCCTGCCGCCAGGACTGCCACCGCCAATGGATAAGTCATAGGAATTACAACGCCAAAAGTTAGAGTAAAAATTACGGAAGGAGTATACCGCGCAGCGGCTGGCCTACCCAAGTCGGCTGGCCTACTTTAAGGGCTTACTAAAGCTAATTGCCACCGATACTAGAGTTTTCCCAGAGAGGAAACCACCTACGGCAATGCATCAAATTGTATGGTCGCCAAAGCACCACCTGCGTTTGGCACGTATCAGAATTCAACGTCTAGGCCCCGTTAACCAACGTCGTCGCCAGGCACCTGTTGGTTCCAACGAACAGTGCTCTTGCTCCTGCTGCCGCTGGGCCACAATCGCCTCTGCAGTAGCGGTCAGCGTGGGGTCACGGTAAGGTACCGCTGCCCGAGTTTGCAGGTGCTCCTGTTCTTGCTGAGATAGCGCCGGTAGGCACCGCCCATCTTTAGTGGCAATGGTGCAGGGCCAGTTACGTCCAGTACCGGGCAGGGAACCAATGGTTAGCCCTGCCAACCCCATGGCAGTGCGTACAGCTGCAGCGCAAGAATACGTAGCCAAGATTCCACGGTCTGCTAAACACTGCGCCGTTAGCTCAAAAAACTCCACTGTCCAAAGCTGAGGACAGCGGGTGGGGGAAAACGGATCAAACAGGATCGCATCGGCGCCCCATCCCTGGTCAAGGATTGACTGTATGGTTTGACGGGCATCGCCAATAACTAACTGAATATCCACATGGGGGCTGCGGTAGCTGTGTTCAGTAGCCAAGGTTTTGAGAATTTGCTGAGTGGTAGGGCTCCAGTGGTGAATCAGATTTGCGGTAACGGCCTTTTGGGGTACCAGCGCATTGATTTCCAATGCGCGAATGGTGACATGACAGCTGGGATTCACCTGAAAAACAGTATCCAAAGCCGCCGCCGTGTTATACCCCAGGCCGTAGCAAACATCCAAAATAGCCAGCCGATCGGCCTTGGCCAGTTCGGGAATATTGGCCGCATCCACATAATTTTTCTGAGCATCGGTATAGGCACCGCTACGATTATGGAACCACTCGCCAAACTCCTCTGAGTAGAACGTCGCCGAGCTATCCCCCGTCATTTCGAGGGTTAACCCATCGGATGAATTATGAGGTTCACGATTCACTATCCCCATCGAGCCTGCTGGCCTGGATTACACACTGTTGCTGATGCTCAGGGATAAAACGCGCCCGTAAAATTGACTAGGCAGCCCTAATAGATGGATAAAATCCTTCCGAGGATCAGCAACGCCCACTACAATATCAGCGTCTTACTACAGGGTAGAACCTTGCAGACCTCCATTAACCCAGCTACCCATATTGTTAGTTCCCAGTGGTTAGCCAAGCATTTAGACGACCTAGTGATTATTGACTGTCGATTTTCGCTACCAGAACCGAACCTAGGGCAGCAACAGTATGAGGCTGGCCACATTCCAGGGGCCTACTATTTGGATCTTAATCAGCATCTTTCCAGTCCGGTGCAGCCCCATGGCGGTCGTCATCCGCTGCCGGACTGGTCTACGTTTGTCGATACCTTAAATTTGCTCGGCATTCAGTCCAGTCCCCAGACGCCCATTGTCATCTACGATGCTTCGCGGTTTGCCTTTGCCGCCCGACTGTGGTGGATGCTGCGTTACCTAGGCCATGACCATGTTGCCCTGCTAGATGGGGGCATACCCGCATGGATTGAAGCTGGTTTACCTCTGAGCCAAGACATTCCCAAAAATCAGGTGGGCCAGTTTGTACCCCAGTTTCAGGATGGCTGGATCGTAGATATCGACTATGTGCGTCAGCACCAGGATAAAGCTGGCACCGTGGTGATTGATTCTCGATCTGCGGATCGATTTCGCGGTGAGCGAGAACCCATCGATCTAATTGCGGGCTCTGTACCAGGAGCCGTGAATTATTTTTGGAAAGACATTAGTCATGAGAACGGTCAGCTTAAGTCTCCTGAAGCGTTAGCCACCCACTGGCAAGCTGTGGATGCTGCTGAGGAGGTCATTGTTTACTGTGGGTCCGGCGTTACAGCCTGTGTAAATCTCTTTTCTCAAGTAGTTGCGGGTAAATCCATGGGGAAGCTGTATCCCGGCGGCTGGAGTGACTGGTGTTCTTATTTGTAAGTTATGTCCATTCGCATCTACGGTAACCGTGCTATCAAAACTCTCCCAGGACAGGCCACACGACCCACACCCGCTAGGGTACGGGAGGCGTTATTTAACATTTGGCAGGGGCGCGTGCAGGGGTGTCGCTGGCTAGATCTCTGTGCAGGCAGCGGAGCCATGGGGGCAGAAGCCCTATGCCGAGGGGCCAGTGTTGTCGTAGGCATTGAACAATCAGGGGCTGCCTGTCGGATTGTGCAGACTAACTGGAAAATGGTTGCTAAACCCGAACAAACGTTTCAAATCTTACGGGGAGATGTGACTAAAAAACTACAGAGTTTGACGCTAGAACCATTTGACCTCGTGTATTTTGACCCCCCCTATGCGGCTGGGCTTTATGACAACGTGCTCAAAACCTTGGCAAAAAAGTCTCTCTTAGCACCAGGAGCCACCGTCACGGCAGAATATACGCCTGATCACTGGCAACCCAAATCTATTCCGGGGTTAGAGCTCGCACGTACCAAACGTTATGGACTGACCCACCTAGCATTTTTCGATTTCGATGGCTCGGGATAGCCGGTGATTTATGCAGTCAAACACACGATGTTCTAGAGGCCATGCCTTCTAAAGAAAGTGAATTATACAACGTATTAAAAACACCAATCAAAAAACTCTTTTGAAGGTGACTCGAATATTTTTGTAGTTGTTATATTGAGGGTGGACATACTTTTTGGGAGCTAATCTCCATGAACTACGCTATAACCTCTTCATCCAAAACAGGTTCTGACCAGCTAACAGCAGGCTTTCTAGCAGCTGGCGTTTTATTTATTGTTGGCTACACACTTACACGCACCTTGCTTGCTCAGCCTACCCCTCAGAGTGAAAATGTTGTCGTCAATTCTGTTATTCCCCATGAAGCCACGCTGTGGAATGCGGACATCGAAAGCTTTTAACAAGCGCTCTGACAACTAGCATATCTGTCTCCTGCCGCACAGTCTTCCCCTAGGCAATTGCTCAATGGGAAGACTGTTTCTTGCGTTAATTTATCTAGTCACGCAGTGAGGGTATTAATTGGTCAAACTTTATCGCGTCGCCTATTTGGCCCTGTTTTTATTGAAGCCAGGATATGGCTAATGCTCAACATGACGTCACCTGAGAACTTCGGATAAGGCCCATGATTATCAGCTCATAAACAGTAACCGTAAATAGGATTGCCTAGGCCACGCCCGGTTCTGACCATTAATTCAATTACGAATAAGGCTGACTTATATAGATATTGCTTATCCCTACTAGCCAACCTGGGAAAATGATCTGCGAAAGCGAATATTTTGCGACACAATATTAATAAAGCAACATAGGTGTTGTTTTAGTCGCGCGATCGCAGCCCAAAAGGCCCAGCGGTAACGCTAGACAACTTTTACAGGACACTCGTTGAGGTACCCCATGGTCGTAGCTGCTCCAAACCCTGCCAAACCAGCCGAAAAGCGTCTTACCATCACCAGTAGTGAGATCGCTGAAAACACTACTTCCATTCGCTCCCTAGACTGGGACCGCGACCGGTTTGACATTGAGTTTGGCCTACAGAACGGCACTACCTATAACTCCTACCTGGTACGTGGGGAAAAGACAGCACTGATCGATACCTCCCACGCCAAGTTCCAGCAGCTCTACATGGATGTGCTGAAGGGGTTAATTGACCCGACAGAAATTGACTACATCGTTATTAGCCACACTGAACCGGACCATAGTGGTCTAGTCAAAGATGTGCTGGATATTGCCCCCCAAGCGGTAGTTGTAGGTGCCAAGGTAGCGGTTAAATTCCTTGAAGACCTGGTACATCAGCCCTTCGAATCTCAGCTGGTGAAGAGTGGTGACACCCTAGATTTGGGCAATGGCCACGTGCTGGAATTTGTCAGCGCCCCTAACCTCCACTGGCCCGATACAATTTTTACCTACGACCAAAAGACCGGCATTCTCTATACCTGCGATGCCTTTGGTGCCCACTACTGCAGCAATGACGACTTTGATGAGGACTTAGAGTCCTTGACCCCTGATTTTCGCTTTTACTACGAATGTTTGATGGCTCCCAATGCCCGCTCGGTGATTTCGGCCATGAAGCGCATGGATAAGCTGGGGGAAATTAACACCATCGCCGTGGGTCACGGTCCAATTATTCGCCATAACTTAGAAGAATTAACCGAGCGCTATCGCCGCTGGAGCAATGAAAAGAGCAAGGCGGAAAACATGGTGGCGGTGTTCTATGTATCTGACTATGGATATTGCGATCGCATCTCCCAAGCCCTAGCCAAGGGGATTACCAAGACCGGCGTTGCCGTTGAAATGATGGACATGCGTTTGGCCGACCCCCACGACGTTACCGAACTGGTAGGCCGCGCCAAAGGTATTCTCATGGGCATGCCCCCCTCCTCTGGACAGGGAGCAGAAGAAATCCAAACCGCGCTCAGTGCCATCCTGGCAGGAATTACCAACAAGCAAACCTTCGGACTGTTTGAGTCCTACGGTGGCGACGACGAGCCCATCGATACCCTTCAGAGTAAGCTACAGGACCTAGACCTCAAGGTGGCCTTCGACCCGATCCGCGTTAAAGATACGCCCTCCGAAGCGCTCTACCAGCTGTGTGATGAAACCGGCACTGACCTTGGCCAGGAGCTAGCTCAGGCTAAGAAAATCAAAAAGATTAAGGGGCTGGATGCTGACCTACAAAAAGCGTTAGGCCGCATCAGCAGCGGCTTGTATATTATTACTGCCGCCAAAGGTGAAGTCACCAGTGCAATGCTTGCGTCCTGGATCTCCCAGGCTAGCTTTAAGCCCCTTGGCTTCACCATTGCCGTTGCAAAAGATCGAGCCATTGAATCCCTGATGCAGGTAGGAGACACCTTTGTACTCAACATTCTTGAGGAAGGTAACCATCTACCCCTGATGAAGCACTTCCTAAAGCGCTTTCCCCCCGGTGCTGACCGATTTGCCGGCATTCGTACTCGTCCTGCCAGCAACAAATCCCCCATCCTGGCAGACGCTTTAGCCTACCTAGAATGCAACGTTACGACTCGCATGGAACTAAGCGATCACTGGCTAGTGTACTGCACCGTTGATGATGGCAAGGTTTCTAAGGATGAAAGCACCACCGCAGTTCACCACCGTAAGATCGGTAACTACTACTAGAAGTTAAACTGTTAGTCCTTGGCAGGGAGCCGAGCAGGTGAGAGTGGCTAGCCACTCTCACCTGCTCATCAAAATTTAAGTTCCAATTGAAGAGTACTTTATGCTCATGTCATTGGCTAAAACTGAGGACATCCAAAATAAGAAATGTAGTACATCCTTTTCAAAGCTGAAAGATACTCGAGTCTGACTCAAAGTTTGCCAAAACTGCTACATGTTGCGATCGCACCTAAAAGTCGCAACATACTTAAGTACCTATCCTGTAGAGGTTTAGTTGAGCGGCGAAGAGGGTTTAAGGCTTGCCAGACAAAGGGTTGAACCTCCTCAAAGATGACTTGCTGATGACTCAGATGGTCTGACTGACACCCAAATGACGTCAAAGAAATTTGAACCATAGCAATGATTATCTAAGAGATCGAGGTTATTAGTCTCTAGTATCCATTGATCCTGTTTTTAGAACTTGAAATAAAATACTGTATTATTTAGAGAACATAAAATTAAGATTTGCTCCAGGTTCTAACAGTTCTCTTCGTTAGAGCTTGAGGGTTGTTGTGGCTATCTCGACAACAGTTTTTTATTGAAGTGCCTCTATGATAGTTCAGCTACGTTTTTGCACCTCGTTACTAGTTCCTCTCTTAGCGTGGTCTGGATTTTTTCAATCTGCAAGTTTTGCTAGTTCTAAGACTGGAGCAACAGATCGGACTACTCCGGCTCAAATTTTACAAAATCATGTAGGCATTCAAAACACTGGGCCTAGGAATCAGCAGGCAAGTAATTTATTATCACTATCGCCGGAACAAGTAGAAGTTCTACCTTTTCAGCCGGATTGTCAGAGCAACGATCAGTCATGTACCGTATGGTCTGAGTTCCGACGGCCATACCCCTATCCGACTCAACGAATCGCTGCAAAAATTGTCAATGATGAGGAAATGATCCTCGTCATTTCTGAACCCCCGAATAATTTAGACAAACAACAATGGCGTCGTCTCATTGAGTCCACATTTAAACGCGATTTGCTTGAATATCAAACATTCAAGTGGATGATTGGAGTCGATGGTTGGGTTGAAGATATTGTTTTAAGGGTCAAAAAGCCAGATGTTGAGCAAGAAGAAGATCTACTAAACGATAGGCTTACTCGCGATCGCATTGCCTTGTTAAATATTGCCATGTTTGGTTCCAGTCTAGGGGCGACGATAGAGCCCATAGATGCTAATGGTTCGATGCAAAATCTCGTTAAAATTCCAAATCTGCGTCTATCTGCAGATGAAGTTTTGGGTTGGGTAACAGATAGGCAGATTGATTGGCAGCCCCTCAATACCTCTGCTACCCCTAGCAGCCACTGGCTGGAAGAGTCAGCTACTGGCACCCGACAAGTCATGGTGTCTGCCGATAAAACGCTGGTATTACTCACATTTCCACTGTCGGATATTTTGGCCGCTCGGCAAAGGGGGGCATTACCCGAAGACTTGAAAGTCGCATTTCGAGAGTTTGTCGTCAGCTCAGACATTATTCTGAGTGGTGCTTGGAGCGATCAGCAAGTGGCCATTGTGGCGCGAGCGCGCCAGGTTCCTGTGACAGATTTTCCACCACTGCGGGTTGAAACCTTTGAACTCCTGGCCGCACAAAAGACAACTGAGCTGGCCCAGAGCTATGAACGCACTAACCTATTCGCTGGCAAACTGTTTACCGGGGAGTATGAGCTTAGAGACTGGGCTCCCATCTATCTGAGCCCAGCACTGATCAACACTGAACTGGGTGGGCTGCTCAATATTACCGATCAGATGCTCAAGTCCTGGTCTATGGCAGGCAAGGTTGAATACTTATATTTTGACTATCCTCTTAAACCTAATCGGTTCCCATTCAATGGCGTGCCTCTCAGTGAGGTGGTTTTTGAAGAAACTGGCAGCCCACAGGTCCTATTTAATTGGAATACTACAGGCATGGGTTCGGTTATTTCTGGAGAACCCTCCATTCTAATACCCACTCAAACCGGAGCCTTACCCGTTACCTATGGGTCTGAGCTTGAACAAGGGGGAGAGATCGAAACTGGGCATCTCCAGCGGTATGAAGAAGAAGCCTATGACTACTTTGCAAATTTACAAGACCCCAGCCTAGCCACCGTTGTTCAATACACGTTGCTCTATCAACTAATGCTGGCAGCCGCCCCCCTGCAGTCTAGTGAGTTTACGTCTGAAGCTAACGGAGGGGCTCAGGTTCTAGACGACTACGCACTCAACTTTATTAGAATCCTAGATACAGCTACTGAAAGCGATTTGGCAGATGCCAGAGAACTCTTGTCAACTTTTCGCGCAGACCACCCCGACATAGATGACTCACAATTAGCTGCTTTACTGGCTAATCCCAGAACAGGTCGAGCTCAGTTTCTAGACGGGTTCGATCAGGATTTTGCCCTGTTATCTGACTTGGACAATTCATTGTCAGAACGGATCACCGCATATATTGAGCTATTTGCCGAAATTGATGCCAGAGACAAACGTCTACAGGCGGAAGTTAACCAATTTAATCGTGAGGTAGACCGTCTAAATCGCCAGGGGGGAGCTAGCCCCAGTGAAAGTGCCAGGATGGAAGAGTGGCGTGCCTCCATAATTGCTACCGAAAACGAGTTAGCAGCGTTGAGTGCCACACTGGGACAACGTCAAACCGAGATTGAACAAATTCAACAAAGGCAAGCCAACATTAGCCAATCAATTGACCAAGCCGCTGCAGGGATTAATGCGTTATTAACTCAAGTTCAACCGTTGGTGGCACAACTAAAGGAGTCTGTGTATCTGGTGAATGAGCTGGACGAGGTCAGACTGGCATTTAGTAACGCCCATTCAGTTTCCGCCAATAGCTGGATAAAAACCCCTGCAAGCGTACTTTCTTGGCAAAGGGAAAGGGGAAGTGTATCCCTCTTTAGTGTAGGTGGCCATAATCTTGACTCCCAAACATTACGGTTTGAAGAAAATCCTGGTATAAGCAGCTTACAAGTTGTTGACACACCGTCAGGCCAAGTATTACAGTACCCGCCTAATCAGCGTTCTGGGGTTTTATCCAATGCGTCTGAACTATCGCGGCAGATAGAACATCGAGGCATTACCGATCCTCAGGTTTTGTCTAGAACGATCCAGGGTCCTGGCAACATTCGTCCCCGACGGGAAGCCTTAGCCATGAGTCAATCCCCGGCTCCTGAAATAGGCAGGCCCGTCAGCAACAATGTGGAACTTGTTAGTGAGCTACAGGGCCTAGTTGAAATGAATGGTTGCTGTAGATTTGTTGCCAATGATGCCGATGGTGTTGCGTATCTAGCGTCTATGAATCCTTCGCCCCCGCCCCCGGTCAGGATCTCAAGCTATGGGGATACGCCATCGCTACTAAATGCTTTAGATACTCGATTTCGTTCTCCCCTCGACTCCAATGAGCCAATTGTACTGTTAGGAGATACTGGACGGGCTGATGCGATCGCACGAAGCCTTAGGGCAAATACCCAACAATCGGCATCTCTCCTTGGAAGAATGCCATGGTTAACTAAACTTGCCGAGATAGTTAATCTTCCCATAGGTCCCGTTCCCCGCCAGCCAAAGTCAGTCACTGTTCTCAAATACAGAGGTAATAACAGATTAGACTCCTTACAAGTTTCTTTAACAGACCAAGCTAACCCCGCGATCTCAGTTAATCAAGTGGTGGATGGGTTATCAGCCCGCATTCAACCGAATACCGCAGGTGTTCGAGAAGTTCCTAACCCAGGGCTTGATCTGAACCTACCGTCAAGATGGCAACAGGCCGCTAATGAAGGGAAACTGGCGGTCATCAACTTTTCCTACGCCGAACAAGGCCCTCTGGGAACTTCAACAAACGTTTACTTTTCTAGCCTGGTCAATGAACCGGCCCAAGTTCCAACGGCACGGACAGAGATGGTAAATGTTACGAACAGCTTTATTGACACTAGCCTGACTCAAGAGACACCAACCTTTGATGCTTTAACCGATATTAGGCAACAGATTGAAGAACAGTTGAAATTACTGTCGGACGATCAGGTCGATATGCTGCTTGAGCGTAAGCTAGATACTTATTACATTACTGATGACAATCACAGCAACGACAATAGTTAATCAGAGGGGCAACCATGGGCAACGTTGCCATTCTGTTTGGTATTCCTATCCACGAGGCAAGCTTTCTTTCCAGGGTCGCTGAGTCCGATTATTTGAGGCTATACCGCAGTTCTTTAAAAAACCGCGACGAGTACGATAAATATATAGCTGAGCCATTTCGTGACATGGCGACTCAAGTCGACCAACATAGTAATTTTGAGGTTCGAACAGGAGCTACCTTAAAGGATCTCCAAGAGGTCTCTAAAACAGCCAATGTCATCATTGTGGTCTCTCACTGGAAAAACTATGGCTTTTCCAACAATGACATTATTAGACCCGTTAATAAAAACAGCTTTGCTAAAGCGGCCTCTCAATCAGACGACCCTTTAGCACAATGGCTTGCCCACAGGTTAAACCGTCATCTAGAGGCTGGCAAACATCAAAAATCGACTTTTATGGCTAGTTGGCTTGACTCTATAAGGAATTTATGGAGAACTGAGCTGACCTTACGTGACATCCTAGAGCAAGCTTTAGATGTTCCGTTAGAGAATGAGTTACCCCAAATAGAAGAAGTTTCGCAACATGTTGAATCGGACTTAACTCGCCGCACTAGACGTCGTCGCTGGATGGATATGCTGTTTGCTAACCTAGTCTTACCAGGCAATCGGCTAGAGTTGTTTGACGGCCTACATAATAGTGCTGCTATTGCTCAGTCAATAGACAAAAGTTTTAACGGTGTGCTAGACCTGACGGCCTGCACGTCCACCGCTCTCGCCGACTATATCAGCAATTATCATCAGTATCGCTTTCGCGTAGTTCAGTTTAGTGAAAACCAAGAACCTGTATGGGCTGCGACTGTCTTAAAAATTACTCTAAAGTCACTTTTGGGTTATCGTGACCCTGCAGATTCTGCTCATTATCTAGATGCTCGTCAGCATGCTATTCAACTGACTCGTCAAACCTTACAATCCAGGTGGCTTGCCCAACATAAAAAGAAAAATTCAAGATTTTTAGGAGGAAAGCTGATAATGGCGCTAAAGGCAGTACTCAGTAGACAGGCAAGTCAATGGCAGCAGCTAGGGGGAGAGCCCGTCCGGGCAATCAATGCTTTATTTGCTTACAAAAAAAGTATCGTTAAACAACTGTTGGTCAAGACTATTGTTTCGTCAGTTCTACTGGCCGGTGCTGCATACTTGGCAATCACCTTATTCTCAGATCAATCAGCACTAGCCGTTGTCATTGTGGCCATTTTTCCAATTGCCTCAGGTTTAATCACGGACTTATTTGGCACATGGAAAGAACTCCACTATTCCAACTTGCTCCTGTTGCTGATTCAAGATGCCAACGACGAGCAAATCAAGGATATTATTGATACCCTATTAGACAAGCTATAAACCCATAATCTTCAATCAAGGTCAATATCCACCACGAGAAAACAGTTTTACTAAAACCGTATATTACTGCTCAGCTGATTCCGCACTGTTAGCTTCACCCTGAGACTGCACATTTTGAGCAAGTTCTAGATGGATAGTTTCTTGGAACTGTTCTAACGCTTGTAACAATCTCAGCTGCGGTAGCGTAGGATTTTGGGCAGTCAATCGAGCGGCGTTCGCCAGGTTTCTCAATGCAGCGGTCTCCCCGCGAGCCCGTTCTAGCTGGGCTAATCCTTCTTGACGTGCCTGTACTACTACCTAGGCATAGAGCTTTTTGAGTTCACTTGGCAGCAGGATATCACGAGCCGATAACATCTCTAAGCACTGTTTGCACCGTTAAGTAAAGTCCCTGACGATAGTCCGCTACCTGGTTCAAGGCCTGGGGAGGTTTGTCATTCGACCATTGAAGGGGTAATAAGCAACCCTCAGCCAGTTGATACTGACCCAAGGTGCTAACGATCCCTCAATAGAGTTAGGGTTTCCCAAACCCGTGTAGTTGTGTATCAAACTCGACGGTTAACAAGCAAAAGTTAGCATCGCTCATACAGAAGAGAAGCCGAGCGGTTACCAGCGGAGTTGGGAGTTTTGAATTCGGAGTTCGGAAACCTCCCTTTCTAACTTCCAAACTCCGAATTGATTCATAGCCGAGTTTTTCTGGCTTAATCGATACCCTTTAGCTCGCTGTCTTGACTTTAGTGGCCAATCCTAACGTTTGGAGCAGCTGAATCACCATCCAAACCAGATCAATTTCCCACCAATTCTTTTGGAAGCAGGCAGAAGACTGACAAGCATGATGGTTGTTGTGCCACCCTTCACCATAAGTGATTAGGGCAACCCACCAGCAGTTAGTAGACATATCGTTGGTCTCAGTGGGGCGATAGCCAAACTGATGACAGGCACTGTTAACAAAGCAGGTACCGTGAAAGCTCACAAACAGTCTTACAAAGACTCCCCACACCAAAAAGGGCATACCGCCCAACAGATAAAGGGCTAACCCTAGGGCCACCTGCAGGCCAATGTAGTTGTTGTGGCAAAACTGGTAAAACTTATCGTCACGGATATCTTGGGTCATGCGAGGCAGCATCGAGTGGGTGGGCACCGTATGCATTAACCAGTTGATATGACTCCACCAAAAGCCCTTAGTAGCACTGTGGGGATCTAAGTCTTGATCCGTGTGCTGATGGTGCAAACGATGGTAGCCGACCCAACCATAGACACCGCCTTGGAAGGCTAGAGTACCTAACAGAATAAACAGATGCTCTAACCATTTAGGAACACGCAGGCTGCGGTGGCTAGCCATGCGGTGAAATCCCAGGGAAATACCAAGGCCCTGAGTTAATGCATGCAAACCAACGGCAACACCGATAGCGCTCCAACTAAAATTACTTGGCAGCAGCGCTAGAAGAGCTAAAACATGAAGAATAATTGTTGAAATTACCACCGACCAGCGTAGCCGGGGCGTGGGTAAGGCTGCTGTAGAAACCAAAGACTTATTACCTGATTCAAGATAGATATGGCAGGGTATTCCCCTTAGGGCAGGGTAACATATCCCTTTTGCTGTAGCGTGATATCACGGGCATTGCGCCACGGCTCTATGTCGCCCATTGCCTTATTCAATTGCTATTAGCGACCCTATGGCTTGGCAAGAGGAATGAAAGCGATAAGCTAGTTATGCAAAGTCGCCTCGCTCCGTTGCATGCAGACGTCAGAAAACGATACCAACTCAACCCTCAAACTGGATACTAGCCTAGCATCCAATACCGCTGGGTTTGATGCCCATGAACCACCCGACCCGTCATTGATTAATGCCTGTGTTCACTGTGGTTTTTGTCTGACCACCTGCCCTAGCTATCGGGTAATTGGTAAGGAGACTGACTCTCCGCGAGGGCGAATTTATTTGATGGATGCCATCAACCAGGGGGAAGCTCCTTTATCAGAGGTGGCCGTAAGTCATTTTGAGTCATGTCTAGGATGTTTAGCCTGTACCACGGCCTGTCCATCGGGGGTTCAATATGACCGGCTAATCGATTCGGTGCGATCGCAGGTAAACCGCAACCATCAGCGCCCTCTGCCTGTTCAACTATTGCGCCAATTAATCTTCTCCCTATTTCCCTATCCAGATCGAATTCGGCTACTGCTGAGTCCCCTGGCCCTGTACCAATGGTCAGGGGTTTCTAGACTAATTCGTAGAACTGGCCTACTTGACCGCTTTACGCCTCAGCTAGCCGCGATGGAGTCCCTGCTGCCCACTGTGACCCCCCAGTGTTTTCAAGATAATTTGCCAGATATCGTTCCAGCCCAGGGCCAACAGCGCTATCGCGTAGGCATGATTTTAGGCTGTGTGCAACGGGTCTTTTTTTCTAATGTCAACGAAGCCACTGCCCGAGTGCTCAGCGCCAACGGCTGTGAAGTGATCATCCCCAAAAGCCAGGGATGCTGTTCAGCGCTGCCTGCCCACCAGGGAGAAACAGCGCAGGCCGAGGCACTGGCCCGCCAGATGATCGACAGCTTTGCCGACACCGATGTCGACTACATCATCATCAACGCCGCTGGCTGTGGCCACACACTTAAGGATTACGGTCACATTTTGAAGGACGATCCAGCCTACTGTGACCGGGCTAAAGCCTTTAGTAATAAGGTTAAGGACATCCAAGAATTTTTAACAGACGTAGGGTTAACGGCTAAACTATCGCCCCTTACTCAGGAGCCCCTAAAGCTGGTTTATCAAGATGCCTGTCATCTCCGCCATGGTCAGGGAATTACCCAGCCTCCTCGACAGCTACTCAGGCAAATCCCCAACGTTACTGTAGTCGACCCTATCGATGCTGAACTGTGTTGCGGCAGTGCAGGCGTGTACAACATGCTGCAACCCGATGTGGCCAACCAACTGGGACAAATGAAGGCCGCTAACCTAGTCAATACAGGGGCAACTCTAATTGCCTCATCAAACCCTGGCTGCGCTCTCCAAATTAAGAAGCATCTGCCTAATCAAAGCCGAGTCTTACCTCTGATGCATCCCATTGAATTGTTGGACAAGGCGATTATGGGTGAATCTTTAGACTAAGCTCCTCCAGCTTGTGCTCCCAAATATTGATAACGAAACAACTCTCTCTGGCCATAGGTTAGTGCTGTTTCTCTCCAACGTTTTCAAATTCTCTCCTGCACCCTGGGTATCCTAAGCCAGGAATACACCCTATAGGTGTTGAGGAGCTAGGCATTTGTGGCAGTGGTTTTCATCCAATCAATACATGCCCCATGGGCATTGTTACCTATGGCAAACGCCGTTGGTGAGCTTACATGTGGTCAGCAATATAGTGATTGCCCTGGCCTATTTTTCCATTCCATTGACCTTATTTTATTTTGCATTTAGGCGCCGCCACGAAATTGCCTCTGTTCAGGTATTCTGGCTATTTGGAGCTTTTATTACTCTTTGTGGCACAGGTCATCTCTTAGATGTTTGGACTCTATGGTATCCAGACTATTGGGTATCAGGCATCGTTCGAGCCTGTACGGCTCTTGTATCAGCACTTACAGCTGTTGAGCTGATCACCCTGTTACCTAAATTTTTAACCCTCAAATCACCCTCTGAACTGGCCCAAGTCAACCAACAATTAAAAATAGAAATCAACCGTCGCCGTAATGCCCAAATCGCTTTTCAAAGCTTAGTTGCCTGCACCTCTTTAACCACAAGCGAAGAATTCTTTTCGACGCTTGTGGTCAGTTTGGCGATGCTGCTAAATGTGAAAACTGTTGTCATGGCAGAGCGCGCTGACTTGGAGACTTTTGAGCTGCGGGCCCTAGCCATATGGCACCATAACAAGCTACAGGCCAATAGGTCTATGGCGGCGGCTCAAGTGCTCTGCACAGAGGTCCTCGAAACGGGCAAAATGTTGCACTGTCGGTCTTCTCAACCCGATGAGAACTTGCCCATAGAACAGTTTGAAGCCACCACATATCTGGGAGTTCCCCTACTAGATAATCAAGGTCAGGTAATTGGCGTACTGTTCATTCTCCACAGCAAGCCTTTGGAAGATCTTGACCTAGCACAATCGTTTTTACAGGTGTTTGCGGCTCGTTCAGCGGCAGAACTTAAACGTACCCATGCCGAACGAGCGTTACAAAATGCCCATGATGATTTGGAAAATCGGATTCAACAACGTACGGCTGAACTACAAACTGCTAAAGATACTGCCGAGGTAGCCAATCGCGCTAAAGGTATATTTTTAGCAAAAATCAGCCACGAGCTACGCACTCCCCTCAATGCAATTTTGGGCTTTACCCAAGTTATGGCTCAAGATGCTGCTCTGTCTACAGAACATAGTCGTTCCCTAGAAATCATAGAGTCTAGTGGTTCTCACCTACTCGATTTAATTAACAATATTTTGGACTTTATTCAGTTAGACATGGACCATGCTCAGCTCCAGCTCCATGAAATCGATTTGTCGAGGCTTTTTTATCAGTTGGGGGGAATGGTTCAGCTAAAAGCTCAAGACAAAGGGTTAAAGCTACGGGTAGAGTGCGATCGCACTTTACCCAAACGTATTCGTATCGATGCCAGTAAACTAAGGCAAGTTGTTCTAAATCTGCTGGATAATGCCATCAAATATACCGACGTGGGCCATGTGTCGCTCAAAGCCCACTCCATTCATCAAGCCAGTACTGTTTACTTAGGCATAGAAATCTCTGACACCGGCCGAGGCATTAATGACCGTGAACAAAAGAGAATCTTTAATCCCTTTTACCAAGCCACCCTACCCTCTACAGTACATGACGCCAGCGAGCAGGGGGTAGGGCTAGGACTCGCGATCTGTCAGAGCTTGATCAAACTCATGGGCGGTGAAATCCGCTGCCACAGTACCCTTAACAAAGGCTCCACATTTTATATTCAGCTGCCAATAGAGGTAGTCCAGCCAACGACTACTCAGCCCCCCAAACAACCCTTAGCCCCATCTGCAAATATCGTCCAACACCACCATGAGATTTTGGTTGTTGAAGATGCCCCCACCAACCGTCTGCTATTGCGCAACATATTGGGTGCCTCGGGTTTCCAGGTGCGCGAGGCTGAAAATGGTCAACAAGCGATTGAACAATGGCAGATTTCCCGACCATCCCTTGTTTTAATGGATATCCAGATGCCGGTTATGAATGGCTATGATGCCACCACCCATATCAAAAAGAAGGATCCCAATTTACCCATCATTGCCCTAACCGCCAGCACCTTCTCCGCTCAGTTAGAAGAGATTTTCGCTGTCGGCTGCGATGCTTGTATTCACAAACCCTTCAAACGGGGGCATCTGCTAAAAGTTATTCAAGCACATCTGCCAAAGGTTGCTCCACTGGAAACGCCCCCCATCACTCAATTGGCATAACCCTGCTTCATCCTTGCCAGAATACCAAAAGCACCCAGCAGGAATTAGAAAAACCCTTTACACTACGAGCAGAAAGCAGCCTTAGCTCCATTTTCATTCATGGCCAACTGGAAAATTAAGCTCCTGTACGATAGCGATTGCCCCCTATGTTTGCGCGAAGTGAGTTTTTTGCAAAAAAAGGATAAGGGGCGCGGTCTTATTAACTTCGTTGATATTGCAGCTGACGATTACGACCCTCAAGATAATGGAGATGTCTCCTTTGAAGCAGCTATGGAGCGAATCCACGGCATTCTTCCTGATGGTAGCGTCATTCAGAACGTTGAAGTTTTTCGTCAGGTTTACAGCATTCTCGGTATGGGCTGGATTTATGCTCCCACCCAATGGCCCGTGATCGGACCTGTTGTGGATCAGCTCTACAACATTTGGGCCGTTTGGCGCTTAAAGTTAACTGGCCGCCCGGACCTAGCTACCATTGTGGCCCAGCGCAACCAACGCTGTTCAGTAGCCGCAGATTGTCGACTCTAGCTTTTCACCTGTGGGACTTTTCAATGCCCCTTAGCCCCTTATGCCCATTGATCTTAGAAGCGATACAATCACTCAGCCAACCTCTGGCATGCGGGAAGCCATCGCCACTGCCCAGGTGGGAGATGATGTTTTAGGAGATGATCCAACCGTACAAGAGCTAGAGAAGTTAGTAGCCAGCTTGCTAGGAAAGGAAGCGGCTGTCTATATGCCCTCTGGAACCATGACCAATCAGGTAGCCCTGCGTGCCCATACGGAACCTGGGGATGAAGTGGTGTTAGAGTCTCAAGCTCACATTTATTATTATGAAGGGGGGGGACCAGCTGCCCTTTCAGGCGTGATGTGCCGTTTGATCAAGGGGGAAAACGGCATTTTTACAGCGACGGAACTCCAAAAAGCATTACGCCCCAACGACGTACACTTTCCAAGAACTAAGCTGGTCTGCTTGGAAAATACCCACAATCGTGGTGGTGGAAAGATCTATCCACTTTCCGACATTGCAGACATTGCCCAAGTATGCAAAGCAAACCAACTCAAATTGCATTTGGACGGGGCCCGGTTCTGGAATGCTTGTGTAGCCACAGGTATTTCTGAAGCTAGTTACAGTGAGCCCTTTGACTCCATAAGTGTCTGTTTTTCTAAAGGGTTGGGGGCACCTGTCGGTTCTGCTCTAGTGGGCTCTCAGGCATTTATCGATCGAGCCCGACGGTTTCGCAAAATGTTTGGTGGTGGCATGCGCCAAGCAGGCATGATGGCGGCTGGTGCTATCTATGCCCTTAAACACCATCGAGCTCGTCTAGAAGACGATCACATTAATGCAAAATATTTGGCTGAGCGTTTGCAGGCCATTCCCGGCATTGAGATTGATGCCAGAAGTGTACAAACCAACATTGTTGTTTTTAAAACAACCACGGTACCTGCCGCTGTATTGGTTGAACGCCTTCGACTTAAAGGTGTTTATATGTTAGCTATCGGCCTGGGGTCTGTTAGAGCAGTTACAAATCTCATGGTCAATGACCAGCAAATCCAAAAGGTCCCAGCACTGATTGAGCTAGCATTGAACGGAGAATAACCGACTAGGTGTACCTAGCAAGCTGCAGAATATATTCCGCAGCTCAGTGTCCCATGGCTAGAAGTAAACAGCACCGACAGTGTCGTAATAAACAACTGTGGACGTCTCTAAAATACTGGGCCATTTAGCATCTGCTTTAGCAATATTTCCAGGAACATCCCCTTGCCACTGCCGTTGTACATCCAGGCTGTAATTGAGGTATAGCTTACCCTCTACAATATCCCAAGCTTCCGGTACTGTAGATGCCATATTTCCTTCACTGAGTGCCTTTGCGCAATACCCTCCATACTGGGGGGCATAGGCGTCAGGATTGTTAGCAAACAATTGCTTATGGGCAGCACTGGAAAACCGCCAAGTTGCACCATTCCATTCATATTCGTAGTCACTGCTGCCTTCTACTGGAGCACCCACAGTGAAATAAGCAACCGGATCGTACCCCCGAATAGCTAGGCTATCACCGGTCTGGGGGTCTGAAAATACAGCTGGAATATCGTCACTTGTTTGAGTCTCAATAACAGCTGCACAGGGATTGGCCTGGGCGGTTGTAAATTGAGCAGGCACAGCCATCAAACTGACTAAAGATGCCGCAATTAAAGTGGATAGATAAGTAATTTTCATGGACCTAACAATACATAGCAACCAAACCAGATAACCGCTCAATTCGCCGCTAGCAACAAAATCAACCGGTACACGGCTATCCTGACATCAATGTCTGTCTTCAACCTGAGAGTCTGCTGAATTGAACCTAAACTTTTTCGCAGTTGAATAATTAGCTGTTACTCATACCCGGCTGAGTCACGCCGTTGGTATCTACTTTGGTGGGTGTCCCAGCAGGAAACCTTGACGGCTGCTGCCGCCGCGATGGGTCTCGGCTATGATGACCGCTCGTCGCATCGTGGGCACTTTCACCAGGGAATTCATTGTTGTCAAAAACACTCACGGACTCTCTTCTCAACTAAGGGTGTAAGGAAGGACTCTATCTCAATCAGAGGAATTGAGTGAGACTACATGTTATGACAGGATTCCTGGCTCTCTTTCTGATATTCGGCAACCTTGTAAGTGGCTAACGACTGTTGTACCATCCTACGTGTTGTTATCTCTGGAAATATGCGATAACTCGGCGCAATAATTTCCTCAATCGCGGTTGGCTCAACCTCAATTACGGCAAGAATTCGAAAGGTATCTCCCACTATTTTTGCTAAGGTAACCGATGGCTCTAGATAGCGCTTGTGAGATTCTCGAAGCACCATAGCCGTCCCACGAACTTTGTACCCTTTTTGCGTAAACACATCAATGAAACTGAGACAGACGCATGGATTGTTTTCTATATTTTGAATAGTTTGAGGTGAGGTAATATGGGCAACAATAATTTTTCCTTTTCCATCATGCGTAAAAGCCTCTTTGGGCGATACGTTTGGGCTCCCATCCGGTGCAACAGTTGCAAACCAGCAGAGCACGCTCGATTCTATTGATTGTGCAACTTCTCTGGAAATCATAATTTCACCAAAACATTAAACCGGCCGACCTGAGCAATCTTAAAATCAACCTCTAGTTATAGAGCGGCCTTAGATTTTCTTGCTAGGTTGATGCTGAATGTAGCAATCCCTAACTATGGAGTCAACAGATGGTCAGTGTAGTTAAGTTTGGCAACGGCGATCAAATGCCCATGTTGGGATTGGGTACATGGAAATCTGGCCCTGGTGATGTATATAATGCTGTAAAGCATGCGATCGCAGCCGGGTATCGCCACATTGACTGTGCCCACATCTATGGCAACGAAGCCGAAATTGGTCGTGCCCTCTCAGAGTCTTTTCAGAGCGGTATGGTCAGTCGAGAACAACTGTGGATCACCTCCAAACTGTGGAACGATGCTCATGCACCGGAGGATGTACAACCAGCTCTAGAAGTGACCCTCTCAAATTTGCAACTAGACTATCTGGACTTATACCTTATCCATTGGCCTGTCGCTATGAAAAAGGGCAGCTCATTTCCCCTCACACCAGAGAAGTTAATCTCCTTAAATGAACTATCCCTTTTGGCTACCTGGCAGGCAATGGAACCTCTTGTAGATAAAAGGCTTTGCCATCACATTGGGGTGTCTAATTTTAGCGTTGCAAAATTACAAAATCTGTTAGATGACGCCAAAATCAAACCCGAAATGAACCAGATTGAGCTGCATCCTTACCTGCAACAGTCCGCAATGTTGGATTTTTGCAACGCCAACAATATCCATCTGACCGCCTATTCTCCGCTGGGATCTTCAGATCGTCCCAGCAGCTTAAAAGCAGAGGATGAGCCAGTTTTACTAGAAGAACCCACTATTGCTGCCATTGCTGAACGCCATGGGGTAACTTCCGCCCAGGTTCTTTTAAGCTGGGCTATGCAGCGAGGGACTGTAGTGATTCCAAAATCAGTAAATCCGGACCGAATTCGACAAAATTTAGCGTCAGCTGATGTTGTTTTAACTCCGGAAGACATGCAAACAATTGCCAGCCTCAATTTAGATCGTCGCTATGTTGATGGAGCATTTTGGCAGGTCGAAGGAGGTCCCTATACGATGGCAAACATTTGGGATTTATAATTTTGCGCGTTATCTATCGGCCAAAAGGCGGATTTAATCTAGTGAAAACTAGCAGCATATTGAACATAGGCTTAAATGGAGTAATGAGAGTAAGCCATCCAAGTTGACGGGAGACGACCCATAAGACAACCGAGACAAATTCAAAATTCAGTAATCAGCGGGTTAAGGTTATCTACACCATTACCGTTGCGCCTTGTCTTACTCGTACCCATTCTACTGCAGATTGTAATTGCTGTTGTTTTAACAGGATATTTCTCCTGGCGTAACGGGCAAAAAACAGTCGATGACCTAGCCAGTCATTTGAGTCGGGAAATTACGGCCCATGTAGAAGACCATATCCAGAGCTATACAGAAATACCGCCATTGTTAATGCAAATCAACAAGTTAGCTGTTGAGAATGGCAACCTGGATGTGAACAACTACCCGGTGATGACCCAGTACTTCTGGAATCAAACTCAGCTATCGCCAGCGGCCCCCTACATGTATTTTGCTAATTCGGCAGGAGATTTTGTTGGCGTTTGGCGCGAAATCGATCAACTGACGACATTACGATTAAGAACTGAACAAACTGCCCCAAACCGTGAAATCTATCGCCTCGATCGCCAAGGAAATCGTCAAGAACTGCTCAGGCAAGAAACCTTTGACCCAAGAATTCGTCCCTGGTATCGGGTGGCCCTAGCAAGCCAACAGCCCACTTGGTCAGACATCTACGTCTTCGCCTATCCACCGAGACTGGGCATGACCTATGCTTCTCCAGTTTACGATGATGCCAATTCCTTACTTGGGGTATTGGCCATTGATTTAACCTTGGCTGATATTAGCAAGTTTCTGCAGCAGCTACATGTAAGCCAAGCCGGTCAGGTGTTTATCATTGAGCGCTCAGGTAATTTGGTGGCAAGCTCCACCATAGAGCTCCCCTTTGTTCAAGTGGGGAATCAGGAAACTCGCCTGGCCTCTACAGAAAGTGACAATCCCTTAATTCGTGAGACAACCCAAGCTCTGATTACAAAGCATGGCAATCTAGCTAACCTAACAACAGATAAACAGTTTATTCATAGTATTGCAGGGCAACATCAATTTATTCAGGCTGTTCCCTTTAGTCCACAGCCCGGTCTAGATTGGTTAATTGTTGTAGTAATTCCTCGATCAGAGTTTACTGACTATATCCAAGCGAACAATTACACCACCTTAACGATTTGTTTTCTCACCCTAGTGATTGCATCAATCTTAGCGATTGTGACAGCCCAATGGATTGCTCGACCTTTACATTTCCTTAGCAAAATATCTGAGTCATTTGCCCAACGGGCCATTGCTACGGATTTTATGGAGAATAAGACATTTTCTACGCCAGTGTCATCTGTTATTCGAGAAGTTCAATTGCTAGCCTTGGCGTTCAATAATATGTCTCAGCAGCTAAGAACCGCTCTGCAAGATCTCGCAAACAATAATGCTGAACTTGAACAGCGTATTGCACAACGCACTGAAGAGCTTGAAGCGGCCAATAAAGAGCTACAGCAATATGCCACTATAGATAGCCTGACCCAGGTTGCAAACCGGCGTCGATTTGATGAATATCTCGACTATGTGTGGCGGTGGTTAATACGCGAGCAACAACCCTTGGCTTTAATTTTTTGTGATGTTGATTATTTCAAGTTATATAACGATACCTATGGCCACCCGGTAGGAGACAGCTGTCTGCAACAGATAGCAAAGGCTATGCTGGCCGTGGCTGAACGTCCCACAGATTTAGTAGCACGGTATGGAGGTGAAGAATTTGCAATTATTTTGCCCAAAACTCAGTTTGAAGGAGCTGTAAAAGTGGCTGAACAATTACAGCAACATATTCAACAGCTTAATATTCCTCACTCAGCTTCTGAGGTTAGTGATCGGGTAACGGTGAGCATTGGCGTTGCCTGGATTTTTCCACACCCCCACCAACTTCCGAAGACGTTAGTGACCTATGCCGATCAATCGCTGTATGAGGCTAAGGCTCAAGGGCGAGATCAGATTATTAGCGTTTGTGTTGTGTCTGAGTAAATACAGGGTTATCGATGTGGTAAACGCCCATAGGCACACCATAAAGACGTACAGGCAATGACAACAGCGAAGGCTAAACCTGTAGCCATTCATATCCGACCCAATTTCACCATAAACCTATTCCCGTTTTATAAAAAGCCGTCATTAGAATAACGAAGTAATCTGATATCAACCTGAGAGCGCCTACATTTATGTCGCAACTCCTTCTAATGCTTCATCGGCCACATCGTAGAGATTTTGTAGCTTCTCTAGGGTCTCCTCTTCAGCCTGCCACAAACCACGACCATTGGCCTCAATCATCCGCCCAACAATGTTACGAAAAGCTTCTGGATTAGCCTCCCGCAGACGATTAGCCATAGCCTCATCTAGGGCATAGGTCTCGGCGGCCTGGTCATATACCCAGCTGTCTTTAAATCCGGTAGTGCCCCCCCAGCCAATCAGGGCCGTCATTCGTTGAGAGATTTCATACGCTCCACCAGAACCCTGGTCTGCCATGGCTTCAGCCCATTTAGGATTGAGCAACTTAGTGCGGTATTCCATACGCAACACATCCTCCAGTTTGCGGGGTGTTGTATCTTTAGAAAAGCTCTCCACAAAGCTGGCGGTGACCCGTTTACCCTGACGTTTCTCTGCGGCCTTTTTGAGGGCACCGGTATTGGCGTAATACTCTTGAATATCGGTGAGACCATATTCCACCGAGTCGATTTGCTGCACAATGCGTCCAGTGCTTTGCAACAGTGTGTTCAATACCTCCGGACGGGCCTGCCCTTTGTCACTACGGCCATAGCTAAAGGCGTTGCGATCGCGCCATGTATCCGCCAGTTCATCCCCTGTTTCCCAGTTAGAATCCACCACTCGGTCATTGACTAGAGAACCATAGTCCCCAGCCGGGTTAGAGAACAACCGCGCCGATATATTTTCCACTCCCTGAGCCTTGAGTTCCAGAGCGTGTTTCCGAATAAAATTCTGTTCCGTTGGTTCATCGGCTTCCGCCGCCCGCAGGAACAGATCGTCCAACAGCTCAATGATATTTACAAAGCTGTCGCGAAAGATGCCAGAAAGATTGCCCAAAATATCGATTCTGGGATGATGCATCTGTTCCAAAGGTATCAGCTCGTAGCGCACAATCCTGCCTGTACCTTCCTTGACCGGTTCTGCGCCCACCAGCTCTAGCAAAATTCCTAGGGACTCTCCTTTAGTTTTAATCGCATCTAACCCCCACAGCATCACCGCCACTGTTTCAGGATAATCCCCTAAATCTTCTAGATTTTGAGCAATGAGCTTACGACCAATGGCGCGCCCCCGTTCATAGGCAGCAGGGGAGGGCATTCGGTAAGGGTCCAGCGCGTGGATATTACGCCCCGTAGGGAGGGCACCGGGACCATCCCGCAACAGATCGCCACCGGGGGCAGGTGCAATATATTCACCATTCAGTCCACGCAATAGATTAGTGAGTTCATCCGTCGTTTGAGTCAGTCCCTGACAGATAATCTGGGCTTCTTCCAGCAAAGCTACGGTGAGGGGTTCACTGGCTGGGTAGCGCTTGGCCAGGCCTTCAACCTGGGGTTTATCTGGCAAGGTGTCGGTGGCAATTTGTTCTAATAGCTCAGGGTGTAACCGCTCACCAAAGTAGGCGGCAAGATAGCTGATAATCTCTTCTGTCGTAGGCTGCTGCCCCAGCACATGGAGACCGCTGGAAAATAGACGATTTTCTAAAACCTGTAGATACTCATAAACGGCAACAAAATAACTATCTAATACCGCATTGCTAAACAACTTAGCATTGTCGGATGTGAACTCCAGCCCCTGAGCCTTTAACTCCGGTAGCGGGCAGTCTGTGGCTAAGCCCGTGTCAGTGATTTTTGTAAGAATGGTATTCTGCAACACTCGGTTTGCGTGAGGATCTTCTCGAAACTCAGCGATCAGCTCCCGTAAGGTCATCAGTTCTTTGTAAAGTCCGGCTCGACCGTAGGGGGGAACATTGTGGGAGACCAGCACCCCATAGCCCCGACGCTTTGCCAGAATTGACTCCGACGGATTGTTAGCGGCATAGGCATACAGATGGGGTAGATTCCCCAATAAAATATCAGACCAGGAATAGCCGGTATTGCCTAGAGGAGAACCCGGTAGCCACTCCACAGTGCCGTGCATGCCAAAGTGTAATACAGCATCCGCCTGAAAATCTTCCTGCAGCCAGGTGTAGAATGCGGCGTACTGGGGATGGGGCGTTAAATCCCGCTCAAACATCAGACGCATGGGGTCTCCGGTCAGTCCCAGCGGCGGCTGCACACCAATCCACACGTTACCCAGATGAATTCCTCCCACATAAAAGTCTTCTCCTACAGTTTTGATACCACTCTGGGTGAGAGACTGCCACTGCTTTTCAATTTTGGAGGTTTTTAGATATCCTAGCCACTTTTCTAGGGTTCTCACATTAACGGTGGCTGGTACCGACTGTTCGGACAGGCCGTCGCCGTTTGCCTTCCGTTGACCTTTACACACCAGCCACTGATTCTCATCATCTGCCGTTTTTACCCAGTCAATGATAGTTTCTCCGTCCTCAGGTAAATCTCCTACCTGGTACCCTTGGTTTTTCAAAGCATGTAAAAGCGATAAAAGAGATTTGGGTACATTGAGCAATGCCGCTGTGCCAGTGGCTCCGTAGCCGGGTGGAAATCCGTAGAGAATAATGGCTAGCTTGCGATCGCGCCGTTCTTTTCGTCTCAGCTCAATCCACTTTTTCACCCGTCCGGTCAGTCGACGCACCCGTTCTGGCACCAGATAAATCTTGTCTCCCACCAATCCCCCCAGAGGTATGGGGTCAATGGCTCCATCCAGTTCTGGCAGAGCATAAAGCACCACACTTTGCAATCCACCCACCCCTTTGCGTGTCCAGGAGTGAATATCTTGAATCAACAATGGTGCTGCCACAAAGTAGGGAACATTCTTAGCACCTAAAATCTTTTTAGCTACTGCTACCTGGCGTCCAGCTTCCATGGAACCTGCTGGACCACCTACTAGGGGAAACCCAATGGTGGAAACAATAGCATCCACCTGCACCGCTTCTTTGGAAAGAGAAGGGCATTCCACATGGCCCAATGTTCGCTGAGCTTGCTCGTAGCCCGTGGTCATCAGGTCCCGTACGGCTACATGACCTTCCACCCCGTTAATGAATATGGGTACCGGAACTAGCCCTGCTACTTCAAAGTAGCGAATCAGCTGCGGGATATAGGCCTGCTTGGTAATGACATGTTTGCGATAGAGCAAAATGCCTACGCGGGGCTTTTCTTCCTTTACCCCTTCCCCTGTTGTCCTTTCCCCGTACCATTCAGCATATGCCTTTGGTGACTCAAAATACCCCTCATACTCTGGATGTAACAGTCCAATATTAGGGGTTTCGATTACCGCTGGAATATCTCCTACGGTCAACCCCAAATACTTTTCTGCCAGTACCCACAGCATGGAGGCAACATTCTCAGTACCGCCTGCATTCCAGTAGCTGTAGATGATTAACCAGTTGCGCAGATCCTGCACCTTCCGTGCAGGAATATATTTCAGTAGCTTGGGACCAACTTTGAGAAAGCTAAGATATCCAGCCAGTTTGTCTTCTTCTTTACCACTGCCAAACTTGCTAAGGATAAATTTGACGGGTTTGGGCATGCCGCCCCCTTGCTTACCTGGCTTTTCGCCGATAACAAATTTGCCCAGCTGGGTGAGGGCCATTAGCTCCAGGGCTGATTCGAAAACTAGACGAATGGGAATTTGCTGTGCCCGCTCTCGTAGCCAGAGGACTTGGTCATAGTCAAAGATAAGACTGGCAAAGAAGACATCGGCACTGTCCAAGGCAGCTGCAATGGCATCAGGCTGGGTGGTGAGGTCGCGATCGCAAAATACTCGAATGTCCAAATCGGGACAGCGCTGCTGGGCCAGATCTGCCGCCTGCTGATACAGCTGTGTATTAAAGGCTTCAAACCCGGCAATTAGAACAATTCGAGGCATTCATTAGGACCAGTGGCGGCCCTTTGATTTTAACGAATTTTAACACTGCGAGCTTAACCCAATAACCATATCTGAAAGGCCGTAAATTACCCTCAGATAACGCCACCACCGATGACACGACAGTTAACCTTTAAATTACTGTATTGATCAATGCTTAGAATAAGCTCAATACATCAATACCCACTCCTAGAACAACACCAATATCCGTTTCATCATCAAAGGCTGCATTAACCCGAGCAGTGCCAGTTATCAAATCATTAATAGGCACATCCACACCAGCCATAACCAGTGGACTGATCTCAAAATCATCCACTTCTACACCAATTCCAGCACCAACAAAGGGAACTAAGGTAACTTGCTCACCAATGCCCACCTGTGAAAAGCTATTAGTTAATGCAAACGATGCAAAACTATCACCCCCAAGACTGAAGCAGAAGGGATAGCTACCAGTAACATTAGTAGCTATATGTTGGCATCATTATCAGCAACAATTGCAAGTACAACTTTATTGCGTCCTGTTCGTTTCGCTTGATAGAGTGCTTGATCAGCTCTGATTAAGGTTTCGGTTAGGGACTGTGGTGTATTTGCCAAGCGCACAGCCACCCCGCAGCTAATACTGACATAGGCGCTGACTTTGGAGGCAGCATGAGGAATTCGACAGTTTTGAATTCCCTCTCGCATACGTTCGGCAATTTCATACGCCTTACTGCTAGAAACAGATTGTAGAATGATGGCAAATTCTTCTCCACCATAGCGAGCCACCAGATCGTGACCATGTACCGATTGCTGAATTGCTCTGGCTACTCTTTGCAAACAGCTATCTCCCACGGGATGCCCGTAAAAGTCATTAAATCCTTTAAAGAAATCAATATCACATAGAATAATCGCTAAATCCTTTGACTGCTGCTGAGCCTCTACCATGTGCTGATTAAAAGACCGACGGTTTAATACATTGGTTAAATCATCTACATAAGCTTCTTTGAGTAGTTTTAGATTATTGGTAGTCAACCCCACCGTCACAGATGTAATCAAACCCAGTAGCGCTGGTATAGTTGGCACCCACCAACCATTCAGAAACCAGATACCATTAATGACAACTAAGCTAAGGCTAAGTCCTAGAACTGGGATTATTAATGCTAACAAGGCATTGAACCCTCTGAGTTTTTGCCAACGGGACATTAAGATTAGCCTGCTACCGAGACTACACCAAAGAAAAGCCCACCCCCATTCCATTATTGTTATCCATGTTCGAATAAGAGAACGACCCTCCAAAACAGTACTAACAATTTGGCTAGCAATATGAGCATGAATAGCAACGCCAGGACTCTGGGTGGTATTTGTGAGATGACTTCTGCTGTAAGGGGTATATACAAAGTCGTTGAGACTAGGAGCAATGGAACCTATGAGTACAATGCGATCTCGGATTAAGTGAACGGGAACCCGATCTTCTAAAACATCAATAATAGAAACTGTGTCAAACCGACTCTCCGCTCCCCTAAAGTTGAGCAGTATCTGATAGCCTCGAACATCAGCACGAATATATCCCCCATCATTCATCTGCAGCCTTGGAAATAACGTATCTCCTAGACGGGTTAACTGTTTGCTTGGTAAACTCTCCGGTGAAATTCCTTGGGATTCTAAATAATGCAACGCAACAGCAGAGCCCAATGACTGTCGAACTTTACCCTCATCACTAATGGATAATAGTGCTCGCCGCACCTTACCATCATCATCCATTACAAGATCGGCCATAGCTACTTGCCCTTGTTTTGCCAATATAGGCGGTGGCGGTACAGGAGTTCCTCCAATTTTCTCCACACCGTACAAGTGAGGCATGGTTCTAAACAGCGTTTCTAACGTAGACGTGCCTGGTGGGATAGGAAAATCACGGTAAAGATCTAAACCAATTACTGTAGGACGATACTGATCAATCTGAGCTAAGGCATCAGCCAATAGATAATCTGAGAGGGGCCATTGGCGAAGCTGTGACAAATCTGGCTCATCGATAGTAACAATCAGTAGGCGAGGCTCAACACTCTCCTCAGGACGTAGACGAAAGTATTGATCAAAAATTAGCCATTCAAGAACCTGAAAACAGCCTGTTGAGTTCAGTAACAGTAAACAGATAGTAACAACAAATGAAATAATTAACGATACAACCTGAGGCGATAGAGACGTCTGTCTTCGCGATTGCCATTGCGAAAAGAGTAGTAAATCGCTAAACCGGATGGCCATAGCACATCGTCCTAATTACCTGAGTTATCAACAGATACTAAAAGATTCCCTAATTTTTTCTTAACCACGATGTAACTAATTTGGGCTACGACAACGAAAATCAAACGATGTAAGTCCAGTCAATAATTGTTGCTACCTAGAAAAGATGAGGAGTTCAAAAAGCAACATCATCCCAAAATTTTCATCATAAACAAGTCAACATATTTTAAGGAAGACTGCACAGAGAATCTCTACAGTCACTGACTGGAGCAGCATTTAAGGTCAAATCAAACTGTGTTAGCTCTCCAATAGCAAGCAGCATATTCCAAGCTGCATTGACACTCCCAAAAGTAGGATCATCACGTAATGTTTGTTCTAAGAGCACTAATGTGTCATACCAAATACCAGACTCTGCGTACATCATCGCTTCTTCAAAAGCAGATCTAAAGGAGTTAGTACTCTGAAATGGGAGATTTGAAATCCGTTTTACATAGCCAACTAAAGCTGGATCATCAGGACGCAAAATATCTGCGCAGACAGGCACAACAGTGATCTTATAAATGATATTCGGAGTAAGACTAGATGCATCTTCAGGAAAGATTATTCTGATGAGTCCTGTATCTGTCGGCAATGATTGATATCCAGAATATGCAACCTCTCCCCGCTCGTTCTCAATATTAACAAAAACCTTTTGCGCCAACGTAGCCTCAGCATAAAGAAAGAAAGCAGGCTGGGCTGAGATTGTGTGCCCCATAAAAGAATTAGGAGCTAGTAAGGTAATATTTGATGCTTTAGTTGCTGTTTCTTGATGACGACAACGATCAGGGTTACGAGATGCACCACCTGTAGTGTTATCTGGAATACCATCCTTAGGAGGATTAAAATGGAAACTTTCTATATCGGTTGGCAACTCCGCTGCGTAAATCGCTGAGGCATTTAACGTACCTCCTATATAAACAAGGCTAGACAATAAAACAAGTGCGATAGATCGAATCATCGTAGAGTTTCTGGAACATACAAGTCATATAGTACAGCTAGCTAAATTACCCAGAAATCTTTTTGCAGATCATCAACAAACCAATGGTAACTCTTCTTTACATAAGGGTCTTACAGTTTGTTCCTGCGCAGTACATGGATAAAATTTTGATAAGAAATCAACTACGGCATTAGCCCTTAAAGGACGAGAGAAATAGTAGCCCTGCATATACTGAAAGCCGATTTCTTTCAGCATATCAACATCTTCCCGAGACTCAATCCCTTCAACAATCACACTTAGACTTAGCTTTTCCGCTAAAGCATAGATAATCTCACAAATATCCCAATTTTGATTCACGACAAATGAACGATCCACTTTTAGGGCATTGAGTGGCAGGGATTTTAATCGTGAAAGAGCTGAGTAACCAGTTCCAAAATCATCTAAATGAAGTCTAATTCCAAGATCTCTGAGCTTTTGCAGTACCAATGTCACTATGTGGCTATTTTCAACCAAGGCACTTTCCGTAATTTCCAGTTTGAGATGACTGGGATCCACATTACTGGATTGAAGCACTTGCTCAACATGATCGGCTAATGCCAGCTGACCAAGCTGTAAAGGAGATAAGTTCACACTCATCGTCAAAGGTTGAGCCTGGGGAAACGCACGTTGCCATTGACTTAACTGATTACAGGCCTTAGTAATCAAGTCTTTTCCCATTTGATGAATCAAACCATCTTCTTCTGCAAGCGGAATAAAGACAGTCGGCGAAATTTCTCCATAGGTGGGATGATCCCAACGGGCTAAAGCTTCGAAACCATATACGATTGACGTTCTATTACAAACAATGGGTTGATAAACCAGGTATATTTCTTTTTGCTCGATAGCTATAGGCAAATCTTGCTTTAACTTGAACAAACGCACTTGTTCTGGGGAAAGTAAAGCCGACAAAGCCGATGGTTGAGCCTCAACAGCATTAGCTAAACGGATCAACCGATCTAAATCCATCATAGCGGCCATGAGCAGATGATTACCTTCGCCAGAGAGCTTCCCAAATCGTCCAGAACTCAATCTTTGAACTACACCTTGTAAGCTACTCAGGGGATGCTTAAGTTCATGCTGCACTAAGGCAGACAAATCACCAAGATAATTACTAGAAGACAACGTAGTTAGAGATTTCATAGTCTGACCCGATGTGGACGGCGTTGATAGAGCCGCTTTCTTTCTATGGCCGATACCATTGGTGGTGGTAACTGTTCCTTTTTCTGGCTTCGGCACATTATTCATAAGTTATCGCTATTAACACCTTGATAACCTGAAGTAAAAAATACTTCCATAATACTTTTACAATCTTTTTATCACCTTTGAAAAAGAGAACCAATTACGTAATATCACTCAGATATTTTGTTAGAGTCTTTCTTGATATAACCTGAAAATTACGTACAAATAGACCCCTTTAACTCAAAACATATAACAACAGAATGCAGTAATCACTAATACACGTATTTTTCAAAGCAGAGCGTAGCAGATAAAAAATACAGCACACTCTAGAATTCCCAAGAAAAAGGCTTACTAAAACTGCTGAATGAGCACCTAAACTTCTCAATATCCCTTAGGCAGTTTAGTTTAAATTTGAATATTATTATGCATAGTTTTAGCCAATCTACTTATTTAAAGTAAGCGCTCAGCCACCTATTAATAAATATCCTGAAATTTCACTTAGGTTTAAGCCATAACATTTAGCAACTAAGCTGATTAGCTGACTTAGCTCAATGACACCACAATGGCTTGAAGTAAGCTATAGCAAGGTCTAACAGCCCTTTTAAGTATTGATTTAGAAAGATATATTCTCAATAAGTATTTTTAACAATTCAAATAAAAGCACTCTTACTTATTTTCACTTTTGCTTACAACAATAATGTCTTGAATGCAATAGTTCACTAAGCACTTTGCTGTAGTAACATTACTATACAGAAAAATATACAAAACACGTCAATATGCTGAACAGCATGCAAAAAATGCATGTCAATTAATTATTTATTTATTTTTAATACGATCTTGAGCACTAAGGTTTGAAACGGCAACTATTTCACTTAAGTGAAGAGAGTTAAAGTAGCCACTGATTATGTTTAAACGGTATTCCATATTTATCTTCGCTATGGAATTCAATTGTTTAAAGAGAATAATTAAATTAGTATTAAATATTGTTTATTTGTGCAGAAATATCAAAGCATTAGTCACACAACAACAGCTGATTTAAGCAATTTGGAAAATTTAGTAGTGTAAGATACAAAATCTATCATCTACTTCTTTAGGGGGGAAGTGACACCGTTACTGACTTAAGGGTGCATCTAAATAATATCTATTGGTTATTTGATCAGCTAGCTAAGGGCTTGTTAAAAATTAGAACCATGACCTTGTGCATTTAAATCATGGCTTAACAAGCTTTTCAGGCTTAAATCGTGAAGTCGTTTCTTAACAGCTTCTAAGCATTTCAGAAGAAATTTGCCGTTGCTGATTATGCATATGAAATGCTCCATAAAACAAAGTATGTGTCAGCATCGTTTGCAAAAAAGCATACCGGGGGTCAGCAATGCCCAAAAATCTCTACTACTCATCAAACTGCTCTAGAACCTCTGGTTGCAGAGTCAGTAGAGGGTGTATTGATTCATCATCATCACCAGCTGATAGCTGGTGAATAGCTTGCTCAAACTGGGCTTTACCTTCTTCAAAGAATCGCCGAGCATTATTTGAATAGAGTAGAGCAGATGTGACGTTAGCTGGTAGTTGAACAGTTTGGATGGGTTCAGTTATAACTGTTTGGGCCTGAGCCCATGAAGCGGCATTTAAGGTAACCAGCATGCCCACTACTGCGAAGTTTACGGTACGTAAATTAAAGAACATCACATTTTCCTTTTCCGAAATTGCATTAGTAATTGTTCTAGTAGTCCATACCTATCATAACAATTGCCATGGGCCGACTTCCCAAGTTTTAATCGTACTTACTGCGCCTACTTACAAAACTGAAGTAGGTGCTACTAGGGTGATGGGATTATCCACGCTATCTTCAATCACCTGTCGCAGATTAGCCTGGTTTTCTATTGTTTTTCGAGAAGAAGTTCTGACAAGTTTCCCCTCTCACGAGTCTCAGAAGAATCCAGGTGACCAACAAAAGCATCTAAAATCTCCATTATTCAAAGCAGTAACAACCATCAACAAGCTCCTTAATAGACTACGTTTAAGCTGCTGAATTAAGCATTTAGGCGTCAGAGGCTAAGGTGCTCAAGGAATAGGGACTTTTATCTCAAAAATGTACGGCTTTGCAAAAGTTTCTTCATCTATTGGACCTGACCTTTCATTTTTTCCAAATGTTGTAAGCCCCAGGTTCGAAGAGCACAAATTATAGGTTCTAAGGTCTTTCCGTACTCTGTTATCGAATATTCGACCTTGGGTGGAACTTCAGCATAAACTTTCCTCGAAATCAGGTTCTCAGCTTCTAGTTCACGCAGTTGTTTTGTCAGCATCCGCTGGGTGATGTCCGGCATTAACCGACGCAGCTCATTAAAACGACTGGTCTCCGATAGTAGGTGGTATAAGATAACACCTTTCCACTTACCACCAATCACATGTAAAGTTGCCTCTACAGGACAACCTTGGGCGCAGTCATATCTAGTATGAGCCATTAGTAGAATCCAATAGTATACAAAAGGGTACTACGTATCAAAAAAGTGCGTACTTACCTAAGGTGTTTGCATAGTTTATGCTCGTTATGCCCTGACAGCAACACAGTGAAATGAGCACACCACTAACCATCGTGGCGAAAATCGAAGCAAAAACCGGCAAGGTTGAATTTGTTAAAGCTGAACTCCTCAAGCTGATTCCCATTACGCTTAAAGAAGCTGGCTGTATTCAATATGATTTGCACCAGGACAATGATAATCCAGCGATCTTTTTGTTTTATGAAATCTGGGAAAGTCGTGAGCTTTGGCAACAGCATATGAACAACACTCACCTGGTCGAGTATATGAAGGCAACAGAAAATGCGGTTGCAGCCTTTACCTTAAACGAGATGACAAAGACCCCATAGCTCTAGATAAACTCTGTGAATTGTAATTGTCTGCACCTGGAGATTAACTATGAAGGCCATTGCCTACAAAACCGCTGGTCCCATTGACCGTGACGATGCCCTACTGGACATTACCCTGGATATGCCCACAGCCCAAGGCAAAGATTTACTCGTTAGGGTAAATGCGGTGTCAGTTAATCCAGTGGACACCAAAGTGCGTAGGCAGATGAAGCCCGAGGGTGAATGGCGGGTTCTAGGATTTGATGCTAGCGGCATTGTTGAAGCCGTGGGACCTGATGTGGAGAATTTCCAACCCGGTGATGCAGTCTTCTATGCGGGATCTTTGGTACGTCCTGGCACCAACAGTGAATACCATCTGGTGGATGAACGCATTGTTGGCCGCAAACCCAGCAGCCTAAGTGATGCAGCCGCAGCCGCCCTACCGCTAACGTCAATCACTGCGTGGGAAATGTTATTTGACCGTCTAGAGGTCAATCGCCCCACCCCTCAAGGCGGCGACGTTATTCTGATCATCGGTGGTGCTGGCGGTGTGGGTTCTATTACCATTCAGCTGCTAAAGGCATTGACAGACCTGACCATTGTTGCCACCGCTTCACGGCCTGAAACCCAAGATTGGGTAAAGGAATGCGGCGCTCACCACGTGATTAACCATCGCCAGCCCATGGCTCCCCAAATTAAAGAGCTGGGTCTGGACGCACCTGGCTTTGTGTTTTCCACTACCCATACCGACAAACATTTAGCCGATATCGTTAAGCTGATTGCTCCCCAGGGACGTTTTGGTCTAATTGATGACCCAGAAACCCTGGATGCCAAAGTTCTAAAAACCAAAGCCATATCGCTGCACTGGGAACTGATGTTTACGCGATCGCTATTTGATACGCCCGATATTGCAGAACAGGGCAAGCTGCTCAACGAAGTAGCTGATTTAGTAGATGCCGGACGTATCCGTTCCACGGTTACTGAGGTAGCCGGTAAAATTGACGCAGCCACTTTGCGCAGTGCCCATGCCCAAATTGAAAGCGGTACGGCACGGGGCAAAATTGTGCTGGCAGGGTTTTAAGGTGTGGCGGAAAAATGTTTCACAGTTGCTCAAGCTCAAACGCTGTGGAGCGCTAGCGACCATAGCATCTGGTGACAGACCGACGCGGTTCATTCACCGGCTGCACTAGGCAAAATTTACCGGCTCAGCATTTTGCACTAGATAATTTTCGGCTTTTGCAGCTGGTAGGGGTTTAGAAAATAGATATCCTTGGCTCGCATCACAGCCGAGCATTTGTAACTCGGTTAATTGGTCGAGAGTTTCCACCCCCTCTGCAATGGTTTTAAACCCTAATGCTTTGGCTAGATTCACAATCGCACTCGTAATTCTAAAATTGCGATCGCTACTATTTAGCTTATTTACAAAAGAACGATCAATTTTGATGGTACTTATGGGAAATTGCTGCAAATATCGTAACGATGAAAACCCAGTCCCAAAGTCATCAAGACTAAGCTCAATCCCTCGACTGCGAATCAAGTCCATAATCTCGGTAGCCGCTTGAATATTATGGATAAGACTACTTTCAGTGATCTCTAATTTAAGACATTGTGGATCTAATTGAGTCTCCATCAGAATAGTATCAAGGGTATCAATCAGAGAAGGATCTCGAAACTGCTGTCCAGACAAATTCACACTGAGGTATAAATCTGTTGAGGCTTTACCTTCGACCTGCCAAGTTTTGAACTGTTGGCAAGCATTACGTAAAACCCAAGTACCAATAAAATGAATCTGTCCTGTTTCTTCAGCAATGGGAATAAATTCAGAGGCTGGTATCATGCCCTTTTCTGGCTGATACCAGCCCAGTAAGACCTCAAAACCTTCAAGCTGATGGGAGTTGTCTAAGTTAACAAGGGGTTGGTAGTACAGGCAAAACTCTTGCTTATCAATCGCTTTACGTAAAGCCGTTTCGGTTTCTACTAAATGTAGCGTTTGCAAATACATGGTCTGATCAAACACAACATAGCTGGCTTTTCCCTGACTTTTGGCCTGATACATAGCAATGTCAGCATCACGGATAATTTCATCCACTGATTGATACGATAAATTGGAAAAAACAACACCGATACTGGCACTGGTAAAAATCTCCCGAGCCTCTAAGTGAAACGGTTTTTGTAACTCATTTTGCAAGCGATACACCGTCTTTAGAGCATCTAAATGATGCTCTAGATTCTCTAATAGAATCAGAAACTCATCCCCCCCCAAGCGGGCTACGCTATCGACGCCTCTAACCATCGCCTTCAGCCTTTGGGAGACCTGAACCAGAAGCTGATCGCCCACCAAGTGCCCAAGACTGTCATTGATATGTTTAAAGTTATCGAGATCTACAAACAGAACAGCAAAATGTTTATGGGAATGCCGTTTCAGATGCTTGATTGCCAGTCCCAATCGATTTAGACAACAGACTCGGTTATCCAGACCTGTCAGGCTATCGTGTAGTGTTTCGTAGGTTAAACGAGCTTCAGAAGCCTTTTGCTGAGAAATATCACGCCCACTGCCATACAGTAAATTCTCTTGGGGAAATGGCACTAAATTCCATGCTATCCAATGATAATATCCGTCTGTTGAACGCACTTTGCATTCCAGAGCGTTAATTTCTTGTCCTTGGGCTAGGGTGTCTTGCAACCTGCGTTTACTATTCTGATCATCTGAAAGCATTAATTGCCAGAAGGACTGGCCTAACAGATCATCAGCCGCATACCCCAATGTGGTAGCCCAAGAAGGATTGATGCGCCTAAATATACCGTCCGCATCTGCAATAAATAACAAATCAATAGCGATGTTAAAAAAACGATCACGCTCTAGTTCGGCTTGCTTACGTTCGGTGATATCATGAATCATCCCAAATCGTAAGGTTTGTTGTTGCGCTTTTACCCACGACTCAGATAACAATACCGTTCGATCGAGTCCTATGGAAGACTTTAGGGAAAGTTCAGTTTGGAATATTGTGGACTTTTGCGTTTGACGCTTTCGGTTTCCCTGAGATAATATTTTTTGTAGTATTGGATACTGGGATAATTCTGCCCCATGTCCCAGTGTAGTTTTAGGAGAAAAAGTACAGAGCTGTCTGAGAGATTGATTTAAAAATAGCAACTCTCCTTCTTCGGTGGTCATGTACACACCATCATGAATACTCTGTAGCACATGGGTCAATAAACATATTTCAGCCGCTGCTTGAGTTCGTTCTATCGCATGTAGAATCGAACGTTCCAGCAGTGGCCCCGTCAACAGATCCCCTTTAACTAAATAATCTGAAGCCCCCATAGCCATACATTGACGATCAATGTCATAGTTACCCAACCCTGTCAACAGGATTATCGGCTTACGTAGACCAGACTCTACAGCAGTTTGCAACAGCTTTAACCCCGTTTCTGCCCCCAAGCGATAGTCTAATAAGTAAACATCATGAAAATCCTTATGCAGTGCTTCAAGTCCGGCCTGAAACGTGCTTACCCAGGTTAACTCAAAGGATGCTTGCTCCGATTCTTGTAACAAGTCTCGGGTAACAATGTAATCATCTTCATCATCGTCGATTAGTAAGACTCGGTAAGCTAAATCACTCATTGTTACGACTTCCCTAATATCTATGACGATAAGCACTGCGTCTTTAAGATGGGCATCTCTACCAGGAAAACTTTTAATACTTTAGACCTTTAAAGAGCTCTGGAAAGTCGTAAAGTTTTAACGTATGGGAGATTAAATTAGCCTTGACATATTATTCAAAGAGTTGCTCTAAGTAGTCCTTAAAACCTCTAAGCTGAGCTGACCTCATCTGGTAAATGTACAAGTTGAAACCAGTATGTGCCAAGAATTTTTACAATATCAACCATGGATTGAAAGTTTACAGGTTTAGTAATAAATGAACTAGCACCTAAATCATAGGTTTTCAGAATATCTTCTTCGGCTTTGGAGGTGGTTAATACTACAACTGGGATGCTACGTAACTCAGGATTATTTTTAATCTCTTCTAGAGCTTCACGACCATCTTTTCGAGGCATATTAAGATCCAATAAAATTATCGAAGGGCGAGGGGCAATGCCAGGTTCACTATAATTTCCCCGTCGATATAGATAATCCATAAGGTCTTCTCCATCTTCAACGAAGTACAGTTCGTTGACAAGTCGATTTTCGGCTAAAGCCTCCCGAGTAAGAAGGCGATCGTCTTCATCATCATCAGCCATTAGAATAATGACAGGTTTACTCCGTTGTTGAGACATTCTCTTCTCCTTGAAAATGATGAACTGGGAGGGTAGCAATAAAAATTGATCCCTCTCCAGGCTGGCTTTCTGCTCGGAGCGTGCCCCCGTGGCGACGAATCACCTTACGACAAATTGCTAAACCAATACCGCTGCCTTCATAGACTTTCCGCCCATGGAGGCGCTGAAATGGTTGAAAAATGCGATCGCAATACTTAACATCAAAACCTATACCATTATCGATTACCCTCAATTCACAAACCTCCTTTTCTCCTACAAGTGAATGTAATACCCTCACCTGAATCTCGGGTATTACATCAGGTTTATGAAACTTGAGGGCATTACTCAGAAGATTTTGAAAAACCTGTTGCATTTGCGTACGGTCAGCATCGATCGTCGGTAGCGGATCTACATCTACGGTAGCTCTAGTTTGCTCAATACGAACCTCTAAATCTGATAAAACCCCCGCCATAACTTGTGCTAAGTCCGTAGGAGTAAAGGGTTTAGCTTGCGTTGTCACTCGCGAAAAACTCAGCAAATCATTAATAAGTGTCTGAGCACGTACTGCCGCATTTAGCATTCGGGCTAAATAGTCTTGCCCCCTTTCAGACAGTCCATCTTGGCAGGTATGGCTTAACCGATCGCCAAAGGCTTGCACTTTTCGTAAGGGTTCCTGAAGATCGTGGGACGCCACATAGGCAAAGTCCTGAAGTTCCTGATTACTTTCCTCTAATCGTTCGGTAGTATGCTGCAGAGTCTTAATTACTTGCTGACGCGCTATGATTTCAGTCTTAAGTTTTTGCTCTGCTACCTTACGCGCAGAAATGTCCCGCATGATTGTTGAGTCACCAATGATCTGACCAGACCGATCCCTAAGGGGAGAAATGGTGAGCGAGACGTCTAACAGTTTACCGTTTTTATGGCGTCGCGCTGTTTCAAACTGTTCAATGCCCTTACCTTGTTTGAGCTGTTCAAAACTTTGACTAGCTTCAGCAACGTGATCCATCGGAGAAAGCATGGTCACCGGTTGCCCAATGGCCTCTAATGCCGAATACCCCAATAGTTTTTCGGCCCCCGCATTCCAGCTGGTCACAACCCCACTGAGATCTTTTGTGATAATGGCATCTTCGGTAGACTGAACCACTGCTGCCAGCAACCGGGACGTTTGTAACGCTCGATAATGCTGCACCGTGCGCCAAACCAAGTTGGCAATTAACTGCACCGTTTCAACATCCATATCGGTGTAGTTATTGTTCTTGATGCCCACTCCTGTGAGCATCACAACTTTGCCATTTTCAATAACAGGAACACTCAAGAGACGATTAAGCTGCTCATGTTCTTTAAGTTCCCGTTCTTTAAGAAGCCCTTGGTCATGTGAAGAGGGATCACAGGGGCAATTGTAGATCACAGGCTGACGCTGATGTAGAACATCGGCCAAAATCCTCGCCTGATCAATAGAAGGTTGAGGCTTACAGACAGTATTCCCCAAGGCAGTTAATGGTCTTTGTTCCCCATTCACCAGTTCAAACGTTTCTTGATCCCCATGCACCAGATACAGAAATGTCATCTGGCTACCCGTTAGGGTCTTAGCAATGTCCTGAGCCTGCTGCATAAATTCCTGTTCATCCAACTGCTCAGCTAACTGTGGTAGCTCTAATAAAGCCTCTGCCCGACGTGCCTGGTGGGTCAGAGCTAACTCAGCGGCATAAATTTTTGAGATATCTCGCACGCTAACTACGGCCCCGGTAATGGTTCCATCTTCTTCGCAATAGGGAACATAGGTAACATCCAGATACTCCTGTAGCTCATCGGTCAGGGAAAATAGGCTCTGATAGTTAACTTTGTCCCCGGCAAAGGTACGGTCCAAATTAGGTTTTACAGTTTGCAAAAATGCATCCTCGCCTAGAAGCTCCGCCACTGAATGACCAATAATCTCGGCTTTAGATTTACCAAACTTTCGAGCATAGGCATCATTGACCATGGAATAGATATAGTTGCAATCTATAAACGACATATGGTCAGGCGTGGTACAAATTGCTCTCTCATAGAGGCGCAACATCTCTTCCGTTTGCTTTCGAGCATTAATATCTTCAACAATGCCAATCAAGTAACCTGGTTTACCACTGTGTCCGCTTACTAATGAACAGGTCAAATTAGTCCAGGTTACAGTCCCATCTTTGCGAAGATAGCGTTTTTCCATGCGGAACGTGTCAACCTGACCGGTAAGTAGCTGTTGCACATTATCCAAATCAGTCTCCAAATCCTCTGGATGCGAAATATCTTGGAACGAAAGATTTAAAAGTTCTGCTTTGGCATAACCAACAATCTCGCAAAAGCGCTGATTGACGCGCAAAAGCTTGCCAGTAAGAGAAACATGACCAATTCCTACAGCCGCTTGCTCAAAGGTATTTCGGAACAGGGCCTCTTGTTGTGCGACTTCATTTTTAGCCGCTTTCAGTCGGATTTCTGTTTGTTTACGCTCAGTAATATTAGTGAGGCATCCTATATAGCCAACCGCTTCATGGGCATGGTTGAATTCTGGGACAGCTTCCTCATATACCCAGGTTACTGGCCCCGATGGACGGCCAAACCGATATTCCAACTTAAAGGGAAGATTCTGGCTAGTAGCTTTATGCCATTCTGCCAAAATGTTGTTTCGATCCTCTGGATAAAGCCCCTGGGTCCACCCCGTCCCTAACATTTGCTCACGAGATAACTGAGCAATACTACACAGATGTTCATTAACGTAGATACAGTTGCCATGAGTATCTGCACGAAAAATTCCTACCGGGGCAGTAGCCGCAAGGCTAGTAAAGCGTTTTTCAGTCTCTATCAACAGGTTTTCGGCGTTTTTACGAGCGGTGATGTCGTAGTTAGTTCCAATCATCCGCATGGGGGTTCCTTGGTCATCCCATTGAACTAGACCATCTGCTTTTCGATAGTGGATTGTGCCATTGGCATGAATAACTCGATATTCAATGTCATAAATAGCTTCATCACGTAAAGCACTCTGTATAGCAGCTTCTACGGCTGTGCGATCCTCTGGATGAATACGCCTAACCCAAGCGTCGTAATCTTCCCCAAATGTCTCTGGAGAAGTGCCGTATAGTCTGTGCAGCCGATGATCCCATACCACCCTATTGCAAGGGATATCCCAATCCCAAATACCAATACCTGCGGCTTCTAAAGCTAAGTCCAATCGGGTAGATAATTCTCGCAACTCAGCCTCAGTGTGTCGATGTGCAACGATTTCCTGCTCCAATTGTTGCCTTAAAGCCTCTAGTTCAGCGGGAGTGCGCAACTCTAACGCTTTGGGAATCAACGGAATGATGGCAATCGCTGCATATGCAGAGATCCCGGCTGTTATCGCTTTAAGAATACCGGCAACCCAGTAGCCCGAATGCCATAGATTCGAAACTCCAACCAAATGCGTAGTTCCACAAAAAATGATAACTACCGCAAAAAGTAGAAAATATTTCGAAAAGATCACATTGCGGCGCTTTCTGAGGAAATATAAAAGAATAATGAGAATAAAATAGTAAACCAGCCCAATCAGGGTATCGGATACTAAATGTAATCCAACCAAGCTAGATGTCCATAAATTACAATAGCCACGGGGTATGTACTGGCTAAGCAAAAGGATACTGAACATTTTGGAGAATAACCTTTGGATTTCTCAAATCAGCTCAATGCACTCCTAATTATTAATTATTTTTGATTAGTATTCTCGTCTGAAAAACGGTTTAAATCTGTCAATATCAATCTCATAAAATCGACTTATTTTTATTCAAAAGCTATATTCAATAGTCACTTCACGCTCTAAGAAACCATTTTTCCCCTTGCAAACATTCAAATAAGTTTACAAGAGGAAATGTACGCCAACAGGGAGTTAAGAAACCTCTGTTGACAGCCAACAGAGAATAGTTGATGGATACCAATAGATAGCCAAAACATCTAAAAATGAAGTGTTCTAGGGAATCAGAAAAAGACTTTTCACTGAGTCATCCAAATCCTTAAATTATTAAAAAAATGTGAAACAGATTTACAGACCATCCATTTGTAAAAGGATTCGATAAACGTTCTATCTATAATGATATTGTTAGGGTCTGAACATAATTCTATAAGTGAGTTGTTAATTTTCCTTAGCTTGTGAACGAAATGTTGTTAATTAACTTATAAGGGTGCACTGCCAGAAGTTAATTAACAACATTTCGTTTTATCGATATCTTTAAGCCATTAAAGAAGCTTTTGAAGATATAAGAAAGTTAGCTAAGTCACCTCGTATTTTTATCTGTACACGTTTATAACAAAGTACATAGGCTTGCTACAAAGGCTCAGATCTTACTGGCAAAGTTTCACATGCGGCGGAAATTTGTGTGGCTAAAGTTACCATTGGCGAGGTAAACCTACGCTAAAGTCACACTTAATCGTTAAGCTAGCTCTGCTGTGCCTAATCTTACATCCCAGGATTTGGATGTTTCTCGCTTATTGTTTGATCTTAAGCGCTGTGGAGAGCTGGTGAGCAGATTTACAGGCTGGTTAGATCCGGATGCGATCGCAACCTGTGTCACCAACGGATTAGTAGAGCAATTTGGCTGTGCCTTTAGCCGCATCTGGCTAGTGGAGCCTGACCGCACCACGCTGCGACTGGTATCTTCGTCGGGGTTATACACCCGCCTGGATGGGGACTTTGCTCGGGTCCCCATGGGCGCCTTTAAGGTGGGCAAAATCGCCCAGCACTGCATCCCTTTTTTAAGCAACTGCCTACCGGACGAAGACTGGGTCAAAGACCGGGAATGGGCCATCGCCAATAATATCCAAGGATTTGCCGGACTGCCCTTGATGGTAGACAAGCAGGCCCTGGGGGTACTGGCAATCTTTAGCCATCAACCCATGGCACCGGAATTTTTAGAGGTGTTGCAAATCCTCTGTTTGTCTGTGTCTGGGGCGCTGGCCAGTGCCGTTAACCACCAAGCCCTATTACAAACACCGGAAACCGCCCACCTATCGGAACAGATGGCCGCCATTTTGGGAGGACAACGGCTCAGCTTATTGGGAACAGAACAACCCCTGACGCTACCCGTTACTCAACTACTGCTCCAGATGGCCGAACGTTTAGTACAGCTATCTTGCCAATACTGCCGTCTGGTGTACGACAACGACACAGTGGTGCTAGAAGCCATGGTGGCAACAACTCTGCGGCAGCCCCTCGATCAAAGAGAGCTATTGGAGACGTTTCAGGACATTTTACTCACAGGACAGGCCCTAGGGGGTGAATTACAGCTACAGACGGGGCCTGACGTGGCTCAGCTACGGTTACAGCTACCGCAGAAGGTTAGCCAGCCGGTTCGGATGCCGTCTCCACTGTCTGAACGGGAGTTGGAAGTGATGCAGCTATTGGCCCAGGGACATCGCGATCGCGACATTGCAGAACAGTTATTTATCAGTGAGCGAACAGTTAAGTTCCACGCAAAAAATATGCTGGAAAAATTGGATGTACGGACACGGATTCAAGCCATCTTTGAAGCCACCCGCAAAGGGTGGTTAAGCTAAGCACGAATTCACTTAATATCCCTGTTGTCGATTCACCGCTGTTGGCATCGTCCCCTTGGATAGAAACACCATAATGTTCTCCATGGCAATTTTTGACGCTGTGGTTTTGTTGGTAGGTGCAGAAATGTGGGGTAAAACCGTAATCTGCGGATGGCTCCAAAATACATGGTCCTTGGGTAACGGTTCTTGGGAAAAAACATCTAGCACAGCATGATTGAGCTGGCCTGCATTTAAGGCATTGAGCAACGCTGTGTCATCAACAATGGGTCCCCGAGCAAAATTAATTAGAGATGCCCCCTCTGGCATATTGTTAAAGGCATTCGCATCTAACAAACCGTGGGTTTCATGGGTCAGCGGCAGAAGAATCACCACAATATGGCTACTTTGCAATACGTGTCGCAGACCGTTAACACCAGAACAACTATTAATGCCCAGACAATTGCCTCCACTGCGACTCCAACCATAGACGGTAAATCCATTGTCAATCAATCTAGACGCTGCTTTTATCCCCAGCTTGCCAAGGCCAAGGATGCCAACAGTGCGGTCTTGAGGTAACGGCACACAATGCTGAGCCCAAATATGTTGTGCTTGCTGCTGACGATATGTGGGCATATCTCGATGCAAATAGAGCACCCAGGCCAACACTGCCTCAGCCATGGTTTCTGCTAACTGCGGATCGGTCATGCGAACAATCTGTAGCGTATCAGGAACACTTTTCAGCAAGGTTTCTACCCCCGCCCAAAGACTCTGCACCCACTTTAGGTTAGGCAATTGTTCTAGCTCGGCGGGATCAGGATTGGCTACTATCGCTACCTCAACAATGTGTTTTTCCTCTTCACTACACTCAGCCAAGGGCGCTACACAGATATCTAGATCAGCAGGTGCAGCCTGGGTAAGGGCCGTAATCCATCGGTTTCGTTCATTGGCATTAATACGACCAATAAAAGGAATTTTGACACTCATAATGCAAATACATCCTCAAGTTTGGCAAAACTTTTAACCTCAATGGGGTTACCTGACGGGTCGCAAAAGAACATTGTCCATTGTTCTCCTGGCTGCCCTTGAAACCGAACCGTGGGTTCTAACACAAAATCAATATCTGCCTTGACTAGGCGACTGGCTAATTGATCCCAATCATCCTTGGTCAAAATCACCCCCAGATGAGGTATGGGAACCCGATATTCATCAACATGTCCGGTGTTTTTTACGGTAAAGGGTTTTCCTAAGTGGAGAGATAGCTGATGGCCATAGAACTCAAAGTCGATCCATGTTTGGGTGCTGCGTCCTTCTCGACAGCCTAGAATACCTCGATAGAAATGTCGTGCTTCGTCTAAATCTGTCACGTTATAGGCAAGATGAAAAAGCGATCGCATCTTTTTGCACATTTCCTAGAAGACTGAGCCATTAATGTAGCATCCATATCCTCTGTGTTTAGAATAGACGGGCATCACTGAATGTCAGAATGATTTTAGTATTCAAATCCTGACTATTGAAAGATTTTATGGACCCGGCAAATCAGCACGGCGTAAAAGCATTCTAATCAGGAATGATTGATTTATTTTGTGAGGCATTTAATGATTCCTCTGCTTTCTGACCATGACCGACGTCTTCATTTCCTACTCACGAAAAGACGAGACCTTTGTGCAGGTGCTGAATCAGGCTCTGATAGATAGCAAATACGATGCCTGGGTAGATTGGGAAAGTATTCCCCTCACTGCTGATTGGTGGGAAGAGATTAAAACCGGGATTGAAGGGGCGGATACGTTTATCTTTGTAATTAGTCCTGACTCGATTGCGTCTAAAGTCTGTGGTCAGGAGATTGACCATGCGGTAGAAAATAATAAGCGATTGCTGCCGATTGTGTATCGGGAAGGCTTTGACCAGTCTCTAATGCGTCCAGCATTAAGTAAACACAACTGGCTGTATTTCAAAGAAGAGAATGACTTTGACCAAGCATTTACATCTCTGGTGGAAACGCTCAATACAGATTTGTCCCATGTGAAAACCCATACGCGATTACTAGTTAAAGCTCAGGAATGGGATAAAAAACACCGTCGAGATGATTTGCTGCTACGGGGAGATGAGTTTGTCATTTCTGAAAATTGGCTACTGGAAGCGTTAGAACAGCAAAAGGAGCCGCTGCCAACATTTCTACATAAGGACTACATTCAGGCTGGGCGAGAAGCTCAGGACCGCGCACTTAAGCAAGAAAAACGGCGGAATTTTCTCCTCAGGGGGCTCCTGGCCATCATGACTTTTACCTCGGTCGCCGCCTCAGGAGCCAGTATCTATGCCTATCAACTATGGCGCGGTGGACAAATTGAGCAAATTGAGTCACTGGCTAAGCAGTCTAATGCTGAGTTTTCAGCAGGGCAAACTACCGAGGCCCTAATTAGGGCCTTACAAGCAGCACATCAGTGGCAAAAGTATCCGGGGAGCGATCGCAACCTCGTTCATCAAAGCTTGCAGCAAGCCGTCAACGGTATTCGCGAAAGCAACAGCTTAGGTGACCATATCGCTGCAGTTAATGACCTTGCAATCAGCCCAGATGGCGAAACCATTGCGGCTGGGACAATTGCAGGAAGCATCAAGCTTTGGAGCAAAGACGGGACATTACTTTATACCATCTATGGCCATGCGGAACGCCTGACTAATGTGGCCTTTAGCCCCGATGGGCAAATGCTGGCCTCAGCAAGTGCAGATCAAACAGCTAAGCTGTGGAATCTTCAAGGGGAACTGCTCCATACCCTTTCAGGACATAATGCACGGGTCTCAGACATTGACTTCAGCCTAGACGGGAAAAAGATTGTTACCACGAGTGACGATAGCACGCTGAAGTTATGGACCCAAGACGGCAAACTGTTACGCACACTCAACAGTCATGAGGCACAGGTTTACCGGGTGGCCTTTAGTCCTGATGGCGAAATGTTTGCCTCAGCTAGCGACGACAATACGATCAAACTTTGGAATCTGGAAGGAGATTTACTGCATACGTTAGTTGGACACACCAATGTTCCGGTGGAGCCAGTTTTTAGCCCAGATGGACAACTCTTAGCGTCGGGAGGGGACGATAAAACTGTACGACTTTGGAATCGTGATGGAGAATTGTTGAAGACCTTAACCGGCCATGAAGACAGAGTCAGAGAAGTTGTTTTTAGTCCAGATGGGCGAACATTAGCCTCAGCAAGTGATGATAAAACGATTAAACTGTGGACCCGAGAAGGACAACTTATCACCACTCTGATTGGACATTCGGATGACGTTCGACGGATACGCTTTAGCCCCGATGGCCAAACGTTTGTATCTGCTAGTGGTGATCAAACTATTAAACACTGGACTTTAGACGGCAGGCTTATCCAAACCCTGACAGGACACCAAAGCTGGGTCCGAGATCTTGCCTTTAATCCTAATGACCACACCCTTGTCTCTGCTAGTGGTGATCAAACAGTAAAACTTTGGCAGCTCGAAAGAGGCGTTTCAACTGCTCTACACCATGGAAATGTAGTTAGAAAGATTCTATACAGCCCCAATGGCCAATCTCTTGTGGCGGGGGATGGTCGTGGTCTCCTCAAGTTTTGGACACCGGACGGAGAACTGATTAAAACGGTAAAAGCCTATGGTCAAGATAATGATGTAAATGATCTTGTCTTTAGCCCCGATGGCCAACGGTTGGCGATAATCGGTGAGTCAAGGGGGGATGACCAGACTGCCAAAATTTGGAGTGCTAAGGGAGAACTGCTGCATACCCTTGAGCATCCAGGTGGTTTAGACGGTTCAGGCTATGCTGTGGACTTTGGCCCCGATGGTAAAACCCTGGCTTCAGCGAAGGGCAATACGGTCAAACTTTGGAGTGCAAATGGAAATCTTCTCCATACGTTGTCTGGCCATTCAAATAAGGTTCCATTTATCTCCTTTAGCCCTGATGGGAAAACCTTAGCGTCTGCCAGCATAGATGGCACTGTTAAACTGTGGAATCTTGAAGGAGAACTGCTTGATACCCTTGGCAATGGAGAAGAGATTTATACGGCAGTGGCCTTCAGCCTCAATGGTCAGTATCTTGTCGCTGGCAGTGCAGATGGCACATTGCGGCTCTGGAATAACAACGGTGATTTGTTACATACGATGGAAGGCCACACCGGTGTAGCAAACCAAGTCCTCTTTAGTACTGACGGTCAGACCATTATCTCTGGCAGCGCTGATGGTACAGCTAAGTTTTGGAATCTAAAAGGTAAGCTACTGACTACCCTAAAAGGTCATGAAGGAGGAATTTGGACTATGGCCCTTAGCCCTGATGGAAAGACGTTAGCAACAGCTGGGAAAGGCCACACAATTAAGCTATGGTCGATAAATGGTGATTTTTTGCAGACTTTGGTTGGCCACACAGACTCCGTACTTCATATAGAATTTAGCCCGGACGGTAAAACCCTGGCCTCCAGTAGTGTCGATGGGAATGCCATTGTGTGGGACTTAGAAGCAGTGAAATTTGATGCGCTGATACAGCGGGGCTGTGAGTGGTGGCGCGAGTATACTAAATATCAAGACATCTCACCCGATCAGCAACAAGCTATCTGTGATGAAGTTTAAGGCTAGAGGAGTTTTATCACCAGCCCGGAGTCTTTCGTTTCTAAAGTCTACAGACAGGAGATTAATTATGTGGTGGAACACAACATTCTCAGTGAATTAAAGGCTGCTGACAGAATGGGTACTTTTGCAATTTGTCGTCATCTGGGCTGCCATAGGGCCTGACACACAGGACAAACGACAGAGCTGTACCCAGGCAAAGCCACAGCCCTAACCTAAATAGAGCATTCATCTCACTCGATTCGTTGAGGTTGACGGTAGGTTAGTTCAAACGCGGTAATTGAACTTTAACCGCACCCATGGCGGGGGAATACTTAACAGGCATTGAACCTGTAATCACCTAACACAGAATCGGACAGAATACAATGCAGTCAATTGTCAGCACTGCAAACAGCTTGATCATGATAAAAGTTTCAGGTGTCATGAGAATCGCCTCCTGGAAATATGCATTGAAACAGAGGCGCGTTCCTTCGGGGAAAAGACCCTACTTCCGTCTCTTGTGAGTCAGATTTTGACTCTGTAAAAGATGAACGTTATTTATTTCTGTATCCTATGTTACTCCTTTGCCTTTAGGTGTCAATAGGGAAACTCTGTAATGTCTAAAATTCATAACAAGACGGGTCATATGTCCTCGAAAATCGCCTGGGATAGGCAACGTATGCCCGATAAAAAACAGCTTCTGTTTTCTTGAGTAGAGAAAAATGTCAGAATAGTGCGTATGTGAAAACTGTAGCATTCTACTGCCATTCATCGGTCATGACGGACGTATTTATCTCCTACTCCCGCAAAGACAAAGCCTTTGTGCAGGTACTCAATCAGGCCCTGGCCAATAGTAAATACGATGCCTGGGTGGATTGGGAGAATATTCCCCTGACGGCGGACTGGTGGGAGGAAATTAAAGCCGGGATTGAAGGTGCGGATACGTTTATTTTTGTTATCAGTCCCGACTCCATAGCCTCTAAGGTGTGTGGTCAAGAGATTGACCATGCGGTGGAAAACAATAAGCGATTGTTGCCGATTGTGTACCGGGAAGGGTTTGATATGTCTCGGGTACGTCCGGCCTTGGGTAAACACAACTGGCTGTTCTTTAAAGAAGAGAATGACTTTGACCAAGCATTTACTTCGCTGGTGGATGCCCTCAATACGGATCTATTCCATGTGAAGACCCACACACGATTGCTGGTTAAAGCTCAGGAATGGGATAAAAAGCACCGTCGGAATGATCTGTTGCTGCGGGGGGATGAGTTCGTCATTTCTGAAAACTGGCTAGTGGAAGCCCTTGACCAACAAAAGGAGCCGCTGCCAGCCACACTCCATAAAGAGTATATCCAGGCGGGACGAGAAGCTCAAGAACGGGAGGTTAAGCAAGAGAAGCGACGGATTTTGATTCTCAGGTCGCTCCTGGCCATCATGAGTTTTGCCTTTTTAGGCGCTGCCGGTCTTGGAGCCCATGCGTATAACCTGTGGCGAAAGGGAGAAATTGCTCAAATCACTAACCTGGCAGAAAAGTCCAACGCAGAGTTTTTGGCAGGACGAAATACCAATGCGTTGATTACAGCACTGGAAGCAGGTCATAAGTGGCAGCAATATCCGGGTAGCGATCGCAACCTCGTTCATCAAGTATTGTCGCAGTCCGTTAGCGGCATCCGCGAAATCAAAACATTAGAAGGCCATGATGGTGTTGTTCGTGAGATAGCCATTAGCCCTGATGGCCAGATAATTGCTTCTGGTTCACAAGACGGAAAAATTAAACTTTGGAACCTGCAAGGTCAACTGTTGCATACAATTGCAGCTCATGAAGATGATGGTCTATGGCTTAGCTTTAGTCCTGATGGCGAAATTTTGACGTCTGTCAGTGAAGATCACACAGCGAAACTTTGGAATCTTCAAGGGCAATTATTACATACGCTTTCAGGCCATCAGGATACAGTACACGATCTTATCTTTAGTCTAGATGGTCAAACAATCATAACCGCCAGTCATGATACTACACTCAAGCTGTGGAACCGAGAAGGAAAGTTGCTAAACACCCTTAACGATCATAACGATATTGTTTGGCGTGTTGTTCTTAGTCCAGATGGCCAAACTTTAGTGTCCCATAGCGAAGATAAGACTCTTAAGCTATGGAATTTGCAAGGAGACTTGCTTCACACGTTAGACGCTCATACTGATGTTCCCTGGAGTGAGGCGTTTAGCCCAGATGGAGAACTGCTGGCATCGAGCGGGGCTGATAATACTGTTAGGCTTTGGAATCGTGATGGTGAATTACTGAAAACCTTGACTGGTCATGAAGATACCGTTTTTGAAGTGGTCTTTAGCCCTGATGGGCAGACAATAGCCTCAGCCAGTCGAGATACAACCATTAAACTGTGGACCCGAGAAGGACAGCTCATTACGACGCTCAATGGACATACCAGTGCTGTTAATTGGATCAGGTTTAGTTCTGATGGTCAAACGTTGGCTTCTTCGAGTAATGACAACACGATTAAACAGTGGAGCCTGGATGGCACACTTCTACAAACATTAACAGGTCACCAGGCTTGGGTAGGTGATTTGCTATTTAGCAAAGATGGACAAACCCTGATATCTGCCAGTGGCGATCAAACAGTCAAGTTTTGGCAACTTGAAGGAAACGTTTCCAAGTCTCTTCGGGGGCATACAAGTTTCGTTCGCAAGGTTCGATACAGCCCTGATGGTCAAACTCTGGTGACTGGCAGCTCCGACGGCACCCTAAAATTCTGGACTCCCGATGGAGCGCTAATCCGCACTGTGAAGGCGCACAAAGATGAAGTCCAGGATGTTGCCTTTAGCCCAGACGGAGAAATCATCACGTCGATTAGTCGTGAGGGAATTACCGCTAAACTCTGGAATTCTCAAGGAGAGCTATTGCATGTTCTAGAAGGTCATGAAGGCAAAGGCTCTTGGACGATCTTTAGCCCAGATGGGCAGACCATCGCCTCAGCCAGCGGCAATGTCGTCAGACTCTGGAACTTAAACGGTGAACTTCTGCATACTCTAAAGGACCATACGGAAAAAATTAGATACATTGCCTTTAGCCCGAATGGCAAAATCCTGGCATCTACGAGCGACGACGGCACGCTCAAGCTATGGAACCTGCAAGGCGAGCTGCTACGAACCCTGGGTAATGGAGAAAAACGCTATTTTGAAGTCACGTTTAGCCCAGACGGCAACTACCTTGTTGCGGCTAACGGTGATCATACCCTACAACTCTGGAACGCTAGCGGAGACTTACTCCATACCTTAGAAGGCCATACGGATGAGGTCATTCGAGTTCTCTTTAGCCGCGATGGTAAAACGATTATCTCAGGAAGTGATGATGGTACTGTCAGATTTTGGAATTTAGAAGGGAAAAACTTAAAGACTTTCCAGGGCCACGAAGGTGCAATTTGGACTATGGCGATGAGTCCAGACGGTCAAACATTTGCGACTGGTGGTAACGATGGAACTATCGCACTCTGGTCAATTGAAGGAAAATTAATACAAATCCTGGAGGGACATAAAGACTGGATGATACATCTAGAGTTTAGCCCTGATGGCAAAACCCTCGCTTCCAGTAGCGCCGACGAAACCGCTATGTTGTGGGACCTAGAAGCGCTAGAGTTTGATGCGCTGATGCAACGAGGCTGTGAGTGGTGGCGCGAGTACACCGAGTATCAAGACATCCCACCTGACCAACAAGCTATCTGTGGTGAAGTTGAAGGCTAGAGGAGTTTTATCACGATGACCGATGTATTTATTTCATATTCTCGCAAAGATAAAGCCTTTGTTCAAGTGCTCAACCAGGCCCTGGCGGATAGCAAATACGATGCCTGGGTGGATTGGGAAAATATTCCTCTGACAGCGGACTGGTGGGAGGAAATCAAAGCAGGGATTGAAGGGGCGGATACGTTTATCTTTGTCATCAGTCCCGACTCTATTGCGTCTAAGGTGTGTGGTCAAGAGATTGACCATGCGGTAGAAAACAATAAGCGACTGTTGCCGATTGTGTACCGGGACGGGTTTGATATGGACCTGGTACGTCCAGCATTAGGTAAACATAACTGGCTGTTCTTTAAAGAAGAGAATGATTTTGATCCAGCATTCGCTTCTCTCGTGGAAACGCTGAATACAGATCTGTCCCATGTGAAGACCCACACACGATTGCTAGTTAAAGCTCAGGAATGGGATAAGAAACACCGTCGAGATGATTTGTTGCTGCGGGGTGATGAATTTGTTATTTCTGAAAACTGGCTAGTGGAAGCCCTTGACCAACAAAAGGAACCGCTGCCAGCCACACTACATAAAGAGTATATCCAGGCCGGACGGGAAGCCCAGGAGCGAGAGGTTAAGCAAGAAAAGCGGCGGATTTTGATTCTCAGGACAATGCTTGCCATCATGAGCTTTACCGCAGTTACTGCAACGGGAGCTGGTATTTACGCCTACCAACTGTGGCGTAATGGCGAAGTTGCCCAAATTGAGTCCTTGGCTAAGCAGTCAAACGCGGAGTTTTTGGCGGGGCAAAATACTGATGCGTTGATTACGGCGCTGAAGGCAGGACACAGGTGGGAAAAGTATCCAGAGAGCGATCGCCAACTCGTGCCTCAGGTGTTACTTCAAGCTGTAGACGGCATTCGGGTAATTAAAACCTTAGGCGGACAAAATAACGTAATCCTCAGATTAGCCTTCAGCCCTGACGGGGAGATCATGGCTGAAGGCAGTGCCAGTGGAATCATTAACTTATGGAATAAACAGGGAAAGTTACTCAATACTCTCACAGAGCATGAAGGCTCTATTCGAAGGCTTATTTTTAGTCCCGATGGGCAAGTTTTAGCATCTGCAAGTGGAGATAAAACTGCTAAATTGTGGAACTTAAATGGAGAATTACTGCACACGCTTTCAGGCCACACGGACCAAGTACGGGATCTAAGATTCAGTCCTGATGGTCAAACGATTGTGACCTCAAGCCACGACAGCACCCTCAAGCTCTGGACCCGAGAGGGAAAATTGTTGAAAACACTCGATAATCATGAAGACCGAGCATGGAATTTAGCATTGAGCCCCGATGGCACGATGATAGCTTCTCACAGCGACGACAGTACTGTAAAAATCTGGAACTTTGAAGGGGAGTTGCTTCATTCGCTACCTCATACCCGAGTCCCTTGGCACACCACATTTAGTCCTGATAGTGAGCTTATTGCCTCAGGTGGCTATGATCAAACAGTTTCGCTCTGGAATCGCAATGGAGAACTGCTTCATACCTTGACTGGACATGAAGGTATCGTTCGGAGAATAGCCTTCAGCCCTGACGGTCAACTATTGGCCTCAGCGAGTGCTGACAACACTATTAAATTGTGGACGAGACAAGGGCAACTTCTTAAAACGCTTACAGGACACACTCGTACTGTGAGGGGAATAAAGTTTGCGAGTGATGGCAAAATGTTTGCGTCAACTAGTGCTGACAATACCATTAAGCTATGGGCACGAGATGGCACGCTTTTACAAACTTTGACTGGACACCAAGCATGGGTAGATGCCCTTGAATTCAGCCCTAATGGGCAGATTCTTGCATCAGGCAGCGGCGACCAGACGGTAAAACTGTGGCAGATGGAAGGAACTGTTTCAACTTCTCTGCAAGGACACACCAGTTTTGTCAGAACCATTCAACACAGCCCTGATGGACAAACTTTAGTGACTGGAGGTTCTGATGGCACGTTCAAATTTTGGACAACCGAGGGAGAATTAATCCGCACTGTTGATGGTCACAAGAAAGAAAATGAAGAAGATGAAATTGAAAATGCTACCTTTAGTCCCGATGGACAAGCCATTGCGACTATCAGCCGTAATGGGGCTAACGCCAAACTCTGGACTTCAGACGGTGAACTACTGCATGTTCTGGAAGGCCATGAAGGCCAAGGTGGTCGGATAACGTTTAGTCCAGACAGTCAAACTATTGCCTCTTCCAGTGGAAATGTTATTAGGCTATGGAACTTAGATGGTGATCTGTTACATACTCTAAACGGCCATACAGAATTCATTAGATTTATTGTCTTTAGCCCCGATGGTCAAACGCTAGCCTCTACGAGTAACGATGGCACCCTTAAGCTTTGGAACTTAAATGGTGAACACCTAAAAACCCTCGGTAATCGAGAAGAGCGATACTTGGAGATGTCGTTTAGTCCTGATGGGCAATATCTTGTGGCCGCAAATGGTGACCAAACATTACAACTGTGGAATGCTAACGGTGACCTACTTCGTACTCTGGAAGGCCATGAAGATGAAGTGATTAGAGTTCTCTTTAGTCGTGACGGAGAAACTATCATTTCTGGTGGCGATGACGGTACTCTACGATTCTGGAATTTAGACGGAGAACTGTTAAAGAGTATCGAAGGCCATGAGGGTCAGATTTGGCACATGGAATTGAGTCCCGACGGTCAAACTATTGCTACAGGAAGTAGCGATCACACCATCAAGCTGTGGTCAATCGACGGAGAGCTGATACAAACTCTCGTAGGTCATAAAGGCTGGATCCTGCGTTTAGAATTTAGTCCTGATGGCAAAACTCTTGCGTCTAGCAGTGCCGATGAAACGGCAATTCTGTGGGACTTGGAATCGCTGAAATTTGATGCCCTAATGCAGCAGGGCTGTGAGTGGTGGCGCGAGTACACCAAGTACCAAGACACTCCACCCGACCAGCAAGCTATCTGTGGTGAAGTTGAAGGCTAGAGGAGTTTTATCACGATGACAGACGTATTTATTTCCTACTCCCGCAAAGACAAAGCCTTTGTTCAGGTGCTCAACCAGGCACTAGCCGATAGCAAATACGATGCCTGGGTGGATTGGGAGAATATTCCCCTCACTGCTGACTGGTGGGAAGAGATTAAAGCGGGGATCGAAGGGGCGGATACGTTTATCTTTGTCATCAGCCCGGACTCGATTGCGTCTAAGGTATGTGGTCAGGAGATTGACCATGCAGTAGAAAACAATAAGCGGTTGTTGCCGATTGTGTACCGAGAAGGGTTTGATATGTCCTTGGTGCGCCCGGCTTTGGGTAAACACAACTGGCTGTTCTTCAAAGAAGAGAATGACTTTGACCCAGCATTTGCATCGCTGGTGGATGCCCTCAATACGGATCTATCCCATGTGAAGACCCACACACGCTTACTGGTTAAAGCTCAAGAATGGGATAAAAAGCACCGACGGGATGATTTGTTGCTACGGGGTGATGAGTTTATCATTTCCGAAAACTGGCTAGTGGAAGCCCTTGATCAACACAAGGAACCACTGCCAGCCACACTACACAAAGAGTATATCCAGGCGGGACGGGAGGCTCAGGAACGGGAGGTTAAACAAGAGAAGCGACGGATTTTGATCCTTAGGTCGCTAGTCGCCATTCTGAGTCTTGCCTTTGTAGGGGCTGCTGGTCTTGGTGCTCATGCTTATAATTTATGGCGTAAAGGAGAAGTTGAACAGATTGAGTCTCTGGCAAAACAGTCTAATGCTGAATTTTTAGCAGGACGAAATACCGATGCGTTGATTACGGCTCTAGAAGCAGGGCATCAATGGCAAAAATATCCAGGTAGCGATCGCATCTTCGTTCATCAAGTCTTGGCACAAGCCGTCAACGGCATTCGCGAAATCAAAACCTTAGGTGACAACTATGATGTTATTTGGGACATTGCTGTTAGCCTCGACGGTAGCATCATTGCCTCTGGCGGCCACGTCGGAGAAATGAAACTCTGGAGCCGGGAAGGGAAGTTGCTCCATACCGTCTCGGCCCATGAAAAGGGGATTCGTCAATTGGCTTTTAGCCCCGATGGCGAGATATTAGCGTCGGCGAGTGATGACCAGACGGCTAAGCTTTGGAACCTTCAGGGTGAGCCCCTAAAGACGCTCTCAGGTCATGAGGATAATGTTGAAGGTTTGGGATTCAGTCCCGATGGTCAAACCCTGGTGACATCTAGCAAGGATGCCACGCTTAAGCTCTGGAATCGAAACGGTGAGCTGTTGCAGACCTTGAACGATCATAAAGGCCCCGCTTGGGATCTGGTCTTCAGCTCCGATGGTCAGATATTTGCATCCCATAGCGATGACGACACCGTGAAGCTTTGGAATTGGGAAGGAGAAGTCCTCCGAACCCTCTATGAACCTAACGCTGATCCCTGGAGCAAAGCCTTTAGCCCAGATGGAGAACTGATCGCGACTGGTGGAGCCGATAAAACCATTAGACTATGGAATCTTGATGGCGAGCTATTACACACCCTGACAGGCCATGAAGATACTGTACGCCAGGTCGTTTTCAGTCCAGATGGACAGTTGCTCGCCTCGGCGAGCTACGACAACACAATTAAACTCTGGAACCGAGAAGGAGAGATCATTAAAACCTTGGCAGGGCATACTCAAAATGTCAACTGGATGCAGTTTAGTCAGGATGGCCAAACCTTCGTCACCTCTAGTAGCGACGGCACGATCAAGCAGTGGAGGTTAGATGGAGCTTTACTGCAAACATTGACGGGACATACAAGTTGGGTCGGAGATGTTGTTTGGAGTCCAGATGGTCAAACGGTAATATCTGGCAGCGGCGACCGAACCGTTAAGCTTTGGCAATTGACAGGCAATACCTCAACCACGCTGAAAGGCCACAATTCATGGGTCAGCGCCGCTCAATATACTCCTGACGGTCAGATGCTGATCACAGGAGAAGGGTATGGCCCACTGAAATTTTGGACTGCCGACGGCGAGCTGATTCGCACGGTTGATGGACATAGTTATGATGATGGACTCGGTGCCTTTGCCGTGAGTCCAGACGGTCAATTCATTGCTTCCATCAGCAATAATGGGCCAGTTGCCATCCTCTGGAATGCCCAAGGGGAAATACTACACACGCTCGAAGTCGAAGACGGATCTAAACCACGGGTAAGGTTTAGCCCTGATGGAGAAATCCTGCTTACCGCCCGGGGTGGTGTTATCCACCTCTGGAATTTGGACGGAGAGCTCTTGCACACGCTGACTAGCGATACAGAGTCCATTCAAGACATCACCTTCAGTCCTGACAGTCAAATCCTGGTATCGACTAACAGTAATGGCCCCCTCAACATTTGGAGTGTTGAGGGTGAATTGCTAAATAGTTTAGGCGATCGGGAAGAACCTTATTATGCAGTAACCTTTAGCCCCGATGGACAGTATCTGGTGGCGGGCAGCAAGGACAACACAGTGCAACTTTGGACTGCCAACGGCGAGTTGCTACACATGCTCGAAGGCCACACCGATGCAATAAACGATGTTCTCTTTAGTCACGACGGTCAAACGATCATCTCTGCCAGCGAAGATGGCAACATCAAATTTTGGAGCCTAGAAGGTGAGCTAGTGAATTCAGCCAAGGCCGAGGAAGCAGAAATTTGGGAAGGAATATGGGATATTGCTTTGAGCCCTGACGGAGAGACGTTAGCGACCGCTGGAGACTATATCGTTAAGCTCTGGTCGATGAATGGCGAGCTTTTACAGACCTTAGTCGGTCACATTGGCTCGGTAAGGGATCTAGAATTCAGCCCCGACGGCAAAACCCTCGTCTCCAGTAGCGCTGATGAGACCGCTATTGTGTGGAATTTAGAAGCGCTGGAGTTTGATGCCCTGATGCAGCGAGGCTGTGAGTGGTTCAAAAACTACGAGGCCAACAAAACAGACGAAGACAAACATGAGTCTCTCTCCCTTTGCAATTAGCCTGCGTCTATTCCCCAACAACTATGAACCCAAAACCATCTCATTAACCGTTTGTCCCATCTGCAGAGGCGACGCTTTTCTCTTAATTGAAATACAGTCAGCTAAATAATTAGCATCACGCGCAATGCCAGAAAAACGACCCGAACCCCAGGTATACAACCAAGGTAACCCCAAGAAATAAAGCCCCGACACAGGAGTCACACCCCGCTCATGACCGGGATAACCCTTGCCATCAAAAACAGGAACATCCACCCAGCCAAAATTAGAGTGGTAGCCCGTGGACCAAATAACCGTCGAAATATTTGCCGCCTCTAGATCGAGAGAAAGTGTGCTGGTTTCCGGTTGCCACACTGGACAATAGTCGGCCTCCACAGGTGCATCCAGCTGATGTTTTTCAATGTAGTCATCAATGGTGCTTTTAATGCTTTCAGACACGGCATCGGCCTGATCTAAATTTTGTCGAAGATTATCTTGAAATGTTAAATCGCTTCCTTGAATACTATCGAGTTTGCCATAGAGCTTCATCCCTTCTAGGGCAAAATGTCGCAAGTCAATCTCTCGTCCACCATCGCGACCGGTAACATAGTGATTTGTTTTAGTCCGAACAGATTCTTTTTGGGGATGATCATCAATGGACATATCGTAATAGCCCATCTGATCCAGCCAGTCCACCACATCCTTCCCGCGATACACACGGGGAGACCGGGGCGCACCCCCAACACATAAATGTACCTGTTTGCCTGCCAGGTGCAAGTCTTCAGCAATTTGGCACCCGGATTGCCCCGTACCTACCACTAGCACAGCCCCATCGGCCAAAGCCTCAGGATTCTTATATTCCGAGGAATGGATCTGGGTAACCGATTGGGGTAACCGTTCCGCCATTCTAGGAATTTTGGGCGTATGGTAACCACCGGTGGCAATCACCACCTGGTCAGCAACATAGTGACCAATGGACGTTTCAATATCAAATACGTTTTCAGGTTTACTGATTTTCTCAACCGTTACCCCTTCTTTTACTAACGGCTGAAACGATTGAGCATAGTCTTCTATATATTGCACAATCTCATCCCGCTGCATAAAGCCGTTGGGGTCACCACCCGGATAGTGATACCCCGGCAACGTGCACTGCCAGTTAGGGGTTACCAGACAAAACGTATCCCAACGCTTAGAACGCCACGAATGGGCAATTTTGTGCTTTTCAAAAATTATGTTGTCAATGCCTCGCTGCTTGAGGCAGTAGCTAATGGCTAAGCCCGCCTGACCGCCACCGATAATGGCAACTGGAAAATGGGAACTGGTTAATGCTCGCATGGCTTTAGTAGCTAGAGAATGAGTAACCTGCCCCACTATCCACACTCGTAAGAGTTCAAAGACAGCAGCATTTGAAGGCAGGGCAATTTGCTTCGATGGCGAAATTGCTATAGTTCAACCATAGGAATCTCAACGGTGAGTACCTGTATCGAGAGTTACCAAACACACAAGTCTCGGACTATGGTCAGGGCAGATCTGCAGGCGCTAGCTTAAATAACAGCTCATCATAGGTTAATCGCGATTTACCTGCACTTTTTGACAGGTAACTGTCTTTTTAGAATATCTCTCATCAGTATTAAATCTGTTTCCCTGTCTCATTTGTCAGGCTTTATCGCTTTGTAACAACAGATACGAGAAAGAGAACTTAGACCTTTTAAGCTGCTGACAAATCCATATGTGGGAGTAACGTAAATGCCTGAAGTAACCGCTCCAGCTCATCAGGCCGGTGACTTTTTCGTTGACTACGAAGAAAAAGTGTTTCCAGATGTTCAAGCAGAACCTGGAGAGAAAGCGCTGGTGGCTTTTCACACGGTCGCTTTTGAGGGGTCCATTGGTTTAGTCAATCTGTTACAGGCGACTCGCTTAATCCGTAAAGGGTTTGAAACCTCTGTATTGCTCTACGGTCCCGGTGTGACACTAGGTGTACAGCGTGGTTTCCCAAAACTAGGTGACGAGGCATTTCCAGGACACTTGGCCATGAATAACCAGTTGGTCAAGGTGATGGAAGAAGGCGGTAAGGTTTATGCTTGCCGGTTTGCGCTCCAGGCCCTTTATGGTCATGGTGAACCTTCTTTAATTCCCGGCATCACGCCGATTAATCCTTTGGATGTATTGGATATTATTCTGTTACACCGTAAGGAAGGCGCATTTGTTCTGGATACTTGGACAATGTAGGAAATCGAAGAAAAATTGTTTAGGCAATTTTCTTTTGAAATCTTGCATTTGGCAAATCCTGAACAAGCAGCAGTGCACAAGATTCTATTCTGCTCTTTCTGAAGGGCTTTAGGAGAATTACTGGGGCGGGAGCTTCTACCTAGGAGTATTGGCCCCCTCTCTCTCAGTCTCTCTTGTGAAGGCTACTCATCTAAAGATTATTGACGTTGAGGATGATAGCAACGGTCCCCCTTAAATAAGGGGACCAACGGAGGGGTTCTTGATCGTTAACGCTGACATCGAGCCCCCTCCCTGACGGTTCCCCTTAGTAAGGGGAACTATTAGCAGGCTATTTTGAGAGCCATGAATCTCAAGAGTTTTAGCTATTGAACCATGCATACTCGTTACCCTCATAACGAGGAAATGAATATCGTCAAATCTCATAACGATATTTTTTCAGAACCATTCATAGCTGTTCTCTCAAACGTCAACGTAGGCCAATCGGCACCATTGATTTTGACCTCTTGAATGTTCTTTATATCTCAAATAGAATGATCGTTCTATTTCATACGCTTTAGCCACTATGGACTACTCTCGCACAGTGAGAGCGGCGGCTGTACAGATTGCCCCTGTGCTGCATAGTCGTTCCGGCACAATGGAAAAGGTACTTAAAGCCATTGATGATGCGGCCAAGGAGGGCGCACAGTTAGTGGTTTTTCCAGAAACCTTTGTGCCCTATTACCCATATTTTTCCTTTGTGTTGCCAGCGGTGCTGATGGGTAAGGAGCATATGAAGCTCTACGAGGAAGCGGTGGAAGTGCCGGGACCGGTTACGGAAGCCGTCAGTGCAGCAGCGAGAACCCACGGTATAGTAGTTGTTCTAGGGGTAAACGAACGTGATAAGGGCTCTCTTTACAACACTCAGCTGATTTTTGATGCGGATGGTAGCTGTCTGCTGAAACGACGCAAGATTACGCCCACCTACCATGAGCGCATGGTGTGGGGACAGGGGGATGGCTCTGGGCTGCAGGTGTGTGATACGGCGGTGGGCCGCGTTGGTGCCCTGGCCTGTTGGGAACATTACAATCCCCTGGCGCGATACAGCCTAATGGCGAACCATGAACAGATTCACTGCGCCCAGTTTCCTGGCTCCATGGTCGGGGAGATTTTTTCAAGCCAAACAGAGGTGACCCTACGCCACCATGCGCTAGAGTCCGGTTGTTTTGTGGTGAATTCTACCGGTTGGCTGACGCCTGACCAGGTCAGTGAGATTGCCCCCAATGAAGGTTTAGAGAAGGTTTTACGGGGTGGCTGCTATACGGCCATTATTAGCCCAGAAGGGGTGCCGCTGTGTGAACCGATTCGGGAAGGTGAGGGAATTGCGATCGCAGACCTAGATTTCTCTCTGATCACCAAACGTAAGCGGATGATGGACTCCGTGGGCCACTATGCTCGACCTGACTTATTACAGTTATCGGTGAATAAAGCCGCCTATTCTGTTGTTTCTTCTGATATAGCAACACCGGCTGAAGATAGTGGGGCCTGTTATCCACCTGAATCATCTTTTCCAGAGGCTTCTCCTGAGACAAATCCGATGTAAAACATTCGGCCTCCAACACATTTCAATTTTAGATATATCTCTTTTTATCCGACCATGAACCAAAAGCAGGTGATTACCGAGCTTCAAACCAAAGGCCTTAACCTGGTGACCGACACCGTTGGCGCATCCGGGCGAAAAGGGGGCGCGGGGCCATCGGACCACAAAGCCATCACCATTGGTGAAACCACGTTCATGGTACCGGTATACACCGATGGAGCTGCCCAGTCTCCCTACGGTGTTAACAACGACTCGGGTCAGGCTGTTTTAACCAAAGATAATCAGGCCATTACCGAGCTAGACTTTCCAGAGAAACCCAAGTTTTACGACCTCACCACAGCAGAGGGCATCCCTTACTGGAAAATTGCCCTGTTGCACAGTCGTAATGTTCTCGCCACCACCGTTCTTCAAACGTGCATCCGCTACGACAATCGCAAAACCGCCTGTCAGTTCTGCGCCATTGGACAATCCTTAGAAGCCGACCGCACCATTGCTAAAAAAACACCTGAACAACTGGCAGAAGTGGCGGAAGCAGCGGTGCGTCTGGACGGCATAGAAAATATGATCATGACCACAGGAACGCCCAACGTCACCGATCGGGGGGCCGCTTACCTAACAGAATGTGCCCAGGCGATTCGGGCTCGGGTCAGTCATCTCCCCATACAGGCCCAGTGCGAACCCCCCAATGATTTTACCTGGTTTGAACGCATGCGCTCGGCGGGCATTGATAGTTTAGGCATGCATTTAGAAGCCGCCGACCCTGAAGTGCGAGCTAAAATTATGCCGGGTAAGGCAAAGGTGCCACTTTCCTATTATTTCAAAGCGTTTGAAGCCGCAACAAAGGTCTTTGGCCGAGGACAGGTCAGCACCTACTTGTTGGCAGGGCTGGGGGACAGTCAAGAAACGCTGCTAAACGTGAGTGAGCGCCTCATTGATATTGGGGTGTATCCCTTTGTGGTTCCCTTTGTGCCCATCGGGGGAACGCCGTTGGCAGACCATAAGCCCCCGAGCAGTGACTTTATGTACGACCTGTATCAGGGTATTGGGCAAATGCTAAAGCAGGCAAATCTGTTGTCCAGTGAGATGAAGGCTGGCTGCGGCAAGTGTGGAGCTTGTTCAGCGTTGTCGTTGTTTGAGAGTTAAAAGATTTTATAAACCGATGGCCCATCAGGGACTCGGTGATTTTTTGGGTTCTCCTTAGTAAGGGGAATCGTCAAGGAGGGGGAATCGATGATTAGCACAGACGACAAAGACCCCTCCGCCTACGGCACCTCCCCTTACCAAGGGGAGGACGTTGCAGAACATAATCCTTGCTTTTTGTTTTTCGCTTTCTAAAACTATGAAAAAACGTACCTATAGTTTTCAACTGGCCCTTTCTAAACCCGATATTGCCGATTATTTTAATTTACGGCAACAAATTTTCTGTGCAGAACAGGGGCTTTTTCAAGACCACGATCGCGATTCCATCGATGAGACCTCCTACCCGATTGTCTCTATTGCCCATACGCTAGAACAGCCCGACCAGGTTGTCGGAGTAGTGCGCATCTATGAAGAAAAGCCACGACTCTGGTATGGCGGACGTTTGGGGGTACATCCAGACTTTCGTCGGGTCGGTCGCATTGGTAAGGGGCTGATTCAAAAAGCAGTGACAACAGCAAATACCTGGGGTTGCGATCGCTTCCTAGCTACGGTTCAATTGCAAAACGTGCGTTTCTTCACCCGACTGCACTGGCATAGTTTGGAGGAGATTGAGGTGATGGGGCACCCTCATCATTTGATGGAAGCCGATTTGGCATACTATCCTGCAACAGATCAGCCACGTCCAGTGTTACCGCTTAAACAAGTTGCTTAGGAAAGTCATTACTAATAAAAAATTTTCCAAATTTGGTAGGGATAACCTGATTAATCGACACCGCCGTAACCCCAACCTTACCGATATTTTCGATATGAAAGATAACTTCCTTTCGGGGGAACCCCAATATGCCTAACTAAGATAACTTGATTATTTCCGAAAGGGGAGTCTAGGCCCCCACATTAGGAGGGGTTCGGGGAGGAAAGCCCTGAGCAACATTTATCACCATTTGCCATTTTGCTGCTGTACTTTTTAGATATTGATTAAAAGCAAAACCGGTTGCGTGGGGTCCCTCCGAGTTCCCTTTCCGGAAGTCGTTACATTATCCTCATCAGCATATTGGGGCTTCCCTATGTCCAGGGCGTTCCGCCGCCCTACAACCCTACGGAAAAATATAAAAGATATCCCTCGTAGGCGGTTTGAGTGATCGGTAAGGTAGTTTAGAATTTTGCGCGCTGCGACAAAATTCTAAAAAAGGTAGGTTATCTACTTTCTGATAAATAGGCAAAATCATCGTTCGGATTATGATTTCTTTTAACTCTTGAGAACGTCAGAAAATATAGCTTTATAACAACTAATGAGCGAAAGCCTTTCTGAGCTAGTTTCTTCTCTCCAAGAATCTGTCAGCATCCTTAACAAAAAAGATATCCAAACTGCAGCCAATACCATTGGCCAATATGTCCCCTCTGCCAACGGACAACCTATCCACCTTGGCGATGACTGCGCCGCTATTCCCGACAATGACAGCTATCTCCTCCTCGCTGCCGAAGGCATCTGGCCCCAGCTTGTTACCCAAGAGCCTTGGTTTGCCGGATGGTGCGCCATTATGGTCAACATTTCCGATATTGCTGCCATGGGGGGCACTCCCATCGCCGTCGTTGATGCTCTGTGGAGTCAGTCGGTTAAGGCTAGCACGCCCCTATGGCAAGGTATGCAAGCAGCTGCAAAGGCTTACAATGTGCCGATTGTGGGCGGCCATACTAATTGCCATAGTCCCTACGATGGTCTTGCCGTTGCCATTCTCGGTCGGGCGCAGAGACTTATTACCAGCTTTGATGCCCAGCCTGGGGATGATTTGGTCATGGTGGTCAATATGGCAGGTAGTTACTACGGCGACTATCCATTTTGGAATGCAGCGACAACAGCAGAGCCGGAGTTGTTGCAACAGCACATTGCGCTACTGCCTAAACTGGCAGCAAGTGGCCTATGCAAGGCGGGTAAAGACATTAGCATGGGTGGGCTGGCAGGTACGTTGCTGATGCTGACCGAAGCATCAGGTGTAGGCGCAGTGTTAGATCTGGATTTAGTACCTCCTCCATCGGGTGTGCCGTGGCGGAAGTGGTTGACTAGCTTTCCTAGTTTTGGTTTTTTGTTCAGTGTATCGCCAGAGAATTTGGGGCAGGTACAGGCGTTATTTCAGCCCCATGGGTTGATGTGTAAGGCGATTGGTAAAGTGACAGCCGGGTCTCAGGTGATTTTTCAGCAGACCGGAGCACAAGAAGTATTCTGGGATTCCAGTTATCCATTAACAGGGTTCGGAAAAAGATAATCTTGTAGGGGTGGTGCCTCGTGCCCACCCTGCGACATTGGGCGGTACCAACCGAGATTTGATTTATACGCGGTTAGCAAAATGATCATCTGTAGGTATTGAGGGCACCCACGAGGGGATGCCCCTACGGGTTTTCTCTAAATGCCCTAAACGCAACAGCAATTCGTCTACCCTGCAATTTCGCAGATTTCGGTACCTCATGGGTCCATGCCAAATTTGTCCCATAGGGCATTACAAAAACAGTGCCATGGTCTGCCGGAAAATCTTGATATCCCTTTCTTTGCCAGGGACGCAACCGAAACACCCTAGACTGCCCCAACGACAAAGTAACAATGGGTGCGCCGTCGAGCATATTCTGGGTACTGTCGCGGTGTTTGCCGATGTAGTGGCCCAGTTTGCCGTCGTACCAGGTTAGTAAGATGCCATTAAGGCGGGCATCGATGGTGGTTTTGGCCCAGTGCCAGATGGGGTGAATCTGGTCGGGAACGGGCAAGGCGGAGTTGGTGGCACCGGAGTAGCTATAGGCTTTATTGTAGGCTTGTTCCCAGCGTGGGGTGGCGACGGTGCGACCGTGGATTTTGATGGTGTTGTAGTTTGGTGGATGGAGTGCCCAGAGGGTTTCGAACTGTTGGATAGTGGGTAAAAGGGCATCTGGCAGGCTGCCCTGCCAGAGATGGTGGTGAGGATCTAAAGAATGGCGTTGAAATTCGGGATACATGAGTGATTATCCACATTATGCATAGATCCCGAAGGCCCCCTTTTCCCAATCCTGGGGGAGACTAGACTCAAAGCCCCCAGAATATAGCCCAAGGGGCATTCAAGAAAGGGGGGTTGGGGGCAAATTCGAAGAAGTCAAACAGCGCAATATTCAAAGACTCCCACACCTCAGCCAATCTGTTCTTCTAACTCCGCAATCTCTCCATTTCGCCGATGATATCCAACAATCTCCCCTTCCTTAAACAAGCCAATGTACTCCGGGGGCTCCCATTCATCCCTTGTAGACACATAGGGTATATAAGGCTGCTCTGTTTTTTTAACCAAAGCTTTTGCCTCGTCAAGTTTAATGCGAGCTTGGGCCTTATCGTCCAGAATCAGCGCTAAGCGACAGCGCTCAAGAGCCGCTTCGATTTGAAAGATAACCATATTGCTGCGACCTGAAATTTGTTCAATTTCAGTAAGATCGCGTTCGGCTTGTTCCAAATAATCTTTTTTTCCTAATTGTGCGCTTACTCTCCATAATACTGAGCGCGACAATAAACTTATAGAAGTGTACTGTTGAGTCCCTGATTGACGAAGTAAGATAACACTTTTATCAAGATATTCTGTGGCTTTTTTAAGGGTATCTGTATGAATTGATTTGCTGTCACTAAATCCAAATGTCTTTCGCATTTTAATTATTACTTCCAACAACCAATTATTGCCTAGTGTTAAATTGCTGAGTCCCATATGGTATATGGATTTCTTTTGGTCAGAAATTTCAAATGAAAGTTTTGCTAATTTACGAACTTTCTGGCAACGAGACAAAGCTATATTAATTCTATTATGCTTTGATTTCGTTTTATTTTTAAGAATAGCTCTTGAAATTTTTTCCATTAAAAAATCATAGTAATAGAACCCCTGTAATGAATAGAGAAATGGGGTTTTTGGTTGATATTTAATTTGTCTTTTTTCTGCATCCTTAAAGACTTCCAAAGCCTCATCATATCGAGCAGCCTGATGAAGAGTCTGAGCAAACCTAACTCTTCCAAATATTTGTTTAGCTGAATTATGACTACAATCAGCTAGTTCCATACATTGTTCAGCCACTTGCACAGCACTGGCTATATTTCCTTGCGACCAGTACAATCCACTAAGGTTGTTCGAACCTTGAGCTGCATTTCTAATATCCCCTAACAATATTCTGGCTTCTATACCACGCTGTATTGGTTCTGTTGCTTCTGCCAAATGGCCTAAAGTTTGCAAGCAAAAACCAGCTTCATCAAGAAGCCAAGCATGATCTTCGGCAGTCAATCCAGGCACGGTTGAGTGCCAAGATTTCTCAAAAAACATATTGACTAGAACTAACTGATTACTAACTGCTCCAAGAGTAAAAATAGAGAAGTGCAAGTTATCGCGCCGAATACGTTTTCTGAATATATGATCGTAAGCTTGTTTGTGTAAGTTAGCTTTGCAGCCATGGACTACAGCATGATACAGCGGCATCATTTCTTTTAGCGTATCTGGTAGTTCTGGAGTTGCTTTTTTTAGATGTTCATAAATACGAGAATGTGCTTTTTGAGTTTCACTTTTGTAATGAGTAGAAAGTTGGGTAGAAAAGTACTCACGAATAAGTGGATGAGCATCCAAAAAAAGTGGAATTTCAGCTTGTTTATTTATTCTACTAGAGTAGCTATCTGTACTCAATAAACCATACTCTATTAGGTTGGAGATAGCCCAATTCCATTCCTCAGACTTGAGCCCTACTAGAATGTCAGTAAGCCCGGAAATAGCTGGAGCTACGCATACTGCTTCCAGACAATCTACTTCGGCAGGACGATCAAAAAGGCCCAATAATCTTAAAATTGATAGCTCTGGGCCTTCGCCTAACCATATCTCGTATTTTTCCACTAATTTACGAGCATGACCACCTTGTAACTGATCTACCTGTGTCAAATCCAATTCTCTGATGCGACGAACATCACCATAACAAGCTTTTCGTAAATAATTGCCTAGTAGCCTTAGCGCTAGTCCATGCCCATGTACCTGTTTTGAAGCCTCTTCTAATTCCTGTGGGAGTCCTTTGACTCCTAATGCCTTTAACAATACAGCTCCTGTTTTCTCTGATAATGTCTCTAACTCAATCTCTTGAGCTGTAGGAATATCAGGGACAGAATATCGAGTTGTAATGATACATAGTCCTGAGTTGTCTGCTGCTAATTCTCGTACCAGAGCCTTTAGACCTTGATCCTTAATTCGGCCTGTTTCAGCTACCGCTGTTGCCCCCCATTGCAATGGTTCCATTCCGTCTAGAATCAATAAAGTCTTATGATGCCGTACTAACCTTGCCAAGCGTTCGCCTTTATCCCAGGTAGAACCCATTTCTGGACTGAGATCACCAAAAAATTGCAAAGCTCTATCAATAAACACATCTGCTGATGAGTGAGTATCATCTTGCGAACCTTGGCTGTAAAACGAATGACCTAAGACGTACTGAGCACCACGCCAATCATCACGCTGAAGACTTTCAAGCCATGCAGCTACCAATGAGCTTTTGCCAACACCTCCAAAGGCCACAAGGCTTATCAACGTAGTATTTGGATCATCCCAAGCTCTATCAAGTTGTTCTAGTTCCTTTTCTCGACCAACAAAATGTGAAACAGCAGGCGGTAAATGGGCAATAGAAATAACAGGAGCATTTTTATTGAGATTTGATTGCAATGGCTTTGACAGCTCAGCGATTTTGGTATGACATTCAGTAATTTTCTGATGCAGTTCGAACTTTTGAGCCGCATCAGCTGCAATAGCTTCCTGAGCTTGCAAATACTCAAGCTTCTTTTGCCAGACCTCAAGAGCTTGTTGACTTGCCATACTTCTTCTTCATCCCATTACCTGCAAGCACCATATACCTATCTATTTGATTAACCTCCATCCTGACTCGATTCATTCACTCAGTTCACGATTTTTTTGCTGAGCCTCTTCAATCTGTTTTTTCAGTGCAAACTTCTGACTAGGATCAACTGTAATCGCTTCCTGCTCTTGCAAAAACGCTAGCTTCTCTTGCCAAATAGCCACCGCGTCACTGCAGGCCAGTGACGCGGTGGCTGATTGTGGGGCAACCGCTGCCGACTGAGAAGCTATAGCTTTCGACAAGGGTGGATGATGGGAAGCCACCCGAAGCGCTCGAATCAGTTTTTGAAAAACGACGTCTCGCCGGTCATCTGGAAATAGATCTACAAATTGAAGCCGATCCAACGTACGAATACCATCGATCTCGATCATCGGAATCTCACACTCCGATAACCGCACCGGAATCAAAAAAATATCACCAGGCGGATAATCCCGTAGCATATTGATCGCATCCAACGCCTCTGGATAAATCCCAGATGTAGTCCGGGCTGACGTTTCTTTTGATAAACAGAGTAAGACCGCATAGGCATCCCGCATCGCCTTACGAATTTCTAGCTTCCAATCCTGCCCCGGCAGAATATCTTGATCCCACCAGACTGATTCGCCTGCAGCGGTCAGCTCACCATGGAGACGGCCTACCTCATCAGCATTGTCTCGACAGTAGGAGAGAAAAACATGCTTCTTAGCCATCAACTTTCAGGGGGCACAATTTACCAGCTACTCCCAGTTTGCGCGGGGATTCTTGGAGTGTCAAGGTATGTAGTTACATTGATATTTAAGTTTTGTAGCCATTCGAATTTAGGCCGCTGCATCGCTCTTTTTTGCGACGGTTCCCCTAAAGCCCTGCGGGCATGGGCTAAAGCCTAAGGCAAGGGAAACCAACGGAGGGGTCTCCTCAATCGCTAGCGCCAAATACCGAAGACCCCTCCGCCTACGGCACCTCCCCTTGGTAAGGGGAGGAAGTTCTACAACATTTCTTTCGCAGGAAAACTAACCTTTCTCAGGAACTCTGCAAGTACTCACCAACCCCTGATAGCATCAGAAAAAACCTTCCCCATGCCCCTCCGCATCGCCCTCCTCACCTACTCCACCAAACCCCGTGGCAGCGTCATCCACACCCTAGAACTCGCCCAGGCCCTCGCCGAACTCGGCCACCACCCCTGCGTTTTCGCCCTCGATAAAGACAACCAAGGCTTTCACCGCCCCACCCCGTTCAACACCTACCCAGTCCCCGCCGCCACCTGCAACAAAAGCATCGACCAGCTCATCCAACAACGCATCCAAGAATTTGTCGCCTTTTTCCAAAACCACCCACAACAGTACGACATCTACCACGCCCAGGACTGCCTCAGCGCCAATGCCCTAGCCATCCTCAAAGCCCAAGGCCGCATTCCCCACTTTGTACGTACCGTTCACCACATCGAAGACTTTCAAAGCCCCTATCTACAAGACTGCCAAGAGAAATCTATCTACCAGCCAGACCGCTGCCTATGCGTCAGCCATATCTGGCAACAGGCACTGGCAAAAGACTATGGCATCCACGCCCATCGAGTAATCAACGGCGTTAGCAGTCGGTTTTCTGCCCAACTCGATGGTTCAGAAACCCAGTTAGCACAAGCCTACGGCATTCACGATGGCCCTATTTATCTCACCGTGGGCGGCATCGAACCCCGCAAGAATTCGATTAATTTACTCAAGGCATTTCACCAGGTCAAACAGCAACAGCCCCAGGCTCAGCTAGTCATTGCCGGTGGGGCCACCCTGTTTGACTATCAACCCTACCGAGACAAGTTTATGGGGTTGTTAGAATCTTACGATTTAACCGATAGTCTGGTGCTGCCCGGTGTGGTTCCCGACAAGGATTTGCCCACACTCTACCGGCTGGCCGATGTGTTTGTGTTTCCCTCAGTGCAGGAAGGCTGGGGTCTGGTGGTACTAGAAGCGATCGCATCTAATCTCCCCGTCCTCACCTCAAATCAGCCACCGTTTACTGAGTTTTTGTCACCTGACTCAGCCATGCTGGTCAATCCTGAAAATGTGGATGCGATCGCATCCGCCATGGTCACACTTCTCAATCCTGATATTGCCCAGCCGCTAGTTCACAACAGCCGCTCTATTGTCGAGACTTACAGCTGGAAACGATCCGCCCAAATGCACCTGGACCTCTATACTGAACTGGTTTCTAGCTAATGCATTTAGTCTCTTAGAAACGTACGCTGTACTTGGGTGGTGGAAACAACCTGGCCGTTTTTGATGGTGGTGCGACTTGGGGGCGCGGTTGCGATCGCTGCCGAAACAGATGGGGCATCCAGAATCACGAGATCTGCCACATTACCTGGTGCAATTTTGTGATTACTCACACCAATGGCGCGGGCAGCCTGGGTTGTGACCATCTCTAAACACCGCTGATGGCTTTGGGCTGTTCCCATCTGTAGCGTTTGCCCAAGCAAGTTGCACATCTTTAGTACATCCCCATCTCCAAACGGGGTAAACAGATTTTGCACATTGTTGGTGGCAATGCCCACCGTCACCCCCCTATCCATTAGCTGATGAATGGGGGCAACGCCACGACGCATATTGTGGGTATCCCTGCGGGCCATCATATAGAGATCCGTAGCTGGCAATGCCAAAACAGAAATACCCGCTTCCTGCAGCATCGTCGATGATTCCTGAAGCTCTTGGGGAGTAAGACCTGCCAATTTTGTCATATGCCCTAAACACACTCGCCCCTGCCAGCCCCGCTTCAATGTCTCCTCAACTACCAGCGGCAACAGCAGTGGAGCATCATCATCTAGAAAATCCAGGTGAAAGTCAACATTGCAGTCAAACTCCTGGGCAAGGTCTAACACAATGCGAATGTTCTCATCCGGGGCCGGATCAACATAGGGGGCAGAGCCAATCACATCGCCACCCATTAACATCGCCTGTCGTAATAGATTTGTCGTATTTGGCTGGTTAGTAATGCCCTCCTGGGCAAAGATGGCCAACTGCAGCGTAAGTCCCCAGGCATAGTCTTGCTTTAGCGGCAGCAGGGCTTCTAGCGCTGTTAGTTGAATGATTGGATCTACTTCCACATGGGTACGCATCAACGTTGTACCAAAGGCAATCTCATTTTCAATCACCCGTTGCGCCCGGGTTTGAATATCTTCAATGGTAAATTCTCGCTTCAGTTTGCCAGTTTCAGCTAAGGCTTCTTGAAACGTGCCAGTCTCAGCAGGGCGCTGGGCAAGTAATAGGGCTTTATCCAGATGCAGGTGGCCATCTACTAAACCAGAGATAACCAGTTTTCCCTCAACGTTTATGGTGTTTTGGGCAGCTAGTTCCATATTCGGCGCAACCTGTTTGATTACCCCTCCTTCTATAAAAAGAGACCAGAGGCCGCTGCGGTCAGCTAAGGTGGCGTTATCAATTTTAAGCGTTGCTGACATGGCTGTTCCTGTGAGTGATTTTGTCTCTGTGGCATCAGTTATAGGGCCACTGTTTCCGTTATAGTGAAATATGCCGCATTGAATATTCGCTCTTTATTTTTTCCCTATTACCATGCCCGAAATTCGGTTTCATATCCAATGGCCCGATGGACAACAGGAAAGTTGTTATTCTCCATCCCTAGTTGTGAAAGATTATTTTCAGGTGGGAGAATCCTATACAATTACTGATTTTTTGCAGCGCTCTAGAGAATCTCTTCAAATTGCCAGCGAGCGAGTTAAAGCTAAGTATGGCTTTCCCTGCGGTTTAGCCATGGGGCAATTGCAAAAAATTGAAGATACGGCTCAGCAATATTTAGAACAACCCGATAGCAAGGTAACCGTTCTACAGTTTCAATAGCACATTTACCTGAGCTGTAATTTGAACGGTTTCATGAACAATTGCTCTGCTAAACTCTAACTTTTTATGGCGTGGCTTATTGCTCCACGCGTTCAAACATCTGCTCTTTTTCCCTAAGCCTGTCAAGTTCAAACAACCAAACATCTAACAATGAAATGTCTAAATTGTTAGCCCCTTTTTTAGCCCCTTGCTCCAGGTATTCCATAATCTGCTGAAGATCATGCTCTAACCTTATTTCGGTCCGACAGAGACTGTCATTTAAGGTGGCTACATTTTTTTGTAGCGTTGATGATTCATAGTGGACTATTGACTGCAATGACCGTTTTTCAAACGGCTTTATCTGTTCTAAATTTCTAATACCAGAAAAATCAACCGCCATCAATTTCGACAAGACTTTCTGTTCAGTTGATGTCTGAGCACATTTAGCAGCAGCGATAACCTCACCAATAAGCATTTTGATATCGTGTTCATAGCGCTTTACTGCGTCATGCTTAAGTTTATTATTTCTAGCAACTAGTCTTTCTAATTTATCTGCCTGAATTGCTTCATACTTAGTCGATAGAAAAATAGGGTCTAAGGTTAATCCGTCGACAGCACATTCTGTTTTAGAGTTGGATACATCTCGTTTTCTTTTACGATGCAATCCTCCCAGAGTATAGGCAGCAAGACCAACTGAAGAAATAGCTACCAGGGCAGTAACTGGATTCAGATGCCAATGACTTGATAATCTGCTTAGATTGCTTGCAAAGCTTGCTTGCTTGCTATTCGTGAGATACCACTTGTCGTTACTAATAACGCTGTCATTCCAGTTTTTGTAGCTAGAAAAATTAGATCCTGCTCTGACCTCTGATGGTAAGCAAGCAGAATTAAACATTACAGCTAATGCAAACGCGTGAGCTAAGAAATGTTTTTTCATGTCTTTGCTACCAAGGATCTTTGGGCAGAATTTGAGCTTAGTGTAGCTTGTTTTCAATTCATAGCTTCCGAAAAGAATCTTTAGCTTATGTTCGCTTTTCTCTTTTAAGAAGAAGAGTGCAATAAAAGAGATGGGCAACCGGAAGATTTTAACAAAGTCAACAAATATTTCCGAAAATTAGAAATGTCCAAATAGAGCTATTGCTGATTCCAAAGATCAACCCATTCATAAAACCAGATACGGTTTGAATATGACAGACAAAATCATCCCGAGGATAAGCAATGCCGCAATAAAAAAGCTGGCTCATGGAGTAGAGCCAGCTTAAACTTGCGTGGGAACGCGTATAGGAAGCAGTAACCTTTCTTCTACTGAAGGACTAGCTTTACGTTAGCGTTCTGAAGACCAGGGCGCTTAACTTCAGCTAGTGTGCGGTTAACAGCATACTTTTGGTTGATGGAGTTGATAAGCTCAGTCTGGTTGTGCTTCTTAGCAACACCCCAAAGGTCAGCAATCAGATCAAAGGAACCATCTGTGTTGCGAGACCAGCCTAGATCATACTCACCTTCTAGAACAGCTACGATGTCAGCACGTACACGCTGACCGTTGTAACCGCGAACATCAGCATCAGTCTTAACGGAAATACCAAGGTCCTTTAGGGAAGAAGTAAGGATTTCAGATTCAGTGATCTTAGTGCGTAGAGTACTAAAGTGAGACATTGTGTTTCCTCCAGTAGGAAAATGAGAGATTGAGAAGTGAAAAAACGCAAAGTCAATAGATTAACAAACCAATATTGATAATTTGCTAAGCCATTGCCTCAAAACTGCTAACCCAATAAGTTAGCCCCCTGCCAGGGAAAAGTCCCTAACAAAAGTCTGTCAAAACTCCATCCGCTGATATTCAGCGACGGATGAAGCCGCGGGACGAGCACGCTGTCGTGCCCAATCGCGAAGCGCTGTTACCTGTTCATTCATTGTCTTAGACAACGGTAACGTAGCCCGAATGGCCGCAATTATATCGAGTTGGTTAAACTCGCGACCCTGGGCAAACGCCTCATACATTGCAGAAATCAAACCCTGTTCAATCTCCGCTCCCGAAAAACCTTCGCACACCTTTGTAAGCTGTTCGAAATCAAATCGTTCCACATCTCGACGACGCTTACTTAGATGAATCTTAAATATCTCTTTGCGTTCTTCTTCATTGGGTAGGTCAACAAAGAAGATCTCATCAAATCGCCCCTTCCGCAAAAACTCACTGGGCAGCCGCTCCACTCGGTTTGCTGTAGCCATGACAAATACCGGTGATGTCTTCTCTTGCATCCAAGTCAAAAAACTACCAAATATGCGACTGGATGTGCCACCGTCAGAATCTGCAGACCCCGCTCCACCTGCAAAGGCTTTATCAATCTCGTCAATAAAGAGAATCGCCGGAGAAATAGATTCAGCAGTCCGCAGGGCACTGCGCAAATTAGCTTCCGAACGACCCACCATAGAACCGTCGTATACACGGCCAATATCTAACCGCAGCAGAGGCAACCCCCAGAGACGGGCAGTGGTTTTTGCAATCAGGGATTTACCACAGCCGGGCACGCCCAAAATTAACATTCCCTTAGGTTGGGGCAGACCGTATTCACGGGCTCGCTCGGTAAAGGCATTGGAACGCTGCCGCAACCAGTGCTTTAATTCTTCTAAACCGCCCACTGAATCGAGAGTTTCATCCTCTTCGATATATTCCAAAATACCGTTGCGACGGATGAGCTGTTTCTTCTCAGAAAGAACAATATCGACCTCAGACTCGGTTAGCTTCCCTGAAACCACCTTAGCCTTGCGAAATACTTTCTCAGCTTCATCCTCAGTCAGACCCAAGGCTGCCTTTAGAAGCTTCTCCCGGACGTCAGTAGTAATGTTGTTGCCGACACCAGCCTTACCCAGCTCAGCGGTCAGCACCTGGTTGAGCTCACCCATGCTGGGCATATCAAAGTCTAAAACAACAACTTCCTTCTCTAACTCCACCGGAATTTCTTGAACCGGAGACATCAATATAATAGTCTTGTTTGTTCCTTTGAAACTTGCGATCGCATCCCGCAAACACCGCGTCACCGCCGGAGAATCCATAAATGGATGCAGATCCTTAAACAAGTAAATGCCCGGATCTTTCTGACGAATTGCCCAGTCTATAGCCGCTTCAGGAGATACCGTATTGCTGTTTTGAGAGCTGCGCGCTTGGCCATATTCCACAACACCATGGGTAACGGTCCAAGAAAACAACCGCCTCTGTGGGTGTTGCCGAGTAATCGCAGCCACTGTTCGCTCGGCCCGCTCCTCCTCAAACGTGAGTAAGTAGATCAGAGGATATTGAGCTTTAACTAGAACCTCTAGCTCTTCCTTCATGGTGTTTTATCCTCTTACGCCGACCGACGACAACAACAGATCAACTAAGTCCAACACGCTCTAACAGGGAACCAACTCACCTTCATCAGACCGTACCGAGCTAGGCACAACATCAGGAACCTCGCTTAGGGCCTCCACATGCAAATCACCGTGGGATTCAACAGCCATAAGATCATTATCTTTAAGCACTACAGCGGTGGCACAGGAAGGACACTCATACACCAAATGGGCTGAACCCTGCACACCCTCAACCACATCAGAATGACTGAGATAAAACCCGATGGCCCGCTCGGCCAAAGTAGACATTGGCTCTCCGTCTACCGCGGCGCGAATCTTAAGCTGGCGGTGCAGGTCATCGTGCATATAGAGCGTGACCTTTTGCTTGCCTTGCATATCAACCCTAACTAATAAATATCAATAAAACCTGGGGTCTAAACCCATGTCGTCACAATACAGATCCTATCCGGTGCCGTCAAGCCGCTATACCGCTATGTCGTCAAAATGTTTACATAGCTTTACATTTTGACGGCGTATACTCTCTTCAGATTTTTAGCAGGTTCTTGCTTGATATCAAAGGTCCTGGGACGTCTAAAATAATGCAGATGAATTCTCCGCAAGCATGGCCACTGCATCCACCATGGCATCGTTTCCATCCTTAGAATCTGCCCTCAAGCACTTCTTTGGCTACGATGAGTTTCGCCATTACCAACGCACCATTATTGAACAGGCCCTAAAGGGGCAGGATGTACTGGTGATTATGCCAACTGGGGGCGGTAAATCGCTTTGCTATCAGCTGCCAGCCCTGCTGCGTCTGGGAATAACTATTGTGGTGTCGCCTTTAATTGCCCTCATGCAGGATCAGGTGCGCAGCCTTGAGGACAATGGTATTGCAGCGACGTTTCTAAACAGTAGCCTATCCCTGGCGGACATACGGGAACGAGAAAAAGCTCTCCTCAGCGGCGATATTAAACTTTTATACCTAGCCCCTGAACGGCTAATGAGTCCTAATTTTTGGCCATTTATTGAGCAACTACAACAAACTATTGGCATTAGCAGCTTTGCCATTGATGAAGCCCACTGTGTATCGGAATGGGGCCATGATTTTCGCCCCGAATATCGACAGCTATTTCAACTTAAGCAACAACTGCCCCAGGTGCCGATGATGGCCCTAACGGCTACAGCTACGGAACGGGTCCGTCAAGACATTAGCCAACAGCTACGGTTGAAGGAGCCTCAGATATTTGTGTCGGGGTTCAACCGGCAAAATTTATACTATGAGGTCACACCAAAAACAAAGCAAAGCTACGACCATTTATTAAAGCGGGTAAAACAGCAAACAGGCTCTGGGATTATCTACTGCCTGAGCCGTAAGCGAGTCAACGAAATTGCCTTTCGTCTCAAGCAGGATGGCGTTGCTGCCCTGCCCTACCATGCAGGGTTAAGCGATCAAGAACGGCAGCACAACCAAGAACAGTTTATTCGGGACGACGTACGTATTATTGTGGCAACCATTGCCTTTGGCATGGGAATCAATAAACCCGACGTACGTTTTGTTATTCATTACGATTTACCCCGCACCATCGAAAGCTACTATCAGGAATCTGGGCGTGCAGGACGCGACAGCGATCCAGCAAACTGCACCGTCTTCTTCAGCTATGCCGATGTGGCTACGGTAGAATATCTGATCGCTCAAAAGTCCGATGAGCAGGAACAGCGCATCGCTCGTCAGCAGCTACGCCATGTGATTAACTACGCAGAAAGTGCCATCTGTCGTCGCAAAATTCAGCTCAGTTACTTTGGTGAAAATTTTCCGGGAGACTGCCAAAACTGCGATAACTGTCTCAATCCAGTTCCTGTAGAAGATTGGACCATCGAAGCACAAAAATTTCTCTCCTGTGTGGCCCGCTGTCAGGAACGGTTTGGCATGAATCACATTATTGATGTATTGAGGGGTTCTCGGAAAAAAAGAGTGATGGAACTGGGACACGATCAGCTCTCCACCTATGGCATCGGTCAGGACCATAGTGTGGATGAATGGCGGCAGCTGTGTCGTTCGCTGCTACACCAGGATTTACTCGCAGAAACCAACGATGGCTACTCCGTACTCAAATTAAATGATGGCAGCTGGCAGATCCTCAAAAAACAAATTCCGGTGCAAATCCATGTGGTTCACCGTGCAGAGACAGTTACCAAGACTGACGATACAATACAGCTCAGCGCCGAGGAAGCTGTTCTTTTGGAACAACTGCGACAGTTACGGAAGCGTTTGGCGGACGAACAATCCGTCCCGCCCTATGTAGTATTTGCTGATGCTAGTCTGCGGCAAATGGCCCAGCAGCGTCCCATCAGTACCCCAGCATTTGCCGCCATCTCTGGTGTGGGTAGACGCAAATTAGAACAATATGGCAAAACATTTACGGAGGTCATCGAGACATTTTGTCGTTCCTATAATCTCACTCCAAATTCATCTATTTCCTCGGATACAGGGGCTTCCACATCATCCACCAGCGAACTTACAGCCACCCACCTAACAACGCATTCTTTATTTCAGCAGGGATTATCCCTATCAGAAATTGCCATTGAGCGGGGGCTGCGCTTGGGCACAATTATTGACCACATGGAGCGGTTAATTACGGCTGACTACGACATTGACTTAGGCAAACTAGTATCACCAGAGCGTCAGGTACCCATTTTCGAAGCGATTGAAAAGGTGGGTGCCCACTCCCTAAGAACAATTCGTGACGAACTGGGAGAAACATTTGACTACAACGAGATTCGTTTAGTCAGATCTGCATGGGAGCAGCAGCACAATAGTACTCAATGAGAAATTTGAGTTAAATGTAGTACAACTTGGAGCACATAGCTCACAACATCAATAAGCATTGCAAAATATACTCAATTTCCGACTTCGAACCTAGCTAATATTACTCATTTAATGTCTTCTATTTCTTCCAATACTTACTAATTGGACTAAGTAATGATTCTTGCCAAGATGGCTCTTTAGCCGTTTGACTATGACCATTGATTTTTTGAAATTCCTCCCCTGGAAGTCCTGACGGCTTTCTGTAGTAGTAATTATAGTAGTACTGTGACTCGTTTCCTTCTTGCCTAACACCATTGGCAACCATGCCAACAATGGGCAACTTAGAAATCGCTAGTTCGTCAATAACAGCATTAAATTGAGAGAAGGTAATATGCTCCAGACGAGCTGTAAGTAATAGACCTTGAGTCTTACCAGTAGCAATGAAGGCATCGGCGAAGCCTAGCAGAGGAGACGTATCAACAATAATCATGTCAAATTTTTGGCAGGCCTCCTGGAGCAATTGATCCATACGTTTTGATGTTAAAACTTGTACTGGATCAGGAGGGATAGTACCTGCTGGCAGCAAGTACAGATTTTCGTTTGCAGGCAAGTTAACAACAATATCGTCTAAACTCGCTCCGCCCAGAGCATAAGTTGATACTCCCTGGTCATTGGAAACATCGCAAAGGTGATGAAGTGTAGGCCGTCTTAGGTCGGCATCGATGAGTAATGTACGCTGTCCCATGGATGCATTAATATAGGCCAAATGGTAGCTGATCGTACTCTTGCCTGAATTAGGAATCGCAGAACTAATAGTCAATGTCTTTAACGGTTTGTCTGGATGAATCAAACGTAAATTTGTAGACAGTCGCTTAAGGGATTCTAAAAAGGGAGTTGATTCAGAATTATCCTCATTAAATGCAAAATCCGTATTAAAACCCAATGCTCCCAGCTGATTCATAGCTAATGCTAGAGACTGACCATTTTCCAGAAGCTGACTGTGAGGAATGCTGCTCAACAATGGGATCTTGGTCAAGTCCTTGAGTTCTTTGACAGTATTGATTTTACCCTTTAATTTATCCCACGCGAGCGCAGCTCCTGCACCAAGCATCACGCCCAACACCAAGCCTAACACCAAGTTTTGTTGGACACTAGCTGATGAAGCTCGAGGTACACTCGCAGGGGTTAGCAACTCCCATGGTGTCTGTCGTTGAGCAGCATCGATACGTAGCTCTTCTCGTTTGCTCAAAAACTGGTTAAGGTTTTCTGTGGCGATATTCAACTCGCGCTGAATATCATTATATTGACGAGCTACCGTAGACAGATCCTTAATTTCTTGATTTAAGATGTCGATGGTATTACTAAGGGCGAGATCTCTATCATTTAGTTCTCGAATTTGACTAGCAATTTGATCCTGTACTCGTATGCCCTCTTGTTCAATTATGGGCTGGAGGTTATTGCGATGATCTATAATGACATCAATTTCGGGACTGTCTTCTAGATATATACTCAGATCTGCAGCTATCTGACTGTCAAGCTCCGTCAGCCGGTCCAACAGTCCCTGATATCGTGAACTCTGCTGCAAAGCTGAGGTGGATGCTCTTTCCTCTCCTCTAGCTAATTCATTTGCAAGATCCTGATATAGAGCTTGAGCTTGTGAAATTTCCACCCTTAGGTCAAATTGCTGACTGCTGAACTTTGCAGCTTGTTGTGTTAGCTGCGTACCCTGTAATATTGGATCGATAAGATTATAATTTTGTCGCAATAATTCCAACTCAGATTCTAGTTCTTGTACCTTTTCCCTAGCAATAGGAAGCTGTTCGTCGACAAACTTAATACCCCGAAAAACATCGTTCTGTCTATCTTCTAGGCTGTATCTAAGGTAAGCATCTAAGATGACATCAAGAACACGCATAACCTTCTCAGAGGCCGTGTTCTTGTAAGCGACTGTCAATACAGTACCGTCATCACTTGGAACAAGTCCTAAATTAGCAACAATTTCATTATAAGAAATATCAGGATACTCTTGGTGTAGTTCATCTAAGACAGGATCAATTACCCGAGGACTCCGCAAAATTTTTAAGGTGGTTGCATCCACACCAGCTCCAGCAGAATTAGGAGCAAACTCAATCCTCTCAGATCCTAAGTTAGAGATAACTTGAGACTCTGGTGTCGCTATAGGAGTCAACAGTTCCAGCTGAGCTCGGAAAATCGGCTCATCTGTGACAGCCTTCAGGACAGCCATGGATGCTGTCACTGTCGTGATTCCTGCAATTAAAAAGATCTGCCGCTTAAGTGTGGCAAATAAATAGTCCAAACGTAGACCGCCCTCACGTTCTTGAGTTTCTAGAGGTGTACCTAGTGTAGGCAAACGTTGAGCGGTCATTTTAAGCTGCGTCCTTAACGCTTATGGACATTATGGGTTTGAACCACTAGAGTAAACATCTTTGACTCGATGAAATGAGTCTGCAATTTTACAGCAATACCTTCAGCCTAAGTTATTTGAGCTATCAATATCGATGCTATTACTAATCAAATAATCGCAAAATAGTAGAGGGCAATGCAAAGATCGAGAAGGCTCTGCTGAGAGGAGCAGTAACCGTCTCTAGGGTATCAGATACCCTAGCTGAACCTGACCGTCGTACAACAACGATGTCATTGTTTTGCAACAGTGGATTACGTGCTGGATCAATGCCCACTGAGAAATCTACTTCTATAGATGTTTTAGTTGCTGTTCCATCTGGGTTTAGGCGAATCAGTTCAACTGCTCGTCTAGTAGCCCGGTTATTGAAGCCACCAGCCGCTAAAACCCCCTGACTCAGAGGAGTATTAGGAGATACCTGAACTCTGCCAGGACGATCCACTTCACCTACAATATTGACTTCAATGGTATCCGGGGCAAAGCTAGATGTAACAATTTCTGCAACTTCATTGGGAGTCAGATCGTTAGACTGGGCGACCTCTATAGTGTCCCCTTCCTGTAAGACGATATCTTCTGTCAGATCTCCGTCTTGAAGCAATCGCCATAAGTTAACATCAATAGTCTGCTTTTGTCCTGAACGAGTTCTTCGATAAACTTTAATATTTTGAATATTAGCGCTAGGCGTAATCCCGCCAGCTAATTGAATAGCTCGAGTAACTGTGGGGGCTATTTCTTCGGCACTCTGCCCTCTACCCACATCTCCTGCTTCCCCCGTACGAGCATTACCACTTACCGTGTAGGGTCCAGGGCGAAAAACCTCGCCAATTACTGCAATATTAAGTGTGGTGTTCTCATCGGTTGAAAAATTAGCAGATGCAATCTGCCATGCTTCATGCCGGTCAAACTGCTCATTGGATGGAACAAAAATACTATCTCCATCTCGCAAAAATAAATCTTGGTCGAGATTACCTGTATCGAGAAAATCCTGAAGGTTCGAGACAAGTGTTTCCTCAGAATTACCAGATATAGATCGCCGAATGATAATTCGCCTAAAGTCAGCCGATTGAGTAATACCTCCGGCAACTGATAAAGCATCCACTAAGGATGGAAATTGAGTGCCTTCGCGCTGCATGGTATAGATTCCTGGCTGACTAACTTCACCGGCCATCCCAATTCTCAAAGGCCGAGGCGATAGCAATGTGACATTAACGATCGGCCGACGCAATCGACTAGCATAGGCCCGAGCGATGGTTGCTGATGCTTGATCAATAGTCAACCCCCTCACAGATATCTGGCCAATCATAGGTAGAAACAATAGACCGCCAGTTAAAACCTCGTACTCTCCGCTATACTGTGGCACTCGAAAAACATCGATGCTGATCTGGTCGCCTGCATCTAAAACGTATTGGCTCCAATATTGGTTTTGAGGTGGTGATGCCGCTTCATCAACAACAATATCCACCTGCTGAGCCACGGATGGAGAAGATGAATGCAATAGTAAGACCACAGAAAATATCGGTAAGCTAAAAAGCATCCCCTGGAAACGCAATAACATTAAACGCGAAGAGATATCAGCAAAAGCCATAATTACTATGCTCAAATATGTAAAAACCCAGTTATCTAAATGCTATATTGCAATAATAACAATCGAGCAATATAAATGGAGCTACAGTCTGATTTAGCTACATAGTCTCCCTTATGAGGTTTTATCAAGAGAACGGTAAGTTCAACATGGCAGCAAACCCAGACTAAAAAATTCACTTGTAAATTTAAATTATCTGCAAGCGCAAGATAGCAGAGAAAACACCAAATTAGATAACCTTAGAGCAGACATTATTATAAATATGTTGTCTATGCCTCCAGTATAAAGAACCAGATATGTCTACATCCCGCAGGCCTAGTACACAACCATAGGAATGGTAAAGTTAGATTTTTTCGAAGAAGGCTTTTATCTATTCGTTTAAGGTACTTATTTCTATTGATTTTTTATTTACCGAAAACTTCGCTTGCATAGCGTTATTTTCGAAAACATGTATTCAGCAATTTTCTTGGAAATAGTTATCACCATCAAAAGACTTTAACTATGATGAATATCATAAAATACACAAAACTTGCCGTAGGACAAAATTCTGGTTGAGAACAATCGATATATTAAGGCATCCACAAGTGGATGCCCACACTAGTAACGCGATTTCTCAATATTGCCCAGATGAAATTTTCTAAGCTTCAATAATGGCAAGGGAATAACGATTGATAAAAAGCTAGGCGCTCAGACCAGCAAGGTCACGGCGAACCATTGCCTGTTCAATCGAGACAGGCCTATCTTCTTTAGTAGTATCTGAATAAATATTCAGAGCATTTAGATCTGCTTCCACCATAAGACTTACTAAACCAGTAAAGGTCACAGAAGGGCTCCATCCTAATACCTTATTTGCTTTACTAGGATCGCCAATCAATAAATCCACCTCAGCAGGACGTAGATATCGTTCATCAAATGCAACGAAATCTGTCCAGTCTAAATTAACATAGCCAAATGCTAGTTCTAGAAATTCTCGTACTGAGTGGGTTTCTCCTGTCGCAACTACATAATCATCCGGGGCATCTTGCTGCAGCATTAGCCACATGGCTTTTACATAGTCTTTTGCATAACCCCAGTCACGTTTGGAGTCTAAATTACCCATATATAATTTGCTCTGCTTACCTGCAACAATCCTAGCTACAGCTCGTGTGATCTTTCGAGTAACGAATGTTTCACCGCGTCTTGGAGATTCATGATTAAACAAAATGCCATTGCAGGCAAACATATTATACGACTCTCTGTAATTCACAGTTTGCCAATGGCCATAAACCTTAGCACAAGCATATGGACTGCGTGGGTAGAACGGAGTTGTTTCTGACTGGGGCACTGCTTGAACCTTGCCAAACATTTCTGAGGAACCCGCTTGATAGTAGCGCACTTCATTTCCTGTTCGATCTGAATAGTCGCGTAGAGCCTCCAACAACCTCAAGGTACCCATTCCAACCGCATCAACAGTATATTCTGGAGCGTCAAAACTTACCCTAACGTGAGATTGAGCGCCCAGATTGTAAACTTCATTTGGCTCCACCTCTTCTAAAATTCGTCGCAGTGTGGTGCCGTCAGTCAAGTCACCGTAGTGTAAAAAGAGGTTCGTTTCAGGTAAATGAGGATCTTGATATACGTGATCGATACGGTCTGTATTAAACGTAGATGTGCGGCGAATGATGCCGTGAACCTCATAGCCTTTACCAAGTAACAGTTCGCTAAGGTAGGAGCCATCTTGCCCTGTAATCCCCGTCAATAGAGCTTTCTTAGTCATATTTTTACTCCTTTATGTATAAATTCATGAGTTGGGTCGACTACTATGCCGTTACTTATGCACAGTACAGCCTCATCCAACAGATTTTGTTAAGCATCACATTTTGCGCCTCACCTCATCATCCAAATCAGCAAACTTGTTTCTGCACCTTAGACAGCATTCTAAGCTGTAGAAAACAGATTGAAATACTACCAATTCATCCACCTAGTCATTGTGCATTTGCCAGTGATGTCACTAATGTTAACAACGAGAAAACTGATAAATAAATCACCAACATGCTCCCGTTTCCAATGTCCAGGACTCATCAGCGGCATCTAATTTTGTAGAAAACCCCTACGCTTTTGCTCCTGCCTAATTTGTTGAAATGCTAACCAAATAAATGGAGGAATCGTTGTGAAATAACGCTTAAACAAACGTTGGGGTTCCTGAGCTAGGCGATACAGCCATTCCAGCCCGTTATTGCGCATCCATCCAGGAGCATGCTTTTTATTCCCTGCATATACAGGAAAGACACCACCTACGCCAATCATGACCGACTTGACACGACCATGATTAGACTCCATCCAACATTCTTGCTTTGGACAGCCTAGGGATACAAATGTAATACCCGCCCCACTCTGGTTAACTCGCTCTGCAATGGCCTCCTCTTCCAAAAATGTCCATTTTCTGAACGGCGGAGACTCAAAACCCGCTACATTTAGGGTAGGAAAGTCTACCCTGAGCTTAGCAACAACCTTGTCGAGAACATCTTGAGTAGCTCCAAGGAGATAGATAGAAACATTTTCTTGCACGGATTGCTTACAAACCGCCGTGAATATGTCCATACCAGCTACACGATCCTGAGCTGTGCGTCCCAAAAACCGCATTACCCATACCAGAGGCATGCCATCAGGGGTAACCATATCTGCCTTAGTCAAAGCTCGCTGTAATCCATCATTAAAACGAGCTTCCATAAGCATATGGACATTAGCAACACAAACAATCCTACTAGAACGCTGCTTTCCCCAGGCTAATATCCTTGAAATTTGCTCCTTAAATAACAAAGCAGTTATCGATACACCAACCACCTCGAGCCGAGGCAATGTTACAGAATATGATACACCTGTAGCTCTCATTACTTATGTCCATCAAATGAACAACATTCCTAGTCAAATACCCACTTGCCATATGACATCTAGGCAAGAATAACTTGCAGACAGCGCACATAAACTAGCTAAGCTCTAATTCATAGAGCTTAGACCAAATGCTTAGACGCATAGATCTACTAAGAAAACTCTAGTCCCCTCAGAGTTTTTGATAAATATTCAAGCGTAAACAAATAGCTACTCGAACAGAAAAACCGGAAAGCGCCACAACAACAGCTTACAAGCTAAGTAAACAGGTGTGACTATCCAGAACATGAAAACAAATCACCCTCTTATTGAGGGATGTTTGGAGTTATGGCACCTCAAAGCTGATCATAATGACCCACTAAGTCCCCTAACGAACAAAGCCGCGACCTGTTGCAGCAACTCTAATACCGAAGACGCACTCCATATATTCATCTGCAAAATCTTGATCAACATAATCTTGCAAGAAACAACTACAAACACTTGCTACTCAACTGACCTATATGCGGCACATGCACAACTAAATGACGTATAACGACGATGAATGGAGTCCTAGAGGGGGCTCTTGAAAAATACTTCACCTCCTCACAATACCGAGATTTTCGATTAAGGGAAGTTTCAACGCAAATATTTTAGTTCTTTTTTATGTAACCCTCATACAACCAGTCGTATTTATCTCAGTATTTTAGATAATTTCCAAGTATCATTTACCACAATAATTCACCTATGTATTATTGCGCTTCCCATAGAGCATGGTTTTTAGCCTTATGTATTAATAATTACGATTCTTGAGACACAAAATGTCTACATCCATCTTCTCACAATGGATATACCTAGATTTTTTTAGGAAAAAGCTATCACCGGAAAAAAATACGTGTCCCTCATCATTTCTTTATAAAAGTCAATTGTGTTTATCGTTGTGAGCTAGGACATTTCAACTTTTCTCTACTTTTTGGAGTTTAAGCTCGGCTTTATCCATAAAGCCCCGTAGTAAAGATAAGTCGGACCACTTATTGAAGAGGGCTCTTGGGACTTTAACTATCTCTGATTCATGCATCGACATCTGAAAAGTATTCCATTGCCAAAGTCTCTATCTGACTAGGGCTAAGAAATCTGCAGATATGAGGAAAGTCTTGTCATACCAAGTTGTTTTAGGCAGGGTAAGATGAGCTCAAACTTTCTCAAAGGTCACGTCCACCGACCAGTACAGGTGAACTATCACAAAATTTCATAGGGGCAGCGTTTATGTGGGGACACAACAGCGCTTAGGGCTCGGATCATCTTTTGGGATCTCTAATCAAGCCGCGTCAAATGAACACAGCAGGTAGTTCTGAGTGATCCCAAACCGCTGAAGAAAAGCCATCTGAAGAGAATCGTCTCTCTGATTTTGGACATATCAGTTCTCCATAACCACAGTTTGCCAAGGTATGTACGGATTATCGACTGGGGCTCTGAACTGTCCGACATTTTACGACCATCCTATGGCCCCTAGCCATCGAAAAGGGCTCAGAAAACCACATGTGTTTTTAATTTGGTCAACCGCAATCGTCAGGGTGCTGAAGCGCTGTGCCCTCACTGCCACCGGTCTATCGTCAATGTGCGGTGAGTTGTAACGATTTTGAGGAGGCGTACACAAGCATCTTCCCAAACCAGCAATATCAAATGAAAGTCAACCTAGTTAAACTACATATGAAAATTTCGGGTATTCCTTTTTATCCCAGCACTTAGGACAAAAAGGAATACCATCTTCCAATTAACTAATATTCAATGAGTTATTCCATAGCCTATTAGTTAATTGAAATTTAGAGCAGTGGTTTGATATAAGCCCCCCACTCGGGAATAAACTGTCCACCTGTAAGGTTTTTACTACTGATGTCAGTAGGCTTACCAGTTTTTGTCAAGGAACCATCCAGGTCAATCAATACACCAGGATCAGAGACAGGTTTACGCTCATCCTTGGCCCAATAGACGCTATTGTCCGTATTAATTAGTTTAGAACCTGTGATGGTAGAGTCTGGGCGAAATCCGGTTTGCTTATGAACTGCGATCGCATTACCAAAGTTCTCAAAGGTGACATTACTGATATTAGGACTCACGCCATATGGACTACGTTTGACGTGGATACCACCGGGAATAGCTCCACCACCTGACAAAAACTGACGGGTTTGTCCCAAAACTCCCCCAATCTTATTGGCAGAATTTTGAGTCATCGCCACATCATCAATGGTTGAGCGCATAGTGACAATTCCAGAGGAACTATCAGCGATCACAGCGTTTTGCAATACATGTCGATCATCTTCTATCCACACACCAGAAACATTATTCTTGTAAGTGGTGAAATCCTTAAAGACAATATCAGAGCCAGGCTCCTTATCGTAGCTATTGACCAGCAAGCCATGTCCTCGAGTCAAGGGACCATAGTGAGGGTTGGTTGCATTTTCAGTCATCATATTGCTATGGGACAAGTTGTCTTCAAAAACAATTTGATCAGTCCGATTAATGATCCCCTTTTTAGTACCGTGACTCAACAAGGCCGCATCATAGAAGAAACCATTCCCCTCTACGGCTCCCGCTGCATGGTTGCCTATTAGAGGGTTGTAATAATTACGTCCCCAGAAAACGCTAGAACGGTTTTCTGCTTGACTTGAACGAAAATGCATATCGACGGGGAAAGAAAAATCACTTTCCTCTCGACTTTTCACCAACAATCCCAAGTTATTGGTGAAAGTATTGCCAACCTCATTTCCATCTTCAGAAAAGGTGTACGCATGCCCAAACACGTTGTATACAACATTAGAGTCAACCTCTACATTGTCAACACCATGAGTAACAATACCACGCTGGAAACTATCGTAGATTGAGCTGTTCTTAATGTAATCTCCTTCACTATCCCCCCCAAGGTGCCAGTGGATAGGATAGCGACCTTTGTTGCCAAGCTGTCCAGCTTGACTAATTTCCACACCTGATAGTTGTATTGAGGAGCCTTGCATAAACATCATATGAGCACCAAACTCAGTCTCTACAGAATCCTCTGCTCCTTGGATATCAATATTGCGACTAAGCAAACCAACTTCTGCTCTCATATCTAGAGGCTTACCATCGATCGTCTCAATTTTGCCATAGTGATCATAGTTCAGCGCCCGATCTAGAGTGACCTGATTACCACTAACAGCAACAACTGTACGCTTTTCAGCTTCGTTAGCTTCAAAACCGCTGGGAGCAATAACAATTTCGTCACCAACTTCCCAGTCAACAGATTGAGAGAGGGTAATCACATTTTCACCTTTATCAGCATGGGCTGAAAGCTGGGTCCAGGAGACCTTTTCCCCATCTACACCGTGCATACTGATAGTACTTTCAGTTCCATCATCAGCTGTACCAGCAGCAATGATAAATCGTCCACCCATACCCATACCCATGACATCTTCATCAACACCATCTAAAGTGATGTTTGTTTCAGAGTCATAGGGATTATCCTGTGTACCAACTTCTAGATATCCCCCTTTCCTGACCAATAGCCAGTCCGCTGTAAAGTCCAGCTCACCATTGCCATTAGTATCAGTAAAGTTTTCGGAAAAAATCAACTCACCTTCAACGATTACGCCAGCAAGATTAGCGGTGTCTTGGTCAAGAAGGACGGTCTCGCCTTTAGCAATAACAACTTGTTCTCCTGCAGTGGGACTCAATTGAGACCATAGTGTAATTCCGTCCGTAGGTTCACCACCGCCAGTAGGATCGCCGCCACCACTGGAGTCATCGCCGCCAGTGGGGTCATTACCGTCAGTGGGGTCATTGCTGCCGCCACCGTCAGTAGGATTGCCACCGTCAGTAGGATCGCCACCGTCAGTAGGATTGCCACCGTCAGTAGGATTGCCGCCGTCATCAGTGGAGTCGCCTGGAGTGAAGGTAATCGACTTGAGATTAAAGTCCGAATTATTCTTAACTTCTTCCAGACCACTACCATTACCGTATGCGGTCGCTTCAATTGTTAACTTGTAAAACTCACTAGACGAATCTAGATTAAACAAATAGCTATTTCTA
>JBCCQQ010000012.1:0-105346 GCA_039024555.1 Cyanobacteria bacterium P01_D01_bin.156
AACGAAATGTCTTAGAGTACATGACCGAGGCCTGTCGTGCTGCTCGTGAGGGCAAACCAGCCCCGCCTTTGCTACCGCAACAACAACCTCTTGAGCAAGCTCAGGACTCACCTGCTGCCTGACCCCCGTGGTCGGTTACAAAGCAGGTAGACTGATTTGGCGAACCAAGCGAAGCAACGTCTCACGACTAGCGACTAAATTCAGCTGAGGCGTTAGCCGGGCTCCGGCTGAACCAGCCAGGGCCATGCCAATTGCCCTGAGTTGCTCCATCACTCGATTGGTTTTGCGAGCCCAGGGCTTGACCAACTCAGCAAAGCGCTCGGTGAAGATGCTCTGCTGGCAATCGGCATTGCTGCAGAAGCACTTACGTACCGTCAGCTTCCAACGCACTCGATAGGCGCTCCAAGGGAGATCGACGAGTGTCCTTTCATAGTGGCTATGGATGCGCTGAGCAGGGGTCTGACATTTGGGGCAAGCAGGCGCTGCTTGGCTGGAAATCACTATCAGGGTAATCTCAGCTGTCAAAGTTTCAATGTACCAATTTTCTAATTGAAGATAGGTGGGCAGCATCATCACGCACGCCAGTATATCCATCCCTTTGCCTCATACATCCTAAAAATCGATCAGCTTAAGCTATAGATATGTGATGACTTTTCAGCAAATATCAACGATTTCTTTAGATTTCATCGGTTATCTATGGCCCAAAAGGAGTGGCAAAATTGGCATCACCAAAAGCGTGCATGAGCCAAATTTGCTTGGATAAAAAATTTCCTAAGCCAGGAGAGACGTGGCTCTGGAGCTGAGCACGAACCGTGTGTTCGATATCCTCCAAGCTATCCATCGGTAATCCGTTTACTTGAGCATCGTCATAGAGAATCTGTGCGATTGCTCGCACATGGGAATCCAGTTGCTGATGGGTTTCAGGTGTCATGGCTGTGAACTGATAAAAACGCTACCATCTAGGATATTTTTTCTCTGATTAATGGATGACGTGCTCCCCTAACTGCTCTCCAGCCTTGTCCAGATACTGGTCAATTTGCTTCGGGATCAAGGGCTGGACGTAAATGGCGCTGCGTAGCCTCAATCGTTCAGAGAGGGCTTCATAGTCGTGAACGCGGCTACACACAACCATCTCAGTTCGGCCATGAGCTTGAATAAACTGATTCAAGGCTTGTACGCAAGCATTCCTATACTTCGCCTCAACCTCGTCCAGCCCATCTAATAACAGGATTAATTGCTCTTCCTCAATCCAGATTTTTCCTAATGATTTCGAGACCTGATAGATCTCATAAAGCTCCTGAGCTAGCCAATCGCCGATAGATTTCCGTTGCTTAGCCCAAGACGATAAGTTCACTACCACTGGCAAAGGCTGACTTAGGTCATTCTCCGTACGAGCAATCAGGCTTTCCGCTAATTTCAGCAGAGTCACCGTTTTACCAGAACCCGGTTCTCCTAAGATCAACAGCGTACGACCGGCTCCTATATCTTCAAAAATATCAGCTGCCGCTGTTCCCTCTGGAAAAACTTGCCCAGGGTTTGACGGAAACTCTTCTACCTTCTCTAAAGGGTTCTGAATATATTCGTTTCGGTCTTCTAATCCCAGCTCGATTAAGACTTGCATGTGCAGCGATTTCTTTAGAACCCCATCAATCCAGGATTGTTTAACCTTATCAAGTAGGACTTGTCGCCATCGGTACTCTTGTTGATTGATTTGTTTAGCAGTGCTCAAGGTAGCCTGATCTACCTGAACAGACTCATAGACATTCGTGACGTAAATACGTTGCGTCTGATTAACCGTCAGATCACTCCCGGCAATGCCGCCAATCTGAACATTCTCAAGGATGCTGTTCGAGATGTTCAAACTTTGATTGGGCTGCTGAGGGGGTGGCTGAGTCATGACTGTGCTGATCTCAAATCAGGAAACTAGTAGCAACCCCCAACCATGGGCTGATAGTTTCCAAAATAGGTTTTACTTTCTGCCAAAGGCTCGTTCCAGCTTCTACCGTCTCACCCGCTTCCTTCAATACCTTGGTGGCCCTTTGCAATCTCTTAGCCGCAAATTCCTTATCTGGCTCTTCAGCCTGGGCTTCCTCTTTGACTGTTTCTAGATGCTGAATAGCCTTCGTCTTTTGACTGTCCGGTAATACGGAGTTGCTGAACAGCTGCTCTAGCTGGGAAATTAGGTCAATGACATCCGCTTGAGAAAGCGGGGATCCTGAGGTATCCGCACCAACCTGCTGGGTTTGGGTCACCGTCTGGTCACGACCAGCCAACCCGCCAATCTGGACATTGGAAATCTGTCCGCCACTGATATGGATAGATTGGGGTGCTTGTTCCTCTGCCATAGTCACCTCCAGGTAATGCCCAATTTAGCCAAAAGCTGCTCATGCGATACATTCTGAGCGCGATTTCGCTGACGCTTTTTCCGTATCCCCTCTACCGGAACATCAGCAAGCGTCAATATCGGTAACAAGGTTGCCGCCTTAAAATCCTCAATATCTTTGAGAAGGGCATCCAACGATTCCCCCCAAGGCTCAACAGCATTAACCGTGCAACTCAGGATTGCGCCTTTTTCATCATAATAAACTTCCCGAATAATATGATCATCGTTTTCCTCCCGAAAGACGCGGTAATTCCAACTGATCATCACACATCCTCCCGTTTACCTTGAAAGAAAAACGCATTATTCTGCTTTTCAGCAATGCGCCGGATTTCTACAATCCTAACCTCATTGTCCACATCATAAAGGACGCGAAACTCGCTGATCCGCAATTCCCACTCGGCCACAGCGTTTTCCCGCATTCGCTTGCGATTTCGCGTCTCAGTCGTCGGCTCATGGCGCAGTTGTACCTCGATACCCTCTAAAATTGTGACCTGCTCATGCTTGTGAAAATAAGTCAGATCCGCGATCGCAGTGGGAGTGTACTCAATGTCATACATCAGCGACACCTGGCTAATCTGACGGCAGATCATCCTTCAGAAGGTCACCCAAGTAGAGCTGAACGAAACTTTCAGCCGCCTCAAAATTGATCTGCTTTAGAACTTTTGTAATTTCCACAATCGTTTCTGATGTTGGCTCACGCTGCTCATGGAACCACTTAAAAACCGCCGAGCGGTCAATATTCAACGCAATCGCCAACTGATTTTGGCTGATGCCATAGGTCTGTAATACCTGCTTTAGCGCTCTGCTTGCCCGTCCCATACTCCTCATCGTGTCAGAGGGCGATGAGCCAGTAAATGTTGTCTACAAAGACCACAAGCTATGTTATGTTGTCTACAAAGACCACATTCAGGACACCCCCTTATGGCCGATGAATTTGTGCCTAACCCAGACAATTCCTCTACGTCACCGGCTCCTGCCAATGTTTCCAGGCCCAACCCGGAACCCGTTCGAATCATTGTCAGTGGTTCCCGTTCAGGGATCAGGGTGGTGATCCACACGCTTTTTAAGTGCGGTTTTGCTCAAGTGGATGAGTGGAGCAAGCTTCAGGCAGAACCCCATACCCACCGGCTGATGAGCGTGATGACTAAACATATCCGCGTCGATGAAAGGACAGAAGGACAAGGAACTTCCTGAACATCACAACAGATATCCCCAATATCCAGCCTTTGCTATTCCAATTCCATCTGCCGTTCCAAAGACCGCGACTGAGTTTGGGGCTTTGTTGACTGCCGCTGACGAACACTTCGGGCAGTCTGATTCACATAAAGCATCGCTTGCCGCTTCCCCTGACTGCGATGAATCTGCTGCACCATTGGGCTACCTGCTGCCAGCATCAAAGCAATCTCTTTCTGACTTCGCCCTTCCTCCAGGGCTTGACGACTGACCAATTCATCTAGCTGCACCGCATTACGGGTTGTGATGCCCTGGCTATAACGCTGCCAAAGATCTGCATAGTTGACGTTAGCCGGTCCCCCCCTATCAACGTCAATTCCTTTTTCTAATTTTCTGGACTGACGTTGTCCAGCCTGTCGTTCAATTGTTTGATGGAGTCCATCAATTGCTGCTGCAAGACGAGTTCGGTTTTCAGCTGCACGTTCCAACTGCTCAAGGCCCTGATTAATTGACTCAGTTGCCCTGACAAAGTCTCCTGCGCACTCGATGAGGGCTTGCTGGTCATGATAGTTTCTAAGTGCTTCAGAAAGGGGACCAATATGCTGCTCAAGTTCTGCGGCAAGGCTTGTAAATCCATTGTCATTCCGCGTGATGCTTGCTCCAGGTGATGCACCTGTTGTTGTAATGAGTCGAGCCGGTTCAAAACCTCCGTCATTGACGACAGCTGGGGCATAGGCTGTCTCAGGGCTTTGATTTCCTCCCTCAGAGGCTGTAAACAGTTCTCGAAGACGATCTCTAACGCCTCGCTCGATAGCTCGACCGATAGCGATTGGGTTGCGGCTGTGGGTTTTCGGGGTCTGGGCATGGTTAATCACCACCTTGAATAAAGGAATGTAGTCACTAGTGTTTTCTTTGGTTTTGGAGGTTTGGGCCTGTTGCATCAGCTCAGCTTTATCAGCCGTGTAAAGGGTCAGATGATGCTTGGCTCGGGAAACGGTCACATAGAAAGACTCGCGATTCGTCGTGGTGCTATCTATCAGGGTCATCACTCGCTCAGCCGTTTTCCCCTGACTGCTATAGGTAGTGCTCACCCAGGCATAGTCCACATACTGCTTGCCGCTGAGATTGATCTGTTGTGCCTGGCCTTCACTGTCAACGATTTGTACAGTGCCGTCAGGTTGAATTTGCTCCACAGTGAAGCGCTGACCGTTTCGTTTTTTGGCTGCTCGGTCGTTTTTTGTCCACCGCAGCTGATCGCCGGGTGCGATCTCAATCTCCTGCACGGTATAAACAGATTTAAGTGGACACCTCCCCGGATCAACCCCCATCACCTGCCCCCCAGGCGTCTCCACCAATAGTCGCTGATTCTCCCGATCAATCGACACCACTGAATATTGCTGCCCCTTAAACAACCCCTGCTTCCTGTAATCCTGGGTCGGCACCAGCACATCCCCTGGCTGATATACCGTCACATAAAGAGCCTGGGCCTTAGTGATGTTCTTCTGGCGCAGTCCAAGAACGGTGAAAACATCCTGCCCCAAACTGCCTTCAGCCTGAAGCGCAGTCCGTAGGGTTTGCGTCAGCGCCAATCGCTCTTGATTGGTGCCTGCCAGTAGCAGTGTCTTGGCCCGATCTTCCGGCGACAGCTTCAAATAATCCTGAGCAAGCTGTTCCCGTCTGAGGTCCGCATTCTCAACTTCTCGCAAGCATCCCGCATCATCCAACGCATCGATCCCCTGAACCGTTTTGCCCTGTGAAATTAACTGAACTGCTGTCTTGAGTTCCCGCGTCTGCTGTCGTAGGGTTTCATCCAGATGAGCGGTGATAATCCCCCCTGCCTGCAAACTCTTAAAGGGGTTACCGGCCTCAACCGCCGAGAGCTGTTTGGTATCCCCCACCAAAATGACTCGGGCCTGTTCAGCAGTCGCCCGAACCAGCAGAGCATGGGCATCCTTCATACTGAGCAATCCGGCTTCATCGATGATCCAAAGCGGTCTCAACTCTCTTTGGTCTTGAGCCTGAGAAGCCAACAGCGCTGCTACTGTCTCTGTTTCAATTTCCAGTGCTTGACCCAAACCATGAGCCGCTTCCGCACTGGGGGCAAAGCCTTTGACTTGGTAGCCCTCAACCTGAGCAATTTGCTTGAGCGCACTCAACGCATGGGTTTTTCCAGACCCAGCTGAGCCCTGCCAGGCAATGAAATGATCTGGAGTTGTGCAAGTCACGTGAATCGCCTGTCGCTGTTCTTGGGTAAGCAGAATCTCGTTCAGAACTTGATTGATGTGGGTAATTGGCGCGATCTCACCCCCCTTTTCTTTACCCTGCTGCATCAACCGAATCGTATTGAGTTCGAGATTCAGGGCTGCTTGAGTCGTGAACTTTTGTGCCTCGATTTTGATAAGTTCGGAATTAGACGCGATCGCGCCCTGCAACTCATCCCAACTCTGCTCCCCCAGATGCTGCTCAAATACAAACCGCTCCAGATGCGTCTGCCGGAATACAGCATCTCGTTCCTCACAATGTTGAATAGCAGGCGCTAATACTGAATCAGCCTGGGATGCGATCGCAACCTCCCCCTTCGGCAATTCCGGCAATTCAAACCCTTTGAGCTGAACAAACGCCTTCCACCCCCTCACCAATCGATCAGCCTCAGTTAATTTTGGTTTATTTTTTCGCGTCTTCAGGTTTGCCGCTTCCCGCAGTAGCATCTCTGACTGGATTTCCTTGCCATTCGAGGCAGTCGGCTTCTTGCCTTCCGCTTCCCATTGTTCCAGCAGGGATAGAATCTGCTTTCGCCGGGTGGAAAAGGCTTTCAGCAGTTCTGGAGAATAGCCCTTTAGCTCAAATTGACCGTGGGGCTTTTGCTCGATTTGGTAGCCTTGCTGCTGAAGCAGATGGGCCAGCTCGTTCTGGTAAAGCTGACCGAGGAGTTTTTTATTTGCGATCGCACTCTCATTACTGAAACTAAACCAGCGACCATCGGGAAGTTGAGTAGCATTCATCACCACACAATGGCTATGCAACTGAGGCTCTACCTCTCGACTCGTGCCATGGGTGAAAACTGCCGTGACTAGATTTTGCGTGGTCACCCGCTGCCGTCCAGTTTCCGTCGAAATCCGGGTCTGAGCATAGCGCTCTTCCAGGACTGACAGGGCTTTTTCCACTGCCTGATGATGGGCCTTTAACACTCGCTCATCCTGCTGCACCAGGGCAGCAATACTGACACTCTTCGGCGCACTGAAGGTAAAGTCCGTCGCAGCTCTACGTTTGTCTGGGTCTACCTTGCGGCTGAACATAGCTTGCCCTTCTGGGGTCTGTCCCCTGAGCAATTGCCGGAAGGTTTCTGTCTCAACATCCTCCGGCAACCCCAAATTCTCAGCACCTTTCCCCACCCAGCGAGACGGTGAAACCCCCTCCTCCTGGCTGTAATAGTCCTCTTTCGAGTAGTAATGGGCGGCCTGATGAGCCGATAGATTACTAGTGGATAACACGGATGCTTCTGGTCTAAAACGACACGTTGATGCAGCGAACCGTGGTAGATGCGATAAAAATCGTTAAACGGATTGACCTGTGGGGTTTAGGGGACTTTTTGCCAGAAAATTGGCGTCCTGTGTGGCCTCTCCGTGAAGCCCCTGATTGGGGCGTAACAAATCTGATTCCAGACTATCGGCTAATGTCCATTGTGAAACGACTTTGACACGAATTGTCACGAATAAATGTCTATTTTCTGGATTTCTAAGATTAAGTTTCACGAATTATCACTTTATGGCGTGACTGTCTTGCCATAATGGGCCTATCGATTTTGGAGAAAGTCCTATGGTCTCCCGTTCATCTTTGTGGCCCCCGACCCTTTTGCTGGCCTGTGACCTGGGTAAGTCAGGGGGTAAGTTTTTCTATAAATTGCGTCAGGGTCAAACCCAGGCGCTGTGGATGGAAGCGGAGGTGGCCCAGCGCCCTGCCTCGGGTATCGGCAGCATCAACCATGGGGGTCGGGCTCAGGATAATGCCTGGTACCGCATTGGCGATGAGCTGACCTTTGTGGGCAAAGCCGCTCGGGCGTTTCTGGATTACAACAGCTTTAAGGAAGATAAGTTTCTGAAGGCCCCAGAGCGGATTGCGGCGGCGCTGGGTGCGATCGCAACTATCGAAAAGCTGCCGACCAAGTTCGACGCCATCGTCTGGATACTCTTGCCGATCAATGAGTTGGCAACTCGTCAAAGCATCGCCAATCGCTTGACGGAAATTTGTCAGAGCTTTCGGTTCCATGATGACCAGGAGTGCTCGGTTCGCCTACAGCTGAAGTTTCGGCCTGAAGGCTATGGCATCTATGTGCAGCGCAAGCAGCAGCTTCAACAGAGGGGGATGGCCATTTCTCAACGTACGACCTGGATTGAAATGTTGGGGCATCGCAATGGCACCCAACTGGCCTTTGAAACCGGGACATTGAATACGAGTAAGTCGATGTCTAATTTTCCGGGCTTTTGGGAGACCTTTGAGAAAGCAGCCAGTGCGGCTGGGGTATCGGCACCGGACTATGACGTGTTGCTCACGGCCCTGGCTATGGACAAACCCCAGCAGTATTCCGTAGCGAAGAGCCGCCTGGTGGATTTCGGTGACGCAGTTCAGCAAGTGGAAACGGCTTACTTGTCTGCCCTCGATTCCCATTTCAATGACCATCTGGTTCCGAGTCTGGCCACAGGCAAAGGGGATGTGGTGCTGGCCGGTGGGGCGTCTTACCTGATGCAGAAAGGGTTACAAAATTACTTTGAAGAACGGGGATTGGCAGATAGACTCTCCTTTGCCTGGGAAGATCAGGATAGTTTGACCCAACTGATCAGGGCACAGCTGCCAGAAACCTATGAGATGGGGTCAATTCCGATGCGGATGACGGACTGCTTTGGTCTTTTCCAGGCGTTGTTGGGTGAGATGAGTCAGAAACAAGGAGCGGCTTAATGGCAAAGTCTGAAGAGACGCGAGGGGAAACGCGATCTGACCGGGTGAAGTTTATCTACAATGCTCAGTTCCCAGCCCCGACGGCTGTGGTATTGGATTACTTGCTCAATAATCCCCACTTCACCAGTCGGCAGGGACGGCAGCAGGGGATGGATGCGATCGCAGCCTTCTACCGACCGATGGCGCAAGAAGCCAGGGCTGAGTTGCCGGAGGATGAGGTGCGGGAGATTGCGCGCCATTGTGTGGACCGTTTGGCGCAGCAGATTGAGGTGTTATGTAACCGTTATCATCTGGAGAGTCCAGTCCACTTTGGCGTGACTTCTCACGAAGGAGCGGATATCAAAAAGTTGGAGATCGTCTTGGAGTCAGGTTTTCAGAGCATCGCTGAGGCTTTGCGGTCTACTCAAGTCGCCACAAGCGATCGCTCAATTATGCCTGCTAACTCGACTTTTGACATCGAGCAAGGTGTAGAAATGGATGGCGACGAACTAGGTGACCTTGGAGCCATGCTGTAGGTCATGACCTGAACTGAGCACATTCATAGACAAAAGATTTATATTATGAGTTTTCAACCCAAAGAGCCTGCCACAGAAGCAGGGAAAGTGGCACGGCAGCAATATCTAGAAATCGTACGTGGGGTGTTGGGTGAACTGACGTTGGACTATCCAACCATATATGAGCAATTTATTCAGAATGATTGGGCGGCAATCAAACTGGATGATTCGGTGGCGCTGGCAGCATTGAAAGCAGGAAAGTCTGCTAAGCAAGTCTTCACGCTATTACTGCAGAGTCCTTACGTGCAACATCAGGCACATGAGAAACAGGTGACAAAGGCAGTTATGGGTAGGTATGTGGACTCGACCGTGCGGCAGGCGTTGACCCAGCTTAGAGGGCGGCAGGTAATTTCAAAAACGGCTCAGATACAGCAGATAGATAGCAAAATGGAACGTTAAGTCACGATATTGAAGTCCTAAATAACGTCCACTCTGATGGCAGGGTTTATTCTGTCTTGGTACACAGTTACTGATTATTGATTTTTACATCTAAATTTTGCATCTAAATTTTTTGATATCTTGCACTATCATCACTATGCAAGGATGTTATTCCAGGGATACCTAATACCTATAACGGATTGAGCTGTGTAACGAATCGAGCCCATGAAAATTTCAAGAATAGTTATTGGATTGTTGCTTTTCATTAGCATGATGTGTCAACCTGCTTTTGCTAGTCAAGCTGAAGATTTACTCCCGCTTGATGTTGGCCCTGCCAAGGAATGTGAATGGATTTATAGCAAGGATGGGTTAGATCGATTTAAGAATGCAAGGATTGATGCTGGATTTGATCCACAATTTAATACCCACATAACTATTTCTCGCCTTGGCTTGACTGCTCGTGTTGTTGGGACATTAAACGATAACTTTATGGCAAAGTTTGACAACGATATGGATAAGGTCGTTCAGCAGTTCCCTTATCTTACCCCCATCAGCCAGACATCAGTTCACATTGGCAGACGAGAAAATAGACGCGTTTTACCCTCTCGTCGTGAACAACGTGGAGAGGTATTACAAACTCGTATAATTGATCTCCCGCGCAACAGCGTAATGATTGTTTATCCAGTATCTGTTGCTGATCGTAAAAATGGCTGGAATACGCTGGCCGGTAAATGGTTAGTAGATGGAAAGACAAGAGTTAAGCCAAATAATTCTAGAGGGAGATTCGGCAAGTTTCCCTTCATGCTATATACGGGTAATAATGGTCATGCCCTCCATGGACCTATTACGACTAGGCCAGAGGGCGATTTTTGGAGACTAAAGCGTGGTGAAGTATCCCATGGGTGTAATCGGATGCAGGGAGAGCATATTGTTGAACTTGCTGTTTTAATGGGATGTGGTAAAGATCCAAATCAAAGACTATGTCCTGATCCCAATTGGCAAGATCAGCGTGATAATGAGTACGTGAGCGTAATTGAAGAGTTTGATATTATTCCAGATCCTGAAAAAGAACATGAAGTTGGCCTTCTAGGTTCTTGGGATTCTGTTTTAACGAGTTGGTTTGCTGTGGATGTGGATTTTCCACGTCAAGTGCCTGTATCCAATCGCTACAGAGCCACTTTAGGGGGAAAACAGGGATGGTTCTTGAAAAATACCTGCGATCGGGAAACGCCAAGAGGTGAAGTGCGTTGTATCGAGAGAACGCCAAGAGGTGAAGATGATAAAAATATTCCTTTTGCGTATATCAAAAAATATCCTACTTGGGATAATCTTGAAAAAGAATTAGTGGTTGGAAGGAATTGTTAGTAATAGCCTACTAAAAAGCTATTTCACAGTTTTTGATTACACTCAAAAAGATGAATACTTGTTAAACCAGCATATCTTTTAGGTTTACTGATGCTTGACTTAAATAAGCTACAGCTCCACTTTTCGTAGCAGCTCTGTCTTCCCATGTAGTTTCATCTCAGTATTTCAAGAAGTTTATAAATCCAGGATAACAGTTCCAATCTTATCGAAGAATTTCTGAGCGATGCGAGTAAACCCACTGTTGTTTGGATGAATTTCGTCGTTCCATTCGTCTATTTTATTGAACTGATCTAAAGTCCCAAGGGTTTCGATAAGATAAACATCATCAAAGGACTCAACTAAAGATTTTTGCAATATGTTAAATCTATCTAGCAATCGTTTTGTGATAAGTCGCTGCAATGTTTTGTCGGTAATCCCTAGCTCATCCATTGGTTTTCCAATCCATTGATTTCTACGTGCATAAAGGGTGCGTTTTCGATTATCGGATTCCCCGAATTTTCCAGGATAAACATAGTCGTAGCCGTGGATGAAGATGGGTAGTCCAGGGTATTCTGCATGGACGGTTTGGAAAAGGGTTTCGTAGGCATTTTTCAAGAAATTGAATATTTTCTGTATTTCATCTTCTCGGAATACGTTATCAATGCTGGGGTTATCCAAATTGCTAAACAGAATCTTGTTAAATACTGGAAGGCCACCTTCATCCGCGCCAAGAATATCATTACCGCCTCCAGAGAAAACTAATCCCGCTGGTGCTAATCCCATATCACGGACTTGATTGAGCCCAGTTAGGAATTCTGGATTCTGACAAATCATGTTTCTTGTAGTGTCTCCAGCTTTGCCAAGCGAGAAGATGTTAAATCGATAAGCTGGATTTCTTTTCTCAGATAGATTATCAATAACATCATCTAGTAGAACTGGAAACTGGAACCAAGAATCGCCTTCTGAAATAAGGATTGGGCGTTTAGAGGTATCGCGCTGGCGTCGCTCAAATCGTTTTGTTCGTCGTTTTCGTGCTTGCTGATTAAGAAAATCGAAGAAACCTGCAGATCGCAGGCGTATTTTTTCACTTTCTGAAAAATCAACTAATTCTTCATTGATCCTAAGTGCAGGTGCAAAGGGACCGGAATCTTCGGGGGAGCCAACAAAATAATTGGCCAGTTCTGCTTCTGGTGTATCTAAATCTAGAAACTTCTCTTCAAGGTCTGCTAAACAGATCTTTTGTTGCATGGCCAAGTTTTTACCTCGTTGAAGTTGATTTTATGATCACAACCGCTCTTTAGGGCTCTGAAACTTACCATTGGTACAGATGTTGTGTCTCCCATCCCCAATGACCGTCGCGGCCTGTTCCATAGTAAGTCCAAGTCTCAGTATCAATAATGCATACATGACCGCCCCAATAACCACCCGGCTGCTGCTGAAAGACAGCCCAAAAACCAGTGCCCTTAATACTTTCAAAGCGTTTCTGAACCGTACCACCTAAGGTGCCTGAAAGGTCTTTTTCTTGAGTAGCTTTGAGTTGAAACCATTTCTCCATCTCCCGAGCGCGAACCGGTCGACGGAATTCGGGATTACAGCCTGGATATTCTGGATTGTCGGTAAAGTAACAGCGAGCTTCGAAGAAGGGCTGAGGGCTAGTCAATTCATCGTAGCCAGCCAGTATAAAAGCATTTGCCAGAAAATGAGCGCAGTTGTTTTTAAAGAAACCGCCGCCTTCGCAGGATTCAGTAAAGCGAGCCGCCGCAAGAGCAATGGAAGCTCTTGGCCCCAAAATTCCAAAACTGTGTTTGTCGTCCACACAGCTTTTGAGTGTGGAAATGTCTTCGGCTGTTGCCTTGGAAGGCATACCTTGAATGTGTGGTGGTTCGGGGGGAGCGAGGATTTCCATCGCCTGATCGTACGTATACTTATCGATATTGTCTTGATTTGTCATATCAGTAATTCCATTCAATAAAAGTTAAAAAGGATGATAACGATGTTTTCACAGCTATGAGAAATGTTCTACTCTATCTGCTCTAGTTTTCTAAGGCTATTTGCCCTGTAAATGAAATAAAGACGAGTAGTGTTTTGGATTTATCTCGATCAAAGCGATTGGTTGGGGTCAACGTAAAGGTTGGGGAATCGTCCTGTGGATCAAATGCAATATTGAATAGGGAAGTGGCTTCTGTTAAGGTGTTATCTTTGTCCAAATTGTAGATTTGCTGGATATTGACTGGGTCAACATTGAGATCAACGTCCACGTTGGGTGGGAAGGTATTTTCTGTAATCGGAACCTTGATAGTCTTTGACTTATCGGATATAAAGGTTTGCCATTCGCTAGGAGCATCGTGGGCGAGGCTAAGTAAGCGAACGCCTTGGTAGGTTTTAAAGGCTTCTAGCTCCATGACCTGCTGTTTGAATAGACCACCGTCTGATTTGCAGGTGTAACGTAGGTGGATAATGACGTCTGTAATGGCGTTGAAATCGATGGAGTTAGTGGCTTTGGGCATTTCTAACAGCCAATTGGAGACGGCTCCGGTGCCTTCGAAGGGGAGGTAGCGGCTATCTCCAAAGTTGAGCTCGAACATGCCGCTGTCTTCGACACCTGTGGAAATGGCGATTTGTTGGTTGGAGCGGTAGTCGGCGCGGATGACGGGTGGGGTGTCTTGTTCTTCGCCAAGTAAATATCTGACGCCGCCAATATCGGGAGTTAGGAGGGTTTTGTTACCGGTTTGGGTAAGGGTGGCTTTGAAGGTTTGATAGGGGCCGACGATGGCAGGGATGGATATGGAGAGGGTTTTGATCATGCGGCAATAGTGGCCGGGGTAGTCACGATCGAACAGGAGTTCACTAAGGCTGAATTGGCAGCGACCGGTTTCTTTGAATTGCAGTAGGGCAAAGGGATCGAGTTGGGCGAGGGAGATGTGTTTGGTGATTTCTAGATGGCGCTTGTTGCGATCGAGGGATGCTTTTTCGAGACGGGCGAGATCGAGGCGGAGGGCTTCGCCTGCCATAAGGCCTTTGCGGCGGCTGTCCCAATAGCCGAAGTTGATGAATGTATCGTTGGTGGCGTATTCGAATTGGAAGGCTTTTTCGGCTTGCTTGGCGAGATCGAAAGCAAGTTTGTAGGTTTGGAAGTAGAGACCGGAGAGGCGGCTGCTCATCCAGCTATAGAGATCTTTGTTAGAGAATTTTTGACGGTAGAATTCTCCTACCTCTTTTTGTTGATCGATTGTTTGCTCGTGAATCTGAATCTCACGGGTTGTGATGTTGATTTGAGCCGCACTTGCCTCTATCTGGTGTTCAATTTGAGAAATTTCATGGCTTGCAATTTTTTCTTGAAGTTCCCAATCTTCAGCTCTTCTTTCAAATCCTGCCAAGATGCTCGTTATTTGAGACCTGGTGCTAGTAATATCTGCAGCCACTTCTTGACTGGTTGCACTAAGTTCAATAACTGCACTTAGAATGCTGCCGCCAATTGATCCAGTAACGTATGGGCTCCCAAATGCGCCAGCTCCACCTATTTGTAAATCAGGAAGACTTCTTAAAAAAGATGCAGTAGATCTAATAATTGCTGCCTCATACCTCTGGTCAGAAGCCTTCCCCAAATATGACATGTTGTCAATTTCATTTTGATTAATGCCTTGATCTATCAGATTTTGGTAATGGCCTTGGCGATCTTTAACACTCTTTAAGCTCACTTCTAGAGATTTAAGATTCGCCTCTGCTTCTGCCTTTTGTAATTCTTTGATTTCAGTTGTACGGTTGAGCAGATTTAGCTCGTGTGTATTTAAGAGTATAGTCAGGTCTTCAGCGTCCTTCTTTTCAAGAGCCTGTAACAATGCTCCGCCAAGCTCAATAACGTGTCTGAGTATCTCCTTCGCTTTTTCAAGTATTACACTGTAGCGATAATGCGGTACTTGCAGATTAGCCGTACCAAGGGCAGCGCTGAGGCCAGCAGCAAGCCCTCCACCCGCAACTGCTCTGACTAAGATAGCAGGATCGATCGGCGGTTGGAAAAGATCTAGGCTACGAAATACTCCATCGATATTGAGGCTATGACGAATCTTAAAGAGCCTATCTTCGACTCTATCCCAATAGCCTAGAAATAATGTATTTTCTGGAACTAAGAAGCGAGTAATAACATTATAGTTTGAGGTAAATGGAAGCTGAGAAGAACGATTTGAACTACTTCTAGGATTGTTTGTCCCCACCATGAAATCAGGAAAACTTTCTGGTAAATCTACCGTGCTCTGCTTAAGGTCATTTAATACGTCTTGATAAGTTCCAATTTCTTCTAACTCTCGCTTAGGCTTGGCTTTGGGGCGCATTCCTAGCAAATTGAAAGCCAAAACATAGAGATTAAGTGCCTCATTAATTGACTCGCGAGTGTCTTGACGAAATAGATGGTCTCCCCAGTCGAGGAGATTATCGATATACTTCATGACAACGGCTTTTTGATAGGCGTTAACTCTGAGCCTTGCAATTGCATGAGGGTCTAATGGATCTTTTCGATATTTTTCTAATGCGGACTCATTAGAAAGCATCTCCGACAAAGACTCGAGAGACAAATTTCTAAATGGTCTAAATTGCCAATAATTATCATTCGCAGAGGAATCCTCTATTCCAGTGGTTGATTGAGCTGTTGGATTAAATATGTAGTGATACCATTTTTGAGCCTCAGAAAATTTCTGATTTGAATTAAGTTGATTAGCAATCAGGAAAGGAATATGAAAGAAAACCTCCCAGTAATAAAGCCCATAAGCCCCTTCAAAATCTAATTGATTATCAATTTGAAAACTGTTGGGCTTATACTTCGGAGCAATAATTCGTCTTGTTTCAGCAAGATTTCTATCTTCTAATAACTCGTCAAAGCTGGGCTCTTCCAACTCTTGCATCTTATAACTTAGTAACCCCTCAATACCCTCCCTAAACAGCGCTTCACTAAGTTTTTGAATGGCAAATGTGTTGAGGCGAATAAACTCAAAATTTGGATTAATGCCATATTTACCTTCTAAGACATAATCCCGAGCATAATACAAACCTATCCGTCTTGCTTCACCTTCAGAAAGAGTTCTATATGATTCAACAGTCAACCGTTCTTCAGTCGTTTTTAGAAGAAAGTCTCCTATGTTTATCTTGATGAGAAAAACTTCATCTCCTATATCTAGGATTTTCCAGCCTGGCTGGTTATGAACATCTAAAATATAAGATTTTGTGATGTCTAGCTGGTCAGCGTTTGAGCGCTGAGCGTTCCTAAGAAGGCGAATATCACTTGGTTCTAATTTAGGATTTCTCCATGTGCCCTCGGCTTCCTTCACTTCCGTTGGTGGTGAGGTTGGTGGTCGTTTTTCTTCATACAACACCTCAAATCTATCATTCGGATAATACCTGTCAAGTGAATATCCTTTCTTATCTCGCCTCCCGTCTTGAAAATGTATTTCAGGAAGAAACTTATCTGTTTTAATTGAGTCAACAAAGCCGCCGCCTATAGAGCTTATTCTGAGATCAAAAGAAAGATTATCGTCCCGCTCATTTGCCTCTAATTCATATAGATAAGCAATATCTTTCAAGTTACTCTTTAAGGTGAAGAATCTTCCACCGTAAACCAAAAGTATTCTCTCTTCACTAGATTGCTGTACAGATAGATCCTCAAAAGACCGAATAAAGACTAACTCTGATTCTACGGCTTGGCCCTGGTCAAGTCGAAAATAAGTCAAATTTGGATTCTCAGGCACTAGCCGCTTGTCCCTCTCATTACGAATCGATTGTTCTTCCCTAATGAGAGACCAGGCTCTAAAGTCACTAATAAATACCGTATACTGGCTGTCAGCTAAGTCATTAGGAGACTGGTTTAAGCTGCCTATAACAATATTCCCTTGTTCTGATAATTTACTGTCTACTTTGAGGCTGATTTGTTGTCGTCTCCCTTCCCCTAAATATTCTCCAGTACTACGATCATAGATATACTGATTAATATTGTATTGCTTCTGAGGCTCATCAAATTCAAACGTTAAAGCAACATGTAGCCAAGAAGAATTTTCTAAGCTAGTTAAAGTAACTGCGGTATCCTCACCTGTGGCATCCTCACCTGCTTGTAGTTTTAACTCTACTTGTCCGCGTTCCCATTTGTCTTCCGCATCTCTGGCATCAATAAAACTACTAATCGTATCTTCTATTGGTCTTAAAAAACTTGGGAAGTAATTATTAATAATCAGATCTATCTGATTATTTGCTCCATCAGAGTTAGTCTCTGCCTCTGCTACAGCATCTCTTATTTGTTTAATTTCTGTTTCATCTATTTCAGTCGTTTCAGATACGATGGCTTGTGCTGCTTCAAGGATTGTTTCAGCTAAATCTCTAAAAAGATTAGCAAGCTCTAACGCAATATCGTCTGATAGTTCTGGAAAAGGAAGAGAACCTGATGGAATGCTCTTCTCTAAGATTTCCTTGCTTATACTAGCTGCATCAATAATTTTGTTGGAAAAGTCTTTTTCTTTTGTGCTGTTGGTCAAATCTTCTACAGCATCTATTGTTGTCTTTAAATTGCTTCCATCCTGAGATGAATCGACTAGAGCTAACTTACTTCTCAAGTCATCTCTATTAGGCTCTGTTCCAACTTCTCTAAAATTGGCAATGCTTAATCGTACAGATTTAATATCATTAAAAGTTGCATAAGCACTCCTAAGCGCAATGAATGCTTCAGGTTTTTCCCCTATTGAAAACCATTGGCTGGATAAGATGGCTGTTAATTCTGAGACATTTTGTTGTGTGTAGTTAAAAAAGCTTAGGTGATTCTCATTAGGCGAATCCGAACTACTTGATTTATCTTTTATATTTTCAATTCTTATCCAGAAAGAGAAAGTGAGCTTATCCATATCGGAGCTTTTTATCGCTTCAGAGATAGAAAGCTCTGGAGTAAGTTGAGTTACTTTTGCATTTTTCTCAAAACTTATTTTAGTTTTTTCAGGAAAGCTAGGATTTCTCCAACGGTGGGCGTACACTCTCTGCCATTTAGGTTGTAGTTTTTGCCAATCATTAATATCGTCAAATTCTTCATAGGTTTGAGGTTGAGTCCAGGTTTTGCTGAAGTTATAGTAAGAATACTTAAGTATCGGTTTTCTTTGAGGAATATTTACTTGTTCAATAACTCCATTTCTAGTTTCAAAAATAAAGTTGCCATCAATGTCTTCGATTATTATTCCACCTTGTTCCTTATTGTCTCTCACTCCTTCTAGAGTTTTCACCTTTTCTTCAGGACTATTTCGGGGAAGACTATATTCATTTTGTCCATTTTCCCCTGGTTTATTTTCAAGTACGATCTCATTCCCTAGTTGATCAATGGGTCTTCCTTCAGAGTCATTATTAACCCATCTACGATCTTCTGTTTTAACACTTTCTTGAAGCTCAGACCAGAAAATGAATAGTTTATTAAAGGCAAAAACAGGTGAAACAAATTTAGCATTTATTGAAATATCTATTTTTTGCCATGGCTCCCACTCAAAACTATTGACTAATCGGCGAAAATAGTACTCCTGTGTTAATTCATTTCTTCCGACAAGATACAAGACATTGTTTTTAGTTGCATCTATTGTACTAATAAATTCTGTCTCTAAAGTTTCTGAAAATTTAATATTTTCATCGAAAGTAAGAGTATCTTTTAGTTCGATTCCATCGTCTTCACTATCTAGAACAGCAATATTTTGTAGATAGCCATCCGTTTTTGCATCCATCCTCCAATGACGAATAAGAGAGCTAGACTTAAAGAGAGAGCTGTCTTTAGTAAATCTTGTTTTTCGAATCTCATCCTGAGTAAGAGCCGTGTTCCAAATACGGAGCTCACGCATCTGACCGGCAAAAAAATCTATTCCGGTTCTGACATCAGGATTAGGTCCTTGAAATTGAAATCCTCCAAGTTTTATTTCGCCATTTTCAGGATACTTTGTTTGACCGGACACTGGTCTTTGAGAAATTAATTCGCCATCAATATATAAAATTAATTTGCTATTGTTAAGAGTTACTGCTATGTGGTGCCATCTACCAAAGTTGAGGATTAATTGATTACTAGGTTCCGAACTACTAACACCTATTGTCTCGCTGGTAGTATTAAGCAAGAAAACAACCAGATAGCCTTCTTCTTGACTATCTAGCGGCCATAAAGATAGTATCCATCCCTCTCCTTCTTCAGGATTGTCATCTGGTGAAGGGAAGAGTGAATTACCTCCTGCCACAGAGATTACAGATTCCAGCAATAAGTCAATACTCTCATCTTTAAATTGAGACTCTGTTTTATTTAACCATAGCTCAATGGTGAAATCTTGCGGAATAAATTTCTTTGCGCCTGAAACTGTACCTAAGTCGATGGAGCTTTTTCCGTTAAAATCAAGAGCAAAAAGAGTAGGCTGTATTCTCGCCCGGTCAAGATAACTACCAACGATATTTAAATTAGAAATTTCTTTAAAGCGGTCTAGATAGTGAGTATAAGCAACTTCTGCAGTCTCTTGATTGATGTCACCTTGAAGGAGTTCTTCCTCTAACTGTCTGAATATAGGAGTTTTTGTATCTCTTAACTCAGGTTCGATATAGTTTTCTGGATATAGGAAGACCTTACGGTTTGCTTCCCAAACTCGATAATTCTTCATCAATAGCCATTCTTTGTCAAGGAGCTGTTCAAGTTTTACTCCTCTCTCAAGATTCATCAAACAACGTTGAACATACAGCTGTAAACTTGCAATACCTTGAACAATGGGAGATGTATCAACCTCACTTCCTATCTGAACATCAATCAGCAGGTACTCGTATAAGACATCTGGACTCTTACGTCCTGTTAGCTGCCCCTCATACTTCTCCATTGCAACTGCAGTTAGTGCATCACGCTTTTGAGTCGCAACACGATCATGCAAGGGCTTATAGGCACGAGTCCACTGCTCATCGCTACATTTAGCTTGTGCCAGATTCAACAAAATCTCTGCATGGCGCTGATAGAAATCAAAACTGGACTCTCTCAAGACATTCTCAGAACCGAATGTCTTGACCTTTTTGAAGTCACTCAGATCTAGCAGGTATTTTGCATTACTTCCTAATTTCTGAATCAGATGGAATGCCTGTCTCAACTGTGCCAGATCTAAGATGGAGTTTTGATTTAGAGGTAAGTTGAGTGCTTGAGCCAGCCTATATTGTTCTGGGATTGACCAACCCGTTAAATCCTTGATTTCCTGTGCATTAGGTTCCGCATTACTCAAAATCCTTACCAGCACTTCACCAGGGTCGTTAAGTTCAGTTTTGAGTTCAGTAAACTTATGTAGCCGAGTTAAATCAGCAAGAGAGGGCTGGATCAGGCTTGTCTCACTCAGCCCAAATGTACTAGGTTGGCTCAGCAAAATGTTGCGCTCTACTTCGCTTAGCTCAAACTGCCTAAGCAGGAACAATATTTTACTAAGACGTTGTAGATCACCATATAAATCGGGTGCAGCATCTAATGCCTTGTCTCTATTGGTTGCCTGCTGAATATGGTTGAGCTGTTGTAGAAATACTGGTGCATTAATCTGGCCATTGCCATAAGTTATGCCACCCGCCTTATCAGTAGAGATGATTTTTCTAAGTAGCTCAGCATCTGTCCCCAATATATCGGCTAGCTTCTCATCAATTGAAGTCTGCAAGCCTGTACGTTGAGCATCTAGTGTTCTCTGAATCGAAGGTAGAATCTCAGCTTGAGCTTCCTTATTCTTCAGCAAGAGATCGCGCACCTCAAACAACTTTGATTCTTCTGGCTCTGGCAAACGACCAAGTTCAGTTCTGCCATAAGCCTGCTTAAGTTGATTCAGAGTTAGTTGCGCTGGCTGCTGAATAGTAACCAGACCAAAATTATCTATCCAACCTACAAAGACATCGAAAGTCTGTTTATTAGTAATCTGGCTTTCAGGCTGGGCAAGCTCTGAATTTTGACGAATGGTATAGGTAAAGCGTTTATTCTCGGTCGTTAGTTGCCATTCCACCGTTGTGAGGCGAATTTGTCTAGGCAACGGAATAGGCTCTTTATCTTCATCGGAGTAACTGAACAGTGCCCGTAAGTTTGTAGGCAGGTTACAGGATTCTGTTAGCTTTGCCTTGCCTGTTTTATCATCAAGTTGTTGCAAGAAAAACTGATCGAGTTGGGTAGCTAGAGCGAGATTAATTTCAAGGGGTGCTCGCTCTTCACCATCCTTAGCTTTCAGCTCTCTATCGAGTAAATCAACAACGTAGAGTGTGCTTTGCTGACTTTTGGACTCCTTTTTCTCAATACTGTAGACACATTTCTCCTTATTCTTTAGACACCAAGCTATCCGAGTTGCTTGAACTTGAGAAGAGGAAAATGAGAACTCAGGAATTTTCTCTTGTATCTGATTACGAAGCTCTTGAGATATCTGTCCTGCATCTAGTTGCTTTCTGAGTGTTGAATCGAGTGCGATATCTCCTCGCTTCTCGCTTAGATCACTTGTTGCATAAAAATGTAGTTCTTTTTCACTAGCTTTCAGCGCAAGACCGTGTATTGACTCTGCATCAGAAATTAGCCATTGCGCTGTGATTACAGTATATTTCTCGTTGAAAATCCCATTTTCACCTTGTGGATCGAGTCTGAACTTTAAGATAGCTTTTAGTGACTCGGGAATACGATTGCTATTGAGTTGAGACTCAAATACTGGATCAAAGCTCAATAGAGCTTCGCTGACAGTTGAAGGAATCTGAATAATATTGTCGATTTCTGGTTGATAAATTTTGAAGAAGTTGAGTTGAGATTGGCCCGATCCTATTTCTACGGCTTCTATTGCAAATGCTTTATCTGATTGAGTATCCTGAATTTTCCAACCTTGATTGGTCTTCTGAACCTCAGGCGTGGATTCAGCGGTAAGCATAAGCTTTTTCCTAATTAAATCAGGAACTTTCCCCTGCTTTAATTGTTCTATCAGCTCTTGAATACTGGTATCCTTTCGTTTCTTAAGATCATTGCCATTAGCTTCTCCTGATATATTTTCCTGAGTCAGGGTGCCTAGTGGTTGATTCAGAATCTCGTAAAAATTCAACCCCTCGCCAATACGCTGGATAACATATGCTGGCTCATCCTCTGTTTGTCCTGAAAGAATCCACTCACTGCCACTGACCGAAAGTGGTGAAGCCAGACCATTCTTCTGCTCTTTGAGCATGCCACTTATCAGTTGTTGATCTAAAGCTTCTAAAATATCTTCAGGTAGCGAGATAAGGGGGTGAGCTCTCCCAGAGTTTTCTTTGTCAGCCTTTTGGAGGGCTCCAACAAAATCAAAGTCATCTTTATCGATAGGTTGACTGTTCAGGCGAGAAGCTTTGCGAAGCAGTACCTCTGTGCTCACAGACACGCCTGCATAAGCTGTAAGCCAATTGGCTTTTTCCCCAATCAACTGCAGGTAGGCATTCGGAGACCGTACAAAATCTACTGCGTTTTCCCCAGTAGATTTTGGATTAACCACACTTGTTTCAGTCAGGTTATTCTGTTGACTAGACTCCTCACCCTCTGCATTTGTTACTTCTACGGGCAGTGCCAATTGGATGGGGGAAATTTCTTCCCTCGCAATTAGTTGCTTGTAAATGGTCCTGGATGCCAATTCAGGGATTTCTTCTGTGATAAAGCTTATTGGCGTTAGGAGATCTTCCTGAGCTTGATTGATTAAGTCCGTTGCTAGATCAGCTACAGTTGCATTTGTAAAGCGACGTGCATCTGAACTATCTAGAGGTTCGTCATAGATCAGATAGTTGTATGTTGAAATATCAATACCTGTCTCTCGCATCCAGTTTGCTCGCTGCTTCAGTTGCATGACATCAGCAACGCTAAGCTTTTCAATCTCACCGAAAGGCATTTCAGCTGCTTGATATTCCTTGCTCAATCGCTGATATAGCTTGATCAAATCTTGCATCGATAGCTTCAGAAGGCTTGCAAGGGTTTTTAACCGGTAAAGCTGCGAAAGATAATGACCATCCAAAATGATGGTGCTAAAATCCTCACCACTCAGTACTGTTAGCATCAGATCAAGATCCTCGGAAGAAGTCCCCCCTAGGGCTCCGCGCAAACGAGCACGAATCGAACCTTGTGTAGTGGTACCGGAGTTGGTAACAATTGCTGTACCATTTTGGTTGTTAGGTTGTGGGTCAGCTTCCCACCGTAAGCGCATAACATAGAACCAACGCTGGCTAGAGGCCACATTGCCAGTATTGAAAATGTCATCAAACAGGGTACGATTATCTCCCATCCCTGTATGTTTTAGGTTTGCCCATAGCGTGCTGAGCTCATTTAAGGAGAGTTGGTTTTCCGACGAAATCAGCCGATGAGCAGAGGCTAGCTCCATTAACGGGAGAGTAGGTTCACTGTGCCTGGAGGTCATCACTTCAGGTAGCTTCATATTAGAGAGAGCTTGCTCAGGCAAGACTTGGTCAGGCTCTTCACTTTGTTCTATTTGCCAGTAAAACAGTAAACCTTTGCGATCGTCTTTGGGCAACTCAAAACGATTTTGTTGTAGCTGCTCAAGGGAACGAGCCCCCTCCCACACTCGCACCTCTTTTAACTGACCTTGGAGCTGATAGTGAGGGTCAACTGATTGTTGATGAATAAATCGTAATTCGCCAACAACAACCTGGCCATCCACATCTTTATTACTGATGTGGATGTGTGATTCGCCAGATTCTAGCTCATAGCAACCTAAATCAACCTCTTGCCATTGGTTGCCAGTGGGTCTATGCAGTATGGGATTTAAGGTGTGCTGATTTACCTTGAGATGGGTTGTCCCTTCTCTATGGCTAATTTTGACGGGGACATTGCTAGCGTAGGGGAGAGTAATAGAATCATTGGGATGTAGTGGATAGCGCAGCAAGATTTGATACTGCCCCGTCGCGCCTTTGTACACAAAGTCTAAAGTGGACGGCTTACCCGTTTCTGCCCTTGCTGTTTTACTAGCTTGCCAAACCACATCTGATATAGGTACCCAAGGCCCCTTGATATCGCTATAGTGATCTGCCGATATTTCAATAGGAGGAACTGACGAGATGGCCTTGCCCGCATCATCAACCCGGACAAATTTTAGTTGCCCCACTACAACTGGACCGTCCGCGCCTTGATTGCTAATGCGCACCGTAGAATTATTCGGGATCAGTTCAAACTGTCCTAATGATTGCCATACGCCTCCCCATAGGTTTTGGTTTATGCAGGTCCTGTAGGTTCCTTTCGTATGGGTGATTTCGATAGGAACATTAGTGGCCCAGCAGTTTCTAGTCGAGTTTGCTTTTTGGGTTGCTTGTGAATTTTCTTTTTGGTCTTCTTTTTGAAAGGTGGGATAGCGAAGATACACTTGATAGCTGCTTCTGGCAACTCGATGCAGGTACTCTAGAGCGGCAGGGTGCTCATTGTCGTTGTTTTCATCGGTGTCGGTGGGTTCAACCTTTAAAATAACAGTCTTGTTTTTTGACCACGTTCCGATTTGGCGGCTGTACTGATTTGCAGCTAGCGTCAAAGGCTCGTAAGCAGATGACACCAAGCGTAGACCACCCACGCTAAAGGACTGAGCCTGTCCCCAGAGTTGTGAACCTGGCTGAGTATCTATTACGCGGCCATCGAGCAAAGCACAGAGGACATTGTCGTGAACTTCTCCTCGACCATCTAGAACCAGGGCTGCATGGTGCCAGTGGCCGGGCTGAACTCGAACGGTGGAGATATGGCTTGGAGAAGTCCAGCCACTTTCCTGCTCAGGTCGGTTGACACCTTCAAAATGGAGGTAGCCTCTCTGAATGTAGATACTGAGATTGCGATCGCAGTCCCCTTCTTCATACAGAATTTGCTTCCTTGCTGGGAAAGGATCTTCACACTGGAACCAAACTTCAATTGTCCGTTGCGACCGATGCTCGTTGCGTTGCACATTAAAGCTAGGAATCGGTAGTATGTTGAGTGTTTCGAGCGACAGTGGAAAGGTTAAAACCTTGTGGCGGGCATCCAGGAAGCTTATGTCTCCCCCTACTGCGGGCTTGCGGCTAGAGACGAAACCACCCAGTCTGAGCGGAGGAGGCGCAGTGGATTCATTAGGTTGAGTTGGAACCGCATTAGGGGTGTAGAGCTCGCCCTCAACGTCTTCAATTTGAGTCAGAGGCCAGTAAGCTAGTAACCTTTCAAGAGGTTCGTCACTAGCAAGGGGTTCATAGCGGTGAGCAGGAGCTGAAACGGTCTGCGGCTGTCCATCCCATATCCGAACTTCTTGAATTAAGCCCTTGAAGTATTGGGGCGTCGCGTCGCGATCGCTTCGACCAATTTGCAAGAGCTGACTACCCTCTATGAGGGTTTCAGCAGTGGTATCTGATTGCTTTGCTTCACCATTAACAAAGAGCGTGACACGGGTCTCAGTCGTTGCAGGCTCGGTCACAATGGCAATATGGGCAAACTCTCCACTGACAATCGGAGAATCATCCGTTGCTACAAGAGGAGTCGCCTCTTGGGTATAGAACTGAATATTGCCATTACCATCGATTCGTAGCTCGAAGTTTGTAAGATTTTCTGCTAAATTTCTCCACCAAAAGATTGGACGAGGCGCATTGAAGTCATCAACTTTGACCCACGCTTCTAAAGTAAATTGGTTCGAGTTGCTGAGCTGGAATTGGAATTCATCTGTGGCCAGATATTGAGTATCGCCATCAAACTGCAGTGCCGTTTTGGGAAGCGGATTTACCCAAACTGGATGATCGGTAATGTTGTCCTCTGTCCAAGTTGGCTGAGCATGGCTAGGATCACTTTCAAGTATCAGCTGATATGAGTTTTCATGGTGGTTTGGCACCCGACTTGGGATAAGAGTGCGATTACGATCGTCGAAAATCCAATAGGCAATTAGATCCTGTAAAACGGCTTGACTGCCAGGTAGTGGTCGCTGCCAATAATAGCGTATGGCCTCATTCTGTAGGGCAGTTTGCCAGATCCGTATCTCGGCGATCCAACCTTGGAAATAGCCAGCTTTAAATTCTTTATCTTTTTTCTCCCAATACTGTCCATGCCCAATCGTAACTTCAGCATTAGCCACCGCAGGCAGCAAACCATCTCGGCGAGCAACAGACTGTCCATCTACCAGAATTCTCATTGTTTGTAAGAAGGCGTCGTATTGCCAGGCAATATGATGCCAACCGTCATCTAGCTCGCCTTCAGGGTGGAGGTTGTATTGCTTTCCGTTGGATGGTTTGCCTAAGCTGCAATAGGGGCGATTGTTTTTAATGCCCAGGCAAAGATTATCTTGCTCCTCACCAATGTTGCATTGCTCCTCACTAGTGTTGGGTTGCCCCTCACCAGTGTTGGGTTGATTCTTATTTGGACAAGGTACCCCTAGTATGGGGAGGCACTTATTTGCACTAGTAAGATCTAATTTTACCCAGGTCTCAACCGTAAAGGACCTGCCCACCTGAGCCCGGTATAGAACCACCAGCAGCCACAATATTTTTGTAGTTTGAGGCTTAAAGCGTAAGCGGAACACAAAATTTTCTAGTGCCCAGTCGTATGCAGATTGATCTAATTTCAGGTCAGCGACATTTGCAGGTTTAATCTTATTATCTGTAGACTCAACGTCATCCTTTTGACGTTTCAACAGTTTAATGTGATCATCCTTACCGTCAAAATAAAGGGCTGATACTGCATCAGAGTCAAACAGATATCCACTGGAAGACGAGGGTAATTTATGCCATTTATCGGCTGTGTTTTCTAACCCTGTTTCATAAGTTGCAGATGTCAGCGTTTCTGAGATGTCGATTAATGCAACATCTTTTCCGCCATTGAGGGGCCAATATGCCCATAAGTCAGGCTCTCTACCCGTTAAACTCCGATTGAAGTTTGCCTCAATCTGGGCTGCTGTACGTTCGCTTTGCCAGAGACGTAGCTCCGCAATCTCTCCATCAAAAAAAGTATCTGGAGTGGGGGGAGTTGTCTGATCAGATACCCATGCTCGTATCACCTGTTGTAATGCAGGTGAAGGCATAGCAACTGCTTCGCCGTTCAAGTAAAACACTTGGACTGAATCGTGATAGGCGACAGCAAGATGTTGCCAATTTCTGTGTGTTTTAAACCAGCACTCGATTGTTCTGGATTGGGTGCTCTCCAGGAATGTTTGATGCAGATCGATATAGTCGTTGTAGCCATCCAAACTTGGCGCATAACGAGAGCGGAAGATCTTGGGCCGCTCTAAAGCAAATAAATTCTCAATGGATGTGACTTGATCTGGAATTAGGGTTCGATGGGGACTTGCTCCTTGGGCAAATATGGTACAGTGGTAATTATCTGTCGTTGACCAACAGGCCACTAAATTGGATTCATCACCTCGCAAGCGGCGATCATGATGTTCCAGAATCTCTTCTGGGCTACGAGTTCCTTGCCAGAATCGAATTTCATCAATGAACCCATGGAAGAACTGCTGCCTCCATGCTGATTGGTCTGTATCCCAATAACGATTGTAGCCAACATAAAGCCGACGGTCGATGCCGTAGGCATCAATTTCTGATAGTTCATAACAATCTAGGGTGTAGTTACGATAAACTCGAATCACTAATCTTTGTCTATCAGGATCGTATTCATAGGTGATGCTTGGCCTCTGAGCGACAAATAGCTTGAGTTTCTGCTCTTTGAGACAGTATTGGCAAATGACCTGGTACCATCGATTTGCTTGTAATACTAAGCGATCAGCTTCCAGCTCACGCCCTTGAAACTGAGCCCGGACATGGCCCGCTGTGTTGACACTGATCGTGAATTGAGCATTAGTCTGACTGGTGTCTCTCGGTCCTCGAATACCAAGAATCGGTCGTTCTTCGGCTAAATCTTGTAAACAGAACGTGGCTTCGATCGTGAAGTCCTGTTTAATTAGTTCTAGTGTGCTAGTTTGCGGCAACACCAGGTAATCTTGTTCAAAGCGGAATAATCGTGCTTTGTTATGCACCCATGCTGGATTTGGAGCAATACCTTGCTTGAAAATCGCATCATTGCCCTGGGTCCGATTTCTCAAGCAATTACCCTTGGCTTCGTCAATTGGTAAATCAATTAATAAGTCATTTTCATAACTTATCTGTTGGGTATAGCGAAGATTCTTAACCTGTTCCTGGCTAAGCGCACAGTTCCACACCCGTAATTGACGGACTTGGCCCTGAAAAGCATAACCTCCCCCTATCGGTTTTTGAGGCCGACCAATATAAAGGTTAGATAATGCAGCCCAATGCTCGTCCGAAGCACTCTGAATTGTCGTATGGAGTTGATCATCAACGAACAACTGAGTTGCCACCAGATAGTTCTTAGCATATTTGTGCCAGGTTACTACAACATGATGCCAACCACGATCGAAGCTGACGGACGAATAATTAAGAGAAATATGAGCCCCAGTATCATCATTAAGTCGATAGCAGAGTATGCCATCGACAACTTCTAGGGTAAAGATATTCTGGTCGCTAGACGCATCAAACAAGATCTGGTCACGATCGCGGGAGAACTGCACCCACAGTTCAATGCTGCCCTCTAGTTCAGGTTTATAATCATAGAGGTCAATGAAGGTATCTATTCCGTTGAGCTCAATTGCATAATCGAAAAGATTCCATTTTGAATTGATCTCTAAAGTCTTACCAAGGGTATGGCCCAAGCTAGATGCAATTTCTTGTATAAGTTCATTTTTTGTATTTCTATCAAGAGATTGATCATTAAATGCTGATTCCAATCTTGCAGCAAGTTCATCACTGGGAGAAAGCTCACTGTTGCCTTCAGGAATCATTTCCTGATTACCATGAATATCAAAAATGCGAACATGATAAGATTCCCCAATCTTAGCTATGGTCACTGTATTCTTCCCTTTTGTAGGAAGGTCATCCAGCTGATTTAGGGATATCAGCTGGAGATCATAGTCATCACTGACAATTAACCTTGCGGTTTGCTCCTCAGAATTTCCTTGAAGGCAGTTTCTGAGGCTATCGCCTTCTCCTTCATTAATCAGAAGATTGACCAATAAACCTGACAGTGAAGTTGGTGAATCAACATTACGGAATTCTTGAAGTTCCTGTTGGGTACGAATGTCCTCCCAGATACGGATACGTCGGATTTGACCATCAAAGTTATTTGTTCTATCTCTTGGGTTATCAGGATAATAGGCACCTCTCAGTTGGCCAATGAATAAGGTTTCAAAACCAGGTAATCCGCCACCTCTTAGGGTGGGTGAGATAAAGTCTTGAAGATATTTTTTAATGGCGAGGGGGGTGTGAGCTGGCTTGCTGGTTTCAGCAAACTGGTCGTCTAAGTAGAGCCGTGCAGTAACAGCATTGTATCGAAAGTCATATCTCCAGGTGGCAACAATATGGTGCCACTGCTGATCAAAGGTTGTAAGGGTAGCCTCATCTAGTTCAAGTGTTACAACAAAGTTAAGATCATTCTTATCTTCCAACTTAAACTGAAGCTTGCAGTCGAAAACTTCTAATAGGAAGAACTTCTGTTTTAATGGAGCTCCCTGGGGTTCATCATTAGAAGCATCAAACAAGATCTGGTTACGACCAGCACGGAATTTAGCCCAGAGTTCGATGGTGCCACTTTCAGTAGGGCAATAATGTTCTAGATGGATAAAATCATCCTGACCATCTAAGTCGATGTAATAATCCACTACGTTCCATTGTGGATTGGAGTAAGGAACAGCTATCCGTCGGATAGGTACATCGCAACCGGTTGCACAATCAATTAGAGTGTCTGGTTTTTCTAGAACAATCGGAAGATAAGTAACCAAGCCTTTTTCAAGTACGCTACTAGGTTCATCATCATCACCAGCTTTGTTTTGTTCACCTGTGTTTATAGACTCAAGATCGGTATATCGGAGTTGCTGCAGCTCCTGGCGAGTACGCACATGATCCCAAATGCGCAGCTGACTAATCTCACCTCTAAAGGGAAATGCCCCGGTCACTTCATTGCTAAAGTTCAATAGCTTGACGTTACGTTTGAGACCGATATAAGGAGTTTGGAAGTTGGGGGTAATGACAAGCTGATTATGATTTCCGCCGGTTGCTTGAACCTGTTGATTATGATTTCTGCCAATTGCTTGAACTTTATGAATATCGTCTAGGAACAGCTGGGTCTGATGCTTGGTTCTATCCCATGTAGCAGCCAGATGATGAAACTGACTATCAAAATCAGGGGTTACTTGGTTTAGATCAATCTGGGCACATAGGACATTCCCAGACTGATCTGCCATGCTAAAACGCAATTTGCTAGCTCTGACTTCAATCCTGAAGGGGCAGTAATCACCAGGTGATGAAGCATCCAACAAAATCTGGCTGCGATCGTGGCAGAATTGCACCCACAGCTCGATCGTGCCTTTCTCAGTAATCTCATAGGTGTTGAGATCGATAAAGTCAATCGGGGCTTTAGGGTCAGGGTTGAGATTGAGTGCAAGAGCCTGCCGCTTAAAGGCGGCGGCAGTTTCTTCCCATTTGTCGTCCAGGTTAGTCTCAGCAACCAGCTCAAACACGGCTCGGTGGAAGTGTGATGTCCGATCGAGCAACACGCTACGTGGGTCTTGGTCGAAGACCCAGTAGGCTGCCAGATTTTCGGGATTATCCTGGATTTGTAAGTTCCAGTTTTGTTGGATTTCTGCATCGGTACGAGCTGTATTCCAGATCCGCAGCTCTGCGATATTACCTGAAAAGAAATGGTCAAGAGTTGTACTTTGGTGCTGCTCGCGGCTATAACCTAAGTACAGATCAATATCTTGTTCGAGCCCTTGGATGGAGACTTCGGATTGGATTGGATTGGGGGTTGGCGTAGGGACAGGGCATTCACGCTCGGGGCTAAGATCGGGCTCACCATCAATAACGACTAAGCTCTGAATCGATGGCTGTTGTTCGTCGGTTCCTTTTTGAAAACGCCAGGCGATGTAATGCCATTTATCGAGGGTCAGGCTGTTGGTTGTGGTGACCCTATGCTCACCAAGGTTGGCTTGTACTTGCCCTGTTTCAGTCAGGTGGAGCGATAAGGGTAATGAACAGACAGCCGGTGTAGAATCATCACCATCATCAGGTTGTCGAGTGCTTAAAATTGGCATACCTGAATTAAATGCTGAAACTTTTATCCAAACTTCTACCGTGAAGCTTTGCTTAATGAGGTTTAGCTCTGCTGCGCAGGGTAAGTGAAGATATTGATCGATACCGTTGAGCTGAAGGACGGTATCCCGAAAGACGGGAAGATCGGTGATGTCGTATTGCCAGGTGGGTGTATCGAGGCCGACAGAGAGCTGACCATGGTGCTGATTGGGGGATTGGTCGGGGATAATGGTAGGGCCAGGTCCTTGGTTGTCCTCATCGAAAAGGGGACCGCTATGATCGCTAACATTGCGGCCATAGCCTTCGGTCATTGGGAAATAGCAAAGTAGATTCTTGGTGGATTCAGGCGGAATGTGTCGGGGATGCTTAGCATGATTGGGCTGTGTAATAGCGGTCTGAGACCAAGCTGTACTCCACAGACGAAAATCGGTTATCAATCCTTTGAAATGAAGCGATTCCCCTGAATCAGGTTCACCCGTGTGGAAGCGTGTAAAAGCATCGGGCTGAGTATTGGGCTGACAATTCCCAAGATAGATATCACCCACCTGATCGAGGCGGAAACCGTCCAGGTTAGAGTCTACCAAGACACCATCTAGATAGAACTTATAAGCAATCTCATCTTTTTCTGGTGTCTTTTTATAAATACTCAGCTCTTGGCCGTTTCGTCGCAGTAGGAAGGTGACGTTATTTGAGTAATTTCGGATACGCCATTCTCGGGTTGGATTATCTACTAGGATTTCAAACCCTGCCCGGATTACCTGTTCCTCGGATACAGGGAAACTAATTTCCTCTTCAGGTACCTCTCCAGGGAAGCTAAGTGCTTCAGCAACTTCTTCAGAGGGGAGTTGTTTTCTGTCTAATGCACTGAAGGTGGCATTCGGTTGATCCTCAAGCCTGGATTCTTCTCCTTTTTCGCTGGTTTCATCATAGGTGAAGGTAATATGATGCCACGCTGTATCAATTGGCAGTTCTATCTCGTTTGATGGGTATTCAAGCTGAATTTCATGAGCGATAGACTTGTCTAAATTAGCTTGCCAAGCATAGGCAATAACCCGGCCTTCAAATACATAAATATTGAGTCCAGTTTTGCCATCACCTTGGCTTAAAAGAACTTGCTTCTGCTTAAGGATATCGGGTTCTTCTGCTTTAAACCAAAACTCAAGGGTGAACTGTTCTGTGTGGCCTAAACCTTGCCGTTTTTGGTTCTGGATAATGGCGGGAGTTTGCCCAGCATCAAACCTTAACGCTGGGCTTTCGGTTTCAACTGGATTGGGAAGGATGGCTTCGCCATGTTTTATGAGGGTTGGTTGGTAGAGGGAGGGAAGGCCACCTAAGTAAAGATGATTCTCGTTGAAGGAGCGATCGTCTACTTTTGCGTCTGGTCGATCTGGATCGGGTTCATCTAAGCGCCAGTAGCCAGCAAGGTCAGGTTCACTGCCTACTAACTGATAGTGCCGTGCTTTTTCAAGTTCTTTTTGGCTCCGAGCGGTACCCCAGATGCGTACTTCCTGTAGAGTGCCTTGTAGGTAGTTTGTGCTAAAGTCTCGACCTAAATAGAGTAGAGATGCATCCTGTAGAGACGCAGTAGCTCCAGAGTTAGGTGAAATAAGAGGTGGTGCATAGGTTTCTCCCAATTCAGGAGAAGGCTTACCCTTTTCAGGCTCAGCATTGATGTAGAGCCGAATAGGCCGTTCAGTTTTGCCAGTAACTACTGCGGCAACGTGTGTTAGCTCACCAACACTGATGGTCTGAGCGGAGGTATATTTTTTGTTTAAGTCCGAGTGCCAAAATACGAGTTTGCTTGTCGTTCCGCTAGGATCTGTAGCGTCTGGTTCAAGCCAGAGTTTATATTTCGGTTCAATCTGTTGAGTTTGAGTACCATTATCTTGAGTAATTGTCTGGACAGTACCTTGGGTGATTATCGGATAAGTACCAGACTCATCGATTTTTATCCAAGCTTCTAAGGTTAGAGTAGACAGCTCAAGATTTTTAACGGTTCCACTGATATAGCCATCGATGCCATTGAAATGATAAGCATGACTAGAAACGGCTGCGGGAAGCGGGTCGAGGGCAATGTCCCCATCAACCCAAAGGGGTATGGAGTGGTGATTACTGCCACCGAGGATTCCATCATAGTGCTGGCCATATTGTTCTGACTTCTTTTGACCTAATGCATTAAAGATCGCAAGATCGCGAACCTGCAAATCTTGGCTCTCAACCAGGGGCCAGTAAGCGACTAGGTGAATGTTATTTTGAGTATGACCTAAACTTGATGTAATCTTTCGCATCAGTTCACGCTCTGTTTGTCCACCAATGACTGAATTGGCAAATGCTTGATCCAATTCCTGTTTAAGCGTCGTATCGGGTTGAAGCTGTTTGTCAACAAGTATTTGTCCGTCCACATCGAAAATACGAGCGTGATAGAAATCGCCAATTTTCGCCACAATCATCAAGCTCCTCCCTTTCTGGGGAAGAGCATCAGTATTGTTGAGGGACATCAGATTTAGGTCATAGATCTTTCTGATTTCTCTAGCGTGGCAACGTTGGAAGCGATGTTTGGCAATTTCTGTTTCTGGAACAATGCCGCCCCATAGGCGGACGTCTGTGATGTCGCCTGAGAAGAATTCATTCAGTAAGTTTTTGCCAATGTTTATATCAATCCGTTCAACACCTTCTGGGATTTCAGTCACTGGCAGTGGTTTGGCTAGCGACCACGTACTGTCTAAAACACCATTGATATAAAACTTCAGTTGAAAAAGATCTTTGCTATCGATCGTGGTCTTTTCGTTAACGGAGATCGCGATGTGGCTGAAGGTACCTAAAGGTATGGGGCGATCGCTGATGAGGGTAAGCCCACTTTGCTCTCCATCGAGATCATGAAAGGGGAGCTCCTGTAGCTCAATAGCAGCCAATTCACCTTCTCTGCTGTCATACCATAAGGGGTTTTGGCCATCCCATATCGGATTGCTCCTAAATCTGGCATTGTCTGGGTCAACTTGTTGCAACGTCTCTCCCCCAAGGTCTGCTTGGTCGAGATGCGTGGTTAGGGCTAGTTTTCCTGACGGAGTCACCCAAAATAGAAACTGGAGGGCTGAACCATCTGGATTACCTTTGGAAAAGACAGGGTTAATACCTGTGAGCGCTGGGTTGACCCAGGCTTCTAGGGTAAAGGCATTTTGACTATCGGCAAAAGCCTCTGTCTCTTTTGGAACATTTGGAATATCTACAAAGTCGTTTACACCATCAAAACGAAGAACTTTTTCACCTATATCGGTGCCTTGGAGAGACCGTATAGCCCAGTCCAGGTCGGCAAAGGACCATTTGAGTTTGCGAGATAACTTGAGGAAGCGATAGATACGATCGAGCCTGCGGATGGTTAGGTTGGTGAGGCGATCGTAGGGCTCTTCAGAAATTACCAGCTGTTCACCATCGTGACGCGCAAAATAAGTGGTGTCTTTCTCTGAGTCCCAAATCCTCCACTTATCTACCTTCCAATTCTCAAGGCGAATTTTGCCTGAGAAATTGATCGAATTATTTTTAAATACATTTCGAATCTGTTCTTCAATGCGAATTCGCTCTTCGAGATCATTTAGGAGTCTAGGATCTCTTAAATCTTCGATTAAATTCGAATTAGTTATAGAAAATCTTGCTATGCCACCTTCGAATACATTTAGTTGCGCACCACCATCTTCTTGAATGACAAATACGCCTTCTCTATAAATTTTGATATTATTTAGGTCATCCGATAAAGCAATGGGTGGAACAGCGCTAGAAAATATAGTTCTTAACTGTTCGGCAATATTTTCAGGTAACTGGCTCGCCTTCAACCCTTCGAGCAACGTTGCATCGGCTATATCAAAGCGCTCGTCATCTCCTTCAAATACCTTAAATTGATTATTTCTTTCTCTGATTGTAAACAATTTTTCTTTATAAAGAATTAAATCATTGACTTCAGGCAAAGTGATTGAATTATCTGAAAATTCTTCTCTGAGTTGTACTTTAATATTTTCAGGTAATTGAAATGATTCCAGTTGTTGAATTAAGTCTGCACTATCGATAGTAAAACGTTCAGTATCACTTTCAAACGCCTTGATCTGACCATCAACCTTCTTTAGAGAAAACAGTTTCTGTAAGTTGTCATCTTGTTTCTCATAGATAGAAAGAACCTTCCCTGGGTCATTATCGTAGATCGAGAAAAGCACTCCTTCTTGTTCATTTCTTAAGTCTCGAACAACCCATTTTTCGATTCGCTCAACCAGAAGAAGATCTATCAGGATTTTGACATTATCTGAAATCTTAACCCCAAACACTTCTAGGTCAGCCTTTAGGTTTTCTGGGACTATATTTTTTTCAAAATCAATAAGATATTTAGCACTAATATCACCACGATAGCGCTCTGTAGATTCTTCAATACTAATATGGTCCTTGGCTTCACCAGTGTTATTAATAAAAAGTAGGCGAGCTAAGCCAGAGTTTATTTCAGAATTACTTAAATCTAAATACAGAAGTTCATTAAGTTCTTTGTGAGATAGCCCTGTCTGCTCGATAAAGAAGTCAACATCTTCAAGGCTATCTTTTCCATTGAGAGAAAACTCTTCGAAAACAGAAAGTTCTTTTGGATTTCCTTCTGAATCCAATGATTTTACTTGTACAATATATGCTGCTTCAGTCTGTATAGAAGAAGAATCTAGTTTTCCATCCTCCAGCTCAACTAAGTATTGAGTTTCCTGTAAGACTTCCAGACGCCATTCCCTATTCATACTTTGTGTTGAGACGTCTGCGTTTGTAGGCGAAAATACAATGCTTCGCTCTGAAAACTTACTCTCTAAATCTGATGAGAGCCTTCCATTATCTAAGTCACCGACAATAGTTGTAACATTTTCTGATATATCAAATAATTTCTTGTTCTTTAAACCATATAGTGTTGCCAGTTCTCCACCATCGATATCACTCGTCTCAATAAGTTCTCGTTCTCTGGGAGAGAGCTTTAAGACTTCTCGATCGATCTCTTTCTTTACGTCTTGATATTCTCTGAGCTTTCCAATGATTTGCTTGCTGTATTGGCTAAGCTCAGGCTTTTTGAGTCCCAGGCTAAAAGTCGGGTTGTCTGGTTGGAATTTGGCGGTGAGGGCTCCACGAAAATCGAGGATATGATTATTCTGTAGGTCTTTGTATATTTCTTGTGAGTCGTCTTCGTCGATATCAGTGTCTTCCAGACCCTGGAAAGATAAGGGGCCGACGATGCTGAAAAGTCGATAGATTTCTTCTAGGCTGAGTTTGAGTTGTTCTAGATAGAGGCGAACTTCTTCTAGGGGGAGGTGGAAGGGCAAGTGCATGGGGAACTTGGCGGCTTCCAAAATTTCGTAGGGAGTTTTGTCCTTTTCGCGGATAACGTCTTCGAGGGTTTCGTTGACCAGGTCGATGTAGGGAACCAGGTCAAAGGTATTTTCTTTACCTAAGGGAATATTGAAAAGGCGAGGTTGGCGCGTTTCTAATTTGTGATCTTCTGGAATATTAGGAGACTGCTTTGTAATATTTTTTTCGATGAACCGCATAAGGTCCACGAAGTAGGCGGCGGGGCCAAAGATGGAGCGGGAGTGGTCGGTTTCGGTATAGTCGAGGTTGTCGAAAATTTTGTTATAGGCGGGGATTAGGTTCTGATGCTGAAAGAAGGTATCAGGAATGTTATTAAAGAGGGCATTTTTGATGGAGGGAGAGCCAATGGTGTCTTTGATATTGGCCCAAAGCAGGGTGATCTGCTCTTGTACCCGTTGGGCACTGCGATAGGTCTTCCGCGCTTTGCGGATATCGCCATTGAAGGGGGCTTGACCTTTGAAGGTTTCAATGAAGATAGCTTCAGTGAATTCGAGGATTTTCTCGATGCTGTTGAGATCGGGATGATGTTCTTTGAACATCTCCAGCGCTTCAATGTGGGTGAGGGCTTTGGGGTCAGACATTGTAGTAACTCCAATCAGCTGTGCAGCTTATTCTCTGTTTGTATGAGTCAGCTTTCTGTTTTTAGTGACTGAGCATTAAAAACCTATTATGCAAGTACATTTTCAAAATATTATTCTTTTAATCGTCTCATCCATAGCTCCTTAGTTTCTTGAGTCAGCTGATTTTTGTTTCTTTGTAACATGGTATTTCCAATTGCTTTGCGTGCGTCCTTATTTCTCACAGGTAATCCAGAATTAATGAGATCTCTAAGCCTGTTTTGTAGGTTGACAACATCTTTTTGCAATTCTTGAACAGGCAAATTAATATCTAACTTATCCAAAGACTCCTTAACCGCTTGATTGAATCCCGGATGAGCTCCTGTATGTCTGGGCCTGGCACTCACTAAATCTTCTGGCTTACCTTTACTACTGAATAAGAAGATCCCATTAGATGCATCATCTAAATCAATGCCCACTTTATTTAAAACCGGATGCTTCTTAAGATTTGAAGGTATTAAGTGATGAGCCTGATAGCCAGAAGTATTTTGTGAACGGTTAAGCCCCATAGCTTCATTTAGATTTCCTTTTAGCTTTTGAGAATCACCGCCAGTCACTTTGCCCGATACACCAGGTAATAATCGTTCAGTATTTTGCGGAATGTCATTGGTTTGAGCTAATTTATTGTCCTTCTTTAATGCTTTAGAAGTCTTATTGGTTTTTCTTGTTGAAGCAGATACTTTCTCTCCTTTCTTTACTGTTTTAATTGAATCGACAGCCTTATCTCCAGCCCTTATGGCTTTAATACCAGCCCCTGCACCTCCTGGCACAAATGGTGTGGCGGCAGCCGCTGCATCGGCGACGATTCCAATAGCGTCAATGATAGAATCTCCAACATTCCCTTCGCGTATATTTTGGCGCAAAGAAGCTATCCCAATTCCCAGGCTGATAACATCAAATGCAGTTTCAACAGCTTCACCATCAGGATCCCAAAAGCGAACTGGATTGTTTTTCGCATAAATATATAAATTGATTTCATCTTCAAATTCAGCTGGATCATGACTTATCCACCTAGCAAGCCAAGATGCATAATATCTAACACCGTGATAGTAAAGACCACTCTCATCATCCCGCTCTTTTCCTGTATAGCGATAACGCTTACGAGAAATTTCTATCCCTCTTTGAACACCCTGATACGCAGTACTCCCAAACGGGTAATACTCCTCATAAGAAACAATCTCAGCCCGCCTATTCAACTCCAGACAAGCCGACCCCAAATGATTAGCCAACTGAAACCGAACTATTTGTTCCGGTGAACCATCATTTCCCTGCGTCCGCATCTCCACCAACGCAATCCGCTGCTGATCATCCATCACATGCAACGTCTCACGCTCTAAATTAACGTTTCTCCCACTCCCATCAAACTCCCGATAAATCTCAAACCCACCCAGATAAATCCGCTCCTTCCGCCGACTCGCCGCCTGCCCTACAGCCGCCTGCCGCTCCGTTACCTTCCGCAACCGCTCCCCACTCGCGTCATACACGTAATAGGTTTTCTCTGGCGTCCCCTCATTCCGCACCTGCCGCGACGTCGCCTGCAACTGATCGCGATAGTCCCATACCATCTCCGGCAAATGGGGCATCCGCATCATATTGCCATGGGCATCGTAGCTATAGGCTTCTGTTCGACTTCCTCCTGCGTTAGTCACCGCCGTGCTGCTTAGACGATTGCTCTGCCGATCGCCATCAATCAGACTAGATTCTTGATAAGCATAGGCTCGATTCCAGGTTCCACTTTCCGCCTGGTGAGTCAACCGCTCAAAATTGCCAACAGCATCATAGACATAGGACTCCGTATAGTTCCGCATCGCCTGGCCATCATTTGGATGGGGCCGATTCACCCGAAATTCATCATTCCAAGTCGTCTCGGATTGTCCAACCTGGCCAATATGCTCCCGTCCCTCAGCCTTAATCAACCGATAGATAGCATCGTAGGTATAGTCACACTCTGGCGAAACGACCTCACCGTTGAAAAAGATCGTTTGCTGAGCATCGTCGCGAATACGAGTGATGTTGCCCACCGGATCGTAAGTATAACGATAATCCTGAAGCGTTTCTTTTACTTGCGTTTCTAGATTTTCCCGAATGGTTAACAGTCTTATTAATCGAAATGTTTCACGATCGTATTCATAAGTGGTAGCCGCCTCAATGCCGTCCTCAATGCCATACTCAATCTTTGTACGGTGTCCCTTCTCGTTGTAGTCAATATTTTGCACAGCAACAAAATCTGCAGCTGTTTCAGGAACTAACAACCCCCCCGGCACCGCCGCCTGTCGCAACCATACATTCACCTGCTCCAACAAATTCGCCTCGTTATACCGGGGCTGAATCACATTCGGCAACGTCCTAGCATTACTCGGTGTCACCATCATCACTGGCCGATTCAATGCGTCATAACGCGTACGGCTGGTAAACACCTCCGCCTCTAAACTCCGCTCTGCCGTTGTCGCAATCCTGCGCACATCACCAAGCTGCGCCAGCGCTGACCAATCCACCACCTGCTTATATTCCGTGGCCAGCCGCCGACTGCTCTCTAGCAAATTGCCCTTAAAATCGAACTGCACATTAGTCACCAGCCCAGCCTGCTCATAATGCTGATGCAACTGACCCAATAAGTTTAGTGATTTCGTTCTCTCTCGTTGAGCTTCATTAAGCTTGGCCAGATCCTCTCCATATATCAGCCTTTCCACCAGCTGTTCTGCTCCGTCCTCTGGCTGCATAAACACATGAGTCGGTCGCTGGAGCCGATCATAAAGTGTCCGCAACTGATGTTTCCGACTATCCCACCGCCGAATCACATTCCCCGCCACATTGTTGAGCATAAAGCGCTCCCCCGCTTCCATACTCTGCTGCCGAATTACATTCCCCAGCATGTCGTAGTCATAGGTCATTACTACACGGCCACGGGCATCTGTCACCGAGCGTTGATTGCCTTCAATATCAAGCTCTACTTGGGTGGTATATTGCTCAGCTTTGTTGTCAGCGACAGTCAGGAACGTCCGCCCTAACGTATCCAAATGTGTGATCGTCGGTGTTCCTGCATGGGCGACTGTCTTATTTGCCGCCTCTTTCTCAGAAGCCCGAATAGTTGCATTTCCAGGAATAGGGTTGCCACTAATATCTACATCAGGCCATTTTAGAAGCGCTTCAGCAGGATCAGTACGTTGCTTATGCCAACTGGGTGTATATACCTTCTGATCTAAGCCTTTAATATATCCTCCCACATCTTCATCTTTAGAAGGGTCTTCCTGCAAAACAGTATCATTTACATCCCATGTTGCTTGTTGCCAGGCATCAAACACCACCTTTTCATAGGTATGATTCGGCAACAACGTGGCAACCGTTCGCTGCAGCGGATCGTAGAACAGGATCGGCGTTACTCCCTGTTCCACCATCTTCGCTTCAGCGTCATAGCGATGCGTACGGCTAAAGAAAGGTTCATACTGCTTAACGGGATTGCCCTTATTGTTGTAAACCGTTCGTCCTGTCCCAACCCAACGTGGGTTAACAATCGGAGAATCAGGATCATCTAAATCTAAAGGACCAGGTTCCGCCTGAATCTTGGTTTGTACCTCTCGACCAAACCCATCTGAGTAGAGGAAACTGTGCTGGATTTGTAAGATTTCACCTTCTGGCAAATCAGCTACATCGGAAACATGTGTTTCACGAGCCAGGGTATAGACCACTACAGGCTGAGGCAACTCATTTTCCTGTTGTGAGCGTCTATAAGCATGTAAGTCATAGACTAATCGCGTCGTCGCTGACTTTAAAATCTCCTCAGGATTATTCTCTATTGGATTTTCACTTTCCAAGTAATCACGAATGCGGCTTTCCTCTAAATCCGGCTCAAACCCCTCCAGCGAATCGCCCAAGTTCTCATCTTCTTTACCCATCACAGCTGTCCCCACTACCATCCCCAGAGTATCAAATGCTACCTCAGAGCGATTTCCATTGGGGTCGATCATTTGCTGAGGCTGCAACGTCCGGTAATTGTTCTGTATTTGAATTTGGTTCCTTAGTGGGTCAACCGTTTCCACCACTAACAGACTTTTTTCATCATCGTAGGTAGTTCGATAGGGCTCGCCATTAGAACCCATAAATGGATCGCGAAATGCCACGGGCAGATAAAACTTGTCTGGATCAAATACCTGTTGTCCCGAGGGAATCCATAAATTTCCGTCATCATCTAAATCTCGGTATTGCCCCTCATTAGTTAAAATTCTTGCTACCGATGCAGGATCCATCTTGTCTTGAAAGACTTTACCTAAAAGTCCTGGAGTAAAAGCTAAGCGGTAACTTTCAAAAGGCAAGGCCGGAGAGTGTACATCTCCTAGCTCCAATGCCCCTGACAAATCAGCTTTATAGTAAAGCGTGCGATCTTGCTCAATTAAACGCCGCTCCAATCCAGAACTAGGTTTCTCCTCATAGGAGATTCTTGCCGTTTTGGAGTCTGTTGTTGCGATCGCTGTTTCGACCTCATCAAAATCCAGTACCTTTGCTTGACTAGGCAAGCCTGTAACCTCGTACTGTCGAGTCTCAATCGGTACTCCAATTTGATAGACGTCATTCTCCTTCCATTGATTGTAAAAAACAGCCTCGGTTAATGTCGCTAAAATCTGAGACTGAATTGGAAAAGCTGCTTGTCTACGAGGATAGGCGATCGCCACCGACTGCGTCACATTACCAAAATCATCCACTTCCAATGTCAGCTCATGAGCCACCCGTGGATCGTCTGGATTACGCTCATACTGATAGTTCAAACTCTCACGAGGATGGACAAAAAACACCGCATACTGCCCACCCTTTCTCGATTGCAATAGCTTAAGTGTGTAATTACTCTCAGTCACCGTATAAGGGTGTACACTCTCTACTGTCTTATCCAAGGCATACACTTCTTGCCTAAGGAGTTGTCCTTTCAAAGCCCGGCAGGCTTCTCGCTCTTCTTCTATCGTCAGCCCCTCAGGTAAAACGGTGTCGAGTAGAAGGCTCGCGTTGCGATCTCCCTGATAATACTCCTCGGTAAATAGCTTAGAAATGTGTTCCCTATCCCGATAAAATCCCGTGTGAAACCAAGTCTTGGTTACAGCCGGTGGCACATACAACCCCTTTTCAGCATTGGTGCCTCCCCCAGCCTCAAACACCTCATAGGTTTCTGTATCCACCTGTTCTACATAGCCAAATCCACGAAACTCTCGCTCTTCCCCATCAAAATAACCATGACGATAGCGGTAGATCGTCACAAACCGGTTGCCACTGATACGATCCAGGGTTTCTACCCGATCCACCACCTGCACTGGAAACGAGAGTCGTGTAATCCAAGGCTTACCCGCTGCTCGATCCTGCAAATAAAAATGGGTCGAGGACGCATAGTGTAAATGCGTTTCCGCCCCCAAATTATTAATCACCGACTGCAACAGATGTGGTTTTAGCCCATCCATTAAATCGATGTAATACATGGGTTGATGGCCATAGCCGGGGGAGCGTGAAGACCAAACAATACAAGCCGTCCCATTCCCCAACAAATCGAGGACATTAACGCTGGCAAGGTTGTCCGCGATCGGTAAGCTCGTTACATGCTTGGGCTCACTCCACCCATTACCTGACTGGTTAAACCATAAGCTAACCGACTGTCGCCCCAGATAGACAATATCGGTTGTACCCGATCCATCAATATCTGACAGTCGGATGCGTTTTTGATCAAACACTTCTGGATGCTCAAATACAGGCGAGCGATCCATCGTCACCTTGGCACCAAAATGGGCATACCCCAAATTAGGCCAGTAGCAAACCTCTCCATTGCGAATCCGAACAATATCAACCAGGCCATCCCCACTCATGTCCGCCAGAAACACCGACTCCCTCACATCGGCAAATACAAGCGTTGGGCTGCGACTTTCATCTTGTAACCTTTGCACACGCTGCGCCGGACCAAATCCATCCCGCGCCAACGACGGAAACCAAACAAAAACATTGTGTTCTGAAATGAGAATATCCGCATGGCCATCCCCGTTGAGATCAATAAACCTCAGATTTGGATCGTTCCAGTTGACAGTGGGCGAAGATTTAAAGGGTGTAAACGATCGCCACTCTCCAGTTTTCTCCCGCTGGTAATACCCGGATAGCGTCCCAAAAGACACTAAATCCTGGGTACCATCCCCGGCCAGATCTAACAGTTGCTGCTGGATACTTTGCAGATTTGCGATCGACGGGAGTGTGGTTAGCCTTTCAACCTCACCAAATCTGACAGTCCCTACTCGCTCCCTCTTTTTCTGCTTCACTTCTGAAGGATCAGGACCAAGATTACGCTTATAGAACCAACCCTTGGCCTGCTCCGTCAAAATGCCCGCAATCCCTTCACTATCAAGATCCACCCACTGATAAGTGCTCCCATCCAGCCCCATGGGTAAATTCTGAAGACTATCAGGATCAACTGTCTGAATGTCAGTTTTTACATCAGGTCGTCCATACTGCAATTCCAATGGTGGATAAGAGCGACTGAGCTGGTTCCCCTCAGTATCTTTAGCGGCATATCCCGTTTGCGTCACTGACGTTAGATAAGTTGCAACAGGATTGGGCTCATAACCAAAATCAGTCGATCGCACCAAATGCCAGGTACCAACAGTGTCTCTGTCACCAGTTTCATCCATGCGATGAAACATCAGAGTGCGTTGACACAATCGCTGGGTGCGAATCTCAAAGCCTGAACGATAGGTTGAAAAAGGATCTGGGCGAGATGACCATGGTTGATCTTCCTCTGCAGTCGGACTGTCTCCCACATGCTCTCCATAATCAAACACCAGCTGGAACAGCCACTGCCTATCCCCTGGCTCCGATGATGAATAAGGATTATCCCATGAAGGCTCATTAGCGCCTTGACGATAAGGCATAAGATTGCCATATCGAATGCGCTTCAGGTACACATTCGCATGGCTCGTTTGATGCGCTAAACGGTTACTTTCAGATAGGAATGTTCGGTCAATGTTTTCAGAATCATCTCGCTTATATTCATAGACGATCAGATTCCCCTTATCGTCATAACTGGCTTCGAGCAACCACTCGAACACGCGTAAGTTGTTAGTAGCATCTGCGATCCGGCTATTTAAAACACTGCTAAGACCATAAATGCTGGTGACGTTGTCCTTAGAGTGCGATCTCCAGTGGACTTCACCTGTTTCAAGATTGCACCAACGCTCAATTCGGGCAAATAACCCTTCAACTCTGGGACGATACTGACAGATTTCATAAGTTTCACTTTTAGGGTCGTCCTCTACAGGCGGGACCGACACCAAATCTTCAGCCCCAGACAAAATAAAGACATCTGAATCTTCATTGTCAAGATACTTGGGCAACCCCTTACTTGTTTTGCGTGTTATTGAAGGAACAGAAAGAGACCAACCCAACCCAAATACCCCATTGCCAGCACCTGAGTCATAACTGAGGGAGAGCTGGGGATGAAAGTCATGCCGACTCGGGGACGCAAAGATAGGCACATTAAGTGCCCCCGTCCCTGTAACCGGATTAACTGAAAACTTCTCCCCAATTCCCCGAATGGCACCACCACCTTTAGGTAGAGATACAGCAGCTGGGGAAGATATGTACCCAGCCCCCGTTAACTTCGCCTGGGCATCTCCTTGCCTATTTACTGAATTAGGTACCCCTAGTTGCTCCATGATCGAGATAGCAGAACGATAAACAGGCACATAGAACGAGTAATCAACTCCTATTGAAATTCACATAAACTATGCAACGCAATCAAGATAAGTACCGTAAGCATGAAATTTAGGTAAATAATAGTGAAGTGACTGAAGAAGAGTTTTAGTAATGAAAATTAATTTTTAGTCAGAAGCGATGGAATGTAATATTAAGTTACAGTTGCAGTTACAGAAAAAAGTTTCATTTTATGGCTAAGAAAAATGCAAGAGAACTTATCGTTAAGGAAGGCGCTACCCAAGTAGGAACAACCTGGATAAAACAACAACCTAATCCAGATGAAGGTATGTTAACTGAATCTGAGAAATTCCAATTACAAGAGAAGGAGCGCATCTCACTTGTATCTTATGATGATGAAGAAATTCAAGACCATTATAAAATTGAATTGGCTCAGCCTGTGAATGGACTAGTGTTTTGGTATGCGTACAAACCACATGTACAAATCATAGAGTAAGATCCTTATCGACATTTTAATTAATAAAAACTCAATCAGGTTAGTCAAGAATTTGTCATGGCAAGTCATATCTATTAAAGGAAGATTGAATCTTTAATTTAGAAGTTAAATTCTAATAAATTTTCAGAACATAGTTTTTATGGCAACTTTTTCTGAGCTTATCTTATAAAAAGTTGTATTCTCTGTCTCACTTAGACCAGAAACAATAAACCATATCCCAAGGGTTCCCAATATAAAATGCAACAGAATTAGTATGAAACTAATAGTATTTGCAACCTTCAAAACAGATACTTCTTCAGGTAATTTATCTTTAAAATTAGAAAAGGTTAAATCAACTTTTTTAGCAAATATTAAATTTTGATCCTCAATCAGCTTGATTTTTTTTGAAGTATCACGCACATTTTCAATAAGATTATCCAAATCAAACTTAATATCTGAGTCCACCTCAGATCGATGATATTTCTTATGCAATTGCCCTTCCTCGATATAATCAATACAGATTTCTTTGAGTTCGGGTAAGCTGAGCATGTCAGCGATTTTGCTAAGATTATCACCACATTTGCCAATCAGTTCAGCAGAAGAGTTCACAGGCTCAGCAATAATTTTGCCGTCAGAAATTAATGTTTTTACAGACTTAAGTATATGTTTCGTGAGCTCGATGAATCGTTGTTTCCACAAATACAACAAAACTAGTGCAAATAAGCAATAGATCAGTATGAGTGAACCGAGCAGTATTTTACCTATAGCAGGTTTTGCATCACTTTCACTGCCACCATCAGGCTTCTCTACAGGAGGTTTCTGGATAACAGTAAAGATTCCATTGCTAGAAGCAGTAATAAGCTCTTTTTCTGAAATGGGATTAAACCCTACAGTTCCGACTACAGGAAAATCCTCAACATCTTTAACATTGAAATCATAAACGGCTGTTTCGTAGTCTTCGAGATTCCATACTTTAATCTTGCCTTTATCATCTCCGGCAATGAGCTTATTCGCGTCGCTATTGAATGCAACAGAACGTGGAGAACCTTCAAGTGTAAGGAGTTCACTGTTTAAAACCTGGGGTTTTCCATCAATGAATTTCCAAACTCTTATTCCTTCATGGGGGATAGCAGCTGCAACATAAGTACTCCCATCTTTCTCAGCAAAAGCGAGTTGAGTAGCTCCTTTTGTAGGTGTATTTTCCAGAAGGGGGATCGATTGACGAAACCAGCTTGATGTATCCCAAAAAACAAGCATACCGCTTGAACCACTTGCCGCTAGCCATTTGCCCCTAGGGCTAACAGATAGTGATGTTACTGCTGTATTATCATCTTCATCATAAAAAAACTCTTCTTCTTTCTTTAGCTTACTCCATGAAACTTCCTGATCACTTTTGTGCTGAGAAAGGATTTCATCGAAGTCTAAAATAATAATATTTTCAGTATTTTCATTCAACAGTGCAACAACTAACTTACGCTGACCTTGATTATTTTCATAAAAGTCCAATGACGAAATTCGAGAATTAATATCTTTAACAATTAAGCGACGACTGTTGTTTCGAGTATCCCAGATAACAAGGTTCTTGCCATTTTTTTCATTGGAATCCCCACTACTCACAATATATTGGTCATCATCGCTTATGGCAATTGAGTGAATCCCATTATTATGAACACTTGAAGAGGGGAGTGTAGAAATAAGATCATACTTACCATTAAGATCCCATATATTGATGTTATTGTTTGGCCCAACACCAGCAATGTAATTTTCACCAATCGAAAAAATGGGCTTGTACTCCCAAGCCACCTCTTTTGGAAGCTTGATTTTTTTAGTATTGTTTGGAGTTCCTTGACTAATCAGGGTTGATTTTTGGGTTACAGGTACTTCTATATGATTTTCTGTGTGACTTTCTGGGGAAAATAGTTGTAGGATCTTTGTTGTTTTGTAGTTTTCGCTACTTTCTGGTGATTCATTAAATCCAAAGCTTTCCCCACCAGATATAACTGGCACCACGACTAAAGTAATGGTTGATACCAAGGTAAGTGACGTTTTCAGTAGCTGATACATGGTTGAAGCTGATCTGTTGATCTCTTTATGCCAATTTCTAACTATGCCAATTTCTAACGATCAATGTTACTTAAACTATATTTTATAGGCATATACTTTGACCATAACAAAAATTAACTTACAACACTCCTCTCTTAGAAGAAAGAGCCTCTCATTATTTTAAGTAATATATCCACCCTTATAGCCTTATCGACAAGTTGAGGCTATTTTTGAGTAAACCTCAACCTGTTAGCCAATAAAGTGCTTAATCAATAGAAGCAGAGGTGGCTGAGCGCCCTGCCCTGGGTATCGGTAGCATCAATCATGGAGGCAGGCCCAGGATAATGCCTGGTAGGGCATTCTGTGAAGGATATCTTCATGCTGCTATTGCAGGGACCCTACGTACAGTATCAGGTAGCTGTTAAACAGGTCACCAAGACGGCTCTAGGACGATATGTGAAATCAACTGTACGAGAGGCAATGGGGCAACTACAAGGCCAGCGCAGGAAAAAGTCCTCTTCTCAAGAGCACCTGAAGCAATTAAACATTGAACAGGTGCGATAAGTCATGATTTGAGGTCAAATTCTGTGATGATGTCTATAACCAATTACCGATTAAAACAAAAGGTGCCCAAAAATAAGGGTGTCGATAGTCATCATTGTTTAGCAGATTGAGTTGGGCTTGCCGTAAAATTTCGGCTTTGGTAAGGGAACTTTGAGCAAGTTGTCGATAGAGATCGCTCATCAAGACAGATGTGCCTTCGTCATTCACTTGCCAGAGGGTGGCGAGGGTACTTCGAGCGCCAGAGCGAACCGCAATACCAGCTAATCCCAGAGCTGCTCGATCATCCCCAGCGGCTGTTTCACAGGCACTAAGTATCAGCAGCTCAATGGTTTCATCTCGACTAATTTCTCCAACCTGTAGCATTGAACTCAGTTCATTCGCATTGATTTTGCCATCCCAAGCCTGAATAAAGGTCTCTTCTAGGTCAGAGCTAAACTTACCATGGGTTGCCAGATGAACAACGGGGAAAGGCAGGGTTGTCAGTTTATCTTCGAAGCTATTAACCTCAAAATCTTGGTCTAGTAGGACATCGCTTGGAACCTGCTCTTTGATTGCATTAACTTCTGCAACCACATAGGGTAACGCAGAGAACCCTTCTACAGATTCTGATAAGCCACCCACTAGGGCTTTCACCTGTCCTCTAGCAATAGGCTGTGGATCGATAAGCTGCAAGCCTGGAGTTAGCGCGATCGCATATTTTTCAATTAAATATTGTTCACCGTCGTAGAGTACTGACATGGGCACATTGCGAAGCGTGCCATCAAGGACAAACACAAGTACTTCTGTATCAGTAGCCTCTAGATCAGCTGTAATCGGTCTAATTAAGTGATCATAGATATCTTTTGCTGGGGTAATAAAGTTGATGTTGACATCAGAACCTTGCCCCGTCCTTTGAGGAATAACAGTAGCCCTGCTGTCATCAGGGGTAGAACGAGTTTCCCATTCAGGCAGACTCTCAAGGGCTTCGCTACTGGGAGGATGGTCTATAATGCCCTCCAGCTGGGTAAGCTCCTGCTCAAAGATATCTTTATTAATAGGGGTAGAGTAATGTTTCAAGGTATCCTCGGAGGATTCTCCAGGTAAACTGGCAATGATCTCCACACTCTCTTCTAGAATAATCGGGTAGATTACAGCCGCCTTGGTGTCTACTTGATCAATTCGAGTTTGACTTGTGACCACACAGTCAGCGCGAAAGAAGTTGACCAGCTCCGCCACCTGGAGGTTTTCAATCACATCTCTGGCTTTAAGTAAATTGTCAGGTGCAGTGGTTGTGGGGTCCTCTGATTTCAAGAGGAGGCTCACCAATTCTCGATAAATCGGTTCGACCTCTTCTCGAAATGAGAATTGTAGATCAGGACTGGTTGAAACCAAATCGCTTCTCAGGTTTTGTAGGGTTTCGAGGGCTTGATTATAGGCTGCGATCGCGCCCTGAGTATCTCCCTGCGCTGCTAAAACTCGACCCAATTGCCACTGCCATTGATAGAGCGCCGTCAATGAGTTTGTTCCCAAAGCCAGGTTCCAGGCTTTTTGGGTGACCTCTGCAGCGGCTTCCCACTGCTGGTTCACTTCATGTAGACGCCCTAAGTATCCCCAAGCATAAGATTGACCCTGACCATCTTGAATGGCTTCGGCTTGGGCCAATGTGCCTTCTAAAAATCGGGTTAACTCATCCGTGGATAACCCTGACCCCGATTTGATTAGATGGTTAGCCAGGTTTAGACGAATCAGATTTGAGGTGCGACCGGGCCGCAGTTGGGGTAACTCGGCCTGAATATTGTTAAGTAGTGCTGAGTCTAATTGATTTTGCGAGAGTTTTAGCCCCAGTAAATTGACCTGGGCCTGTAAGCGCAACAGTGGGGTGGGGGCAACCGCCGCCGCACGTTGATACAGATCAACCGGATCTAGGGGCTCTGGATACTCAATCGACTCAGCATTGCTGGTTTCAGCGACTAAATTGCCCAGGCTCAAGAGGGTACTGCTCAGTTCAGCATTGTTGCCAATAGCTTCAGCCACCTGTTGACTTTTTCGCAAGCTGGATAATGCTTGGTCAGCGTCACCATTGAATCGTTGTATATTCCCCAGGTGCCTCAATCCAGCAGCTTTTATGGCAGAATCATCCAGATCTTCTGTTAAGGTCTCGTTGATATTTTCAAGTTGTTTCAACGCCTGACGATAGCGGCCTTGCACCTGAAGAATTTGGCCTTGGTTGAGCTGAGCCCGCAGCAGGCCGTCTGGATCTTCTAAAGTTTGATATAGCTCAGTGGCCTGATTTAAGTGGGCTAAAGCTTCGTTAAGCTGTCCTTGGGCCATACTGAGCTGGGCTTGGGCAGTTAAGACCTGAGCTAAAATTCGTTGGGGGTAAGGCTCGGTAGGCGTCTCACTAAACTGACTGTGGGCAGTTGCGATCGCAGCATCAGCCTCTGTATAGTTGCCCAGCCGCAGGTAGGCTAAGCCAACATTGCTCAGAGCACTGGCTTGATTGACCCGATCGGCCTGACGCTCATAGCTTTGGGCCGCCTGTTGCCAGGCCTCAATGGCAGCCGCGTAGCGTCCTTCAGTGTAGTGTTCTCGCCCCTGCTGTATCAGCTGAGTGGGGGTAGTCTGAGCCAGTGATTGCTCAGCGCTAATTTGTCGTGTCATTTGTGCAAGGCCGGGCAGTGCCTGACCACACAGGCAAGCGGTTAACCCAACCACCACCAAAAATCGAATCCATTTAGCCATCGTATTTGTCATCATCGGATCGCCACCTTATTGAGAGAATGTAGGAGATAGGTTTGCAGTCGGGGTCGCGGTACAGCGCTGAGCCAGCCGTGTTTCAACCGGGTCAGCCGCTGAGATCGGGGCATGTAGATAGAGACGCCCATCGGCAGATCGTTGCCAACTTTGGGGCTCAATGATGCGATCAGGCGTGCGATCGGAAGATAATTCAGACGGGACTGTGGTCATGACTTCATCAGTCTCCTCCTGGGAGGTAGGTTGAACCTGCTGTGGCCCCAGATCGTCTAACAGTGAGTCTGCTTCTAAATGCTGTTCAGGCGTTAGCGGTAGTCCACCTCGACCAACAACCGTAAACTGGCTGGGTGTAGTATCTCCTTGGTTTTGTTGATTGGCTAAAAGGTCACAGCGCTGATCAATCAGGCTGGTCGGGTCAATCAGATCGAGGGGCAGCTCGTTTAAGCCTTCGTCAGTGACCAGGGTAGGCAAAGACACCGTCCCAGACTGCCCCCCGGCAGAGTCGGCTGAGATATCGACCCGACCATTGCCTCGAAATGGAGCGAAGCTCCCCGGATTACGACCCACCGGGGTGGCCTGACCGCTCTCAAATAAGTTTGCCAAAAAAGCAGGCGAGTTGATATTGATAGTTCCACCGGGACCAAATTCTGCATTGGCTAAAATGTCACTGTCTTCGATCACCACAAAAGCATTTGCGTTGATAGTGATATCGCCACCCCCACCCGTGCCATCAAAGACGCTGCTGCTGATTAAACTACTGTTTCTCAGCAAAATGTTCTGGGCACTCAGGTTTACCCCACTGCCAATACCAGAGTCCGAGCTGGCTGAGAATTCTCCGCCGTTGGCTTCTAATAGCCCATCTACATTGACTTCCACATCCCCAGCAAAGCCGCTCCCCTCAGAGCGACTAATCACCTGTCCCGAACGCTGCAACAGAAAATCATTTGCCTGGATGTCAATTGGGCCACCGTTGGCCCCCCCCCGAGCAAAGGTAGAAATTTGAGCCCCGTCTTCGATGGTCAATTGCCCAGTATTCACACGAACTTCACCACTGGCCGCTCCATTCACCTGCCCACCGCTAAATGCAGAGATGCCACTGGGGAAAACCGTAAACTCTTCAGCAATCGAGTCAAACGAAATTGTATTCGGGTTGCCTACTAGTTCTGCCAGTTGTTCCCGGCTAAGCGCATCTGTTGTGCCACTTAAACGAATTGAGTTTGCCGCATTCACAATCACATTCCCCCCAGCCGCAAATCCCAAGGTAGATGCCTCAATCCGGCCACCGTCTTCTATGACTAAATCTCGTGTATTGACAATCAGCGTGCCGCCTTCAGCTGCCCCAAATGTGCCCGCCGACAGCCCCCCCACCTGGGTGTCATCGGCGCTCAAAATCTCGACAGACTCCGACGCATTGACCGTCAGGGTGCCGCTCTGGCCAGAGCTGTTAAAGCCATTTGAGGCAGAAATCTCACCATTGCGAGTGATCAGCCTGCGGGTATTGATAGTCAAATCACCAGCCGCTCCCGCAGAGGGGAAAAAAGTACTCAGGTCAATATCGACAGTCCCATTGTCGGTTGTGATTCTACTGCCGCCTTCAACACTGACCACATCTGCGCCCCGGACGGTCAGGTTACCCGCATCGCCCCCACTAACGGAGCCCGTCGTGATTAAAGAAGCGTCTTGTAATCGGATACGGTCTGCAACCAGGGTTAAATCCCCCCCGTCTGCGGTCTCAGTGACAAAGGAAGCGTTAGAAATTTGGGCTCCGTTAATCAAATCAACTGTGTTGGCGGTGATATTGACATCGCCCCCATCTTCGCTACCTGCAACACTACCGCTGATCAGCCCAAAATCAGACACTTGTAGTTGATCAACCTCAATAGAGATGTCACCGCCTCTGCCGTCTGCGACCCCATCCGTGCCTGCATACAGACCACTGCGACTACCCACAACCCGAATCTCGTCCGGATTGACATCTGGGAACTGTCTAAAGCCAACCACGGGGCTATCAATCACGGTAAAATCAATGCCAATCGCATCATCTGCGGCCTCTAAGACCACATCTGTGACATTGCTCGTGTTGACATTGCTGAACAATCGTCCACCTGTGGCATTAACGATGGCTGAAGCCTGTCCGTTTGTATCAATGCCCCTACCAGGTCCCTGGGTATTGATCGCCGCTACGGTAATCTCATTGTCGACCAAACTGGTGACTGCTTCATCCAGATCTACTGTTGTGGTGTGAGAGCTGGCATCGCCGAACCACATAACCACCCGTCTGGCATCCGGACGCCATCCTGTGTCTTGATTTGTGGCAATACCTGGATCAGTAGTGCCCACACCATCAGTTGAAGTGCCTGAGGTTGCTACCTGATGAAGGGCAAAAAAGTTGGCTTCTGGAAAGTCACCTCCCCCGGTAGGTCGCCATTGCTCAATAGCTGTTTGAGCCTGCTCTTGACTCGGAGAAATTGTTTGGAGAAGTCCATATGAAGATGTAGGGGCCAAGCCTTCTCTCGGATCACCATTATATTGCCCAACGCCAAAAGCAATATCTAATCCTACGAAGCGTTGATCGGCCCCAGAAATTCTGTCTAAAAGACTGATAGCACTGTTTTCAACTGCGCCTAGAATCCCGCTCATGCTGGTTGTATTATCTGCTAAGAAAAATACATCTACCACTCCTGTGGCCGGATTGTCTGGATCACCAATCGGTATGGTTTTATCCACAGACTCCCCTGAGATCAACAGGCGGTCTGTGATGTCTAGATTAATGCTACCCGCGTCACCATCTCCAAGAGAGGCCGTCACAACAGCCCCGCCATCGGTCAAGGTTAAGGCGCGGGCATTAATATTCACATCACCAGAGTTACCACTGCCCCCCGGATAGACGCTGTTGACAATGCTGCTATTAGACCCTGAGCCAGCACCGTCTAACAGGACACTGCCCACCACATCCAAATTAATATCACCTGTATTACCCTGGCCTCGAACGGCATTGTAAATGCCTGCGCCGTTCGTGATAAATAGATTATTGGCCTGGATATTGGTATCGCCGCCGTTTGCAATAGCGCCTCGCTCTACTAAATTGAGAATGCGGGTATTGGTACCCGCCATCCTCAAGTCACCAGCAATATCTAACGTAATGGTGCCGCCATCACCCAATCCCAACGCGCTGGTTTCAATCTGAGCACGGTTTCCTAGTGAGAGCCCGCTGGCCTGAATCTCAACATCGCCGCTGCGACCTGCTGAGAGGCTGCGGGCCTGAACCAGTGACCTATCGCCAATCGCAACGTTACCATCAGCCAAAAGGGTAATATCCCCGGCTCGATTAGGCGAAGTTGAGCTGTTATCGGCCTGGATGACGCTGCCTGCTGGAATGATGATTTGACCGCTAGAATCAACAATCAAATCACCACTGCCCTCCTCCGTACTTAAATTAATCGAGCCCAGCGTGATATTGCCCTGAGCCCCGTTTGACTGAGACTGGTTAGTGAGCAAAACCAGACCATTCGCCTCATTCATTTGGACTTGCCCAACAGAAATATCAGCGCTAGTAGTATTGCCATCAAAGGCAAGGCCATTTGGCCCAGGCGTACCTGATACGCCCAGTGGAAAGCTAGATGTTGACTGAGTACCCGCGCGAATATCTAGAACAGGACGGGCACTACCATCCACTTCAACTCGATCAACACCCGCTGAGGTAGCTCTGGACAAGAAAACAGTTTCACTCAGAAAATTACCTGTGGTCTCAGGGCCGGTAATCGTCACCTCGCCCACATTGACAGACCCACCCGCCAGAATATGTAGTGATGCCCCTGTATAGTCATCAAAGCTAACATTGCCAGTGCTACGAATAACAGGGTCAACTGGGCTGACCAGGCTACTCAACTCACCATTTAACTGTTCGACTCTGAAATCACCCCCATTAGAAAAGTGAGCATCACCAATGACTGGGTTGGCCGATCTCAGGATCAAATCTTCACCAGCAAACAAGCCACTATCGGCATGGTTGAGAGCAAAAATATCAACGGCTTGATCTCCTTGCACCAACACATCTCCGGCTGCGGCAACAATCAAGGGTTGAGCTTCGCTATCTCGAATTTGAACCGTATCGTTGGCTTGCAGGGTAAGGTTAGCCCCCGCTAGAACTGAACCCTGAAGGGTGAGCGTATCAGCACTGAGGGTTAGGTCTGCACCAGTTTGTAAGTTACCCGCATTCAGAATTTCACCTCGCTGGGCCGCACTGTATTGCAAACCAGGCGTCAGAGTCACTGCCAGCAGCGGCGGCGCAGCCGGATCTACGGCACTGTAGCGCATCCCCGCCCCCAGCTCAAATGCCTCAGCTGTGCTGGCGAAGAAAGAACCGGTAATATCGAGCTGGGCGTCAGGGCCAAAGACAATGCCATTGGGGTTAAGCAAGAACAAATTGGCAGTGCCGTCTACCCCCAATGTGCCCAGGATAGCGGACGAATTACCCCCGGTGACCCGGCTGAGAATGTTTTCAATGCCAGCCGGGTTTGCGAAATAAACCCGTTGCAGGTCAGCCACATTAAAGTCTGCAAAACTATGGAACAGGTTAGCCCCTCGGGTTGCGCCTCCCTCAATCAGCTCGGCAGGCAACCCGCGAACAGTCGCATCTTCCCTAACCCGAGAAGCTTCGCCCCCCAGCGTATTGTCCGGAGTAATTTGAGCTTGAGTCGTTTTAGCACCCCCCACTAGAATAGCCACCGTCAGAAAAATAATTCGAAGTTTAGAAGTAATCATAAAACTGCTTACAACGCTAGGAAATCATCAGAGTTGGAAGCAGATGCACCTGTAAAAGAAATATATCTACACCGTTAGAACATATTCAAACCAAGCAACTTTTAACAAAACAAAATATCCCCTTCCCCCTTTCCCCTTTCCCCCCTTACCCTAATCTCTCCACTCACCCCTCCATACCTCCGCTGGCTAAAGAACCACAACTGGCATCTAACTGAACAGACGCTGTGGTTGAAGCAGGTGCGGCATAAAGCACCAGCCGTCCCTCCGGCGTGCGAGTCCATCCTTGGGGCTCTGAGATAATATCTACAGGGCTTGAGTCAGCATGGATTGCAGTTTGAGGACTTCCGGTTTCTTGATAAGCTGCATCACCTTCAATGACAGGTCCCAGATCTTCAATCAACCTTTCTTCACTCAGGTTTTCACCAGGGGTAGTTGGCAAGCCACCGCGACCCACGACCGTAAATTCGTTAGCCACTTCGCTGCCACGATTTGCTGCCAGCAGGTCACAGCGTCGATCGACCAGACTGGCTGGATCTCTGATATCCAGCTCAGGAACTTCTTGGAGAAACTCTATCGTTGAAGATGCTGCAACGGTGCCATCTACACCTAACTCGGCAGTGGCATCTAAATCACTCTGAGGTGTGCGGCCCGATTGGAGATTAAACATCGAAGACAACTCTAAGCCTACGATGCTTTCCAAATCGTTATTGGCAATCAATCTAACGTTACCTGCATTGTTAAGTCCCTCAGCGCTGGCCACAATGTCACTGTTATCATCGAGGCTGGCAAAGATACCACTTAACCGAATTGTAATGTTACCAGCTTCAGCCCTTCTTTGCTCTGGTGTTGCATCGGAACGGGCACGTGCAATTGCAGTAATCGAATTACAAGTTGAACATTCGCTATTCTCAAATGAATCATTAATAGGTGGATTAGGGTCAGTACGTCGTAACGATAAACCACCAATATCAAGATTAATGTTGGCGTTCTCACCTGAGTCGGTCTCAGCTCGAATGACCCCACCATTCAGCAGCTCAATGCCACTTGCATTGACAAAAATATTGCCAGGATTTCCTAAATTATCGAAGTTGAATTGGTCTAATATTTCTTGTGTTGTTTCACTGTTATTGGTAGGTAATCCATCAACGGCAATCCGACCACCAGTATCTAGAAAAAGTGTATCTTCGATATTGAGAGTAACATCGCCAGCGTTGTTCTGATTCTGTGTGAGCGCAGCAACCTCTCCGCCTTCGCTAATGCGCATAGTTGTGGCATAGACGTTAATATCACCCGCGTCTCCACCAGCTTCTGGGCCTGTGTCTACCCGCAATCCACTTCGAAACCCCTCAAGGAGAAGAAGTTGAGTCGGATTAAATGGATCGACAAAACTAGCACCAGTTTCATTACGGCTTCTACCTGATATTGAAATAGACTCAACTGGTTTCTCGATACTACCTACTGTAATTGTGCCGCCTTGACCTTGACCGCCTGGTATCCTCCCTTGAGGATTATCCTGAGATGGAAATACACTTGCTAAGGCCTGCCCACCATTTGTCATATTAATTGTGCGTGCATTTAGACTGATTGCGCCACCGTCGCCTTCTCCTCCTGTTTCTACAGTTGTGCGAATAGTACTAAAATCAACTGAAATAGCTTCTTCCGCGTTGACAGTAATGTCACCAGCATTCCCAAATCCAAACGTACCAGCAGCGATTGTGCTGAAGTCGTTCATACTCAAAGAACGTGCGCTAATACGAATATCACCACCTTCTACACGTTCGTTGTTTATAAGTAAAGGTTGTCCAGGCACTAATACTTTACCTGCGCTATTCGCAACTTGACTTACAATACTGCTAGAGAGTGGAAAATTGTTACCTTGAAAAGGTAATTCTGTAATGCCGGAGAGAATAACATTTTCAGCAACCTCAATATCGATGGAACCACCATTGCCAGAACCAAACGTATCAGAGCTAATTTGTCCACCGTTAGTTAACTGTAGATTGCCTTCAGAGCTACGGACGATAATATCACCGCTACCATTACTAAAAAAGGATGTCTGAGCCTGTAAACCACTATTTGGCAAGACTGTTCCTGTCGCGAATTGTGTAAGCTCTTGGGCTAGCAAGCCAGCGGTTGCAAGATCAAAGCCTCTAGCTAGGAAAAATCCCCCGTATATATTTAGAATAAAATTGAAGCGATTATAGAAGTCAGGGTCAATTTCATCAATATTCACGTCCTCTACCGTAGTAAGAGATATGTTTCCTGCAGAACCTGTTCCATAGGAGGCGGTAACTACTTGGCCTCCTGTGCGTAGATTTACCCTATCAGCATTTACAGCGATATCTCCTGCTGATGCAGCACTTCGAGAACGTGCGTTGAGAGTCCCTGCGTTCTCAACAGTTAGTTCTCTTGTGGTAACATCAATTAACCCACCGTCTCCACTATTGAGAGATGGGTCAACATTTGGCTGAGGTAAAGCAGGGGGTTCAGTACTCACGTAAAACCCGCTAGAAAATCCTCCATCTAAGGTTCCATCTTCATTAATGAAGATAAGATTGCCATTCGTGTCGCGGCGTTCAAAAGATGCTCCTCCACTGATATTAACTGACTCACTGGCATCAACATTGATCGTGCCAGCATTCCCTGAACCCTGTGTTAAGGTCAAAACCAAGCCACCATCAAGTAAAGAAAGTGAGCGGACATCAAAATTAACGTTTCCACTATCCCCAGGGCCTATACCAAATGTATTTGTTGCAATTCTTCCACCATTAGTGAGCGATACACGAGCAGATGGCGACAAAATGTTAATATCTTGTGCTGACTGCGAGCCCTGGGTATTAGAAAAGAGACCACTAAAAGGGCCTTGATTTATGATGATATCATCTACCTGCTCGTTTGCAGGTGTATTTGGTGGAGGATTTAAAATCCTATTCCTGACGTCTTCCAAACGTTGATAGTAATTAATATCCCTTCCGTCAATTACAATTTCTTCATTGACGCGAAGCGTAATTTCTCCACTTGCCCCTAGTCCCAGAGTGGGTGTAAAAGTTTGACCGCTATTAGTCAATACTTGCCCACCGTTTCGAGCAGAAAAACGCTCAGCTACGATTTCAATATCTCCACCATCTCCGGAGTCAAATGTAGCTGCTGCGACTATTGCACCATCAGAAATAGAAAAATCTCCTGTGGTTATTGTAATATTTCCACCATTACCCAGTGCACCTCGTTCTGTTAGGGTTAGTAACCCACTTGAAAATCCTTGACTGGTAGTGCCGCGTATAGATACAGATTGCGGCATATTAACAATAATCTCTCCTCCCTGTCCACGTCCACCGGGGAAAGGAACACTACCTAACTGAATTTCTCTAAAGAGTGCTGCAAGTATTTGAGAATCCTCGACAATAAGCCGTTGGCCATTAACAGAAACCCTGGAAGCTATTCCTTCACCTCCAGGCTCAATCAATCCTCTTATCTGTGCCTCATTGGTCAGTGAAACAAGATCATTTACATTGATAGTAATGTTGCCCGGATTGGCAGATGCTTTGAGCGCAGCCGGGTTGCCTAAGAGTGAACCAGGATTGCCTGATAGGGTAATAAATGGAGTAGTGCTGGTAGCAACAATTGCATTGTTGCTGATGGAAAGAGAATCGCTGTTAATGATTACAGTTCCACCATTTTCACCAGGCCTTTGACCAACGCTATAGCTAGCAACGCCTCCATTGAGGATATCAGGTAGTAACGGATCACCCAGGCCATTGATATTTACGTTACCTTGACTCTCTAGCAAAATATTGCCACCGAGCGCTCCAGCAGAATTGATAAATGCACCTGGCAAGATATTAATATCACCATTAGCTCTGAAGGCTATATCACCACCAACTCCCAAGGGGATATTGCCTAGGAAAGCAGGTGGATCTGCATTAACACCTCCCTCAACAATGATTTCCCCAGTAGATCGAACTTCAATATCACCGCCATTTAAAAAATCACCATTAATAATAGCTTTCCCCTGTAGTAGTCCAGCTGTCTGACTTGGAATTAGTCGAATGTCTCCTGGATCTTCGTTTTGATAACGATTTGTTAGAAAAACAAGCCCTGAAATAGGTGTTGCTGGACCATTAATTACATCAGAAGTTGCATCAGCGAAGAAAATTGTTCCAACCTCGATGTCCGCTCCTGTTGCATCTGTCAAAATAGGGGTTGGATTATTTGGTGAACCAATTCCGTCTACATCATCAGGTATGGGCAGATTTTCCCAATCGATACCTGCTCTAATATCTAAAGTAGGCTGACGTTTGCCATCAATTCCTTGGAATGAAACAACTGTCCCGTCTGCTAATTGGATACTATTTTCAAATGTTAATTGGATATTAGAATCAACTTCACCATTACCTGGATCTGCACCTTGAATCCAGATGAAGCCTGGGATTCTAACACTACCACCAGCTAAGATATGTAGAGAGTTACCAGCATATGCAGCTAACGTTACATCACCATTGGCTCTGATGACTGGATCCTGAGGACTATTTAATTCGCCCAAATTGCCATCTAGTGTCTCAACGGCAAAATTACCATTTGCAAAGTAATGAGCATCACCAATAACACTGTTATCTGACCTCAGAACTATATTAGCTCCTGAAAACAAACCACTATCAGGATGATTGAGCGCAAAAATATCAACTAGTTCATTGCCCTGCACCAAAAGCGTATCACCTGCGGCAGCGATAAATGGCTGATCAACGCTGTCACGAATTTGAACCGTATCCTGGGCTTGTAACGTGAGGTCGCTACCGGCTATTAGCTGACCCGAGAGATCCAGCATATCGCTAGCAAGTGTAAGACTTTGCCCAACTGAAAGCTCACCAGTATTTTGGATAGCTCGTTGGGTTGCACTATATTGCAACCCCGGTGTTAGCTTCACTGCCAACAGCGGCGGCACATCGGGATCAGCCACGCCATACTGCAACCCATTCCCAAAATCAAACGCCTCAGCGGTGCTAGCAAAGAAAGAACCTGTAATATCCAGCTGGGCATTAGGGCCAAAGACGATGCCGTTGGGGTTGAGCAAAAACAAATTAGCGCCCCCGTCAACACCGAGGGTGCCTAACAAATTAGAAGGGTTTTCGCCCGTCACCCGGCTCAGGATATTCTCAATGCCAGTCGGGTTAGCAAAGTAAACCCGCTGCAAGTCGGCAATATTAAAATCTGAAAAACTATGGAATATATTCGACCCGCGAACAGCCCCCCCTTCGATCAGATCGGCGGGCAACCCGCGAACGGCTGCATCCTCCGTAACGATCGAAGTCTCATTGCCCAGAGTGTTATCTGGAACAATTTGAGCCTGGGCAACGGTTGAGCGGCCCAGAGGCAAAAGGACACATGTCAAAAACAGCGCAGCAGAATGCCTCTGCCTCATCAATAAAGCTGTTGCCATGATGCAACCTCACAAGTGAGAGATTCAGGATGTTCGTCAGTACTTACACGGAATATTATCATGAGACTTCGGGACAGTATTTTTAAGTTTACATAAAGAAAAACTGATGCAGTTTTCTAGAAAAGCTCACCTGAAAGGGTAAATAAGATACCGCTTTCTTGTAAAGAATCACCTTCTGGACCCGGATCAATCAGAGGGATGCCAAAATCTATCCGAGCAGTCACGCGATCGCCAATCTGCCAGAGCAACCCCGTGCCAACCGATAGCAGTTGATCAGGGTCGGGATCGGCACGATCTCCATTGTTCCAGCCCCAGCCATAGTCAATAAAAGGTGCAATTTGGGCAGTGGTATCCCAGTCAGGGATCGATAACAAAGGGAAGCGCATCTCAACCGAAGCAAATAGACCATTGTCAGCAGTGGACTGATCTTGACGATAGCCACGCACGCTACCCTGACCCCCTAACCGAAACTGTTCTAGAGAAAGCAAAGGCCCATCGGCCAACTGCCCATTTAGTCGGGCCACTAACAATTGATCTCTACCAAATAGCTTGACCCATTGGGCCTGCCCCTGCCAGCTAAAAAATTCACTATCTGGGATGCCGCCATCATTGGTGGTGGCATCAAACCAGGGCACCCCCAAGCTAAATTGCGATCGCAACGCCAATACCTCATCCGCACTACGTTGAGTCCATTCCTGGCTAAACCGCACCGCAGACAAGCGGGTCTCGCCATCCTCAGACCCCAAGGTTTCAAACGGCAGACGCTCGGCACCGGGGAGTTGAAATGTGCTGCTGGTGCGATCGTGATCAAACGAGAGCCCCAACGCTAAAAGTTCGGTGGGCGTCTCAATAATCGGCTGTCGCAAATTGAAGGATAGCTGGTCAGAGTCAGAGCGAATCCCTAATACCTCAAAGTCATCCGCAACAACCCGACTATCTGTTGTACTAAAAGAAACCCCAACTGTTCCATTACGGGGGTTGATGGGGATTGTGTAATCAGCTTCCCAGGTATCACTGCCATCCGTATTGCTATAGCTGAGGTTAAAACCATCACCCAACCCCAGGACATTGGCGTGGGAAAAGGTGGCTCGCCGACGAAAGCTGCCCACTGTAGTTGAGCGGCTGTTATCTAAGGTGATCTGAGTGCCAATGGCAGGCGCTTCTTTAACAGTGAGGTTGAGAATACTACCCCCGGTGCGAGTACCTGCAGCCAGCTCAGCAGAGATGCTTTCAATTAAGGGATTAATTTGCAACAGCTGCAAAGATTCTACTAAGTCTTCTACATTTAAGGGCGGCTGGGCAGCAATCCCAATGCGGCTGCGGATATAGCCAGGATGGAGGCGTTTTAGGCCCTCTATATTAATATCTTCTAAACTACCCTCTACCACCCGTATCTCGACCACGCCATCGTCAATGAACTGGTCAGAGGGCAAAAAGGCCCCTGAGGAAACATAACCCGCATCTAGATAAAGCTGCGTTACAGCAGACCTTGCCTCAAATAGCTCAGTAAAGGTAATGGGTCGATTCACATAGTCCTGGGTCGCAGCCGCCAGTTCCGCCTCACTAAAAACGGTGCTGCCAATCACTTCAAATCGCTCAACTACCACTGTCCCTGGCACGTCTAAGCCAGGCTCTGGTAGGTCAGGGGGTGTTGGGGGTAAAGGGAGTAAATCTTCTGGGGAGGGCAGTGGTGCCGGTGGTTCAGGAATGGGTTCTGCTGGTTCGGGGGGTAAACCTGTATCGCTGGGCGGAGCTGATTGGGCAAAACTGTCTGTCGATAGAAAGCTAACTGAAGCTGCGATCGCAACAGCAACGACCGTAAGCAACTGGATATTTTTAAATAGCATTAAAGATTAGAACAACTCTAGTTTCTATCATTATTATCTAAAATTCAAGAAATCAAGTAAATTTTTGTTGAAGTAATCATTATTGAATAAGTACGATATTGCTAGATATAGATAAGATAATTTACCTTTTTTCTCCTTTCCTCTTTCCCCATCATCTGGAGTGAATAACCTATTAGTCCTGAGCAAGATATCTATGTGAAGTCCTTGAGAAACAGGAATCAGGAACATGCACTCAGATGGTTATCACTATTGGACCTTAGGTTCGCTCTATCATCAGTTCGGCTATGTGGTCGAAGCACTCGATAATTATCAAGCCGCAATGCGAGCTTTTCAACAGGCAGGTGACTTTATCAGTATGGGCAAAATGTTGAGTTGCTTAGGCGAGCTCCATGCCCAATTGGGTGAGGATGGGCTCAGTCAAACGCTTTGCCAAACTGCAGTTCGTGTGTTGCAGCGAGAAAATGATCCCGTCGATGCAATTACCAGTTTGCGAACCTTGAGCCGGTTACACTACCGACAAAATCAGCCTTCACTGGCCCTAGACCCTTTAAAGAAAGCCCTTCACATCTGTGAAGAGACAGGGGATGAACTCAATCAAGCCATAACCCTGTGTGACATGGCTGAACTCTATCTCAATCAAAACCAACATCTATTAGCCGTGAGCGTTTCTAAACAGGCGTTAGACATTTGCCATTGCCTCAATCATCTTGACCAGGTTGAGGCAGCTGTGCGCTGCTCAGCAACTGTACTCTGTCATCTCGCGCAGGTTTGTCAACACACGAGCCATCACGATTTAGCAATCGAGCATTACCTCGAAGCGCTCAGCCGGTTTGAACAGCTCGCCGACTCTATTAGTATGGCGCGAGTTTCAACTCAGTTGGCTCAACTCCATGAGCAACTGGGCCATGTAGCTGTAGCACTGCATTACTATCAGCAGGCGTTACTGCCATCTGAGTAAGTGTTACCAGCTCGGACCTATAACCTCTACAGAAAGCCCCCTTGGAGGAAACACAATGATACCGATTTTGCCCATTTGCGTGTTTGCTTTTATCTTTGTGCTTTGGACTCAGACTGCTTTAGCCAATCCGCCTAAACCCCCATCTCCCAAAGAGGAGCTGGTGGATGCTGTGATCAAACTTCTAGAGCAGCAAACTGAAAAGAAGTCCTAAGAATCGTCTGAAATTTTTGAATTTGGGCTATGTTTTGAAGTAGCTAAAAATTATTGCCTCCTTATCCACAACCCTGTAGCTACATCAGGAAATCCCTATGCCCCTTCGGTATCGTCAACGCTTGCCCCTCTGTGCAGTGGGTTTGTTACTTTTCTCTGGGATGGCCTTAGGGTGGCGACTAACCGCCATTGCATCAGAACCTGCACCATCCGTCAGGCTGTCTACCTTGACGGATGTTACCTCGTCCCTTGACTCGGTCCTTCCTACAACATCTTATTTGCCAGATGGGTTGGAGCGTTCTGAGTCGCCTGTGGGCATGGGCGAGGGGTGATCGGAGGGGGCAATCGCACGGAAGTGACCAAATTACAGAAAAAATTGACCAGGTTGTTTATCACAAGTGTGATACTTTTGGTGGGGCGTCAGGAGGACCTATTTTGGCGGAAATTGAGGGTGAATGTCGGATTGTGGCAGTGAACTCGGCGGAGCAGACTACCCGAGAAGGGGAAGGCATTGTCAACTATGCGGTGCAGGTGCCAAGGTTGTTGGCCCAGTTAGAGCAGTGGTTGGTCAGCGCAGAGGTAGAGAGTAGATGATAAGGCCAAAGTTGACAGTTGGTTTGTTGTTGCCCTGGTTGATGGCATTGACAATGAGCGCGGACAAAGTTTCTGCTTTCGACCAAGATTATCTGGTGTACCAAAATCTGAAACATGAGCTACAAGCGAAATACTCCTCTGCTGAATTTTTGATATCTAATTGGAAAAGATTGGCTGAATTGAAGCATAGTCATGTAATGCAGCCCCTACAACCTTTAACAAAAACAGGAATAATTGAAGTTGTACCTGAAGGCGTCGTATACGAAGATATTCATACTTTCGAGGGAAGATCAGGCCAGGGAGTAGTCATAGAATTAACTAGTGATCATGATCCTGTGTATCTTCTCCTAGTCAACTCTAATTATGAAGAAATTGCTCAAATTAGAGGAGATGCCAATAGTGATTTGAGCTTAACTTTGTCTTTGCCCGAGACAGATACTTATACGGTTCTGACAAGTGCATCGTTTGTTGAAGAGGTTGGTTATACGCTACATATCAGGTCGGCTATTGCTGAAGAGGTGAGAATAGCAGAACTTCAGAGAGAGGTTGTTGACCTTCATGCACAAGGCATCTACTCAAGTACTATTCCTATGATTGAAGAAATTGCTGCTCTTGAAGAGAGAACTCTGGGGTCAAGTCATCTTAATTATGCTATTAGCTTGAAGAAACTATCATTTACTCATGGCGTACTGGGTGATCATAGCAAGGCTGAGTCTTTTCTAATTAAAGCTCTCGAGATACAAAGACAGAATTTAGGAGAGAATCACTTAATAGTTGCAGATACTCTCCAACAGCTAGCGCTTACTTATCTGGCTTTAGGTCGCACAGATAAGGCAGAAACCTTACTTCTGAAAGTCCTTAATATCAAGAAGGAGAAATTATCGATTGATGATAGCAGCTATCTAAGAACACTTCACGAGATAGGGTTCTTATATTATACTCAAAATCGCTTGAGTGAAGCGGAAAATATTTATCTAAGATTGCTTAATATCTTTGATCAAGGTGAGGCAAGTTCTTATCCAACTTCATCACGTTTAGCCGTGTTAAACAACCTAGCATTAGTTTACTATAGTCAGCTTCGTTATGATGAAGCCCAAGACATATATCGAAGAATACTCGATATTGATCCTGAATATGAAGCTGCCATATATAATCAAGGTCTAATTTTCCATAAAGAAGGTCAATATGATGACGCTATTGAACAATATCGCGAAGCAATCAGATTAATCGTAAATCGACGAGATAACGAGGCTCCTATCTTAGGATCTATGCTAAGGGAGTTGTCTTTATCGTCTTGGGCTCAGGGAGAATATGATAAGGCACTCAACCTCCTTGAAAGAGCTTTATATTTAGATGCAAGATTTATTCAGCTCAATATTCTAACTGGTACTGATCAGCAGAAAAGAGAATTCCTTGATAAGAATAAAAGAATCCTAAATCAAACAGTCTCTCTATACCTTGATGGAATGCCTGAATCTCCAGAAGCAGCTAAACTTGCTTTTCAAGCAATACTTCAATTTAAAGGTAAGGTGTTAGATCTAGTTTCAGTCAATCGTCAACAAGTAGGTGTCAGTTTTACAGAAAATGAGCAACATTTGTTAGAACAATTGGAAAGTATATATTCTCAAATAGCTAACTTGACGTATCAAGATACTGAGAATCTTTCACTCGAAGCTCATGATGTACAGGTAATAGATTTAGAAACTGATGCTCAAGAACTCGAAGAGCAGCTAGCATTAACGAGTGCTGGACTACATGTAGAATTTAATGCTGATTTGTTTGAAGAGATCAAAAAGGTTATTCCAGATAGCAGCGTTCTTGTTGAGATACTTAAATATGATCCTACAGCAGCAGAATCCTCCATACTTGATCGTTTTTTGGAGGATTCTCGGTATGTAGCATTTATAATGCTTCCTAGTGGATATATAAAGGGAGTTGATTTAGGTAGCGCAAATCTTATAGAGAAACACATTAAGCATTATCGCTATGCACTAAATACTCAAAAAGAGGATATCAAAGAAGTTGCTCGTGAACTTGATAAATTTTTAATGGAGCCCCTTAGAGAGTACCTCGACAACAAAACACATATCCTCCTTTCACCAGATAGCCAATTAAACCTAATTCCCTTCGAAGCTTTAGTTGATGAGAATGATCGCTATCTTTTAGAAAGATATACATTTACCTATTTAAATTCCGGGCGTGATCTCTTGAAATTTCAAACTACAGAATCTAATGCCCAAATAAGCCAAGCTCCTGTAATAGTAGCTAATCCAGATTATAACTATTCGGAGGAAATAGAAGCTTCAAAAGACAATACAGCCTCTGGTTCTAGCTTACAGAGTGAACATCATTTTGTTGATTCAAATGGTAGGCGCTCAGTTGATTTATCTGAGCTTTATTTTTCTTCCTTAGATGGTACAGAGCTTGAAGCTGACAATATCATTTCGCTAATACCAGAATTTAGTTTATTAGAAGGAGCTCAGGCAACGGAAAATGCAATAAAGCAAGTTCAAAATCCTAAAATTTTACACCTGGCAACTCACGGCTTCTTCCTTCCAGACATAGAATGCTATCCTTCTGGAGATACTAGGAGAAGCTTGGGATCGGATGACCGAGCCAGTATTCTGCTACAGCCCGTTTTTGCAGATCAAGCTCCTGATTGTCAACCTACGCCTAGTAACTCTGAAAATCCTTTATTGCGTTCTGGTCTAGCATTTGCTGGCTTCAATCTTCGTAAGAGTGGTAGTGAGGATGGAGTCTTAACAGCTCTAGAAGTGATGGGATTAGATTTAAGTGCCACAGAGCTTGTTGTACTTTCTGCTTGTGAAACAGGATTGGGAGATGTTTCTAATGGTGAAGGTGTTTATGGGCTGCGACGTGCTTTTACAATAGCAGGGGCTCAAAGCCAATTGATAAGCCTATGGAGAGTTGCCGACTACGAGACTAGTTTACTGATGACACTCTTTTACAAAAATCTTAACCATGGAATGGGACGTAGTGAAGCTTTTCGTGCAGCACAGCTGGAAATGATGCAACAGCCAGAATATATCCATCCCTATTATTGGGCAAGTTTTATTTCATCAGGTGATTGGACGCCTCTAAATTTTTATTTTTGAGGTTGATTGTTGTTGGTTTGACAGAACAGACATTTTTTTTGCTCTGAATCTTTTATGTTTCATTAGGAAAGACTACAACCAGTTTTTTTGACAAGAAGATAAATACTTTGTAGATAAATAAAAAGGTGACTCATCTGTTGATAAGTCACCTTGACTAATGAGACTTTAAACTTTGGGCCTATTTCATTGACTGACTGCTAGCAGAGAAGATAGTCGATACTATCTATTTGCTATCTGACTTAATGGGGTTATGCTTAAACTTTGCGATCGCACCCCCTGCACCCATCAATATCATAGCCAGAACCGTCCCAGGTTCCGGTACGCGCTCAGGAGATGGACTATCTCCAAATACTTCACCGGATACTGGTTGGTAGTTTGCCCGCCTGACCTGCCGTAGAACCGTCCTAGACTGTAGCAGTTTAGGAGATGAATCGAGCAACAGATTGCTGGCCATCACCTTTTCCCCCTCCTCAGATCGGATACCCTCTTCAAAAAGTGAGAGGTTGGACGTTAATAGGCCTGACCCTAAAACAGACTTAGTCTCAGGTTGATTAATCGGTTGAGTAGCCGTTAACAGCTCCGTAGCGGGTAGTAAATCTAATGGCTGAGATACTAGTTTCACCAAAAGTTCAAATGGATCTCCTAACGTGGGAGGCTCAGCGTAGACACTAACCCAGGGCTCTTCTACGTCAGGCACATAGTCACGCCCTAAGCGAAAAAAATCAGTCTGTCCCGTTGAGACTTCAGATTCCAACGGAGAGGGTGGCGGCAACGTGATGTTTGGATCAAATTCAAACTGTGGATTAACCTCAATATTGGGCGAGACCTCGATATTCGGAGATACCTCAATATTGGGGTTTACATCGACACCCGGTTGCACCTTGAGCGCGGCCTCCAGAAAAATTTTCAGCAACTCAACATTGATGGTTTGGTCCAGCTTAAACGGTTCGATTAAGGTTATATCCGGCTTCGATATGTCAAACTTGTCTCCTAGTTCTAGAATATGAAATGGCCCAATCTGGACATTGCGATTGAAAAGGTTGAAAGTCAGTTTATTGCCTGACAATAGTGTGATGCTTGTCGTTGCCGATAACGCAATGGCAGGTAAAGCAGCGGCTCTAAGAAGACGTTTCCAGGCTGATTTTGGTGGGGACATATGTATTCTCCTCTTCAAAAAGAGATGAGCGGATCTTGTACAGCACAGCAGCTAGGCCGGCGACCGTACTGTAGTCGTGTATTTCTGTCCGATCAGAGCTTATTCAGGTTTACGAACGGCACTCTGATCAAAACCTTTTGAATAAGCTCTCCTTGTCAAGAAAGATAGCTTGATAGCGCGATGAGAGAACTGTTCGTGCTCAAGAAGTCAAATGGTGAAGCCTCTTGGCGGATAACCACTGCACTTCTTATTACCAATCTTTGTGAGGAATTTTGAATATGTTTGACCCGATCGTCCCTCATGCAGAGGGCGTATTGACCCCTGCTTGGACAAACTGGGCTGTTCCCGGACTCGATGCATTGTTGCAACCTCAGCCGTTGAGCACAAATCTAGGGGATCTACTCTTTGATCTTGCTGCGACAACTGAAGCCCTTACGTTAGCAGATAAGTCTCCTGATGGGTTGATACCTTTGGTAATTCAGGAGCTACAAGGCACATCCGCAACTGTTAATAATCGTTCATCTGTAATCAATCAGCCCCCCTTTTATGATGGCCCCGATACTCTTTTGGGGGATATGTCTGCAAGCGTTAAGGATGCCGATCTTCCGGATTGGCTATTGTCATCTGGTACTCATCTCTGGCAGAACACCTCTGCTAATGAACCGGCAACCTCCAACGACGATACATTGGTCGGACCACGTGATTTAGGCAGTTTGGCAGGGGCAGTACAGATTGATGGGTTTGTGGGCAGTCGCGGTCAAACCAACTACCAGCTCAACCTCTCTGCTGAAGCGATCGGTGGCATCAGGACTGAATCAGGATACCTCTGGGCCGATACGTTTACCCATCAGTCGGGATATGCCTACACTGTGTTCTCAGGCAATGGCAACGTCCAATTTGGAGACGGCTACCGTGACCTCATTGACCTATCTAACATTGACTCAAGCACCGTTAGCTTTAATCTGGCAGGCATTAACGGCGATGGTATGTTGCACAATCCTGGAAATGGCATGCGCATATTTGATGCAATTACCCTCAGCAACGGTGAGCAAATCCTTTTTGAAGGGATTGACACTCTGAGCTTTGCTGACGGTGACCTCAATCTGTCTACCATTCCCAATGACCCCTATTTTGGCTATCAGTGGAACCTGCATATGATGGGAGTTCACAACGCATGGCGGTTTACAACCGGCTCTGCTGACGATGTTTTAGTCGGTGTGCAAGATACTGGCCTGATGTTGGATTTCAACGGAGCTATGCATACTGACCTGGATGCCAACCGGACCTATGTTGACTTGCAAAACTATAGCGATGAGTCCCTTGATGCCTCTCATGGGGCCGCAGTACAAAGCATTATTGCAGCCGCGACCAATAACAATAGCAGTATGAGTGGTATCAATTGGGCCTCCAACGTACTGCATCTAGATGTGTTGGGGGGCGAAAGCACGGATTATGATCTGGCAGACGCGACGGAGATGATGATTAATGAAGCTGCTCGCAATGACCAACGCCTGGTCATCAATATGAGCCTGGGCTTAGATAGCCAGGGGACTGTTGGTATTTCTCCTAATCTGGAGCGCCTGATTGCAAACCATCAAGAGGATGTGCTGTTTGTGATTGCCACGGGCAATGATGATCAGAACTATCTGTCTTACCCGGCGAATCTAGCTAACTTATACGGCAATGTGATGGCGATTGGGGCTTCCTGGGGTATGCAGGATGTGGACGGCAATCCCAAGGTGCCAGGAGATCGCATCTCTTACCCAGGCTGGTGGGGCTCTAACTTTGGCTATGGCATGTCTTTGATGGGTCCCTCGGAGGTAGTGGCAGCTGAGTCTGCCCCCTGGAATGTGCATGGGTATACCGGTGTGTTTAATGGCACCTCTGCGGCCACACCCAATGTGGCTGGTGTCGCCTCGCTTGTGTGGAGTGCAAACCCTGATTTAGCTGCCACTGAGGTACATCAGATCCTGGCGCAGACCGCCTATGACTTGGGTATACCTGGCTATGATCAGATCTATGGCAATGGGTTCGTAAATGCAGATGCAGCAGTACGACAGGCGTTGGCTTGGAGTTAGTGAGTAATCGGTGGTAGGTGGGGTGTTCAGTTTATCGAATGCCCACACCTATCACCTACCGCCTAGTCTTTAGTTTCAACCCGTTCGTAGTAGCTCTTATGAAAGCGCTCCTTTCCCTACTAATCAGCAGCAGTTTATGCATAGCTGACTGTACTGCTCTGACAGTATCGACTCCAACATCCTCTCAACCGATGGAAACCATTGATTTTGAACCAATACCGCTAAGCGCACCTGGCCTTAACCAACGTTACATTGCTGAGCTAACCCTTTGGATAATTCGCGATGAGTCAGACTGGCAGGCTTTCTGGCGACAGCAGCAGCGGTTACTATCAGAGCCGCCTCCTTTGCCCGATATTGACTTTACAGCCCAGATGCTGCTGGTGCTGACACTGGGCTCACGACCAACAGGGGGGTATGGTCTAGAGATTGACCGGATTGAATTGCTGGAGACGACTCAGCCTACATGGCGAATCTACTATTTGGAGAGGGTACCTGGTAAAACCTGCCTGGTAACACAGCAGACAACCACGCCCACAGCTTTTGTTAGCGTGCCGCTTAGCAATGCAGAGATTGAGCTAACTGGGCAGATCCTTGTTAACAACTGTGAACATTAGGTTTGAATAAGTTTTCTTGCTTCAGCTAGATAGGTAGACAATACCTGTAGCTTTCTGGAAATGGATTCCGATGACACTCATGAACGCGAAGCACTGTGTTGCCCTGACAATTTTAACTTTGTTGGGGATAGCCAGAACTCCAGCCCTGGTTTTGGCACCGCCAATCTCAGAGACGGTCTCAATCGCTTAGTCGGGAGATATTGGAAGTCTTGCTAGAGAGGCGATTCAATTATACGAAGCCGGTCAATATGCAGCGGCAATTCCGCTGATGGAACAGGTACTTGCGTTTGTAGAACAACATCTAGGTCCAAATAACATAGACATAGCAGCAACTGTCAACCTTTTAGGTCAGATGGAATACGCTCAGGGGAATTATGCTGCTGCAGAATCGCTTTATCAACGTGCCCTACAGATTCTAGAAACTGCCTTAGGCGAAAATCATCCAGATGTGGCTTTCAGCCTCAATAACCTGGCACTACTATATCAGGCTCAAGGCAAATATGATGCAGCCGAACCGCTTTATCAATGCGCCCTACAGATTCTAGGAACTGTCTTAGGTGAGAACCATCCGAGTGTGGCTAATAGCCTCAATAACCTGGCATCGCTGTATCAGGCTCAAGGCAAGTATGATGCAGCCGAACCACTCTTTCAACGCGCCCTACAGATTCTAGAAACTGTCTTAGGTGAGGATCATCCTGACGTAGCCACTAGCCTCAATAACCTGGCCTCATGTATGAAGATCAGGGCAATTATGATGTGGCTGAACCGCTTTATCAACGCGCCCTACAGATTCGAGAAGCTGTCTTAGGTGAGAGCCATCCGGATGTGGCTAATAGCCTGAATAACCTGGCGTTTCTGTACCAGAATCAGGGCAATTATAGTGCAGCAGAATCCCTTCATCAACGTGCCTTACAGATTCGAGAAACTGCATTAGGTGAGAATTATCCGGATGTGGCTAATAGCCTAAATAACCTGGCAGAGCTGTACCGGGTTCAGGATGATAGTGATACAGCAGAATCCCTTCATCAACGCGCCTTACAGATTCGAGAAACTACCCTGGGTGAGAATCATCCCGATGTGGCTGCCAGTCTTAACAACCTGGCATTGCTTTATCAGAATCAGGGCGACTACGAGGCAGCGGAATCCCTCTATCAACGCTCGTTTAAAATTGTGGAAACCATCTTAGGCGAGAATCATCCCGATGTGGCTGTCAGTCTTAACAACCTGGCATCGCTTTATCAGGATCAGACCGACTATGGTGTAGCCGAACCACTTTATCAACGTGCCCTACAGATTCGAGAAACTACCCTGGGTGAGAATCATCCCGATATAGCTGCCAGTCTAAATAACCTGGCATTGCTATCCTGGATCGCAGGCGACCTTACTCAAGCAAATACCTTGTTCAACCAAAGTATTGACATTGAGGAAACCAATCTGGCTCTAAATCTAGCTATTGTTTCCGAAGCGCGAAAGCGGGCTTACTTGGTGAATTTACAAAGCACTACCTATAAGATACTTTCTTTCCATCTACAAGCAGCTACCGGTAATCCTGATGTAGCCCAACTGGCTCTAACATCCTTGCTTCAGCGTAAAGGACGCACCCTAGACATAGCTACAAACGAGCTGCAACGTCTTCGCCAAAACCTGATGTCCCAGGATCAGACCCTACTCGACGAGCTGACGACAACACGCACCCAATTAGCAACACTTATCTACGGCGGCTTGAGTGATCGCACCCCTGAAACCTATCGCACCCTCATTGGCGATCTACGTAATCAGGTCGAGCAGCTCGAAAATCAACTTGCCCAGCGCAGTACTGAATTTCGGCAAGAAGCTCAATCTGTCACGGTTGAAGCAGTCCAAGCCCAGATCCCATTAGAGGCAGCCCTGATAGAGTTTGTGCGATACAAACCGTTTGATCCTAAAGCCAGCCCTCGATCTGAGCAATGGGATACCCCTCGCTATGCCGCCTATGTTCTTTTTGACCAGGGCGAGCCCAAGTGGGTCGATCTGGGTGAAGCTGCTGCCATTGATCAGCTGGTCACAGATTTTCGCCGCGACCTTGCCACCCACCGCCAAAGCATCCAATCCTCTGTCCGTGAATTAGATGCTGCCCTAATGCAGCCTATCCGAGCCCTAATCGGTGGCCAAAAACATCTACTCATCTCGCCTGATAGCGAACTCAACCTGATTCCTTTTGCGGCTTTAGTGGATGAAACCGATCGCTACCTGGTAGAAACCTACCAGATTACCTACCTCACCTCTGGCCGTGACCTGTTAAAACTACAGCTCGATGTATCTAACCAACAAGGACCAGTCCTCTTTGCTGACCCTGACTACGATAATCCGGGCAGTCCTGATACACTGAGCATAGCCACAAATTTTTCTCTCTCGAGCTTAGGCGAGGAAACGAAGGAGAAAGCAGGCCAACGTTCAGTTGATCTCAATAGTCTCCAATTTGGCCCACTCCCTGGGACTGCCGAAGAAATTTCAGCCATTGCGCCTCTGCTCCCTAACGCCAGTATTCTTACTGGTTCCCAAGCCACTGAAAACATGTTGAAGCAAGTCCAATCCCCTAACATTCTTCACATCGCAACACATGGCTTCTTCCTGGGGGATGTTCCCTTGGTTGCCCCACCAGCAGATCCCAACCGCGCTACTATTCTAGTTGAAACGCTGGCTTTACTAGCTACACCAGCAACTCCCAGCAATTTAGAAAATCCACTGTTGCGTTCTGGCCTTGCCCTAGCGGGCTTTAATCCTCGCCAAAGTGGAGACGAAGACGGTGTCCTCACTGCGCTGGAAGCCTCTGGCTTGAACCTGTACGGCACTAAGTTGGTAGTCCTCTCTGCCTGTGAAACCGGATTGGGGGATGTTGACAACGGCGAAGGTGTCTATGGACTGCGCCGTGCTTTTACCCTGGCCGGGGCCGAAAGCCAATTGATGAGCCTGTGGCAGGTCAGCGACTATGGCACCAGCGAGTTCATGCAGCGATATTATCAAAAGCTAAAGGACAGCATGGGTCGCAGTGAAGCCATGCGGCAGGTACAGCAAGAAATGATGGTAGATGCAGCCTACAGCCATCCTTACTACTGGGCAGCGTTCATTCTCTCTGGCGATTGGACACCGATTGAGGGGTTATAGCGATAGTCGCTATTGGTAATCACCAATCAATAAAAATGCCGCCCAGTCATTTGGATCGGGATGTTTCTTCATAGTAGACAGCATCGCATGGCGAAGGGCTTGCGCCTTAGTTTTACCTTGTTGAAGATTAGTATAAAAATCGATCATCAAGTCAGTTGTTGGCATGTCCGGAATACTCCATAGTGAAACCACAACACTGGAGGCTCCTGCAGATAGGAAGGATCTCGGTAGGCCTAATAGGCCATCACTTGTAGAAAGACCATGACCAGTATCACAAGCGCTCAAAACCACTAAATCAGCCGTCAGCCTTAGATTTGAGATTTCAGAGGCTGTGAGCAGACCGTTGTCTCCTGATGAGGGAGTAAATGCTAACGCACCCGGTGAATTTATCAAATTGATCAACTCTTCATTTGCCAAAATACTTAGATCTTCAATATTGTCTGATGGTTTTGCCCCTGCAATGTTCCAAGTCATAAAACCATGTGTTGCAAAATGGATTAATTTCGCATCAACAATCTGGTTCAGAACTGCTGACTCAGTAGCATTTTCCCTCAGGGTAGCATCTCCTCCAAGCAGGGATGCAATTTTAGAGGCTTCAGTTTCTGCCCCTGGTAACTGAACTAAGGTAGCAGACTCCCCTGGTAACATTGGCATCTCTGGGTTGCCAACAATCAACAATTCTTCGGTACTACTCTCTAAGAAAGATAGGTTATCTGATGCTTGCAAAATATTGAAAGCTTGAATAGAGGGAATGACTGAAAGAGTATGGGTTTCGATTAGGTGGCGACCTTCAGCGTCTAGCAAAGCAGGGAACGGAATTGTTTCTAATCCTTCATCGGGAACCAGCATTACATGCTCTTCTGGATTTTGAGGCAGTAAATCGTGAATAGGTTCGATGAGTAAATCATATACAATTGATAAGTTAGCTTGATCGAGGCGGGAAGATCGCCCCGTCACTAAAACAGTAGCCCTCAAGTCGTTTACTTGGCCTAGCTCTGCTGCTGTTTCAAGATCTGTTGAGGTGTTTCCCTGTCTGAATGCACCCGAGAGTTTAGGTATGATGTCATCTACTGATGGTGTTCTATACGAGATTGTACCATCTGGTTGAATTATCCATATTGCAAGGTATTCTTTAAAGGGGAAAGAGTAGTAAACAAGAGTTGCCTGTTGCTCTATCGCAACCTGACGCATCTGTTCAATATCCATACTAGATGTAACAGACTCACGAACTGCCTCAGCAGAAAGACGGCGCTGGTTCAGTATATCGCTCAATATTCTAGAACGCCCCCGCTCTAAAATTTCAAGGGCTTTATCATATTTATTCTGAGCAATTAAAGTCACCTGCAAAACATCATAAACATCTGATGTTAAGTTACTTTGTGAGACTCGATCACCTGCGGTGAGGCGATCACTCTCTGCGGCTTCAAACGTGAGCATAGCCTCTTCAAGTGTTTGCTCAGCGATTGGATACTCTTCATTGACTAAAGAAATTAATCCTAGAACATACTGCGCTTTACCGATCGTACCCCGCCGGATATTGCCTGTTTGCTGGTTTAAGACTTGTTGCAGGGATGCCCTTGCCTCAGCATATTGACCTAGTCGGAAGTATACAAGGCCAATCTCTGCTAGAACAGCATTTTCCATCTGATCATTATCCAACTCCTGATACAATTCCCAAGACCTTTTGAGCATATCTAGAGCACCAGCATCCTCACCCAACTGCCTAGATAGAACGCCTATATCCGCTAAGGTTCTTGCCATACCTTCATGGTCCTCAATACGGCCATACAAAGTTAGTGGAGTGATTAGAAGCTCAAGAAAATTAGAGAGATCTTCTTCATTGCTGTTTGAACCAGACCTATTAGAAAGATTGATCCTATTGATAATCAAAAGCCGCGCTGATGTGGCAATTCCATTGACAATAGTCACATCCTGGTAATTCTCAAGCATGGTTTCCCATATTGCAGCAGCTTGGCTACTATAACCAAGGGCAATATGAAATTGACCTACACCTCTGTACAGTTCCGCGAGGGCGTTGAGTGTTGAGGCCTGACTAACACGATCTCCTGCTGCCTGCGCTTTGTCTAATGCCTGTTTACAACTATTAATTGCCAAATCTATCTGCGCATTTTGGTAATAATTAAATCCTTCAAGGAAATAAACTCTGGATTCCAATGATGGATTAGAAATGTTTAGTGAGATCTCTTTTGACTGCGCTAGATAAGTATGGGCAGTCTCAAAGTTATATTGTTGAATATGAGACCAGGCCAATAACTCTAGTACATAAGCTTGATAAAAGCGTTGTTGTAAGGATGTAGGATTCTGATTATTTTGAAAAAGGGATAGTGCTGTTTCCAGATGACGCTGGCTTTCCTCAAACTGTTTTTGCTTATCGAAATGTATAGCCTTCGCTAGGAGGTTTTTTGTATCTTGTATCAAATGCCCAGCATCATTTTGGTGGTTATGAATATCTTGATTGAGGTCGTAAGCCGTCTCTAGTGCTTGAGATGATTTCTCATACTCCCGCAAGCCTGAGTACGCAATGCTTAATACCTTGAAAGCATCACTCTGCCCCAGCCTGTCTTCTAAAATTTCAAACATGACGAGTGCCTCTTGGGCAAGCTCACGCGCTCGGGTAGGCCTTTCCAGCCAGTTGTAAAGCTCTGCGAGTGCAATCAGTGCTTTGGTTTGGGCTTGCGGGTGGTTTTGCGATCGCGCCTTCTCAAGTGCAAGCTGTAAAGTGTTTTCAGCATCTGATAGCTGCCCTGAATAATAAAGTCGTAAACCTTCTTCTGTTAGGGACTCAACCTCTGACAGGCCTTCTTTATTGAAGCGCTCAGCAGAAAATGACTGTGGCTCCGCTGCAAGCACTGACGCAGAGAAGCCGATTGACGAAGCAGTTAGGCCCATCAACAAGCCAACTGTTAAAATAACACGCATGATAATTACAGTCCTTCAATCATTTTGACATAGTTCCTCATAGGCACCCTCTAATGCTTCGGAAATATTCGAAGAGACGGTGGCCAGCGTCGTTACTTCCCGCCAGGCATCCATCTCGTAACCCTGCTGCCAAAAATAATCAACTCGCTCTTCAATCAACCCTTCAACCGTTTGGTGATTAGTGATCGCGCTCAGTTCCAGAGATTCTAGATCGGCTGCGACGGCTTGCTGTTCCTCCATCGTCACCACACTAAAATCAATGCTGTAAACTGCTGAGTCAGGAAAGTCAGGCGAATACACCTTTAAGAGATAACGATTCCCTGGCCGTAGTACAGGTCCCTCATAGCGGACAGCATTAAGCCCTTCCCCGGCGGGCGATGTCCAGAGAGGTCTTTCCCCATTGAATTCAAAAATGGCTAACCCCCCTATGCGTCCCTTAGAAATAAAGGTAGGCCGTTCATGCCAGACCAGTTGCTCATCAGGGCCAAGTTCAGGCGCTATCATACAAATCTCACCACGAGACCCTGCGGGCGGATCTTCTGCACCAGGGGGTTTACGACTACTGCGAGTGCCGCCTCGGCCTAATAGCCAATCAATAAACCCAAATCTTTCATTGGTGTCTGCGCTTGCAGAGGTTGATAACTGTGATAAGCCTGTCAGCAGTGAGGTGCCAAGGCAAAGTGATAGTAGAGATATACGCAAGGCTTTAGTTTTAATCATAGGAATGGCGTCTCCAAACAATAGGAAAGGCATAAAACCAAAAAGCTACGGTCGGCAACAACAGCGGCAACAAGATTTTGGCGGTAATGAAAACTTGCCCGCTGATGAGCCCATAGGCTACTGTTGTTATGATAAGGACGGGAATACTCTTTCGACGAGTCAGTTTCCGATTTCGAAACGCTCGCTCACCAGCTTTACCCAGAAAGGCAGCTAGCCCAACTATCCAGAGATCGGGAACGGTTAGAACAAGATGATTTTCTAACAAATGATGAACTCGATAGGCATTGGCTTCAATACCTGGGAACACGTTTGAAGGATTAGCCTCTAAATCCTGAGCCCGCCAATATGCGATCGCAACTGGCAATGTAAAGTTGTCCGAATGGCCATCCACCCCTGCTTCTTCATACCCACCGGCTCCAATAATAAAAATGGTTTCAGGATCCAAATCTAAAACATCCGTGTTTTCTAAGAGTTGGTAAGCTGCAACCCGACGGAAAACTCTCTCAGGAGGAATCGAAAAATCCAAAATTGGATAAAACCAATACTGCCCAAACCAAGTTTTCATTTGATTGGCTAAGCTTGAAAGCTTTAAATCAGACAATGTTTGTAGGGAGTGGACGGTTTGTTTTTGCTCAATGGTATTGAGTAAGGTGCTGCTAAACTTGACCTGGCTTTGTAAATTAGGTTTGGGATCACCAGGGGTTAGCATCTGGCGATAGCGGTGACTCAAGGCTAACCAGTAGGTGAAAGGACACACTTCATAACACATGTCCTCCCAGCCTGGTAAGACCATATGACGTACAGGGGCGTTAATGTACCCCTGCAAACTCCAATTTGGATTGGCAATCTGAGCGTCAGGGTTGACTAGAATATGTTCATTGTCTTTCCAATGGCTCGATAAAACCAACCAAGTGCCCGACTTTACCGCTTGTTGAATAACTGAGGCTAAGCGGGCATCTTCAGGTTGTTGACGATCTAAAACATAGTCTATGCCCAGAATAGACACTTCTTGCTCAGTGAGTTGTTCAATCAATGAGGCTAAATAGTCTCGATTAATGGGCTGAGGATTACCTAACTGCTGAGATTTTCGAATGGAGGCTTCATCCACCTGGATTAAGGTAACCGGAGGCGAGCTTTTGGGAATTTGCAGGGTCACCTGTCGATAGATAGACTGGGCCAGCAAACGCCCGGATAGCAACCGTTGCTGTACAGGCGGTAACACGCTCAACAGTGCCAAAACTCCCAAAGCAGCCGCTTGACGTCGGGTTGGTAACCAATGCTGTATTTTGGTTAGCCATCCCTGAGGTTCTAACTGAAAAAGAGGCGCACTTGGATGATGGAATAGGGAAGGAATCAGATAGGCCGAAGGATAGGTTAGATGATTTTCTGCTTTTAGAGATTGACAAGCTTTGAGCAGGGCATCGTGAACATCACACCACTTTGCTAGCTGGTGCAGAAAGTGAGAAAGAAAGGTTTGGGCAACCTGATTATGAATCGGTTCTCGCATAATTACCACCTGATTCAGACCCAGGTCAATCAGGCTATCTGCAATATCAATCCCGCTACAGGAGTTAAATAGCGCAAACTGAAGCCCTTTGGATTGTGCAGTTTTTAAGTAAGGGGTGAGATCTTGTAGAGATAGGGTCGCGTTGGGGGCGATCGCAATTTCCCCACCGACCACTTTCGCTTCATTACTATGGCCAAAAAAGAACAGCATGTCCCAACCATCTTTATTGGCAACGGTCTTACAAATATCCTGTTTAAGTGTTAACGTATCGCAGCCCGGTTGCCAGCCAATTGAGGTGATATCCAATAGAGCATTAAACTCTGTGAGAGTATTGCGATCGCGATTCATATCAAGGTTGGTATCATCTCCCCAAATCACGAGTACACGAGGTTTATCCTGGCGATTAGGTGGCTCAACGGTACTTGACCGGATGTTGGCAGGGCAGCGAGCAATGCGAATCGGTGCCCTGCCGCTGGCCTCAGCACTCAGTTCCCAAGCCTCCCACGGCAGACGAGCCACCTCTATCGGTTCGCAGGTTAGGAAAAGCGTAATACTGTCGTGTGTTTGTCGTGCTTGTATTAACTGATCTCGGATATCGTGAAGTGGCTCACGGCGCAACCAGCGATGGAATTCGGATAACAGCTTTGCTTCGGACTGACCCAGTTGACTGTGCCAATTCACCTGCGAGATGACTTGCCCGGCAACCCCGACTCGGCTACGGAGTTCACTTTTGTAATAACCCAAATAGTCACGCTGCCAGCTTTGATAGAGCACAGTTAGCGCCGACGGATAGGGAAGCTTTGCTGTTTTACGCTGGCCTTGCCCCCAAGACAGCTCAAACAGACAAGTCTGCTCCACTTTGTAAACATTCAATCGGTAAATAGTGACCATGGCAATTGTCTGAAAGCGCGATTAATCCACATTCAGTTTGAAAACTTGTGCATTTGACTGAGGGCAACCACCCTGTAACACTGGGCGTGGTGAAAGTTAAGATTTAAGGCTCAAAACCAAACATAGGAAAGGTTTGCACAGGGCCATTGGGCAAACCAATCTGTACCTTAAACTGTTCATCAAAGTGACCAATCGCTTGAGTATACAGATAGGCCGAGTGAGTTTCGGCTGCGAGGGGAGGTTGCACCACAGTCGAGGTTTGGTCTTCTACTTGTATATAGATACCGGTTGGTAAGCTTTCTTCTGCGACAGCTCCCAAGCAAAGCAGCAAACTCCATTCAGGTATTGCCGTTTCCTTCAACGGCCAAACAAATGCATAGAGCCTCAGTGACAAGCCTGCTAAGTGAAAATCCTGGTAGGCTCCTCTGGCTTGGTCAGGCATCGTAACATGACTACTCGCCAGCACATCTTGTAATGGAGCAAGTGTTTCGGGGGTCGATCGCATTGCAGCAGCAGGTGTCAATGGCGGCACCAACGGCGGCAATAGTGTCCAAGCTAACTGATCTGCGATCTCATCGAGCTGATTTTGAAGCCATCGTCCTGTATTAATGAAATTTATCGGGAGCGTTCTGGCTGCACTCCTTAGCTTTATCGATGGAGAGCTAGCCACTTGAGCAGCCGACTGGACAGATGTCATGGTCTCCGGTTCTAAACAACTCAGATAAAGCAACAATTGTTCTGGCGTATTGTCAAAGGTTTGGATCGGCACCCAAAATACAGACAGACTCCCTAGCTGGGTAGGCTCTAACTGCCCTTGCTGTTGGTAAGCTTGAATTTGATTGCAGCGAAGTCCGGCAATAATTCTGACTTGATCAACTTCTTCTTGTACATCGACCAAAACATATAGATGGGCCGGATCTGAACCATTAGCGGCTGCTAGAGGAATCGCCACATGGTCATCGCTCAGACTACCCATGGGTAAAATACAAATGCGATAGTGACCGACTCGCAAATTAACACCTGAGCCAGGAGGATAAGTACGATATTCACTTACAAACTGATGTGCCCCCTGGTTTAACCACTGGTCAAACCCAGCCACGGCGAGGGCTCTTAAAAAAGTGTGCCATTGTTCAGTCTCGTCAGGAATCGCCTGACAAATCTGTGTAGCCCATTGTAAAGAAGATTCAGATAGCATAATTGTTTCTGTTGCCAATGCGTCAAAGTCATCAAATGTAAGCGGGTTGAGGTCAGCATCATGCATCATCGGTCCCTACCTCCACTCATCGAGGGAAGAAAACATCGCACACAAACGGCGCGCAAACACACTATTCACGGTTCGATTTTTGGGAATCTGTGCTTCAGAAGCAGCCTCCGCCATCACCGATTCAGTGTCTTCGGTCAAACTTTGATCAAGCCTACTAGAAATACCGTCTAATTGCTCTGGGGTAATATGCTGCAAGGCATCGGCCTGTACCTCTGTCTTGAGCCGGTTAAGCCAGTAGACACAAACATCAGCCCGAAATCGTTTTAGCTGTAGCAGCCGAGTCACCTGCACTTGGGAAGAGAGTCCTGTTTGGGCAGCAATCTCTTTCATAGCCAGCCCTTGACAATGGAACAGCTTAAGGGCCTGTAGAAAGATTTCATCTTTAGGTGGCTTCCGTCGGCGATATTGCTCAGCATAATTTTGGACCACATGCTTAATTGCCTCATCCAAACTCGCCAGAAAATTAACCCGATAGCGCTCCATAAAGGCATGTTGGGTTTGGGTCGATTCATCATCTAGTTCATCAATAACCATAACCTCAGCCGTGTCTGGCTGATCGAGGGATTGGGCAATTAGGGGGGTCCCTCGACGCACTGCGATGCGATACTGCCTCAGCTGATAGGCAAGATCTTGCAACTGATTCAACACTTCACTCGGAGACTGGCCTGGCGCAATTTGCTTGAGTTGCTCAACGGTGGGTTCTGCACAGCGTCCACGATATCCACGTTGGCGCTGCATCAAGCGGGCTCTGCGATAGACCCGATGGTAGGCATCCAGCAGCCACGTTGCGGTTTGGAGCTCACCCTGGCTCAGATGATTGAGAAAACGGGGCAGTTGTGCCACTTGCGTATCATTGAGAATGGCCCAGTCGCTAATGCGATAAAACCCCAGATTTATACAAAATCGGGTCACCTCTGGATGATCCCTTGTGCGCCTGGCGACCCAGGTACCCAGGGCAGCCTTGGTAGGATCATAGCTATCTAAGATAGTGACGGCTACTGATGGATAGGTGGGTTCGAGTTGCCCATCATCATCAAGCACCAATGGCCACAATTCTAAAGCTGAAAATCCATAGGTTTCACCGAACTGAGCAGCGAGTTGACGGCAAACATACCCGATTTGATGGGAAATCCAACAGCGTAGACACAGCTTTGCCAGCAAGGCAGCCTCTACGTCTGGCGCGTCTGGTTGACCCATTTCCCAAAGCCGTTGTTGAACTTGGCTATCGGTCACGCTCGGATCAGCCAATATCACAGAGCAGTGATTTTGCACCAGTTTCCGCGCTGCGGGGATTTCCCTGGCCTCGCAGTTTCCTGAACTAGTGAGCTTTAGTATTTGCCAATAACGGGAGGCTCGCACCATGGTTAAGACTGGTAAATTATGTGACCCGTTCTAACTTGTGGCAAGTTTAAACCGCTTTTAGCTACAGATAAATAAATTTTGTTTGAATCTATCTACCTTGACCACATCCAGATCCCCGGTTTCTGCCTAACGGAAAACGCCTGTTTCAAATCGGATGTGATTTAAGTTGAGTCGATGACGGGAGGAGACTCACCGCCCTTCGCCACCTCAGCCGCGAGCAGATGGTAAAGGGTCAGGCTAAGAACGAGGAATAGGGCATTGATTAGCTTAGTCATAGTTAGCAATTCCTTAACGTGCTGTTAAAGGCTATTGCTGGGGATCAGAGACTTATTCACTAGCTGGCGAACAATATCTCATCGAAAACTATACTCTTTCGACAGTCCTATCTACCGAGTTAACCGATACTGAGGATTGCTTACTGAGCGTAGAGCAGTCACCAGTTTTGGGGCTAGGGACGTCCACAGCAGTTCCTGGCTTTAGCCCATTACCCAATGTTCCAATAGAGCTAGATGTCATCGTTCGTTCAGAAAGCAGCGATCCACAAGGAATTTATCCAGGCCAAGTGTATTTAGATAACGCGTTTAACCGCAATACTCTCTGGCAAAATCTGAGTGGCAACCGGCAATAACGGTGTGTCTGCGACAGAATATATATTTTTCATTGGTTAATTTTTTTATTGAATAAGCACTTCCCCTTCAGAAATAGGAACATATTAGACAGATAGTCTCAACTGAAGATACTGCTCCTGTATTCGCTTAAAAAGCTTGACCATGCCCCAGATTAAACGTCGTCACTTTCTACAATTAGCAGGGTCTACCCTGGCTTCTATTGGACTGAGTCAGTTGGATTTGATCCACCAAGGAGATCGCTATGGCCGGGTACTTGCCCAGAGGACACCTCGTAAGCTAGCACTATTGGTAGGCATTAATAACTATTCAGATGATATTGGAAAATTGCGGGGTTGCCTGACTGATGTTGAGCTGCAATACGAGTTATTGGTACATCGCTTTGGCTTTCAACCAGCTGACATCATGATTATTAGTGATCCGATTGAGGGGTTACTAGCCGATCGGGTCACGGCTTCACCGACTAGAGACAATATTCTGAGGGCGTTTGAAGAACATTTGATTAATCAGACGAGAGAAGGGGATGTAGTAGTATTTCATTACTCTGGGCATGGTTCTTTGGTCAAGGATGATAATGTCATTGCTGGGTTTAATAATCGTAATGGGACCATGGTGCCCATTGATGGCCGCTCTAACTTGTTATCCGGAAGTGGGCAGGTCAATGACATTATGGGCAAAACCTTATTTCTGCTCACCTATGCCCTCAAAACAGAAAATGTCAGCGTTGTTTTAGATAGTTGTCATTCCGGGGGAGGCACCCGTGGAAATTTAGTCTTTCGCTCGATTTCTGGACGATCCTTAGATAGGGATGCTGACCCCAGCGAAGCTGAGTTAGCCTATCAAGACGTCTGGCGCGAACGCACTCAGCTCTCACCACAGCAACTTCAGGATTTACGAAAAGAAGGGATTGCAAAAGGGATGGCATTAGGATCAGCCCGCATCAGCCAACTGGCTGCTGATGCACCCTTTGGTGATTTTCATGCAGGAGCCTTCACTTATTTGCTGACTCGTTATCTCTGGCAACAAGTGGGTAATCAATCACTCGACACGATCTTTATAAACCTATCGCGCAGTACCCACGATGTTGCCAAAATCGCTGGCATTGAGCAGGACCCCATTCACGAGGTCAAACCCAATAGCAACTATGGTCAGCACCCCCCTTACTTTCTTGAACCCCAACAACCTGCTGCTGAAGCCGTTGTCCGGGAGTTCAATGGTGATCGGCTTACCTTTTGGTTAGGTGGCGTATCTTCCCAAAGTCTTGAAGCTTTCACCGAAGGCGCTGTCTTTAACTTGATTGATGCCCAGGGTAATCCTATTGGCGAAGTTACCCAGACGGGCCGTTCTGGATTAGAAGGCTATGGTACCCTCAGTAGCCCAAGTCGTAGTGATTTAAATAGTGGCATTCTGATGCGCGAACAAATACGCGGCATTCCAACAGAACTGTCTTTACGAGTCGGTCTAGATACTAGTTTGGCAGCTGACATGGAAGCAGCAAGATCAGCTCTGGTCTTGGTTAGCCGGGTCACCCCAATTACCCTCGATCAAACTCAACCCGTAGATTATCTGTTGGGCAGACTGACAGAAACCTCTAAAACACAGGCCACAGAACAAGGAATTTCGGTTTCTGCCCCTGTTGGTAGTATTGGCCTATTTACGCCAGGGTTAACCCCGGTGCCCGATTCTTTTGACCGCTCAGATGAATCAGTTGAGGGAGCTGTTAGACGCTTACAACCCCGAATGAAAATGCTACTGGCCGGGCGTATTCTCAAGGCAGTGGTGAATAGTGAGACATCTGATGTCAATGTTGATGTAAAAGTCACCCCTGTAGAGACGGGTGGGCTATTGCTTAGTCGTGGTAGTCGAGCTACCCAAGAAGCTGGCATTATCGCTCAAACCATTGATGTCGGAATACAACAAATCAAGTTAGGCACCAAGATTCAAATTGAGGTCACCAATCATGAGTTCAACGATCTCCATATTGGCATTTTAGTTATTGCCAGTAATGGTGATCTGGTAGTTTTACACCCTGTCGACTGGGATGCTGCTGAGATTGATACGTTGGTTCAATCTTCTCAAACGGTGACAGTTCCTAAACCAGGTGGTGACTTTGAGTTTGTCGTGGGTGGCCCCGCTGGCTACTTTGAGTTATTGGTTTTAGTGAGTACCGATCAGCTTAGAGATGCTCTCAGAGGTTTAAAGGAAGTTGCCCGTGGACGGGGAATACGGGCAGGTAATCCACTTGTTTTTGGCGAAGGTCAGACCCGTGGTTCAAACGAAAGAGAGGATGCTCCGGTGCAAGTACTGGATAATTTGCTGGGTGATTTGAACCGCAGTGCCCAAAGTACAGTTTACACACGCGGTCGACGAAGCTCTGATACTAGAGGGCTAGCAGCCTTTTCCGCTATCTTTGAAGTAGCTGAGTAAAGTTTTATGCTATTCTCTGCCATGTACTTTGCGCACTGTTAGATTTTCCTGGCCGACTTGGTTGTAGTAATCACAGGCTGGATTCACACCTGCTAGGCTTGTCAGTGAGGGGCTGTCAATTTTTGTCATGGGAACAACTTTTGGTTATCTACTCCCTGGTTGCCCACTTTTTTCACCTTTGGGTACAAAGGGCTGGGATAACCTCATCTGACTGCCCAATTGTTAGGGCAGTTTCTAGCGTCTTGAAGATTTCAAATTAGATACCTCTGATAGAGCCGCACCTTTATGCGACAACACACGATCTTGCAAGGTTCCCTCAGATTTAAGCCGTTGATAAACGCTATCTAACCCAATGTAAGTCGTTCTTGTAGAGTTCATGCACCAAAATATCCGGTGTAAAACTGGCCAACTGATCGAAAACCGAGGGACTTGTAAAGGGCAATTCCAGCAAAATTATGATTATCGGCCATTAGCCCCCAGCATAAGCTACACCCACCCTGGATAGACTTTGAGGTTGGCCTGCAGGGCACACCTATCTGATCAGCACGAGTAAGAGGTAAAAGATTAAATATATTAAGTAATCTTTCTAATATCAGCTATTTATCAGCACAGATAGACTGATGCCCATAGAATTGAGTTATCAGGATTGATGAGGTCTCTATGAGCCCGTTGCGGGGCTTCAGAAGACTTCATGCTTAGGCTCTACCCCTTTTCAATAAAGGCATAATCCCTTCACGGCAGCATTGTCAGGAGTGCGCATCATGCTCCTTTTTGTCAGCAAGCGGCAAGCGACGGAATGCTTGAACCTGAGTGGTTCAACGCTGAAAAAGTATCGACTCAATGGGGAGTGGATTGAAGGTCTGCATTGGGTCCGCATTAACAGTCGCTGTATTCGATACAATCTGGAACTGATTGAGGATTGGTTGCATAACCGGGGTAACTCGGCAGCGCATATGCGTGCGATCGCAACCTACCAGCAACGGCTCTTGAGTAATCAAAAGAAATCCAAGGCATCGAGGCATCATGGCTAAGTAACCAGACACCCGCCAAAATCGAAAGCGGATTATGTTTTCGTACAATACGGACCTTGATTCTCCGGTTGGTATTGTGTTTCAGTACCTGACCCAAAATCCTCACCTGCCGCGCCTGATGGGCAAGCGGAAGGGGGTGGATGCCATCTTTGCGTTTTGGCGACCGTTTGCGTTTCAGGCGATGGGGCAGGCCAGCGATGCTGCGCTAAAGCTGATGGCTCGGGAGTCTTTGAAGGCGATAGCGACCGGTCTCAACACAACGTGCGGTGCTTTTGATATGTTGGCTTTGGCTGATGCCATCTGCTGTGTCAGCCCTTTTCGTTTCGATTCTATGTACAGCTCTACTTGTTTGATATCAATTGCTACAGTGGCTTTGATGGAGATTTAGGTACCCTTTTTCTTGAGGACTTTAGGGGCTTTTTAGTTGGTGAACTGGTTGCTTTAGTTGGTTTCTTGGCTGGATTGGATACTTTTTTTGTTGGAACAGATGCTTGTTTTTTAGGAGAAAGCTGTTTGTCCAATTCACGTCGTCTATCTGCGTCTTGAGCCACTATTTTTGCTCTGCGGGTGGCTTCTTGTTTTCGGGCATTCTCGAATTCAGAATTTCGTGAGTTGGCAACTATTTTTTGAGCTTGATTGGAGTTTGCTAGTCGATTCAGGGGAATATAGTCGCTTTTGAAGTTGAGCTCTACTGAAGAGGTTAACTCTACATTAACGTTTTCTTCTTCTGTGGTGTGCGATCGTTCAGTCGAAACGTAGCCAATCGTATTTTGCAGTTGAGCATCGACCCCCCATGGGCCAACTTTGGCTCCTCCCTTTACAGAAATTTTATTAGTCATGTCGAATCGGTTACCTTTATCTGCCTGGGCAGCGCTTCGAGCATCAATATGAAATCGCATGGTCGCATTTATTCTGCCGCTCTCAATGACAATACGCCGCAGACCCATTTGTACCAGCGTGGCTAGCATTTGCTGCCGGGTTTTGGCTAGGTGACGACGCACAAATGGCAGCAGCGTTTTTTCTGGGTCTCCGCGCGTGGGTAGTGAACTCTTGTCATCTAAGCCTAATGATGCTTGAAGGGCCTCTTGTGAGGGCATTTTTGCTCCAGAAAGTAAGCGAATTGTAGTGTTACGACCGGTTGTGTTTTGAGGGGTGTGATCGCCCCAAAAATCATCATTGTCTCGATCTCTGTCCGTCAACTCAAACGAGTCAGGGAAACGTTCAACTAACCAAGTTCGAGCCTGACTAGGTGCCATGTTGGTATCGGCAAATCCTTCTGTCGACGCTGCCACATTGTTCAAGAGTTCAATATACATATGCATTTGCTGCATATCCGAATCGACTATTGCTTTGAAAACACCATTGATTAGTTCTGCAACAAAGCGAGGAAAAGAAACTGCATTGATAACTCGCCGTGTATTACCGGCGAGTCGATCGATCGCTTTGCCCCCATGATCATCTGCAGCAGACTGAGCGGTGGCTAGAGGCGGAGATAACTCTATCTCATTTTCTCCAGTAGGAAGGTCTTCCAGATTCAATGTTTCAGAAGTCTCTTCTAATGCCCTGACAGTATTCTCACTGATCATCTCTTCTAATATCAAGCCCACTGCAGTTTGACAAACATCTACCATTTTATGGGCTAAGTTTCGCTGACTTTTTGGATCTAATTCTTGATAGGCTGGTGATTCCAACAGCAAGGCTTTAACACTCTGGCGAACAACTGGAAGAGGTGTCTTTGTTGTATCATTAGAATGAATTTGATCAGGAGAGACTGTGTTAGGATAGGCCATTAGCGCCCTCCTATAGTGAAAGGCTCATGATTGGTAGGTGTAGCTGGTATGGATGGCTGAGTAATTTGCAGCCAAGCGATCGCACTAGCGACAACAGCATGATCTACAGGCACCCATTGTGCCAAACTATCCTCTAAATGAGGAGAAACCTTTGCTAGCCAAGCCAATAGCTTCATGCCATGACGTCCCCGCTCTACATGCAAATCGATATTGATCACAGTTCCAGACGATTGATCAGTCGCGATCAATTGCATTGCCCGACGTAAAGCGGTCCAGATAGAGCGGCTACCCAGCGCTCGCTGTAGGTCTGGCTGCTTTAAAATGTACAATACTTGCTGAATAGAGCGAAGCAGGGCTTGCGCGGCGAAGGGACCTATGCTGCCTGAGCGACTGATGACGTTGTAAGAAAGCTGCTGGGCCGCAATGCGAATTGGAATGTCACGACTGGATTGATTGATTGATTTCTGGTCAGATACTGATGTTTGAAGGGCGGTTGCTAGTTGAATGAATAAGGGTTCAAAGTTGAGATTGCGCCCGTTGGGGGCTGCAAAGGTAGGACCGGCTGAGGTGCCAAACAGTCTAGAAAAAAGTGCTTGACGTTCTATCTGAGTGAATCTCTGGTGGCGTTTTTCCCAAAACTTTATGAGTGGAGAGGCGGCTGTTCCCAGATCGGCTCTGATGCCACCACTGATTGCTAGTCCAGCGAATGTTTCTACTGAGGTGAGGAGTTGGATGGCTTCGAGTTCGGAAGCCAAGTATAGGATTGCGATCGCTTTCAAATGAGCCTGATCTGCCTGAGAGCCCAGGATAGGCGGTAGTTCAATTGTGCCCAGAGAAGGATCGCCAAAGGCAAGAGTCGAAAGCTGGGCAGACAGGTGATGAATATCACTCACCAGTTGTTGGCTGGCAGCTAATCCCTGATCCAACTGCTCTAAGCGTTGTGCCTCCAAAAGATCCATCTGCCTACGCCTCGTCGACTTTTTTCTTAGGCGGCTGAGCATTTCCTTGAATGGCCGCGATCATCTGGGGGCTGGCCATTTTTTCCATCGGCATATAGTCGCTCTTGAAGTTGACGCGAACTTCGCCCGTGAGTTTTGCCTTAACCTCTGCTTTGGATGCAGAAGTTTCATCTAAAGAGGATTGAACCGTTGCAAGGTGACTTGTTCTAGATGTAACGCTTGCACTGGCTTGAACAGGCGAAAACCAACCGCCAAAGCTAGCGCCAGCCTTAGCTTCAGTGCCAGATTTTGACCTGTCGTACAGAGAAGCTTTGGACTGACGTCTAGCGATATCTGAGGCACGCATGCCGAAGACAACTTTAGCGTTAATTTGGCCGTCGGTAACGACAATTCGATTAATGCCTAGCATAACCATTGAGGCGAGTAGCTGCTGTCGGCTGCGGGCAATTTGTAGCCGAGCGGCCAGCACTAAACGACGTTCTTGGCTTTCTTCAGAAATATCAGTGATGGGTTCCTTAAGATCTAACTCGCTGGAGATGGTTTTGAGGGCCTCTGACTCATCTTCGGCGGTTACTTGTAATTTTGGTTTTGCTGCTGTTTGCGTATCAATATCGCCATCGGCAAAGCCGAAGCTGCCCTGCTCAACCTCGACACCTAGCTTGTCGGGAAAGCGTTCTGCTAACCAATCACGAGCGTTGTTTTCAGTAATATTGTCTTGTGCAAACTGATCAACTGTTTTAGCAACATTGGCAAGGAGTTCTCCATAGGCTTTCATTTGCTGAATAGAAGAATTCACAATTGCCTGGAAAACGTTTTCAATCAGGCCAGAGACAAAAGCTGGAAAATCTACTTTATTTACCAGTTCTCCAAACTGCTCTGTTCCCTGGCGAACAGCACCCGCCTCAAAATCTTCGCCCGCAAATCCAGGATCGCTAGCGGCTCGCTTGCGGGCTGTTTCAGTAGCATCGGCCTGGGTTTGAGATAAAATGCCTCCCTCAGACGACAGTTCTTGAGCTGCCAACCCGTCTGGATTCACCATATATGATGAGACATCGACCATCGACTGTGCTAGCTGCCGCTGATCATCTGGAGAGAGCTTGGCAAAACCGGGTGAAGCCTGAAGGATTTTTCGCACTTCAGGGCGAACAAGGCTGAGGGTTCCGTCATTTTTCCAGTTCGGCTGCTCGTTGGTTTGAGAAGATAGAGAAGTATCCATGGTTTCCGTCTTTGTAGCTCAAGTTAATTGATATATTTTTTGGTACTAACTTGTAGGAGACGGATTGCTACTATCATTCCCAGATGAAGGCGGTGCCGAAGCACCCCTGGCACCAGATTGTTGTTTGGGGTTAGCTGCATTTTGAATCATGGCAATTTGAAACGAATCAGCCATTTTTTCTAGCGGTAAAAAATCACTTTTGAAATTTACTTCGACAGTGCCAGCAAGGCTAGCCTTAGTCTGTAAGGCTGCATCCGTACTTTCCTGGCTGGCGCTCGCCAAGGTTACCACTGGCGACTGAGTATGCTTGTAAGTTCCTTTCGAATAATAGCTTCCATCTCTTTTTTCCTCTTCTACATCTTCAGATTTTGCACCATCTTTGCTTTTTGATAGGTTAGTTGTTCTTCTCTCTTCTCCGCCCTCTTCCCCATAATCATACTCACCTTCAGAACCGTACATTCTTTCTAACTGGCCACTCGCATTCCTGGCATAATCGAACTGAGTAGCGCTTCGTCGAAACTTAAGGTTATCTCTAGCCTGGAAATTATACATAACTTTGGCTGAGATTTTTCCATCGGTTACCACAATTCTATTGATTCCCATAAGTACCATGGTTGCCAGCAATTGCTGACGACTGGTGGCTAGCTGGGTACGTGCTGCTGGAACTAGCTTTTTCTCAATGCTTTCATCATCCAGGCTAGAAATCTGGCCACCGTCTACAGGAAGCGTATTGACTCTCTTAAGTGCTTCCGACTCATCAGCATCATCTCGCAATCTCACTCTAGGCCCACCATTCTCATCCCCAAAATCGCCTGTGTCAATATCAACCACAAACAGATCGGGGAATTGATCGACTAAGTGATCCCGTCCCTGGTTAGCTGATACGTTTTCATCCCTGAATTGATCGATCGTTTTGGCGACATCTGCAACTAGCCGACCATAGGCTTCCATCTGCTCGATAGAAGATTGCACAATGGAGTGAAATACGCCGGAAATAAGACCAGAGACAAAGGTCGGAAAATTTACGCTCTGGAGCAATGCGCCAGCGACAGCAGCGCCTTCTCGTGCTGCTTGCGCCTGAAACTTTGGGCTGTTTGCTCTTTTTGTCAAATCTTCTCTAACGCCTGTTCTTGTTGGATTGCTAGCAATCTCTGCACGTCTGAGAGCATCATTCTCCAGTCCAATTGCATAGGGATCTTCTAGCGCCGTCTTCTGGCGCTTGGTCGTCGGTAGCTTATTGCCTCGGATGCCATCAGGTTCTGCCAGGTATGAAGCAATTTGAACAGTGTGGTTTGCAATTTCTTTTTGTTTGTCGGGGGGTAGAGAACAAAAGGCATCACTCTTTAGTAACAAGTCCTTCACATTTTGACGGGCCAGTGATAGGGTTTCTCCACTGGGCTGATTGTTATTCATAAGGGTGTCCTTTTGCCGATAGATTTGCGAGCTGATTTTCACCCAGTGCGAATTCGATAGGGCGCAAATATAGGCTGACTTTGGCCGGATTATGCGGAGTGATAATGACGCTCAGCACAGAGAATTGGCCAGGCCAACCGTGGGTGTCGGGGGTAAAGGCCTGTAGCCAACGCTGTAAGGATTGTAGTTCTCGGGGGCGTTCTGCCAGTCCAAGGGTGAGGAGTTTGAGGAATTCTGGGGGAAAATCGGGAAGCATACCGAGGGCAACTTCTAGCTTGACTTCTGGATCTTTGAGTGATCCTGCTAAGCCGATGAAGAGTGATCGCGCAGGCAAGCTAAACCGTCCACCCAAAGAAAGTCCAAATACCTGCATCACAGCAGACATTTGGTGCTCTAGGCCCAAATGAGTCATGAGTGGATTAAGCTCGCTCAGACGCACGGGCTTCCAGTGCAAAAAGGTCAGCCGCTGCCGACCGCTATTGCGCTGACAAGAGATGGTGGTAAAAATCGGGACGAGATCTGGTAAATATGATTGGGCGGTTCGAGCCAGTTGCTGCAAAGCCGATGGCAGTGAATTGATTTGGTTTGGATGAATTTCGTAATAAACCTTGGAAGAATGTAGACCATCGCGATCATAGGAGTTGCCAAACCATGCACCGTAGGTCAAGGTTGGATTGCCAAATAAACTGCGCCATTCTTCACTGCTTTGATCAAACCAGTGAAGTGCTTCTGGGCCGAATTGAGAATTGACCAATCGGCGCATCTCTCGGGTCGATTCGTCTCGCCGGGAAACAGGTAGAACACCAGGGCCAAGTGGCTCAATCACAAAGCGGAGGGTTTTAGGTTCCCTTGCGGAGAACGAGGGCTCGAAAGGGATAGTTCCTGGTGCAAGCGTATTTTGAGCGTATTTTTGATCACCGACGGGTAGCTGAAATGAGCGATCTAGCAATCCCCCCACATATGGTAAAGGGTTACTGGCTCCAATGGTTTCAGCAGCCTGCTGAACCCGATACTTAATGGCATTGGCAGCAGCTTGTATAGACATAGTTTATCTCCTCGGTAATTGCCTCCTGTTCATCTAAATGTTGCCGACACCAACAGATTCGAGCATGTCTTGAGCAATCGATGGGATTTGGACAGGACGAGACGTCAGTGTTGGACCCTCATAGGGGTTGGCGTAGGTCTCAATTTTGTTATCTGGTGTTCCGGTTACAGCTAGCCATCGCTCACAGGCATTTACTAAATCTGAGTCATGTGGGCTAATCATCGCAGTTGATCCAGAGGCATGTCCGTACGGCATCGCGATCTCGTTGATGTCCAGAAGAGTAGGACTATTCACAGAAGATAAATCTGTTGCATGATTTGCGAGCCAGCGAATAATAACAGCGCCTGAAGATGCCATCGTTCGATATTGAATGCTGTTGCGCGGGCCGCCTAGGTCGGTTGCTGCAACTTGGTCAATAACGCCATACATATCTTTCGCGCCATAAGCACCTTTCACCTCTGGGTCCGACAGGATTTTAATATCATCTTTAATCTGCCTTTCTAGTTTTACCGCTGCATAGTGCGCGATAGAGAATCCGTGTAAAGATAGATTTGCAGCTAAGTCTCGACCTGATTTTCGAATTTGTTCCTGGCTGACTCGGTATGGAATGCTGGAGCGCAGAAGCGTATCAACATTTGTTTGACGAGCAAATGACGAGATAGCAGAGATAAAGCGCATCCAAAGCATCTGAAAATCTCGGTTCACCAGTCCACTAGCTTCTCCGCCTGGAAATCCCAGCGTCCGAGCATAAAGATTACGCCTGTCGTATTCAGAAAACTGCTTGATATTATTTTCCATACGCTCGAACAAAAGATCGCCCGCATGGCTTTTGCCCAAAGGCAACATTCCGATTTGAAAAAGCTCAACCAGCCTATCCACCACCTGAAATAGCTTTAGGTCTTCTAAAATGGCAGCGAAGTAAATTGCCTGCATTGCCAGAATGTTATCTTTGATGATCTCTACGCTAGATTCCTGTTCTAGATCGGGCAAATTGATCTCAAAAGTAGAGCCGGGCGCGTCTTCATCTGCGGCAATGTAGCGGCTCAAGGCCGTTTTTGTATGCAGAGAAAGGTACCTATCTTTAGCGGCGATTCCTTGATTCGCTAGCGTTTTGACAACTGTGGCCCACTGCTGTGTATTTACAGATTTGGAAGCGAACTTATTTTGGGATTGGCTGTTGCTTTCCTCGGCCAGAATGTCATAGACCCCATCAAATAGATCTTTGTGATTGTTGTACTCGCTTCTTGCAAAAGAAAGCCCGTCTGTAAACCGGATGCCTAGCTTTGGATCGGTAATATGATTGCGCTGTAAGATACCATAAACCGCAGCGAGTTCTTTCTCATCGCTAGTAATACTTTGAAAGTTTTCTTGACTACGAAGCTTGCCAAAGAAGTGATCTTCAAGCTTTTGATTTGTTTGAGCAAAGGCCTTCCTCACTGCTTCAAACAAGGGATCTACCACCCAAGAACTGGGGCGAATAGGCGTGTCTTTGCTAACTTCTTCTATCCCATAGAGCTTTCTGTTGATGGACCTTAGCTCTCTTTCGTGAGAATTTGGTAAGCTACCATTGTTTTTATTCTTTTTAGATAGGAGTTTAGTTCTCTCACTTTCCAAAGCTTGGCGCAGTTGTTCATTGCGCTCTCGCATATCCACGAATGCCACTGAATTGCTAATGCTCTTTCTAGCTTCTCCAACAAATCTTTCTGGATTGGGTACGATGTCATTACCGTTCCTCCTGAGTTTATCTGTAATGATAGACTGATTGGCTTGTGCAAGTCTTTCAGGTGTGTCAAAACCATCATTAATCAGTCTCTCTGCCGCCTGCACCAAGAGATCCGCATCAAGATTCTCCCCACCAGCTACCTGGTAAATAAATTGTGCTAAAGCATACTGCTTAGCCTCTTTCCGTAGTCCTTCTAGGTCAATGGAGCTAGCATCAATGCTTGTGAGGACGTTCTCAATTGTTGTTTGATCTCGACGGATAAAATCGTCCGTCTTGCCATTCAAAAGAAATACTAGTCTTGAAAAACTATCAATTCCGAACTTGGTGATAGCTTCTTGTCTTGCGTTGTCAATGCTGGAAATGTCTATCAGCATTTTACCGAAAGGACTCATTGATTTATTTCCTAAGTGATGTACAGATTTGAGGTGCTCTAGAGGGTTTACCCACAAATGATTTCTATTTCCTGGTCAGAGACTCGTCTTTGGCGGCGGCAACCCAGAATGTGTCGATTTATCAATGCGCCTATCTAGAAGACTCAAAGCAGCATACGTATCTAGAACACCTAATCCACAGCCCTTAACACTCTGCCTTTGCCATGGCTGTGCTGATGCATTCAATAACTGGTGAACATCAGCACTACTTAAAGGGAAGGAACGTCTTGCCGCTCGGCTCACCAACAATCCGGCGGCAGATGCAACGAAGGGGGCTGCAAAGCTGGTCCCTGTGACTAAAGAGTAGCCATTCAACCCAGCACTATGAATTTGCTCACCGGGTGCGCACAAGGTGACGTGCTCTCCTCTTGTACTAAAACGAGAGGGATTATTTTCTGCATCTACTGCGCCAACCGCAATCACGTTTGGCAGTGCTGCTGGATAGTATTGTTCCTCTTTGCTAGAATTGCCACTGGCAGCGACCATTACGCAGCCTCGGGTTAAACCATAGAGAACAACATCTGCATGAGGCTGAAAATCACTCACTTCTTCAGCAGGCGCAGGAGTACCAAAGCTCATATTGATCACTTTAGCACCCAAGTCGATGGCATATTTTACACCCAAATCAATGTCGGCAATTGATCCTAGCCCTACCAAACGTTGTTTACCTGGAAACTTGGCCGCACCTAGAACCCGAACTGGCAACAAACTGCATGCTCCTGCTAGCCCTGGCGGTAAGTGCTGTCCGACTGCTCTCACAATCGCCGCACAAGCCGTTCCATGACCAACCAAATCTTCAGGATCAGTATCAATTCCCAGCTGGTCACCCACGAATCGAATTCCTGTTGCCAAGTCACCACTGCCTAGCTGCACAGTATCTACTCCTGCCCGCATCCGTCCTCGCAGCTCTGGATGCCCTTGCACCACTCCGGTATCCACCACCGCAACAATCACTGCCGGATCACCTGGTTCATAGGCAAGGGCCTCCGCCATATTTACCTGCTGCCTCGACAGCCAAGCCTCTTCCAAACTCACCGAGGACACAGCACGTGATGGCGTGGCCACATTGAAAGGCAGTGCCGAAAGATAATTAGGACCTGCTTGCTCAACTACGGCTGTCTGCCTTAACGCATCTACTAAATCGGTTATACAACAAGCCCGATCTGCCTCAATTCGAAAGGTACGAGACAGCCCCGTCACATGTTCTACATCGTCATAGTTTCGGTGCCGCTGGCCAGGCCGACGACAGCTGGAGGCTGCCGTAAATACCCGACTAATCCGCACTCCATGGGAGAAATGTTTGAGAATGCGGTCTACAACACCAACATTCAGCCGAGCTGCCGCTTGCTGAGCATGGCACCGAACATCCAACGAGGTCGGAATGTTCTCGGGTGCTTCTCCTAATGCCAGTTTTATAACTAGGCTTCCTGGCAAACTGTAAAGCGGACTCCGAAACTCCCAAGGAGTTGTTAATCGCTGCACATTCATATGTCACCTCCACTGTTAGTGACAATTTCTGGCATCCCAACATCAATCACGTCGGCAGAGGCCCAGTCAAAGTTGGTTTCTGCTACCATGCCAGGTGCTGTTTCCACCTGTAAAGCGCCGCTCATATGTGAGCCTGGATAATCCACCACAAGCTCCTTAGTTGTAGACTCCAAAATCTGAACATTTTCACCATTGATTCGCACTGTTGGTGGCTGTTTTTCTTGAGCTAGGTTAAAGCCTCGAATGCGCATACGGGACGTTCCTTCTGGCAATACCTGCTTCACCTGTGGCTGAGAAGCCCGTTTTAAGGCTGCTCGCAGCCGCATTGCTGGAATTTGAGAGATTTGTTCTACCACATTCTCATTTTTCTGCTGTTGCAATTCGCGTAGCTGAGACACGCTATGAATGCCTGCCCATTCCAATCGACGCTGTTCTTCTTCCGTAATGTCATCTCCTAATACTTCTTTCAGCGAAGGTTCATCGGCTTCTGCTGTAAATGTATTTTCCTCAATCATCGGACGGGTGATAGTTGTGAAATCAAAATGCAGCACGCTGGTTTCTTTCGCATTTGGGCCTGCTGGACGAATGAGGATCTGGCTTTTGGCCATATCGACATGAGCGCGTAAATCAATCGAGAGTTCCTTGAGGGCAAAGGTCAAAGGCAGGCCAAACTGAGCCTTGAGAGACATACTTTTCTGCGCCCGGTCTAACTGACTGGTCAAGGCTTGAATGAAGTCTTCTAGGGGTAGTCCTTCCTCGTAATTGCTCATGTCTGATCTCCTAAATAAAGATTTATTTTTAATCGACTAGGTCGCTCTTCAAACCCTGTTTTTATCTCCCAGCGGGGTAGGTCGGCCAATAGTCGAAAGCCCACTTGCGTCATTTCTGCTCTGACTTCGATAGGAATATTGATAACGGCATTTGTTACCCGCAGCTCAGGGTGATCGTGCTCAATCGCATTAACCGATTCCATCAGCTCTACCAGGGTTTCCCATAATTCTCGACGCATGCCTTAAGAACCTCCAGATTCAGCAGATGGGGACGGTACAGCAGAAGACGGTGCAGGCAGCGCAGTTGCTGGTGGGGAAGGCGTCTGTTGTGAATTAGCAGGTGGTGAGTTAGCAGGTGGTGAGCTAGTGGATAATGTGCGTGCATTACTTTGCAGAAGTGCTAGCTGTGCGGCATCTGCAAAGCTTTCTAACGGCAGGGTTTCACTAGCAAAATTAATTTTGACTTCCCCATATAGATCGGCCTTAATCACCGCATCAGATTGAACATTAGCCTCAACCGTCGATACTTTCATGATCGACTGATAAGGATTACGGCCTCGCATTCCCCAAGAGTTTGAGCCAGTTGCTGTGCCCGGATCTTGTGAAACGGCATACTCAACGGCGGCTTTATCTCTTGCAGCTGCTCGAAACTTTAACTTGGCAGAAATAGAACCATCTCGAACAACAATCCGGTTCATCCCCATCAGTACCATGGTGGCCAAGGTCTGAAGTCGGTTCGAGCCATATTTACGCCGAGCCGCTGGAATGAGTTGCTCTTCAATCAAAGTTTGCGTAAAGTCTTCATCTGCTAAACCGTAATCCGCTAGCCAGCTAGGAGAAACATCGTCGCCGTCTTCATTGACGGTGTGCATCGGTCGTAAGCGCGGTTGCCCGCCGGAAAAATCTAGCTGTAAGTCTCTCGGATAAAGCTCTACTAGCCAGTCGCGAACTTGGTTGGGAGTGACGTTTTCGTCGGTAAATTGATTGACGTCTTTTGCGACTGCACTGACCAGTCCGGCAAAGGCTTCCATTTGCCGAATAGATGATTCAACAATGGCATCGAAAGTGCCATGCACCAGATTGGCAACAAATGTAGAAAAATCGAGTTCGTCTAAGACTGCACCTGCTGCGGTTGCAATCTTTTCGGTTGCTGTTTTCTTGGGTTGAGTTGGTGCAATCTCGCTATTTTCTTTGTTGATAGGCTGCTGGGTGCCTAATCTCTGGCGAGCTAAACCACGGCGACGAGCTAAATCATTGGGCGTTTCCATTGCCATAGCGTAGGGATCGCTTGCAGGTGGTGAGGGTTTAGCTTGCAGTGTAGGCTGAGCGGTTAATCCAAAGGCATAAGGATCAACTGCTGCTGGCTCAGGGGATTGCTGTAGAGCCTGTTGAATAGAATCAAGATCGCGCTTTAGGGTCAGCTGTTGTTCAGGAGGCAGTGATTGAAAGGCAGGCGCTTGCTCTAGTCGCGATGCGACCTGATTTGTTAAATTCTGGGCGGCTATAATCTCTGAGGATCCGTTCATTGTTTATCTCTAACGCTTCCTATTTCAGACGGTAAACAATGTCTGTAAAGCGATCTGAATGGCGAAGTCGTTCCAATCGCTGTTTTGCGGCTCCTGATGATGAAGCTAGTAATCGATCCATCATTTCGTTTTGGCTGATGAATACGGCACCCAGTTCTCGTAAGTTACCAACTAAGGCGGCATGGGTAGTGGGATTGAATTGACCGTTTTGGTCAGCTTTGGGTATCCAGCTAATGGTTTGTTGAAAAGAAAGTAGGTCTTTGAATCCTAGCAGCTGTAATGCGTTTTCTCGTTGCATTTGTGTACGAAGTGGACCTGCTGACTGAAGTATCCACCGTAGGCCACCTCCCAATCCTTGTATGACGACGCGGTCAAAGACCATAGCAAGGGCACGATCGCTTACCAAACCAAGATTGTGAGCAATCGGTAACATCGGCCGAAACAAGTACTCAATGGCGGTTTCGTTTTGTGCCGCCTGAAAGGTAGGAATCGCTCCTGATTTTTGAAATCGCGCTATCCATTCATCGCTCCAGAGAACATTACCACCTATAGGCTTTAATCGTGCTTCTTCAGTACTAGCGGTTGTCACTGCTAAAAGTTCAGAGGTTTGGGGGCCAAAGAGCTGAGAAAACTGATCGGTATCTCTACGCTGCATGACGGTCAATAGCTGACCTAATAATCCAGAGGCTTGCGTAAAAAGAACCAGGCCAAAGCCTAAGCCGAATTGACGCTGCTGGGCAGGCTGGTTATGTATCAGGGATTCAAGGTTGGCCGATACAGCTGTGTAGGGCGTCTCTCCTGAATCAGCGACCGCGACTTCTCGAATGATTTGATACATCTCCTGAAAGTCTAACGGAATAGCTTCTGGAGACTGAGAAGGTATCGACGGTAAGTCAGGCTCAGACCCTATCAGCATCGTATAGTCAGATAATTTAAGTGATACGTTTTCTATTTTCTCTGCTGCTGGCTGTTCTGGGGCGTTTTCTTTCCCAACTGTGTGAGCTGTGGCAAGTTCTGAAATAGGTACAGTAACCGGGATTACAGACTGAATCACGTCAGGTGGTGGGGCTGATAGCTGAAACCTAATCTTTTCATTCTGTTGATTATCGCTATCTGTGCTGCCAGGTAATTTCTCTGTAGATAGGGATTGCGATCTCACAACAACCTCTACTGGCTGCGTGATATCAGGCGGCGGCGGCGACAGCTGTGGCTTTGCTAAACCATTATTTGAATTCAAGGCTGGGCTGGCATGCATAGCCATTACTCCATCAAAATGAAATCTATCAAAATCGAAATTACGGCTGTGTCCACCGATAGGAAATGTTGTGCATTCCATTACCGAATAAGACCAGGTCGGTTATAGCAATTCTGTCGTCGTAAATCACATTGGTGAAACGATAGTGGAACCGAACTTTGATCGCTGCAAAGCCTTCCGAAACAGCGTTCTCTTTAGATTTTTCTTGGTAGACATTGGCATCATTCATAATGCTAGCCTCTACGTTTAGTCCAGCACCTACAGCATCGTTGGCCTTAGTAATTGAAATAGAAACATTGCCTAAAGACCTTCCATTATATTGGAAGCTAAGCTCACTATCGACATAAATCTCATCTAGGCCACCAACAGTTCCCAGTCGTGGACCTTTGACTGTTATGATTTGCTCTTTATAGGAGGCCGATCCAGCATTTTTCTTCTGGTCAGCAGGGTATTTTATCCCCTTGAGCTGTGAAAGTTTCCAGGTTATATCTCCTTTGTTATCAAGGATGCGTGTTATCACTGCCCCAGCGATTGCTGACGTCACGCCCTCAAGGGCCTGTTGGCTATGACTATAGTGATTGCTGCTATCTTCACGGCCCCCGGCATGGAGGACTTGAATATTGACGCTGTTAATAGCGGTTGCCTGTTCGTATTGTTGGATAAAGTTCTGGAAAGGCAAGTCGTATGTACTGCCTTGCCCTACTGGCCAAGGATCAAGAACGCGTACATGTGTTCCTTTGATTGTGCCGTCACCATACAAGCCTGCCATGACTACTACGTGTAGGGAGGGAGTCGCTTCACCGATCCAAAGCGGTCCATTTTGCTCTAGCATTTGGCGTAGTTCACTGATGGCGTAGGAACGAGGGGTTTCGACGACTAGCTTCCAGCTGCTCGCCAAGGTGGGGACATCTTTGGGATTAAGTCCATTTTGGTAGGTAGCCCAAGGGCCTTGTCCCATCACGATGTCTTTGGCTGAAATTGAGAGGCGATCGCGCCAGCCTACTATCATGGCGGCGGCGGCGGCCCAACAAGACATTGCTGTTGGCTGCGGCAGTAGCGATACATCTTGCCAGGTCACGTCAAAGCTTTGCCCAGAGAGCATTGGAACATAGCTCTGCATGCCGTTGGTACTTACACTTGGCTGCGTGGTCGAGCGGAGATAGCATGTTCCGCTAATCACCATGCCCATGTAATAGTCCCAATCCCAAACGGCATTTGGGCAGTCTTTGTGAGTTGTGCTAGAATCCGCTTCTACGTGGCCCAAAATATGTTGACGATCTAATGGGATGCCATAGGTGTCGGCCAGCCACCTCACCAAAGCTGCCGAGGCACAATATTGCGCTTCCGTCGGAGGCGAGTCCGTAGTGTTTGCAATATGTTCTATACCAATACTGTCGCGATTCGCGCGATTCGCATGCCAGGCTTTATCTTTGTGCTTCACCATTTGCACAACTTCGCCATCCCTGCCAATTACATAGTGAGCACTGACCTTGGTTGTGTCTTTCTTTTGAAGCCAGCGAACCATTCCGTTTGTTGTTGCTTTCGCGCTGCTATCTGTAATGTGAATAACAATTCTGTTAATTTGTCTGTCAGTTTTTGGAGTGTATTTATCTGGATGTGCTGGTGCAAAGCGACTAGCCTGAGGATACTCTGGTTCAACAAAAGCCATGCTGTAGCTTTGCTCTTCGCTAACAACAGGAATATCTCCTACTGTTAGAATCGGCCCTTCAAACCCACGATCATCTCCTTCCTCCACAATTCCTTGCACACTAGATAAAGTGCTAGAGTTGTTGGCATAGACATAATGAGTATAAGCATCATCTGCGATTAGATGTCCTACATACTTTAATCCCCGCTTCAGGGCTACTCTGGCAATATCTCCGGCGTCACTGCGCTCTGGCAAACCATAAGTTATTGCAATACCCGCATGATGATAAGCTGCTAAAACCAGTTCTGAGCAAATAAATGTCTTATCGGACGGGCCAAGCGTCAGGTCTGATGTACTGGGGGACAGTATTCCTGCCACTAAAGCTGTCCAACCTCCATATTCTTTTCCAACTTGCTGCTGTGCAAACGCTACAGCTTTTTGGACCTGCTGGTTTGTTATATCTGGAATCCGATAAGCAACCGCAAGTGAGGCATCTTTAAGCGCTTCAGCTAAAGTTCGTTGGACTACACCAGCTTGGCTGTAGGCTTCTACGATGTTCCCATTCCCAATATATAAAATTGCGTGGCTCACTGCTGAGCCTGTCACAAAGCGAATGCCGGTCGCTGTCCAGCTCTGTGTAGTGGTTAGAATAAGATCGCCAGCGATAAGAGATTGCTGATCGATGGAACGACCGCCTTTACCTGGATCGAGCGGAATTTGGAGTACCTTTAGGGGTGGCTCTGGTTCTGGAGAAAGTGTTTTTCTTGAAGGTAGCTCTTTAGATGGTATTTCCTCTGGAATTGGCTCATTATAGGGGTCACCTGCATCTGAATCTATTAAACCATCGGCATCTTGCGCGCTGTACCACAAAGAATCATCATAGCCATCGTCATAGACAAAGGCTCTCACAGACTGACTTTCTGTTGCTGGCTGAATAGAGCTATCTGGTTCATCTGATGAAGAAACAATAGTTGGTTTCTCATTTATAATTCTCTCTATTTCTCCTGGCTCTGCAATGTCACCACCCCATTCCAACGAAGTGCGATCGCCATTCTCCGCATAGCTCTTTCCATTATTCACCGAACCCATTCGCCGATTCGGTATTTCCATCAGCCGTCGATTATTACCAGAAAAAGTATTAGAGATCCGAATATACGGCATTGCTTTCGGATCAATACGCACCACCTCTGGATTGCTAAAATTAGGCTGTGAATAAACGGCCAATGCATAGTAAAGCCGAGACTGCCCCACAAACCTTGCCATCGCAGTAGGCGGAATCAGGTAAACCGCTTCTCCCTTTTCCGCAGGCAACAACCCTACAGCACGGCTCGAATAGAAATTTGAAGAAGTACGTCTTGACTTAGCATCCGTCCCAAAAAACAGAGTTGGATCGCTCGCGACAGCGACTTCTATCCAAGCAGGACTGATCCCAGTGCGGATGGTAAATCCCATAACTGGAAATTGTCGACTCACTTCCTGACGATTGGCCTGAATCAACGCTGGCATGTTGTTTCCTCAGTATTGTCGTACTACACTTTAAGAGAGGTATCGAAGAATGCTTGCTGCCCACCCACTTAAGCTCTGTAATATTTCTTATATATGTGATCTGTAAATTTTCTATTGCCTGTGAAAAAGCATAAGTTGACTAACAAAGTTGGATAGTCGGGAAAAAGTCAGGAAAAAGTCAGATCGCGAGATTATTTCTCAGCTTTTAGAGATACAAACCCTTTGTCCTTAAAAGAGATCAGCATCATGTAAAGTTCCATAAGATCGTCTTGAAAGCTTAATCATATATTTGGTTTTGTTGCATTCAGTGAATTTTATTTAATTTGTTGTTTCGCAATATTGAGATGCGCAGCCTGTTATTGTTTATCGGTCGGCTTCTGGACAGCACCTAAAATTGTCAGAGTTGATTTCTGGGCATCGGTTAAACCAGAAACAGACTGAATGTTCATGTCTTTGTAAGGTCGGGGAGCTCGTAGAACTTTCAGGCATTCAAGTGTATCGATATCCCATACCCTTACAGTTTCATCATGGCTAGCACTGGCTAGCATTTTGTGATCAGAACTGTAAGCGACCGAAGACACCATATTCTCATGACCTATCAGCGTCTTTAGACATTCAAAGGTGGTCGCGTCCCAGAGTTTGATGGTGTGGTCATGACTACTACTGACAAATGTCTGACCATTGGGAGTAAAGCAAATTGCACTGATATGTCCCCCATGCCCTTTCACAACGCGGAGAGGCTTATCGGCATCAAGGCTCCAAAGTATCAAATCCCCATGGGACCCTCCACTGACCATTGTCTGACCATCAGGGCTAAAGGTCAGTTCACTCATCCAATCTGTATCTATCTGAAAGCTTTTCAGACATTGTCCAGTACTGGTATCCCACAGCTTTATTGATTTATCGATGCTGCTCGTAACCAAAAAACGACCATCGGGGCTAAAGCTAAGGCCAAAAACCCAACCTTGATGCCCCCGCAGCGTTTTTAAGCATGTGCCTGTTTGCCAATCCCATAGCCTGGCCGTATGGTCAAAACTACTCGTGGCCAGGTGTTGTCCATCAGGGCTAAACGCAATTTGCCAAATTTGTCCTTCATGGCCTTCCAGTATCTTAGTAAGGTCATGAGTTTCCAGATTCCATACGTAGATGGTGTTACCCGCAGCACTTGCTAATAATGGTTCCACTGGATGATGGGTGAGGGCATGGACATATCTGGAATGTCCTTTAAGAGAGCGATGACAGGTCTCTGTCTCTAAATCCCAAATCCTGACAATTTGCTCCTGCCCGCCACAGGCTAATGCCGCAGTATTGGGGATAAATGTAACCGACCAATTGACCTGAGGGTAACCCCTAAACGTTTTGAGACATTGCCCTGACTCCACCGACCACAGCTTAATCGATTGGTCGTCACAGGATGCCAGGATAGATGACTGTGTTTGAAAGGCAATCGACCATACCCGCGATGTGAAACCTTGCAGCGTTCTCAGACATTGCCCCGTTTCTGCATCCCAAATCCTGACCGTTTGATCTTCACCCGCACTGGCGATTAAGTGGCCATC
>JBCCQQ010000013.1:0-105215 GCA_039024555.1 Cyanobacteria bacterium P01_D01_bin.156
AGCGATGAATAATATCGCGAAAAAATGGAATCGACCGATTAAAGATTGGCGTGCTGCCTTGTCACATTTTGCTATTCTCTTCCCAGAACGCTTTTCTCTTTAAGCAAACAAGCGTTTACACAAAATTCAGATCACTCTCTGTCAACTGATTGCCATTAACCAATGCTACAAGCCTTTGATTGCTATCAATAGTTTGAAATTCCCATTGTTGATTACCGTTCTCAAATTTTTTCCCCTTCCCCAATATCAACCGTTCAAGCTGAGTCAGCTTGCCAATCTCCTCTGGCAGCTCGCTCAGCCCCTGCCCCGACAGGTCCAACTCCGTCCATCCTTCCGTCGCTGCCCGATCAATCAACGCCAGCAGCTCATCCCTAGTCATTGCCATCGCCTAACCCCAGCTCAGATTCCATACTGGCAAAAATTGCTCGATTCTGGCGCTACCTGCAGATTAAGTAAATGTAGAATTCGCCAACTCAGCATTTACTAAGCCACTCAACACAACATTGACAATTCGATGTCACAGCAATGTCACATCGCCTATCTAAGCTATGGATAAACGAATCAAAGCGAACCCAATCCATGACTTATCCACGTCATCCCAAATCTGCAAAGCCCCGTTCCCGTAGCCTAACCATGCTCAGCAGCGTCCTCATGGGAGCCACCCTCGCCACAGCCGGTAGCTTCCTCGCCTGGGCACCTGAATCCCCATTACGTAGCGAAAACCAAGTAGCCGTCGCCCAGACCGCCCCCGCCATAACCCCCACCGCTGGCTCCAACTTCATCACCAATGTCGTCAACGAAGTTGGCCCCGCCGTAGTCCGCATCGACGCCTCCCGCACCGTCAGCCAGCGCATCCCTAACGTATTTAACGACCCCAACTTCCGTCAGTTCTTCGGTGGCCGAGTTCCCCAGGGTGGCCAAGAACGCACCGAACGCGGCCTAGGCTCCGGTTTCATCATCAGTGACGATGGCAAAATTATCACCAATGCCCACGTAGTTGATGGTGCAGACACAGTAACCGTCACCCTCAAAGATGGTCGCATTCTCGATGGCCGGGTAATGGGCAGCGACCCTGTCACCGACATTGCCGTCATCAAGGTAGATGAGCGCAACCTGCCCACCGTCGAGCTAGGCAACTCTGACCAGCTGCAACCCGGCGAATGGTCCATTGCCATTGGTAACCCGCTCGGTCTGGACAACACCGTTACCGTCGGCATCGTCAGCGGTGTCGGTCGCTCCAGCAACCAAGTAGGCGTGCCCGACAAGCGGGTGGAGTTTATCCAAACCGATACGGCCATTAACCCTGGTAACTCCGGTGGCCCCTTGCTGAACCAACAGGGTGAAGTTATTGGCGTCAATACGGCCATTATCAGAGGTGCTCAGGGTCTGGGCTTTGCCATTCCTATCAATATGGTGGAGAAGATTGCAACAGAACTGGCTGAAACAGGTCAGGTAGAACATCCTTTTGTCGGAATTCAAATGGTTACCTTGAGTCCCACGGTAAAAGAAGAGATTAATAGCAACCCCAACAGTGGTCTAACAGTCAATGAAGAGAATGGTATTCTCATTGCCCGAGTGTTGCCAGATTCTCCTGCAGCTAAAGGTGGCCTGCGTGCCGGTGATGTGATTACGGCCATTGATGAGACAACTGTGGCTGAAGCGGCTGATGTTCAGCGCATTGTTAGTAATGGCAAGGTTGGACAACAGCTTACTGTTGAAGTACTCCGTGATGGAGAGACTAAAGCGGTCAAGATTAGACCGGAGAATCTGCCTCAATAATCATGTGATGTTGACAGAGAACAAGATCCTCTAGAAAATTCAAAGATTGCGCGAAGGAGACTTTTGATGTCGTTTTCCCCTTCGCGCTTTTCTATGTTCGCTATCTGTTAAACCCATAACAATAAACAATCCTGTAAGGGCAATTCCTTTTGGTTGCCTTTCGATATCAGGTGCAGAATGATGTATGTCATCTGTTTTTTTATGATCATTTTCCAACTCGTGGGATTAAAGTGTTGGTTAAGGGCAAAACCAATTGCTCGGGGCTCCTCCGAGTTCCCCGAACCCCTATGGGCAGGGCGGATTGCCGCCCTACAACCCGCAGAATAGAGAGTTTCAGTAAATAGCCATATCGGTTGGGAGGTGGTCGGTAGAGCGGTTTAGAATTTTACGCTCGGTCGCGCAAAATTCTAAAAAGGGTTATTCCATTGATGTTTTGCTAATCAATGTTCAAAGAAATCTTTTTTACAGAATTGTGATTCTCTACAACGTGGACCAATAACATCGATTATCCCAGGGCAGGCATGAGACCTGCCCCTACCATTCCTCGTTTATCGAGCTACTTGTCCCATGTAATTACTCCATAGCTGAGCGGCTTGGGCACTGCTGCCGTAGGTGGGCTCGTTGTCGTCATTGCCAAGCCAGATGCCAGTGACTAAATCTGCATTGGGGACAAAGCCAATAAACCACAGATCCACACCATCATTGGTCGTACCGGTTTTTCCAGCTTCTCCCAAACCCAGGTAAGCGCCACGACCGGTGCCGTTGCTAACGGTGCCACGCATAAAAGAAGTCATGGTGCGCGCAGTATTCGGGGTCAATACGTCTTGATTAATGTCGCCGCTGCTGTTTGTAAAGTCGAAGATAACGCGACAGGTGTTGCGATCGCGATCATCCTCACAGTCACTACTATCTAAAATTCGCTGAATGCCATGGGGCCGATTCCATAGACCGTTATTTGCGATCGCTCCCACTGCGCCAGTCATTTCCAACGGCGTCACGCTACTTTGGCCCAGCACCATCCCCGGTACCGGGTCCAGTTCCGACTCAATGCCCATGGTGCGCGCCAGCCTAGCAATATTGTCTAACCCAGCTTCCTGCGCCACCCGCAGGGCCACCACATTTTCCGAGAGGGCAAAGCCATCGTACATGTCCAAAGCGCCACTGCCCGAGCGGCACCCTTGGTAAAACTGACCGCCCCAGTTGAGGTCGTTGCAGCTGTAGCTGCTACCGGCAGAAACCCCCTGCTCCAGCGCACTGGCATAGGCAAATACTTTGAATGTAGATCCGGGCTGACGGATAGCTTGGGAAGCTCGATTAAACTGGCTTTCGCTATAGTCGGCACCGCCCACCAGAGCCTTTATGTCGCCAGTGGAGGGCTGCACAGTAACCAGTGCCCCCTGGGAAAACCCATAGCGACTCCCCAAATTATCGATGCCGTTGCGCATGGCTTCCTCGGCCTGATCTTGAACGGCTAAATCCAGACTAGTTTCCACATGGAAATTGCCTTCCCGTGCCAGCCCCACCCCCAGCAGCTGGTCCAGCTCATCAAAGATATAGCTATAGAAGTATGGGGCACGGATACTTTGCAGCTGACGACGGGCATCGGGGCTGATTTCAATACGGGAACGTCGAGCCCGGCGGCCCTCCTCCTGGCTAACCATGCCAAGGGCCACCATGCGCTCAATGACTCGGTTGCGATAGTCCAGGGCGTCGTCGTAGCTCTGTACCGGGTTAAAGGCATTGGGGGCGGGCAAGATACCCACCAGAGTGGCCGCTTCTTGAATGTTGAGGTCCTTGGCGGATTTGCCAAAATAAAACTTAGAGGCATCTTCAAAGCCGTAGAGGTTGTTGCCCAGGTACACCCGGTTGAGATACAGCAACATAATGTAGTTCTTGCTGTAAAAGGTTTCTAGCTTCAGGGCGACAATCATTTCCCGGATTTTCCGCATGGCGCTGTCGTCGCTGCCCACATATTCTCGGTAAATGTTGCGGGCCATCTGTTGGGTGATGGTGCTGGCCCCTTCGCGAATGGTGCCGCTACGCAGGTTGGTTTTAGCGGCCCGAGCAATGCCCCATGGGTCCACCCCCAGGTGCCAGTAGTAGCGCGAATCTTCCGAGGCGATGACGGCCTTGGGCAGATATTTGGAATATTCTCGCAGTCGGGATTTTTCGATGTGGGCCTGGTTATTGATGGGATTGATCAACACCCGATCGCCGTTTTCACCGGCATAGACCGATACTGGTCCCTGAATCGATTCAGGAATGGGGCGAATGGGAATCTTTGGCCATTCAATGGCGACTACCCAAAATGCCGCCATGGCAATACTGCCGGTAACTCCGTAGAGACCGTAGCGAATAGTTTTAAGGTACCAGGGCGCTGGGTTCTGAAACCGCAGGGTAACGGCATCATTTAATTCCTTGGGTCCCAGGCTGAGTACATCGCCGTCCTGGAGTTTAAAGGTCTTGAGGCGTTTCTTGCCACAGTAGGTGCCGTTGGTAGACTTTTTATCTTTGAGTACAAAGGGATTGCCGGGCTGGCTGCGATCGCGAGTCAGCGTTAAATGGGTTTGACTCACTAGGGGACTGCGCACCACAATGTCGCAGGTTTTAGAGCTGCGACCCAATACATAGTGGTCCCCCACCAGATCATAGACCTGACGCTGATTTTCATAGTCAACGACTAGTTTGGGTACCCGGGCCCCCGGCTTTAACGACAGCTTGTTGAAATCTACCCGAGCAACATTTTGAATGACCTGGGTCATGGTCCCCAGGATGGTACGCGGTGGTGTAGTCGGCACATTAGGCCGGGGTGGCTGAGTCATCCTTGAATGTGGCGGAATAGAAACAGATATTTAGAAAACTGAGCGGTGCCCTGGCTGATGAGTGAAGCCTACATAAGCTAAAATCCCCTGGTCTGGATTACAGCTACAGCCACCATAACCAGGATTGCGGACATCATGCCATAGCAAAACTGAATTGCCCATTTATGCCCTGGCTGATTTAAAGGATGAAACAATCTGTAAAGTTACCCCGTCAGCAATGCTTACTCAGACCTTTTCCTGTTCCATCCTGTTTCGGAGCGACAGGTCAGTGAGTCCATTGCTGGCTCAGATTTTGGCGTTGACCCATGTTGCCCGTGGCATGGAACTCTATCGTGGCTTTCTTCAATTTATGGCGGCGGTGGCCTAGCTGCAAAAAGTGCGATCGCACTTGAATTCCTCAGCCGTAGACTCTCTGCGATGCCGTAATGCTCGATGGTCAAAACTCGTTTGGGTGCGGTCCATCTAAGAACGCTTTTCCTCTTGTTTGGCTGTCAGAAAAATAGCAATCAACAAACAACCAATACCTACATTGATCCAGATATCTGCCAGGTTAAACACTGGGAAACGAGTGACCGGAAATGCCTGAATAAAATCCACCACTTCACCCGCTTTCACACGGTCAATCCCATTACCCAAGGCACCGGCCAAAATAAAGCCCCAACCTGCGCGCTCCCAGCGGTCTTCAATACGCATGAAAAAACCGTAGCCAGCAATGCCAATGCTGACAATCACCGATAGCCAGGGCAAAATCCAACGGCAGTTCTCACCGCTACAAATGCTCCAAGCGGCACCGCGATTGAGCACATAAGTAAAGTTCAGCACCCCTGGAATAATGGCTACAGGCTGACCCAGGGTAAAGTTTTGAACAGCCCAATGCTTGGTAATTTGGTCCAGAAAGAGCCCTATCAAGGCTGTTACCCAGAAGAGGCGATTGACTTGGTTTTTCCGTAATCTGGCCATACTGCGATAACGATACCTTGATTAGTAGAACATGCTTTTACGCATGCCATAAGCCATAACCGAAACAGCACAGACCAACACTAGCTGGGCTGGCATGGGAGCAATGGAGTAAATAAAAATGGCATTGGTCAGGGTGGGTGTATTGTCCCCAGTCCACTGTAATACATAGGATAAGGGCAAATATACCAATCCCACAGTATGAAGTGTGGCCAGTCCTCCCAAGCAGCTGAGAGCTAAATTTTCGAGCTTGACGGTTTCTAAAAATGCTAGATACCCACAGACCCAAGCCGCTGGAATAAACCCAAGCAGATAGCCAAAACTAGGCTCCCGCAGATAGCTCAGTCCTCCCCCTTGGGTAAACACCTGGAGCCCAAAGGCTTGGAATAGCAAAATCCCTAAACTCAGATAGGCAACCTGGGATAAAGCTGCAGCATTTTTACCACCCAGACAGCCGATGAACAAGACAGCCCCCACCTGAAAACTCACACCCAGGGAAACCACCTCATGGCTAGGACCCCAATGCCAGGGAACATCGGTAATAAAAACCTCTAACCACGTACCTCCAATCGTTAAAATCAAGCCGATTAACGCCCATAGCAACTCTGCCGTTGCAAACACCTGTACCTCTCCCTGACGACGGTGGCCTATTGTATCGCTTGTGACGACTTAAAATTCATCACTCCCATGACCGAACGTTACTTTTTTTAATCTGACTGAAAATAAGCACCCACCTAGGTTCTAGACTGGTTGCCTAACCCTTTTTTCGGCTTTCTTTAATAATTGACATGTTTCCAACTCATCGCCCTCGTCGGTTGCGCAACCATCCCCACTTGCGCCGCATGGTTCGTGAAAACGTTGTAACCACTAGCGATTTTATTTATCCACTATTTGCGGTTCCAGGTGAGGGTGTGGCCAATGAAGTCAAGTCAATGCCGGGTGTTTACCAGCTATCGATAGACAAAATTGTAGAAGAAGCCAAGGAAGTCTACGATCTGGGTATTCCGTCCATCATTTTGTTTGGTATTCCTGAAGGTAAAGATGACGATGCCACTGGCGCTTGGCATGACTGTGGCATTGTTCAGAAGGCGACAGAAGCGGTTAAAAAGGCGGTGCCAGACCTAGTGGTGACGGTGGATACCTGCCTCTGTGAGTATACCCCCCACGGTCACTGTGGCTATTTAGAGGTTGGTGATCTGTCCGGTCGTGTGCTTAACGATCCCACCCTGGAGCTACTCAAGAAAACTGCCGTATCCCAGGCCAATGCAGGGGCAGATATTATTGCGCCTTCTGGCATGATGGATGGCTTTGTCACGGCCATTCGCGCTGGCTTAGACGGGGCTGGATTTGAAGATATTCCGATTATGTCCTATGCCGCTAAGTACGCATCGTCTTACTATGGGCCATTTCGGGATGTAGCCGAGTCTGCGCCTCAGTTTGGCGACCGCCGGACTTATCAGATGGATCCGGCGAATGGTAGGGAAGCCATTAAGGAGATTGAGCTGGATATCGCAGAGGGGGCGGATATGTTGATGGTGAAGCCTGCCCTGGCTTATATGGATATTATTTGGCGCGTGAAGGAAGCCAGCAACTTACCGGTGGCGGCCTATAACGTGTCTGGGGAATATTCCATGGTCAAAGCAGCGGCCCTAAATGGCTGGGTGGATGAGAAAAAGCTGGTGATGGAAACCATGATGAGCTTTAAGCGCTCAGGCGCTGATTTGATTTTGTCTTACCATGCTAAGGATGTTGCCCGTTGGCTAAAGGGTCAGTAGAAATGGGTAGATGCATATAATCCGATTAGGGTGACAAAAAACTTATAAAAAGCAACAATAATTAACGAACATCTCACTGGTTAGGTGTTCGTTATTTTATTTGTTCTTCTCTAGAGATTTATTGGTTCAGCCCTTGAGCACTTCAAACGCTTTACCCCCCTCCCACGGCCACAGCCATAGTGAGGAGTCCCTCAAACGAATTGTGAATCGACTATCGCGTATTGAGGGGCATGTGCGTGGCATCAAGAATATGGTTCACGAAGGTCGGCCCTGTCCCGATGTGCTGGTGCAGGTGGCGGCTGTGCGGGGAGCCTTAGACCGGGTGGCACGTCTGATTTTGGATGAGCATATTAGCGAATGTATTAGCCGGGCTGTGACAGAAGGCAACATCGAAGACGAATTAACTGAGTTAAAAGCTGCGTTAGATCGCTTTTTTGACTAGTCTGCTGATTCAGCGAGCCTGTAAACAGGTTGCAATTAAATTTTTCAGAATTCCCAAGGAAGAGTTTCGAAAAGTTTCGAAATGATACAGATTTGACACTTTTGTTTTTGGCTATGAAGCCTTTATGGAGATAGCGGTTGGGCATCTGTAGCGGTTGGGTGAGGCGTGCTCAGTGTCGTTTGGGCGTAAAAAAATGTAATGAAAAGCCTCATCAAAACGGTCTACGGTAACGAATATGACGGTGTCTTTATTGCTAAAGCGATCCCTGTTTTTTAAGGGTGATGAATTAGTTTACGCCCGGGTCCCTTTAGTTCGTCGTCATGCGCAACGGACGATATCAAACTCCATTTAATGTCGAGATAGTTTTAGTATGAGCAGCAATTTAGCCGAAAAGCTGAAAAAAGGTACGCAGAAAGCGCACACTATGGCCGAGAATGTGGGCTTTGTTCGTTGTTTTTTGCGTGGCGTAGTTGAAAAAAAGTCCTACCGAAAGCTGGTAGCTAACTTTTACTATGTGTATGCTGCTATGGAGGAAGAGCTGGAGCGCCACAAAGACCACCCGGTCGTGTCTTCGGTTTACTATCCTGAGTTGTATCGCAAGGAAACCTTGGAAGAGGATCTGGCCTATTACTACGGGGCAAATTGGAAGGAGCAGATTTCCATTTCGCCCATGGGGCAATCCTATGTCGATCGCATCCGTAAAATTTCTAACGAATCCCCAGAGCTTTTAATCGGTCATTCCTACACTCGTTATCTAGGTGATTTGTCCGGCGGGCAAATTTTGATGAATATTGCTCAGCGTGCTATGAACCTGGCTGACAATGAAGGTGTAGCGTTTTACAAGTTTCCTTCCATTCCTGATGAAGGCGCATTTAAGGATAAGTACCGTAGTACTATCGATGCGGCCCCTGTTGATGAAGCTATGGCCGATAGCATTGTTGAAGAGGCTAATGATGCCTTTGGTATCAACATGGAGCTGTTTAAGGAGCTTGAAGGTAATTTGGTTAAGGCGATTGGTCAAATGCTGTTTAACAGTCTGACCCGTGGCCGTCGTCGTGGTAGTACTGAGCTGGTTACAGCTGAGTAAGGTTTTACTCTGCGGTTGTTTGAATTGAGGTTAGAGGCTAGGTTCTTCGTTGAATCTAGCCTTTTCTCTTGATTTGATAGATAGTGACTGAATAATGTCTGAGCTTTAAATAGCAGAGTGGGCTTTAGCCCATAGAGGCTTTTTCTGAAACCTATTGGCAGTGCCTGGCTGGATATTAGATCAAGTTCTCTAAAGATTTAATGCAGGTCTTGTTCTTTATAAAGGACTCCGATAGCATAGGCCTCACTTTCTTGCGATCGCGTGTTTATATTTATTTAGAGCCTGTGTTGATTTAGCTTGCAGATATGGGAAGTACAGAAATCATAGTATTTGTACCAATCAAGACTTGAGAAATCTACGTTTTCTGTTATTTTCTGTTGATGTGTGTAAAAGTAACCACAATAGGTGCGATCGAGCGCATATGGTGGCAACTGGTGATTGAGGAGTAATTGAGTGGTTCTTGCCGCTAAGGCTGATGGGAATAGACGAGCTCAGCGCTCACAAACGGGTAATGTAGTCTCCCTGCAGGCTGTACAGTCATCGTCAAAATCGCAGGCCGTTCGCAGATTGTCTGTGGTTGGCTCTGCAGCTCCTCAGCGTCAGGTGACGCCAGCTGAAGTAAAGCAGTTTCCCGCGACTCCGCAGCTACCCTTAGGTCTCAATCTTTTAATAGGGGTGCAGCAGGGGTCTACGGTGATGACGGGAAGTTTGGTAGCGGCTGCTTTGGTGATCTATAGTTGGACGGTCTATCTGGATAAAAGTATTGGCCGTGCCTTTCATGAGTTAGAGGGTCTAAAAATTTCTACTCAGCAGGTGACCACGGCAAATGAAACTTTAAAGCACAGCATGGCTGAGCAGGCAGAGTCTCCTGCGGCTGGATTGCAGCCCTTTGAACCTAAGAGAACTATTTTTCTGGTGCCTGCCCCGGCTCGTTCCTCTGTGCAGCAGTCGAACGTAGACGCTGAGATGTCTACCCCCATGCCACATCCGTTGGGATACTAATATTCCTATGGTCACGCAGCCATCAAATCCGTTTAGACGTCCGCCGACCCGCCGACCGCGCTATCTACTATCACCCCGGTTTCGGCTGGTAACCGTATGGGCGTTTATGGTCCTAGTTATGGTGGGGCTGAGTGCTCGATTGGTGCGATTGCAGCTAATTATGGGTGAACGGCTGCAGGTCCAAGCCCAGGAACAGCGTCAAATCCCCCAGCGACCCCGAGCCTCGCGACGGCCGATTATTGATCGCCAAGGTAATGTATTGGCAGTGGATCGGGTGGTGTATACCATCTACGCCCATCCGATGCTGTTTAGTCGTTCCCGTGAGGAAATGGCGACGACCCTTGGAGAGTTGCTCAATCTGGCTCAAGATGGCCTATTGCAAAGATTTCAGGAGCAGGAAACCGGTATCCAAGTAGCTGTGGATGTTTCGGAGGAGCTGACGGAACGTCTGCGTAGTTTGCGCTTAGATGGTTTAGATCTACTGCCTAATCAGCAACGGTTTTATCCGCAGCAGGCTCTGATGTCCCAGCTGGTGGGCTACATCAACTTGGAAGGAGACTCTCAGGCAGGTTTAGAGTACGCGCTCGAAGAGCGGCTGCTTTATGAGCAAGAAGATGTGCCCTACGGAGGAAATCTTCAGCGGCAGTCGCTCACGATTGAGCGGCAACCGCTCAATCGCGATGCCCTGAAACTACAGCTGACGGTGGATAGCCGTTTACAGCGCATTGCTCAGAGAAATCTGGAGGCCACGGTACAGCGTCACGGGGCGAAACAGGGCGCTCTGATTGTGATGGATAGCCGAGATGGTGCAATCGTCTCTCTGGCTGTGACTCCTACCTATGACCCAAATCGCTACTATGAAGCGGATGTAGAGCAGTTTAGAAACTGGGCTGTGAGTGACCTCTATGAGCCTGGCTCCACCTTTAAACCCATTAACGTTGCGATCGCCCTTGAAGAAGGACTGATTAAACCAGATGAATACATCTTTGATGAGGGGAAGCTGCATTACGACGAGTGGGTGATTCAAAACGTTGACTACACCGCCGTTGGTGGGCGTGGGTCCATCAACATTACAGATATTTTGCGCCATTCTAGTAATGTGGGCATGGTGCACATCATGGAACGGCTAAAGCGCTCTGATTACTACGCTTGGCTAGAAAAAATGGGATTAGGGTCGTCCACGGGCATTGAGCTTCCTGCTGAAAGCTTAGCCCAGCTTAAAACGCGTCCGCAGTTTGTCAATAGTGCCGTAGAAGCTGCCACTACCGCATTTGGTCAGGGTTTTTCGATCAATCCTATTCAGCTGGCTCAGCTCCATAGTGCCCTAGCGAATGGAGGCACCTTGGTTACACCCCATGTGGTGAGAGGATTAGTGGATCAAGAAGGGGGATTGATGTGGCAGCCCCAACGGCCAGCCACTAAACAACTTTTTTCTAAAGAGACCACCCAGGCTGTTGTCGGCATGATGGAAGCTGTGGTGAAGTCAGGTTCTGGTCAGTCAGCTCAAGTCGCTAACTATCGTTTGGGGGGTAAGACTGGCACGGCCCAAAAAGCCAATGACTATGGCGGTTATGGGGATGGTCGGGTGGTCAGTTTTGTTGGCATCCTACCCGTTGAAAATCCCCGTTATGTTGTATTGGCGGTGATTGATGAACCTTTGGGGGAAAATGCCTATGGTTCCACCGTTGCCGCGCCCTTAGTTAAATCAGTGGTTGAGTCCCTAGTGGTGATGGCAGGGATACCTCCATCATCAGCTGGGGACGAGTAAAGATTGCGTTCTCTAGGTCATGCACTGCTTGTTCAAGGGTATCGTTGACGATTTGAATGTCAAACTCAGCCGCCGCCGCGATTTCTATCTGTGCCCGAGTCAAGCGTTTTGCGATCGCTTCATCTGAATCTTGTCCTCGACCCCGAATACGCATTTCTAACTCTTCCATGCTGGGGGGGAGGACAAAAATTTGTTTTGCGTCCGGCAGACTATTTCGAACCTGACGTGCCCCGTCTAACTCAATTTCTAGAATAACGGTGTGGCCTCGATCGATCATGGCGTCCAAAGGTTGACGCGGCGTGCCGTAAAAGTTGCCGGCAAATTCTGCCCATTCCAACAGCTCCCGTTGCTCCACCATGGCTTCAAATTCAGACCGGGAGACAAAATAATAGTCCTTACCATGCTCTTCACCGGGGCGTGGCTGGCGGGTCGTGGTTGAAATCGATAGCTGAATATCTGGATAACGTTTAAGCAGCTGGCGCAACAGCGTGCCCTTACCCACACCGCTAGGTCCTGTAAATACAATCAGTTGCCCAACAAGAGTGGTTCTTTGGGCGATTGCTTGAGAACTCAAAGGTACCGATGTCGAAGGCATAGTTAACGTAGAAAACAACAGTGATGTATCCCGGGAATAACCTTGGATAACTTCTTAGGTGATGTTTAATGAGCAACTGGTCTGCTTACAGCTGTGAAGGTTATAGCTCATTGTAGCTAGCTTCCACAGGAGCAGGCTGAGTATGTCAAAAGTTCTCGTTTAAGGATTCAGCTGGACCGATGCCAAACTGCGGTAATGGCCGAAAGACTATATTGCCTAGACTTTACGCTGGGGGCAAGTCAAACAGCACTGTGGTCATATAGCGCTCAGCCCACACTGGATCGAATGCTTTTTCCAGAATGCGACGGGTTTTGTCATTTTGCTGTTGTTGGATGCAGTAGTTGCTCTGTCCAGCCAGGATTTCAGCCCGTCGATTAGGGGTGGCGAGGGTGGAAATAGCCTGGTTGCAATTCAGCGTCAGGTAGTAAGTCACCTGGTCTAAAAAGCGGCGATACTCCAGATCATTAACGGGTTTGATAAAACAGCAATAATCCGAAAAAATATCTCCCCAGCTGGGCAGCTCTCGAGGCTGGGAATAGCCTGCTGTCCCCATGCCCTTGAGTGCGTGTTCATAGGCTACAGGCAATCCAGCCGTACTGGTGGGTGAAAGATCCACAACAGCTGCACTAATTTGACCTCGACCGCTCACAATATCGCAACCAAACATTGGCAGAGCATAGTCTAGGCGAGGGAACATAACGCAATGGAGAATGTCCAGATTAGGCCCCACTTTGGCAAGTTCTAGGTGGAGTTTTCGAAACTCTGGGGTTTGGTAGCAGACATTTTCAATGATCAGACGTTCCCCCTCAAGCCGACTTTCTACGTAGCCCAGATCCTCTGGCAGGCTGTAGGGCGACAGGGAAAGGTAGCGCTGCCAAGTCGCTTCAATAATGTCTGCCAGTTCGGCAATAACGCTGTGCTGATGCTGACGGATGGAAGACTTTACCGTAATCGACATGGATGAGTGTTCAGGGCACCTAATGAATAAAGGGGACTGCACCATTACAAAAACGGTATCGTCGCAGGGATAAGAAGATTAGCCGTTGCTGATGTTCAGGTATGACCAGCTATAGCAACTTGCAATGGGGAAACTGCTTGCGCAGTGGCATACCGGTGTTTAGCAATACTAATTCATAAGTTCCAGTTTACAGCAGCACCCAGGTCTCGGGCAGGATTGCTCTGTTATGTTCCAAATCGTCATTCAATTCCTGATGTTGACTTTTTTGTGGGGAAAAGATGGATACGCAATTGTTGACCTCTTTAGGGGTGATGTAAGGACGGTGCGGTCACCAGTATCTGCCCCCGGATATTGGTTGTGACCTGTTCGAATGTTCTTAGATATCTCTCTTTTTGATCTACACGCATATCTTCTCTACGCTATGGTGGCCACACAACTTCGAACTCGTCAGGTTCTGGGGTTAAATCAACGTCAATATGAAGCTTTAAAGACAGCCCTGCAGCTCAATCTTCGGCGTCAGCTTTTGATTGCGGTGTGCGATAGCGATACCCTGCAACATCAGCTCGTGGATCGCCTCCAGTCAGATTTGGCGATTGCTAATCCTGAGTTGGACAACGTTGATGCGGTGACCATCGAACAGCTTAGGTTTGACCCCAGCCAGCCGGATCTAGTCATGCAGTTAGTTCACTGGTTAAAGCAGGCGACCAAGCCGATGCCCCATCTACAGGTGGTGGGTTTGGAGGCGATGACCCATCAGTCGATGCGATCGCAAAATCATTTTCTACGCTCTTTAGATAACATGCCAGATTTGCTACCCCATTTGGATAGCAGTCTGGTGCTCTGGGTTTCGTGGCCCTGGTACCGAACGTTAGAGCAGTCGGCTCCAGAATTTTGGCAATGGCGTAGCGGTGTTTTTACTTTTGTGGGTGAACCCGTGGCCGGGGTCTCCGATGCCCTCGTAGACCCATCAGCGGATGGCCTCTATGGTCAAACTCCCGACCATGCCACGTCTAATGCGGATATTTGGCAGATTTTAAGTGAAGATTTGGCTCAGCTCGATCGGTCTGCTGCAGCCCAAGCCAATCAACAGATGCCAACTGGGCTGCCCCCAAGTTCAGATGTGGCTATGGCTCAACTTGGGACTGCCCCGCCTCAGGCCGTGGACCTGACGGCTATGAACAAGCCTCTAGAGTTTTTGGCCCAGCGCGAAACAGATGGGGCTTCAGCTGAAGAACTCATCGATAGATACCGTACCCTAGGGCACTACTACCGCGATTTGATTGAGGCCGGGAATGTTACTCCTAATCTTCTAGAGATGGCCATTACTACGTTTGATCGGTATCTCAAATGGCTGCCTGACGAAGATTCTCAGCGTTCTGTAGGGCTTAACGATTTGGGTACCCTGCACTGGCTTGCTGCTCAACATCAAAGCGATCGCACGGCGCTCATTGCCGGTATGCTGCGCAGTGCCGAACTTTATACCATGGGGCTGCAGTGTGGAGCTGTAGACGCTGACATTAGCAGTCGTCTCTACGGTAACTTGGGGGCTGTTTACAGCGCCTTGGCCAATTACGACGATTCAGTGACCCATCTGAAAAACGCCGTTGCTGCCTATCGTCAGGCATTACCGTTCTGCTCCATTGAGACGGCTCCAGGAGAGTATGGCATGTTGCAAAATAGTTTGGGCTCTGTGTATTGGAAACTGGCCTATTATGAGGAACCCAAGTCTTACTTACATCGTGCGATCGCAGCCTACAATGAAGCGCTGCGCTGCCACGATCCAGAGACCGAACCCCTGGACTATGCAGCGGTACAAAATAACCTGGGCATTGCTTACTGGAGCCTTTCGCGCCATGAACGCTCCATCTTTTTGCTCAAGCATGCCATTGCCGCTTATCGGGATGCCTTGAACTATCGCACCCCCGCAACGGATGCCGCTGCCTGTGCCAGCACCTACAACAATCTAGGGACTGCCTTTTGGGAATTGGCAAACCATCCTGATGCCCCTGCAGACCCAGAGGGGCGCTATAAGCAAAATGCTGTGATTGCTTACGAAGCGGCTCTTAAAGCCTCGGAGATGGCACCGTCAAGTCTGGACGTCGCCTCTATTCGCCATTGCCTGGGCAGCATCTACGACAAAATGGCCCGCACCGGAGATGTCGCGCCAGAAATGGTCGCCGCCCATTTAGCGCGTGCTCTAGAACATTATGTTGCAGCTCTAAAAATTACTCCAAAAGATGCCGCTACCTACGAACCCATTTTCAAGTCCTTGGTGCGTAATGTGGCTGAGCATCAGGAGCTCATAGGGTTAGATGGGCAGCAAAAGGCCCTGAATAAACTGCCTGCGGAGTTATTGCCTGAGGTGATGCTTAAGGTGTAGTCAACCGCTACCAAGCGAGAGGGTTTCTCAAGGAATTTAGAGTTCGGAGGTCGGAGTACTCTGCGAGAAGAGCAAAGCTTTACGGAATGCTCCACTTTTCTGAATTCTGACTTCTAAATTCCGACTTCAGTCCTAGCCTGAATTTCCCAGCTTAAGTTGATACCTCACACCTATGTGCTATCCCTTACTGCTGGCTAATGTGGGGAGCTTTTTACGAATGATTGTTTGCAGCTCTTTACTCAAGTCATTATCACTGCGGTGGGCTTCCCAAGGACCATTGTGTTGTTTATCAAATCGCCATTGCCCAGTGATGTGGTTACCGTCCTCTGAGAGGGTGCCCGTGTATTGAATGGTGTAGCTGGAATTGTTGAAATACCGTTTTGTAAAGCTGACCTGACGGCCAATCACCTCTCCCTGGATTTGGGCTTCACCCAGAGAGCTATCATCCACAATGCGTCCGCTGAGACTATTGTTTGCTTGAACGAAAGTAGCTTCAAATCGAGTAGGGGTGTTTGCTTGCCAGTAAGAACCGAGCCAGGGACCTGTTAGTTCAGCCATTGTGTGTGTCCTTGCGCACTTCTCTTGATTTTGCTTCCACTAGCTTAATTGGGCAGACCTTCAATTACAGTCCTGGGCAAACCAATGGCCACAATTGGAGAAGTGCGAAAATTTTCAGAAGATATGGATTTACGCCTGTAATTCAAATCATTGGTGGTGTCTAAATCCCTGAAGCTGCAACTGCTATGTGTGGCGCAACCTGCGAAATACATTCCGCAGGTTGCTATAGTGATGCAATTCAGCCTCTTGTTCCCATGGCGCTATTTCTGATTTTTGCCCTAATAGTTGCGTTTTTAGCGATCGCATTTGCCCTGCAAAACGACCAGCTAATCACCATTAACTTTTTTCTCTGGCAGTTAGAAGAGCAACACCTCGCCACCGTGCTGCTGGCCACATCGGGGTTGGGGGTGCTGTTTGGCCTACTGGTAACCATTCCAGCCTTTCTAAAACGGCAATGGCGCATTTCCCGTGGTAAGCGACAGGCCCACAGCTTAGAAGATCAGCTACTGGCCAAACAACAAGAAGTCGAAACCCAAACGCGCAAGGCCTCCACCATGCGCCATAGCTATCAAAGTTTGCTGCAATCTTTGGATTTGCTGGACAACACCACCGGTTTGGTGAGCGATGTAGCTGTAGAGCGCACTACCCGTGCTCTGCTCCACAAAATGAATGCAGGACATAAACAGTTCCAGTCTGTGGGATTACTGATGGTGCATCCTCAACCGCAGCAGCCCATGGGTGGCGACCTAAAAAAAGAGCAATCCCTATGGTCCGCTGTTGCCCAAATTTTGCAGCAAAACTTGACCGTGGATGCCTGGTTGTTTAGCAATAATCAGGGCCAGTTCACCTGTAGCCTCACCGGACTAGATGTGAAGGCTGTTAACCAATATGCCGAAACCCTGCGGTCTGCCCTAACCGATGCCCCCTTGACCTTACAAGATGGGACTAAAACCGCTCTGGATGTCAATATCGGTGGGGCCGTTACCGATCACGAACATCCTACTGAAAGCGAACAGCTACTGATTAGCAAGGCGGAAGCATCCTTAGCTCTAGCTCATAAGCGAGGGCATAACCGTCTGCGCGTTATCTGGGTAACTGATTAGATGGTGTTATCCCCTCTCCAATAGTCATGGCTTCAAAATTTTTCCGTCAATTTTTTCTACGAGCGTGAAAAAGCATGAAGCTAGGTTTTTCAATAGTTATGAGTATTTTTACTCAATGAACCATGACTTCCAGAAGCGTATTCCTTGACACAGATTCTTGAGCCTAGTGCCGTTGGTGCCTAAGATAAAGGTAACGACGAGTTTAAGAAAATCTGAAGGAACAGGAGGTATCCCTATGGCAGAGCGTCCAATTATCCTCGGTATTGTCGGAGACAGTGCTGCTGGTAAAACTACCCTAACTCGAGGGATTGCTCAAGTTCTTGGTGAGCATGATGTAACGACCATCTGTACCGATGACTATCATCGTTACGATCGTCAGCAGCGTAAGGAAATGGGAATTTCTGCACTGCACCCTGACTGCAACTATGTTGACATCATTGAGCAGCATTTAGAGCTACTCCGTCAGGGCCAGCCCATTCTTAAGCCCATTTACAATCACACCACGGGTGAATTTGATCCCCCGGAATATATCGAGCCTAAGAAGTTTGTGATCGTTGAAGGCTTGCTTGGCTATTCTAGTCAGCGTGCCCGTGATGCCTACGACGTAAAGGTTTACCTAGCACCTCCCGAAGAGCTGCGTACCAAGTGGAAAATCAAGCGTGACACTCGCAAACGTGGTTACGATGAAGCGGCTGTATTAGCCGCCCTTGCTGCCCGTGAGCCTGACTCTGAAGCATTTATTCGTCCCCAACGTAAGTGGGCCGATGTGGTTGTCACATTCTATCCTCCTGAGAACCCTGAGGAAGCTGCAAACGACTTGCTGCTCAACGTAAACTTGGTTCTACGTCCTACGATTCCTCACCCCGATTTCACTGACATTTTGGATAGCGATCTGGGTAAAGCGATTCGTCTGGGTTTAACCCGCGACATGGGTAAGCCTGTAGACGTCCTATCCATTGATGGCCATGCTACGCCTGAGCAGGTACAGAAGCTTGAGCGCATCCTATGTAGTGACGTTCCCTATCTGGGGCAATTCTGCAGCCTAGAGGGTAATGACGAAGTGGGTAAGATTGTTGGTACCACTGGAGAAACTCTGCAGAGTTACCCCCTTGCTTTAACTCAGTTGTTGATCACTTACCACATGCTCGTGGCTATGGGCAGTGCTGGAAAAGTGAAAGTAGCTGCCTAGTTTGCTACTAACCCAATTATTTAGATAGTAAGAAAATCGTCTTAGACGGTTCGATTGTCCTAAATAGGACTTAGGTTCCAAGGCATTCAAAAATTGCCTTTGTGAACTTTATAGTCTTGACACCCTTTGGAAACTCTTCCAAGGGGTGTTTTCTATGTTGGTGATCATTTAGGGACCAGTGCTGTTGCTAAAACGGTATGCCACAATATCCGTGCTTCCATCGTCAGGCAGCTACTGTCAAACCAGCTGCCACAGTTTCAGAATGTTTCGTTTTACCCGATTACCTCCTACTCATGAGTTTCCAAACTATGACCAGTGGCGTCATCGGTTTATGAAGCGGCGATTGAAATTAGGTCTTTTGTTTGGATTGCTGTATTTCGTGACCTTTTTACCTCTAGATATCCTGACGTATGTTTCTACAGGCCACGATCCGTTCCAGCTATGGTGGATTCTTACCAACCTAGTGCGCATTGCAATGTTGGTTCTATGTTTGTGGCTGATTCGAAAAAATGTTTATCGACCTCGCAGAATTCTGGGGGTCTTTTTGTTGGCCTCTTGGTCCATTAGTTTGTTGCATCGGTTCCATGAGACCTATCAGGGGCTAGCTACGAATACCCCGATTTCAGATCCAGACTTGTTTAGCTGGGCACTCTCCTTTATGACCCAAGCTACCCTAATACCGGTCGCTTGGCCATTTCATCTGATTTCTCAGCTGGGAGCAATTATTTATTATTTTGGGGTTAATACGTTACTCGGGCTACAGGTGGTTTCCCCAGGCTTGCCTGCTGCCAGTTTGTTGCTTAATACATTCTGGATTTGCTGTATTTGCAACTGTTCTGTCTATTTTTATGAGAAGCTATCGCGACAAAATTTTACTGTTAATCGTCAGCTGGTGGAGTCTCAAGAAAAATCGGAACGATTGTTGCTCAACATCTTACCGAGACCCATTGCTGAGCAGCTGAAACAGGGACCAGATATTATCGCCGAGAGTTTTGCTGAGGTGACCGTGTTGTTTGCGGATATTGTCAATTTTACTCAGCTGACAGAAACTCAGCCAGCTGCGGAAATTGTTGACTTCTTAAATCAGGTGTTCTCCCGGTTTGATAAATTAGCCGAAAGTCACGGTTTAGAAAAAATTAAAACGATTGGTGATGCCTACATGGTGGCAGCAGGACTACCCCAACCCCAAGCGAACCATGCAGCAGCGGTGGCGGCTATGGCTATCGAAATGCAGGAGGCGTTGGCGGAGTTTAACGCCCAAACCCAGCAAAATATTGCCCTACGTATTGGGATTCATACAGGACCGGTGGTTGCTGGTGTCATTGGGCTGAAGAAATTTGCCTATGATCTGTGGGGGGATACGGTCAATACGGCGAGCCGTATGGAATCCCACGGGTTGCCAAATCACATTCAAATTAGTGAGGCCACTTACAACCATTTACGGGCGAGTGGAAATCACTATGAATTTCGTTCCCGTGGCCCGATTGTGATTAAGGGTAAGGGGCCGATGATGACCTATTTATTAGCCCAATAACCTATGGGTTAGTCCCCTGTTTGATGGAGAGCGTTCTAGAACAGGCCACTCAGCACTAACCAAGGGACATTTTCGATTACAGAATTGGGGTTGAAAATGTCAAGATGTCCATTGAAATTCGTTAGAAATAGCCAGCTTATTTTTTAGCCGTTGTGGCATAGTCTGTCTCCGCCCTAATCTGTAACAATTAGGGTCTGTATGGATCTCGAAGGAATTAACCATGGCTGACAATCGCAAAAGCCGCGCCATTACTCAGGGGGTACAGCGTTCCCCTAACCGTGCCATGCTACGGGCCGTAGGATTCGGAGACGATGACTTTAATAAGCCCATTGTTGGCATTGCTAATGGCTACAGCACCATTACTCCCTGCAACATGGGCATCAATACCTTAGCCCTACGGGGAGAGACCGCCCTGCGAGAGGCTGGAGCGATGCCTCAGTTATTTGGCACTATTACCATCAGTGATGGTATTTCCATGGGTACCGAGGGGATGAAGTATTCCTTGGTATCTCGGGATGTGATTGCGGACTCGATCGAAACGGCTTGTACAGGCCAGAGTATGGATGCGGTGCTGGCGATTGGTGGTTGCGATAAGAATATGCCAGGGGCGATTATTGCGATCGCACGTATGAATATCCCTGCCGTCTTTGTCTATGGTGGCACCATCAAGCCCGGTCATTTAGATGGCGAAGACCTGACCGTAGTGAGTGCCTTCGAAGCGGTCGGTCAGTATAGCGCAGGTAAAATCGATGAAGAACGCCTGACGGCAGTAGAGAAAAACGCTTGCCCCGGTGCAGGTTCCTGTGGTGGCATGTTTACTGCCAATACCATGTCCTCTGCCATTGAAGCTATGGGACTGAGTTTACCCTACTCATCCACAATGGCCGCAGAAGACGAAGAAAAAGCCGAGAGCACTGAGAAATCGGCCTATGTTCTCGTAGAAGCGGTGCGTAAGCAGGTTCTACCCAGTCAGATTCTGACGCGAAAAGCGTTTGAAAATGCAATTTCCGTGATTATGGCGGTCGGTGGTTCCACTAACTCGGTACTGCATCTGTTAGCGATTGCCCACACCATTGGTGTAAAGCTAACCATCGACGACTTTGAAGAGATTCGTAAGCGAGTGCCGGTCTTCTGTGACCTTAAGCCTTCTGGTCGCTATGTCGCTACCGATTTACATAAAGCAGGCGGTATTCCCCTAGTTATGAAAATGCTGCTCAAAGAAGGCTTACTCCATGGAGATGCCCTGACGGTCAGTGGTCAGACCCTTGAAGAAGTGTTGGCAGATGTGCCCGATACCCCCAGCCCTGACCAAGATGTGATTCGTCCCTTCGATAGGCCCATGTATGTTCAAGGGCATCTTGGAATTTTGAAAGGGAATCTGGCGACTGAGGGTGCAGTTTCTAAATTGACCGGCATTAAAAAGCGGGCAATTACTGGCCCCGCAAGAGTCTTTGAATCTGAGGAAGATTGTTTAGATGCGATCTTGGCAGGAAAGATTAAGGCCGGTGATGTTATTGTTGTTCGCTATGAAGGGCCAAGGGGTGGTCCAGGTATGCGAGAGATGTTGGCACCTACCTCAGCAATTATTGGTGCTGGTTTAGGAGATTCTGTTGGTCTGATTACGGATGGTCGATTTTCTGGTGGTACCTACGGTATGGTGGTAGGCCATGTGGCTCCTGAAGCCTATGTAGGTGGCACCATTGGCTTAGTGGAAGAGGGAGACTCAATCACCATTGATGCGGATCAGCTGTTGTTGCAGTTGAATGTATCGGATGAGGAGTTGGCAAAGCGACGGGAAAGTTGGACTGCGCCGGAGCCTCGTTATAAGCGTGGGGTGTTGGCGAAGTATGCGACGTTAGTCTCATCCAGCAGTCAAGGTGCAGTAACAGATAAAGATCTGTTCTAAATTAGAAAATGAAGGGTGTGTTTACAATGCACCCTCACTCTAATATTTGTTTTTGGGAAAAATCATACAATATGAATCAGGGGCAGGAAGATATTCTCTTTGAAGTTGAAACACCCCTTGGTTTTACAGTCCGCACTACGGTTGAATATTGGGATTACATTTCAACTATTAAGCATCCGATTATGCGAGGACGCGAAGCTGATGTTCGTGAGACACTGGCAAATCCAAATGAAGTACATGTGAGCAAAAATGATCCCCACGTTTATCTGTTCTATCGTAATGATGGTGAGAAACGCTGGATATGCGGTGTGACGAAAAAAATGAATGGTGATGGTTTTCTCATCACTGCTTATTGAACTGGAGCAATCAAGGAAGGAGTTCTATGTATGGCCGAAATAACACCTGCTAAAAATGTAAAGGTATTTCATGACCAGGTAGGAAATACGCTAGTTGTTTGGTTTGGTAATCCAGAGGATGAGTATGAAGTCGAAGAAACTGGTCATGAAGTTCTCCTGATGAAGGATCAGTCAGGGCAAGTTATCGGCTTTGAGAAGTTGAACTTTATGCCAAACTCTGCAGAGCCCATGAGAGTAGCGTTTGAAACGATTAATCTTTAACTCATGAGCCTTACAAAATTATCAGCTTCTGCTGTTACGCAGTTTACTCAGTTAACAGAAAATCTCGGAATACCTGAAATTATTCGTATAACCTACGCTTTGTGGATATTAAGACTGACTTTTCATATAGATCCACGATGGCGATTATTGCTAACCTAATGGCCTTCCAGCATGTTGCTACTAAAATCTATGGATTTCTAATTGATGAAAATAAACTTGCTTCTGTTGTAAATGATATCCAGACGTATCATGCAGCTATAAAGGAGCTATTTCAGAGTTTGCTGGAAACTTTGAACGCCCAATAAACTTATTGAGAGTTCAGCGATGCTAATGATGTTTCTCAGATAGTTTTCAGGTTAAGACCGTATCAATAGAATGCTCCTTAGTTCATAGTGGTTATGAAACGTTCAATTCTTCTTTCTTTGGCACTGGCCAGTACAATGTTTTTGGCCAGCTGTGCGACTAAATCTACGCCCACAGCATCAACAGATGCCCCCGCAACGACCGAGCAAGCAGCGGCACCTACCTATGCTGTATTTGCTGATGATGGTGTAGCCATTCGTGGCGCTGATCCAGTGGCCTATTTTACAGCAGGTGAATATACACCCGGTAGCGATGAGTTTACCCATGAGTGGGAAGGAGCTACATGGCAGTTTGCGTCGGCAGAAAACCGTGATTTATTTGCAGCAAACCCTGAAGAGTATGCTCCCCAGTATGGTGGTTTCTGTGCCTATGCCGTGAGCCAGGGCAATACGGCACCCATTGAGCCGACTGCTTGGGAAATTGTGGATGGCAAGCTTTACTTAAATTTCAACGACAAGATTCAAGAGCGTTGGGCTAAGGACATTCCTGGTTACATTGCTCAAGCAGATGAAAATTGGCCAGGTGTATTGGCAAACTAGCTGAGCAGATGACGTTACTGAATGTAGGGATGGCTCTCATGTGAACTGCTGCCAAACTTTAGATAACCCATCAAGAGTCGGAGAGAATACTGCTACGTAAGGGCTAAGCCAGGTAATAGCGTGATTGAGTATTCTCTCTTTCTATCCAAGTCTCTGGGTTTTGTAGACAATCTGGGTGCTGTTTGGAACGACCTTAAGGTCATTTTTGTCGATGCCCTGGGGTGAGTGGCATCGGGGCTGGGGGTGACGCTGCTGCCAGAATCGAGCAAGTTAGCACAGACGGGGATTTTCTATCGTTCGGTGCATGAGGTGCAGCTTGCGATCGCATGGAATCGAACATCCCCCATCATTGAGTCTTTTTTAAAAGTCGTAGAAGCCTGTCATGGCACCAAGTTAACCGTCGAATGAGGATGGTCTACAGTGCCGGAAAATGTTGATTGAGATGGTCTTCAAACCGAATAAAGTCATTCTCAATATCAGGATTTTTCATGACATCAAAACACACAAATGTCTCTAGGGGCTGCATGCCAAAGAACTTGAAATTCAGATGCATGGGCCAAAACAAATCGTCCACGCTTTTCCCTTCAAAGAACCACTGACCGTCATCATCAAAGGCATCCTTAGGGGCATTGAAGGTTAGGGACAGCATGTACTTCGCATCTGTTAACGTGCCACCCATCCCATATTGTTGACTGGGATCTTTCCGAGTTCTGCCATCGCCATTACACAGCCGCCCGTCCATGCCTGCCGAATAGACAAAATCCATATAGCGCTTAAAGCTCCAGGGACCTTCCATCCAGTTGACGGGGGTTTGCAGGATAAGCGCATCGGCCCACTGATGTTTAGCAATTTCTTGTTCAACGTCATAATCGTCTTTCATCGTGGTGGTTTTGATGTCGTACCCTTTGGCTTCCAAATTGTTTTTTGCTTGCTCTACCAACGTGGCGTTGAGCTTACCAGGAGAGAACGGATACTCTTCGTGGGCATTGATAATAAAAATGTTCATGGCACAATTCTGGTTCTAGGAGAGGCGATGGCAACGGGCCAAGAGTGAGATATTACGGTTGCTGATTGAGTGTATGAAACGATCTGTAGAAAATGCGACGGGGCAGTATCTGTTTAAGAAAATCATTCCGAGGATCAGCGACGCCAAGATATTAACGCTAAAAACGAGAAGCATTTTCTGCTTCTGATTCCGCTTCATTTCCTTTGCCAAAGAAAGCGGGAAAGGGTTTGGGAATGGTTACGGCTTTTTGGGTGGCTGGTCGAGCATCAATACGCTCAAACCAGGCATTTAGATTATCCAGACCCTCAACTGAAACCTTTGCCCAGGGATACGATCTCGCCCAGGGATAGGTGGCGATATCCACAATGGTGAAATCATCTCCTAGCAAGTAGGCTTTACCTGCCAGCTGTTTGTCCAATACTTCGAGTAAACGGCGAGACTCGGTCACATAGCGATCGATCGCATAGGGGTCTTCATTACCCTTTGGGGCAGCAATTCGCTGAAAATACATGGCCTGTCCCATCATTGGGCCAATACCACCCATCTGAAACATCAGCCACTGCAGCGCTTCAGAGCGAGCTTTGTCGCCAATGGGGAGAAACTTCTGATACTTTTCCGCTAGGTACCAAAGGATAGCACCGGATTCAAAGACAACAAAATCATCGTTGCCACGGTCAACAATGGTCGGGATGCGGCCGTTGGGATTGAGCTTGACATACCAGTCGGACTTTTGTTCTTTTTTACTAAAATCAATGTAGGTAAGCTCATACTCTATACCGGCTTCTTCGAGAAAGATGACGGGCTTCCAACCGTTCATGGTAGAAGCTGTGTATAGATGAATATCTGGAAGTGCCATAAAAACGCCTGACGGAGAAATGACTGCAATCTAAGCTGCTATGCGTAGCCTGCCACCACGATAATCAGGCTAGTAACTAGAGTCAACTAGTATACTTTTAGTAACCACTTAGAAACTACACTCAATTCCCATGGGTACGTCTCCCCAGATCACCACTGACAGCAATGGCCGGAAAACAGTTGCTGAGCCCTGTTTAGAGCCTTGTCCCATTGAGCGGGGTATGCGGGTGCTTGGCGGCAAGTGGAAGGGGTCAATTCTCTGGCATCTGAAAGATGAGCCTGTGCGTTTTAATGATTTGGCGCGTCAAATGGGGGGCGCTAGCAAAAAGATGGTAAGTCAGCGCCTACAGGAAATGGAGGAAACAGGCTTGGTGAAACGGGAGGTGATTTGCGATCGCCCCATCGCCGTCACCTACGAAATCACTGAATTTGGCAAAACCGCCCTGAGTGTTTTAGAAGAACTCAAAACCTGGGCAGAACAACATCAGATTTAGATAAGCCTGCTAATAGTCCATGGCAAATAGGAGAGCGACAGATGCCCACTTTACAAGACATCCCCAAGGTTGAAGTAACTTCTGTAAAGGACCTGAGGCAATGGTTTGAAGCAAACTACGCTCAAACAGATTCTATTTGGCTTGTTACCTACAAGAAGGTCGTTCCTGAAAAATACATATTCATCCAAGAAGTGCTGGATGAAGTTCTGTGCTTTGGGTGGATGGATGGTCGTCGCATGAAGCTGGATGATCAGCGAACAATGCAGCTGCTATCACCCCGAAAAACTGAACATTGGTCAAAAACCTATAAAGATCGTGTCGCTAAGCTCACCCAAGCAGGTCGCATGCATGAAGCAGGGTTACGCGTAGTGGAAGCTGCCCAAAAAAGCGGCATGTGGGACTTTCTAAATGATGTGGATGCATTGATAAAACCGGATGACTTAACACAAGCACTGGAGGAGCATCCTCCTGCCTTAGCCAACTATGAAACGTTTCCAGATTCTGCTAAGCGCGACATCCTTCGATGGATCAAGCTAGCCAAAAAGCCAGAAACTCGGGCTAGACGGATTTACAAAACAGCAATACTGGCCGCCCAAAACAAACGCGCCTCAGGAACACGCTAGTTAACCACATCATCCGCCCCCTAACTTTCCAACCCGATACAGGTTTTAGTGTTTTTGACTGGGGGTTGACATCTACCTACTAAATGGTAGATGCTTGATCCATGAAAGAAACCGCTCAACAAATTCTGGATGTTGCTCAAGATCTCGTACGTTGCCGAGGCTATAGCGCCTTTAGCTACGCCGACATCTCAGCGCAAGTGGGCATTCGCAAAGCCAGCATTCACTATCACTTTCCCACCAAGGAAGCATTAGTGCAGGCATTGGTTCAGCGATACCGAACCGCCTTTCAAGAAAGGCTCAAAGGCATTGAGAGTACAGAGCCCGACCCACAGAAACAACTGCAACAGTTTGTCGCACTTTACCGGAGTGGACTCAGCGAATGCCAAATCTGTCTCTGTGGCATGTTATCGGTTGAAATTGAGATTTTGGCCGATCCTATTCAACAAGAGGTCAGAGCGTTTCTTTCAGATACAAAAACCTGGCTTAAGGACGTTTTAGCTGCAGGAGCAGCCGCTGGTTGCCTACAGCCACGAGTCTCTCCAGAAACTGAAGCATCACTTTTACTAGCCACCATCCAGGGGGCACAGCTATTTGCCCGCACGGCGGCAGACAGCGAAGCGATGTTTAATGGTATTGCTAATCCACTTTTAGCCACTATCTACGTTGCATAAACCGGCAATTGCTGATTTCTCTCATCAGTAAGGCCATTTTTATTTACCCATTTATCTATCTACTAGTAGGTAAATTATTCAAAGCAAGGAGATAATCCCATGGCTCAGCAATTTGAAGGACAAAAGCTTATCGTTATCGGCGGCACTAGCGGTATTGGTAAAAGTGTGGCTCAGGTCGTTCTCCAGGGCGGTGCTTCCGCTGTCCTGGTGGGGCGACGAGCCGAGAAGCTTCAGGCTGCCGTGAAAGAACTTCAGGTATATGGGCCTGTGATTGGTGAACAAGCTGATATTTCTAAGCCAGAAGAACGTCTGGCACTTAGCGATCGCATCACCAGCAAGCATGCTGATGCCACCCTACTCGTCAATGCAGCTGGCGTCTTTTTACCCAAATCATTTTTAGAGCACACCGAAGCCGACTACGATCTCTACCTCGATCTCAACAAAGCCACCTTCTTCCTCACCCAAACAGTCGCCAAAAATATGGTGGAACAAGGCAACAGTGGTGCCATTGTCAATGTCGGCTCCATGTGGGCCAAACAAGCGGTGCAGGCCACTCCCTCATCCGCCTATTCCATGGCTAAGGCTGGACTGCATTCCCTAACGCAACACTTGGCAATGGAGCTATCTAGCAACAACATTCGCGTCAATGCGGTCTCTCCTGCTGTGGTTGAAACCCCCATTTACGAAGGATTTATCCCTAAGGATGAAGTGCATGGCGCATTGCAAGGTTTCAACGGCTTCCATCCCATCGGTCGTGTGGGTGCCCCCGAAGATGTTGCCCAGGCAATTGCATTTCTTCTGTCTAGCAATGCCACTTGGGTAACCGGTGCCGTTTGGGATGTGGACGGCGGTGTCATGGCCGGACGTAACCAATACAACTAACCTTAACAGGACACCGCTCATCTTGCGTCGGGGCTGTGCCTCCTGCCAGCCCTCCCCTCCAGAATGTTGTTTCACTTCTCCAAACCATGAAAATTCATGCCGATTTAAACCAACGCGCCGTTGTATCCAGTAACGATATTCCCTGGGTCGATTCTCCCATGGCCGGTGTGCAACGCCGCATGCTGGAACGGGATGGGGAAGAAGTAGCACGAGCTACGTCCATCGTTCGCTATGCCCCCGGCAGTTACTTTTCAGCCCATACCCACGGAGGCGGCGAAGAATTTCTAGTCCTGGAAGGGGTGTTCTCCGATGAGCACGGCGACTTTGGCCCTGGTACCTATGTCCGAAATCCTGTCGGTTCGAGTCATACACCCCATAGCAAAGAGGGCGCAATAATTCTAGTCAAGCTGTGGCAAATGGACCCTGAGGACCAACAACAGGTCACCATTGATACCACCCAGGCAGGCTGGGCTCCTGGACTGGTAAAAGGGCTACAGGTATTCCCCCTCCACGCCTACGGGACTGAACAGGTTGCGTTAGTAAAGTGGGCACCGGGGACTAAGTTTCAACCCCATCGTCACTGGGGCGGAGAGGAGATTTTTGTTCTTGCAGGAACATTTGCTGATGAACACGGAGTTTATCCCCAGAGCACCTGGCTTCGCAATCCTCCCGACAGTGTTCATACACCGTTTAGTGATGAGGGCTGCCTGATTTATGTGAAAACAGGACATTTGTCTGTCTAGTATTCATCAGGGTTTTTCCGCCCACCACCGTCCCCCTGACGTTGTCAGTTATCTTCTTGAAATTTAGCCTGATCATCTAAGTTTTCTCTAGAAGAACAAATTTTACTCAACAGAGCTAGTTTCACTCGCCGTATAGTTTTTAAGCGATTAGGATTCTTCTTTGGTTTCAAAACTTTACCTTTTAGAAGCTGTTTTAAATTAAACAAAAATTAGCAAATCATAGTTACCTAAAGGAAAAAAATGTGCATAGTCTACGTTCTATAAAAGCAGAAAATTACGTGGAAAATTATGGCCATTTTTTCCCTTTATCATCAGAGCAAAATCATATTATTGTTTCTATATCTAAAAAGCTATGAACAGGCATTTGAGGTAAAAATGGTCAGTACTGCCCCTGCCGCCGTAAGCCAAAAATCCCGGGTTGAAGAAAATCTTCTGACGCCTCGTTTTTACACGACTGATTTTGATAAGGCTGCTAATCTAGACCTTTCGGATGGCAAGGTAAATCTGGAGGCAATGTTGACAGAAATGAGGGCCGATTATAATCGCCATCATTTTGTAAGGAGTGATGCTTTTAAGCAGACATGGGAGCATATTCAGGGAGAAGAGCGGCAAGCATTTGTGGATTATCTAGAACGTTCTTGTGTTTCTGAATTTTCAGGTTTTTTATTGTTTAAGGAGCTATCGCGGAAGCTGAAGGGACGTAACCCACTATTAGCGGAAATATTTGCACTGATGGCCCGTGATGAGGCTCGGCATGCTGGTTTCTTAAATAAGGCGATGGCGGATTTTAATATCTCATTAGATCTTGGCACGCTAACAAAAAAGAGAAACTATACGTTTTTCCCAGTGGAATGGATCATCTATGCGGTATATCTATCGGAGAAGATTGGTTACTGGCGCTATATTCTGATCCATCGTCACTTAGAACAATATCCTGAAAATCGCTTCTATCCATTATTTAATTATTTTGAAAGCTGGTGTCAGGATGAGAATCGCCATGGGGATATTTTTAAGGCGTTGTTGAGGTCTCAATCAAATATGTGGAAGACCTGGCAGTCAAAGCTTTGGAGTCGCTTTTTCCTGCTCTCGGTTTTTGCTACCCACAGTCTTACTGTCCATGAGCGCACTAAGTTTTACGAGATGTTGGGGTTAGATGCGACGGAATTTGACACCCAGGTCATCCGCGAAACCAACAATACCTCTGCTCGTGCTTTCCCCGTTATTCTAGATGTTGATCATCCCGAGTTCTTTAAGCGTCTCGATCAATGTGCTGATCGTAATCTCAAGCTTAAAGACATTGCTGAAGGTTCAGCGCCTAAAGTATGGAAGCTCTTGCGGAAAGTTTCTCTGGTAGCCGGTACAGTCGGAGATTTACTGAAATTGTATTTCCTCCCGACTATTGATGCTGAAGCCTTGAGAGAAACTGTGTATTAAACATGAGCCGTTGCTGATCCTCCCCTAAATCAGCAACGGCAACAAGCATACCTGCAAGAGCTATAAGTCTCGCTAACTAGCTACTGTAGTAGTCGTAGCCAAACGCGGTTGAATTAAGCCATAACCACCGTGATTACGCTCATAAATAACATTAATTTGGCCAGTGCTTGAGTTTTGGAACATGAAAAAATCATGGCCGATCAGCTGTAGCCTTTCCAAGGCCTCTTGCACCGACATCGGTGGCATGGCAAAAAATTTGTTACGGACAACAGCAGGAGGAAGCGCCGGACTACGCTCATTAATAATGTCGGTCGGATTGATGGACTGGGCATTGGATGCCTTAAACATAGCTTCTGGATCGATTTGAACACCCTCACGCTGGTGATGCTTTTCCTTAAATTTTCTCAGCTGTCGGGTGATTTTGTCAGCAACTAGATCAATACTGCTGTAGAGATCTTCATGTCTCTCCATTGCTCGAATAACTGTCCCCTTTGCATAGGTTGTCACTTCAGCTTTTTTTATACCCTGTGTTCGCGTATTGTGATGAACCGATAGAGTAATATCTACCTCGGTTATCAAGTTTTCAAAATGGTGTGTGGCTTTACTAATTTTTTGATGGGCATACTTACGAAGAGAGTCAGTAATCTCAATGTTTTTGCCTTGAAGCACTACTTTCATTTGAGAAGTCTCCTTGAAGTGAGTGACTATTGATACTCTCTAGCGCCACTAGTATCTTCCTACGATTTTCTAAAATTACAAAGTAGGTTCTCGTAAGACAGTTAGGGAACCTGAGGAAAAAAATAAACTTACCCAAGGGAAAAATTTGACTGCTTTCGGGCTTGAGCAAGTCCGTTAAAGAAACCTTAATTTTTAGTTATCTTGGGGGTTAGCAGGGGAACTAAGCTGGGAAATTCAGCATAATCGGGATAGGTAAACCAGGATTTAGAGCAAGTCAGATAGCCCATGCCCGATATCAGTGACTGTTTAACATCAACGTGCCCAATTCAGTTTGTCGTAGAGCTACTGGGCAGTAAGTGGTCGATTTTAATTTTGCGAGAGCTTTGGGCGCAAGATCGCCGTACCAATGAGCTGCTAACTGCTTTACCTGGTATCAGTTCTAAAACCCTGACGGTGAGGCTGCGCAGTCTGGAGGAGTATGGTTTGATCAGCCGACGCGCCTATGGCGAGGTTCCTCCACGGGTGGAGTACGCTATCACAGGTAAAGGGAAAGAACTACAACCAGTAATGGCCGCGCTACATCAGGTGGGGCAACAATGGCTCACCCAAGATAGCTGTGCCTGCCCGCTAACAGCCGATGGCACTATGGAGCCTGCACAGGTCCTAAGTTAATGAGGCCCTATTGTCACCATCGGTCCCATAAGGTGATCACTAGGCAAGTTAATGAGTTCAGACACCTTTTCAAGTGCAAAACCTATCATTCATGACAACAACCATCAAGCCACATGTGCAAGATTTAGGCGGTTTTGAAGCCCGACGTCTACTTCCCAGTGACCAACGTATGATGGTCGGTCCATTTATTTTCTTTGATCATCTAGGACCCGCCGTATTTCCTGCAGGGAAAGGTGTGGACGTTCGGCCTCACCCCCACATCAATCTGGCAACCGTTACCTACTTGTTTGAGGGAGCCTTACTCCACCGAGATAGTTTAGGAACAGTGCAAGAAATTCGCCCTGGTGCAGTGAATTGGATGACAGCTGGACAAGGGATTTCTCACTCAGAGCGTTCTCCAGATGCAGACCGTGCAGTAGAGTCTCGGCTACACGGCATTCAAACTTGGGTAGCACTACCTGAAGAATCGGAAGAAACTTCCCCCAGTTTTCACCATCATCCTGCTAAAGACATTCCTACCTGGGAGAGCAATGGAGTCACTGTTACTTTAGTTGCCGGTGAAGCCTATAATCACGTTTCCCCCGTCAAAACCTTTTCTCCTATCCTGTATCTAGATCTGCAATTTCCTAAAGGCGGTAGCTTTACCCTTACAGCTCCTCATACAGAACGGGCTGTGTACAGTGTGACTCCAGGAATTTCCCTTGATGGCAACCCCATAGAACAGCATCGTCTAGTCACATTAGAACCACAACAGTCAGTAGAGATTTCGGCTGGTTTAGGTGGGAGATGCATTGTCATCGGTGGGGAACCGCTGGGCACACGGCATAAGTGGTGGAATTTTGTCTCTAGCCGTCCCCAGCGTATTGAACAAGCTAAACAGGACTGGCTTGACTGGAAGTTTGGTCAAGTGCCAGAGGAAACCGAGTTTATCCCGCTACCGGATACGCTCTCTTAAAACCGCAGCATCAGTTTCAACAACAGGCTAACCTAACGTGCTCTGCTCTGCATAGACCTTCCCTAAACAGTTTAGGTAGTGTCTCTCACTTCTGGGGTAGATTAGCCTGTGCCTATTGCTAGCAGGTAGCCGTCTGCACCCACATACGAACCATGGTACGAGGCTGGCTAGGATACTCAGTGTAGGCCCTGCGATCATGGGCTACACATCGATTATTTACCCAAAGCTGATCGCCTTGTTCCATCCGCAATGTGTGTACATGCTCAGGTATTTCCAATGCCGCATCTAACGCATCGAAGGCCTTTAGCTGCTGCGTAGTAAGGGGTGCCTCGGCACGATGGTGCCCTGTTTCAATCCAATAGCGCATATAGCGAAAGGTGAATTGGCCAGTGGGCGCAAATACAGGAAACGCGTTAGCACGAAGGCAGCTTAAATCTTTTTCTGCTCCGGGTGTAACTACATCGCGGATAAACGGCTGATACAGCTGCTCTAGATGCTGGGGAGCAGTAGCTGCTAAATAGTTGTGCACGGTGACAGCGCTGCATAGGCGACTCTCTCCTCCTGTTTTGCCAGGCTGTAAACACAACAAACTGATAATATCTGGTTGTACCAAACGGGCGGAACTATCTGTATGAAACCCCGTGGCTGAGCACGTCATACTAATGGGTACAACTTCCTTTTTATAGCAAACACCCCGATCTCTCACATCATAGAGACGGCCATAGTTTTCTAACACGTTGCCCAACGCTGTTCCGATGGCTAGATAAACCAATCGCTGCAGTGAGCGTGGCTGCTCTGCCACTAAATCACGGACCAAACAAAAACCAGGGCCATGGGTCAATCGTTTATGGATCTCAGTAGCTAAACTGGCTATCCCAGGCAATGAAAGAGTTCCCCACTGCCACGCTTGCTCAGGATTATCTTGTCCTTTAGCCCAAGCATCTAATTTTTCAATATCTGATCCGATTGCAGCAGATGGCAGACATTGCCACAGAGAATCTGTAGCCAGCTCGCGTACCGTACAAGCGAGTGGCCTGGAACGCACAGCAGACAATGTACTAATCATGTAGAAATATCCCCTGATGGAAAAGTGTTGAATTAGAAATCAGAACTGATCATCCCAAAGTAGGTACATTTTTTGATGCGTATATCCTGGTACAGGAAACCAAACAACAAAACACCTGGCATACTGAATATACGCAAATAAGGATTATGGGCTTATACATGGGGCAAAATAGCCCACCGTAAGAGCCATATCTGTGCCAGAAAGTCAGGACAACAGGCATTTCTCGAAAGCTTTAGCTGTAGCAAACACACAAACAACAAAATAGGTGTGAGTCGCTACATACCAAAAATTATTTAATGCTACCCTCACCAATTCTGGAGAAGACCTAACGACAAGATTCCAGAATTGGGTCAAGGTAGTATCAAAATTGTTGATTGAGATTATCTACTTAAATGCAGATAATCTATCAATTGTTTAGCCATTGGCTAATGTTCAACCACAAACAACATATGTAAGGGAGTCCCTAGCAACGGCCCAAAGAAATCGGGATCTAGGTCAATATGTTCAGGTTGCACTGCCAGTTCCTTAATGACAGGTAGCTTAGTCCAACCTGCCGTCCTTAGAGCGACAAAGTAGTCTTCTAGGGTTTTATGAACACAGCGAACCGGCACATCAATGCCATCTCGCCGCCAAATACGACCTTCTAGAGTGCGATCGCGATCGCTCATATAAAGTGAATTCTCAGGATTAAAGAAAAAAGGATATTCCTGGGGGCGCAACCAGGGTAAGGAGGGATGAGGCACGGTAAATACGAATTTCCCTCCAGCTTTAAGTAGCCTACGCGCCTGACTTAGAACGGTTGTCATTTCCGCTCGCGTCAAATAGTTAAACAAAAAGATAGCGGCGATGCGATCGTAATTACTGCTTTGCAAATGCATTAGATCTGTTGCACTGCCCTGTTGCCAAGAGAGCGCAGTATCATCTGTAGCTATCTGAGCGCGACCAACCATCTCTTCTGAGAGCTCTATGCCCAAAACGGCAGAAGCACCACGAGCCCTCATTTGTCTGGCTAAATAGCCTTCTCCACAGCCTAGGTCAAGCACGTTTGCACCAACCATCGGCTCTAGGGCCTCCAGCGCAAATGGACGAGCTGTAAAGTCAGAAAGTAATACTTTTTCTGTTCTTACCCATTGAGCTGCGGCCTGATCATAAATTTGTTGAGTTGTTGTACTCATGCAGTCACACCTCCTTGAGTCAAGGCTCGCTCATACATCCAGTCCCAAAACTTGGCTCGCAAGTCGAGGGCGGCTAACATCCCTTTTCGAAGGTTAGACTGGCCCTCTGGCGTCACGGCCAGATCGGCAGCTATGTCCAATAGGGTTTCTTGGTGAGCATCGTCTACAAGGGTGTGCATCGAGAAAAAGACCGTATCTCGTGCGGATAAATTAGGCAATAATGAAAGTGCTTGCAAAATGGGACGATAGCACTGACTAACAATACTTTCTGTGCCCAATCCAAGGGCGCCAATTGCCTCTTCAATGGAGCCTTGACTTAACACCGTCAACAACTGGTTTCGCCAATAAATAACCTCTAGAGCTGTGCGCTCTAGATCGGTATCCAACACCCCAATTGCCCGCTGAAAGCGCTGAAATAGCTGAGGATGAGGAATTCCTAAAATCCACTCTGACTCAATTCCAGCTTTCGCGAGTGTCAGAAGGTCATCATCAGGATAGCTACCTGACTCTTCGTCAAGATTTTGCAACAATGCTTCACGATGATCGGCACAGTCTAACCGAGAGATAACTGCTTTGAGAAACGTTGGGAAATAGGTTGAATAGCCGTAGTACTGACGGGCAAAATCCGTCATGGCCCACTGCAAATCAGGTACATTTCCCGTCGCCAGCGCCTTTAGATAAGGATGCTGAAGCGCACAGTGGTGACTAGCTTCTTCGGAAAGTTCTTGCAGATATGCTTGCACACCCATGTATGTGGACAAGACATACTGGTGACTCACCGTAGAATCATGAGCGATAGAAACAACAGACATAGTAGAAAGACCCTGAACAAAATTCAAAGCAACTTCGTAGAGACAGTTCGCAAAGCTTATCTAGGACGTAGGCATAACAAACAACTACAACAAAAAAGATGCTACATAGAAATTCTACGCAATTGCATAGAATTTCTATGCTAGACAACATTTGCTGTCAGCCCGTTTCAAGCTTGTTATCTACCCCTAAAGGAAGGATAAACAACAGGCTGTATAACACAAAATTTTCAGCGTGAGTTTTTAGAACTCAGAGGATACTTACCTAAATTGACTAGAAACATGCTTAACTCAAGCAATATTTAAGGGATATAGGTACTTCCCGATAATTTCGGTAAATATACTCATTTTAGTCAAAATATCTTAATTATTGTCCTGGATAATTACACGCAGATTAGCATGCCTACCCCCTAAAGAGATATCCGTATATTCAACTATATGCTATTAAAAATCTGGCACAACATGATACGTAACACCTTTTTATTCAGGGGTTTAGCAGTTTTATTAAGAGATTCAGTGCTTTCCCTGATGCAGTATTTTTGTTTGCCAAACAACAAAATCAAAAGCTCAGAGGTTTTGATTAACTCGGTATTAATACCGAATAATATAAGTTTTCCAAACAGTATTTTTTGCCTTGGTGCAAAAAAATACTGTTTGGGAATACATTCAAGGCAAAAATTGATTTAATACTTAGAAAGTCAGGAGGTAACCTAGCGAAACCGATGTCGTAAGATCAGCCACATAATTTTATATAGAGGCAGCAATAATATGTACGGATTAATTAATCGGGCTATTCAGGACATGGTGTGCGAGCACTACGGTGTTAGCCTATGGGAAGAAGTCAAACTCAGGGCGGACGTTGAAGAATCACGTTTCTTGGTACTGCACTCGTACCCAGATGATATGACCCATCGGCTCGTTAAAGCGGCTAGTGATGTGTTACAGCTTTCTAGCAGTGAGATTATGGCCGCTTTCGGACGCTACTGGGTGGAATATACCGGTAAGGCAGGATATAAAGAGCTAATAGAAATGGCCGGTGATACATTACCTGACTTTTTAAGTAACCTCGATGAGCTGCACTCAAGAGTAGGCGTCCAATTCCCGGAACTTAAACCTCCCGAGTTTAGCTGTGACCAAATAGATGGTCAAAATATTGAGCTACATTACCAATCAACCCGCGATGGGCTGGCTCCCATGGTCCTTGGTTTACTAGAAGGTGTGGGCGACCGTTTTCATCAATCTGTTCAAGTCACTCAAGTTGAAGATCGTCAAGATGGTGCAGATCACGACGTTTTTCACGTTAGATACGAATCTGAGTAGGTTATGGACTCTTTTTCCTACACATTATCCCCAAAACATTTTACTCAAGCGTTTCCATTCCACCTTGTACTAGATTCTTCGCTAAAAATCGTCCAAACTGGCTGTGTTCTGGAGCGTACTCTAGACCGATCATTAATAGGAGATAATGTAGAAGACTATTTTGTCATTTCTCGTCCTAAAATCACCTGGGACTTATCTGTTATTAAAAACAAACAGCAATCGCTGTTCGTCCTATCGGTCAAAGAGTCAAACATGATTCTGAAAGGGCAGATGGTGTGGGATGCATCCATAGAGAAGCTATTTTTTCTATGTTCAGTCTGGGTGCATAAAGCAAATGATCTAAAAGTTCTAGGTCTCAAATTTCAGGACTTTGCGCTTCATGATACTACATCAGATTTTATAATTTTACAGCGCACTAGCCAGATGGCCTTGGAAGATGCCCAAGCACTTACTCAAGAAGTACAGCTGCAGAAAGAACAAGTTGAGACACTTTTAAAGCAACAGGAAAAATTGACTAAGGAGGCTCACGAGCGAGCACAAATCTTAGAAGAAACATTGATAAATTTGCGTAAAACTCAGCTACATCTGGTCCAAGCTGAGAAAATGAGTGCTTTAGGTCAGCTCACAGCTGGTATTGCCCATGAGATCAATAACCCTCTGGCTTTTATTAGCGGCAATCTTCAGTATCTCGAAGGGGATATTACGAACTTGCTCAAATTTGCAGCAACGTACCAAACCCAAAATAATTATTCATCCCCTTCTTTGGAAGAGGCTTTTGCTCAGTTAGATTTTGAGTTTCTAGAAGCAGATTTGCCAAAGCTTTTAAACTCTTTGGAAGCCGGTAGCGATCGCATCATGGAAATCGTTAATGCACTACGGACATTCTCTCGTCTAGATGAAGCACCTATTAAACAAATAGATATCCATGAAGGACTGGATAGCTCGCTGCGGCTACTACAGCATCGCTTTAACGAAAAACCGCATCGATCAGAAATTGTTATTCATAAACGCTACTTCAATTCTCTGCCCAGCATTGAATGCTATGCCGGGCAGCTCAATCAAGTGTTTATGAATGTGCTGGCAAATGCAGCTGATGCCATAGAAAATTCCTATCAGGAACATCCGATGATTCAGATTGCTACCGACCAACTTGACAACCATTGGATTCAGGTTTCTATCTTGGACAATGGCTCTGGCATTCCAGAAGAGGTCCAAAATAAAATTTTTGATCCGTTTTTTACCACTAAACCAATTGGCAAAGGGACAGGATTAGGTATGTCCATTAGCCGACAAATTGTTACAGAACAGCATAGTGGGCGATTTTATTTTCAAACTCGTAGAAATGCAGGCACCCAGTTCTTTATCGAGCTACCAATTAGTCAATCCTTGCCCGCTGCTAATACAGCCAATGAGTCGATGCAAGAAAATTAAACATCGCTTTGTAGAGACTTTCCAAGAGAACATCTGCTAATGCCCATTGACGATGCCTACAGTCGCAGAGAACTATTAGGTTCTAAAAAATCAAGAGATTTAACGGTACTGGATCTCCAAGCCAGGTCGCATGATCCGTATGATCTGCCAGATCGTTTCCGGTCAATCCATGCACAAGCACAGTAAACTCTCCTCGGTTGTTGTCCAACCATGGAATCAGTCGATCAAATTGGGTTTTATCAAAGGCTAATTGACAGCTCCGACAAGGGTGCGGACCCACTGGCTTTTGATGGACTCGACCCACATTTACCCCAAATAATTCTCCAGCCTGCTGACATAGGGAAGCTGCTTTTTGGGTGGAGTTGCCATCGAAATAAACATGGGCGTGATACTGGTCATAAATGTTGGTGGGACGTTTTGTCATAGGTGAATCACATAAAATATCAGACATCTTGTTACCAATATAGGATTCGTGGCATTTCAGGCCGAAAATCCCTAGTTCAGCCTGTAGCATGGTTATCAAAATACCCCAGAGTACGGGCCGTTTTTAGTCGCGGTTACTTTTTACATAGGTTCAGTTAGAGCTTCTTGGAGGCGGGTCTGAACCAAAAACAAGTCGAGCCTATCAGGCAAATTGGAGCAACGCATTTGGCTAGCCTAAACAAAACATAATTTAGGTCCATAACCTAAATCATGACACCCCCGCAGGATGAAGCTAACTACAGTCTATTGAGTAGGCAAGATAGCCCTGCACCCATACGCTGTGGGGAACAGCATTAAAACACTGTAGCCATTGCTAAAGATTCAGCAGGCTCTAGTGCTTACTTGCTTGGGAACTGGTTAATATGGGCCACGCCGTAGAAAACTAGCTCCTTATTTCGCATCCTCACTTTATCAATGCGTAGCTGGGTGCCATCCAACGCAAAGGAATCTAGGTCCATTAACGCATTCACATGCTCGACAATGGCCTTAGCAAGGGCAATATCCTGATCGGTACCGCCGCAGCTAACATCTACAAATGCCAGCTTCTTGCGCTCGTATACCTCTACGCGGGCCGTCAACGATATAAAGTTGGGTGGCGCTGACGTACTACCTACCCGGACCTGGCTTGTCAATGCAATGGTCTTATCGTCATTTAGCTCCATTTCAGTCCCACTAAAATAAAGCGCTTGATTGTCAAACTGCATACGCTGCAGCTTTTCCACCACAAATGGCGTATTAAAGGATGTGGTCAAATCTTCTTCGGTGAGTACTACCCGCATGGACGCTTGGGTAGGCTGCTTGATCCTCACTTGGCCTTTAAAGATAGCGCCAAAATCAATAGATACCGCTTGTACAAACAGCTCCATAGCTTTGATGCGTAGGCCGTTGTACATCAGCATGCTGTGGCCTACAAAATCAAAACCGTCCACACTACCCTGGAGCAACTTAGCAACGGGTTCAGCCCGTACATTAGCCTCCAGCTTGCCGGTACGCTTAAACAAAGCGGCAATGGCACTGCTCACTGCCTTGCTGACCACTTGGTCACCGCCCTGTCCTGGAAATGGTAAATTGCCTAGCACGAAGGATGTCATTCCTGATCAATGAGCGATTTCACAGCAACGATAGCCGAAATCAAACGTATGTGGTCAGCCCTATTATGTACTTATTTTAAGAAATGTAACCAGTGAAAACGATACCTTTCCCTTATCAATGGGATTGAAAGACTAAAAGGATTGTAATGCAGGTCTTCCCATATCTTCAGACAATCTAGCCGGAATCGTTGATCCTGGCGTTTGCAAGGCTTTGTAATAGAGATGAAAAAACGTCAAAACCATTACAGACTAAGATTTTCGAGTTAGTCAGTATAGGGCCAATCATTTTTTACTCACAGAATACTGAACGATGTCGTATAGGTAGATATATCTATGGTTAGCATAGAGAAAAAGCAATTGCTAAATCACTATCCACGGGGATGCACCTTTGCCAACGACGATTGGGATGCGATCGCACCGTTCTGGTTTCCCGTTGCCTTTAGCCACGAGGTAAACGATCAACCAGTATCAACCACCTTGCTGGATCAGCGCCTGGTGGTATGGCGCACGAGCCAAGGGGTATCCGTTGCCAATGACCTATGTCTGCACCGCGGTGTACCCATGAGTATGGGGCAGGTCAAGGGCGATCAGCTAATTTGCAAGTACCACGGCTTTCACTACGATGCCAGCGGCAAATGCACCCTGATTCCGGCCAATCCCCAAGCAAGTATTCCAGCCCGCCTATGTCTAAAAGCCTATCCTGTCCGTGAAGCCTACGGTCTGGTGTGGACTACCCTGACGGGCGATGGCAGTGATTCAAACCTCCCCCAGCTACCAGAATGGGACACCCCAGACTACCAGCCCATATTGCCGAACAGCTTAGATATTAATGCAGCTGCAGGTCGGCAAATGGAGGGTTTTTTGGATGTGGCCCACTTTGCCTGGGTCCATCATGAAGCGTTTGCCGACCGGGATAAGCCAGAGGTACCCCCCTATACCGTTACAACGACACCGATGGGGTTGCGAGCTGAGTATACTAGTAATGTTAGTAATTTCCCTAAGGGATTACAGCATCGGGCACCCGCTGATTTTCAGTGGCTGCGCGTATTTGATGTGTTTCTACCCTTTGCCGCCATTTTGCGGGTGCATTTTCCAGATGGGGGACGGCTGTGTATTCTCAATGCGCCATCACCTATGTCCGCTCGAAAAACTCGGTTATTCTCTCCCCTGTGTCGTAATTTTGACCAGGATCAGCCCCTAGAGCCTGTCTACGAATTTAATCGACAAATTTTTACAGAAGATCAAGAGGTTGTGGAAGCTCAATACCCTGAGGACTTACCTTTGGATTTACGTACTGAGTGCCACATTGAAGCCGATAAAACCTCTATTGCCTATCGCAAGGGACTGGCACAGCTAGGACTTAGCAAAGTGTACACGGCTTAGGGGTGGGCATACTGGGGGTGCGTCGACGCATTGAGTAACCCTTTAGAGCGCGCTCAACCCTGTCGGTGGTGCATTCTTATCGTCACATCCTGACTATCAATATGTTTAAAGTAGCGGTTGGCCATAGCATTGACCCTGATTCTAGTATGGCCATTGATGAGGCTTTAGGTCAGTGTCAACAACAGCTGGCTGGTATCGTGCCCCAGGCTGGTTTGCTGCTCAGTGCAGTGGATTTTGACCATGGTTTAATTTTGCGGAAAATTCAAGCCACATTTCCCGGTATGGCGCTGATTGGCGGTACTACCGTTGGGGAAATGTCCTCCGTCCTGGATTTCCAGGAAGATTCTTTAAGCCTGATGCTGTTTGCATCGGATGAAGTGACGATTCAATCAGGGCTGGGGACTAGGGTTTCTCAAGATGCGATCGCAGCCACTCGACAAGCTATTCCTGACCTCAACGGTAGACCAGCTAAATTATGCTACACCGTGGGAGAAAGTCTTGGTGTAGATGGTGTTGACATTGTTAACGGCCTCCAGGCCGCCCTAGGTGAAGATGTAACCATTTTTGGGGGGCTGACAGGAGATGACTGGAAATTCAAACAGACCTATCAGTTCTTTGGTGACCAAGTCCTGAGTGATGCTGTAACTACCCTGGTTTTTTCCGGTAATCTCATGATTTCCTGCGGTGTTGCCACAGGGCTAAGGCCCATCGGTCGTAAAGGAATTGTTACCAAATCCCAGGGTAATACTGTGCATACTATTGACAATCAATCCGTAAAGCATTTTTATGCTCAGTATATGGGGGATAGTTCCATTGCAGATGTGGGTGGTGCCTGGGGGGGGTCCGTAGCCGTCTTTGAACCAGGAGAAGAGAATTTTTATGTGCGAGGTCCTAATAGTCAGGATGAAGCTTCCGGTAGTATAGACTACTTTGGCCAGGTTCCAGAACAGGCCCATATTCAACTTACTGAATCTAATACTGAAAGTTTGTTAAATGCCGCGTCCCAAGCTCTCAAGAGAGCCCAGGCCGACTATCAAGGCACATCTCCCAGCGTTGCCCTCATTGTTTCCTGTGCTGCTCGCATGAAATCCCTAGGAACGCGTACTCGCGAGGAATATGCGGTTGCCCAATCCGTATTAGGCAAACTCCCCAATATAGGGTTCCATGCCTACGGAGAAATTTGCCCCCTAGGTACAACTGGAAAATCGTTTTATCACAATGAAACGTTCACCACCGTACTGCTAGGTACCCATTAGTCGTGGCAAGTTCCCATGCAGTCGTTACAGCTACATTAACCATGGAGGATCTGACCCCAGACGAGTTACATCAGCGAATTGCAGACCTGGAACGGAGCAATCGCATTTTAGAAAAGAAACTAGCCCGATCAGAAGCCACCAGGGGCGAGTTAGAAACCCTAAGTCAGCGACGTGAACTGATGCTAAAACAGCTGCTGCGGGAAGTAGAAACGGCCAAAGTAGATCTCGAAACTGCTAAGGAAGTTGCTGATAAAGCCAATCAAGCCAAGAGTGAATTTTTGGCCAACATGAGCCACGAGCTACGCACTCCCCTAAATGGGATTTTAGGCTACGCTCAAATTTTGCAGCGAGATAGCCAAACCACCCATCAACAAAGAAGCGGTCTGGCCATTGTGCAGCAGTGTGCCCAGCATCTGTTGACCCTGATCAATGATATTTTAGATCTTTCAAAAATTGAGGCCCGTAAATTAGAGCTACATCCTGAACCTTTGGGGGTGGATGATTTTCTCTACGGCATTAAAGAGATTTGTCGGATTAAAGCCGAACAGAAGGATCTCACGTTTCAATATGAAGCGGTCAATCAGCTACCTACTGCCATCAAAGCAGATGAAAAACGTCTGGGACAGGTGCTCATTAACCTGTTGGGGAATGCTATCAAATTTACGGATCGGGGCCATGTTGTTCTTAAAGTGGGGTCTTTAGATCCTGCTACCTCCCCTAGGTTGAGTTCCCAGGAATCTTCTAACCAAGTTCGACTCCAGTTTCAGGTAGAAGATACGGGTATTGGTATGACTCCGCCCCAGCTGGAGAGTATCTTTTTGCCTTTTGAGCAGGTGGGCAGTGCGGAGCGTCAGGCCCAGGGAACTGGCCTAGGGTTAGCCATTAGTCGCCAGATTGTAGAACTAATGGGTGGTACCTTACAGGTTAAAAGTACCTACGGTGAAGGCAGTACTTTCTGGTTTGATCTAACCTTGACCGTTGCTGACGACTGGCAAGGTCGCCACAATGAGCCGTCAGTCTTGGATACGATTGTTGGTTATGGGGGCGATCGCAAACGGATTTTAATTGTCGATGACCGTTGGGAAAATAGATCTGTTTTGCGCAATCTACTCACCCCCCTCGGGTTTGATATCCTCGAAGCCGAAGATGGTAAAGCGGGATTGGAACAGGCAACAACCCAGATACCCGATCTGATTATTACCGATCTGGTCATGCCAGAAATGGGCGGCTTTGAAATGACTCAGCAACTCAAACATTCTGACGCTACTAAGGACGTCCCCATTATTGCCTCCTCTGCCAGCGTGTTTGATTTTGACCGTCAGCAAAGCTATGCCGCGGGCTGTAATGAATTTCTCCCGAAACCCATCCAAATCGATGAACTCTTCGGTTATCTGCAGCAGCACTTAAATCTAGTGTGGCAGCATAGCGCCGCCGTCGCCGTTGAAGACAATAACCCCACTGGGAAAACCATTACCCTACCCCCCATTGCCATACTCAAAACCCTACATGCCACCGCCGAAGCAGGCTATATCCTAGATGTTCAGACCATGGCAGAGCAGCTATTAACGGAACACGAAGCATTTGCTAGAAAAATTTTAGCCTTTGTGGACGAATTAGACGACGAAGCCGTTGTTGACTATATTGCCCCCCATCTAACAGAGTCTGCAGGAGGTGAAGCCCAATGACACCCCCAAAAATAATCGCTAGCTTATCCAGCACCTCCGAGCAAGGCGGCCTCACTTGCAAGACACAAGATAAGCAGTCGATTTTAATTGTTGACGATAACCCCAACAATGTTAAGGTCCTCTGCGATCTTCTCAATAAAAACAATTACCGCGTTTCCATTGCTAAAAGTGGAGAGAGTGCCCTTAAAAAAGTGGCACGCTCATCTCCAGACTTGATCTTATTAGACATTATGATGCCCGGTATTGATGGCTTTGAAGTGTGTTCTCGGCTCAAAGCAAATCCGGATACTAAAGATATTCCCATTCTTTTTATGACGGCTCTTTCCGATACCCTCAACAGGGTAAAAGGACTCAGCTTAGGCGCTGTTGACTACATTACTAAACCCATTGAACATGAAGAGACCTTAGCCCGTATCCAGGTGCACCTGACCCTGCGTCAAACCCAGGCACAGCTGGTACAAGAAGAAAAAATGGCAGCACTAGGTCAGCTGGTGGCCGGTGTCGCCCATGAGATTAATAACCCTCTAAACTTTATCTGTGGGAATTTAGAACCTGCTGTAGACTACGCCAAGTCTCTGTTAGAGCTGCTGCGCTTATATGAGGACAATACGACTTCTCCTTCAGCAGAGATTGCCAACTATGCTGAAGAGATTGAACTGGACTATATTCGCCAAGATTTTTTGCGGTTGCTCAATTCTATGGTGGTAGGTGCAGAACGCATTGAGAAAATTGTGCGTTCACTGCAGCTGATTTCACGAGTGGATGACTCTGTGCGCAAGCCAGCGGAACTACAGGATGGTTTAGATAGCACCCTGATGATTTTGCACAATCGCTTAAAAATACAGCCTGGGCGGCCTGCGATTGAAGTGGTTAGAAAGTATGAGCCATTGCCCTTAGTGCAGTGCTATCCTGGCAAAATCAACCAGGTTTTTATGAATTTGATCGTTAATGCCATCGATGCCATTGATGATAAGTGTTCTACTTTATCTACTGAGGAGCTAGAGACCGTAGAGCCTTCATTATTGATTTCAACAACTTTGGAAAATGAACAGGCTGTCATTACTATTTCAGATAGTGGAACCGGCATTCCTGCTAATATTCAACAGCGCATTTTTGATCAGTTTTTTACGACAAAACCAGCTGGAAAAGGAACAGGATTGGGCCTGGCTATTTCCCACGCCATTGTCACCCAAAAACACCGAGGAGAACTTACGTTTAAGTCTCAGCCAGGTATCGGTACAGACTTCATTATTAAATTACCGCTACTGGTCTAGGCTGATGCCATCTATAATCTTGGTAATTTAACGGTATTTTAGGTAGTCGTTAATTCTTAAATTCGGTAAAAAGGCGATGGATCCGGTATCTGCTGTCGAAAGGTCTTCAAGGGTAGGAAGAGAGCGCTAATCTAGATACGTACCACAGCGAAAGCTTTGATATCTAAATATTCTTTATTAAGGAGTGAAGGATGTCGTCTAAACCTACTGAAAACAAATTTACTTCCGCAGACAGTACCCGACTCATTGCTTTGTTAACTCTTTTAGAAGCCAGTGTTGCCATGAAAGTAGACAGCACTATAACTGGCATTCTGTTCGCAATCATTATAGTAGTGAGTACGTGCTATCTAGCAGTCGATATTTGGGGCCGAATCGTCAGGTCTGTTAGATCTTTCAAACGGTATCGTTAGAGAGATTGTGAGGTGACTATAGAATCCTAAAAATACCCTTATTCATTGCTAAGTCTCTTTAAAGAGTTGAGGGACTTACGTAGCTCTCTTAAGGATGACCATCTGGCCTGCCCAGTGATAAAACCATCGGGCATTCTGGTATTGATAAGATTGGCCCCTTTGAGTTGTTTAAAGGTTAAATTAGTAGCACCTGAGAGATCAGCATTTTCCAGGTTTGCCTCCCAAAGAACTACATTCTGTAGATTGGTGTCCATAAGCTTAGCTCCCTTTAAGTTAGCGCGCCACATGTAAGTCCTGGTCAAATCTGCATGTTGTAGGTTGGCATTCTCAAGGTTCGCATAGGACAGTTTGCTTTTGGCAAGATTGGCATACTGCAGATTAGTTTTTGAGAGATTAGCTTTCCACAAATTTGCTTTACTTAGATCGGCATTCTGCAAATTAGCTGTACACAAATTTATATTCTGGGCACGAATTTGAGACAGCTTTGCAGATTCTAAGTTAGCACCCTCAAAATTAGAGTCTCTAAGATCGGCGTTATTTATATTGACACCGACAAGATGTACGTTTGGCAAGACTGCCCGCGTTAAGGAAACGTCTTCGGCTACTAATGTTTCTAACGCCCAGGGACGGGTTTGGCTGTTAGGAATATGGGCTGTAGTATCGAGCATCTTGAGCAGTTCTTTCTGTCGATGCAGCTTACGATTGGGGGCTTCTTTGTAGAAGAGTATAACCACCATGATCGTGGCGATGGATTCGGCTCGGTCAAACAAAATGGCCAAAACTTTACGAGAGAGAAGGTCACTTGGTTGGGTAAGGGTTGGATCGCTGTATAGTGCGATCTCACCCAGCAAAGTAACTGAAACACCGCAAACAACCCAGCTAGGTGAACGATGTAGATTTGACATCACACATTGCTTTGTACGACCAAACCGCCGTAAGCATCTATTGATAAAGCGTCTAAGCTGAAAGACAGGTGATTTCATCCTATATTCTCAGTACAACAGCAACTAACTATCCGAGGAGGTAGATGTCAGATCGACTTCATTAAGAAAGAGATGTAAGGGCTGCTCTTTGTAAACCATCCTATTCAATATGCTCTGGCCGCAAATCTCCTGTAAAAAAAGAGTTTGAGAGAGACTATTTGCTGACATGATTTGAGCATTCAGTAGCATTTCTAAGACATGTATCTGAGAGCGCAACCTCGACTCATCGTTAGTTTCTTGGTAACTCTTTGCCATCGTATTGATAGTGGTCTTGTTACCTGTTGGCAGTATGATCAATAGTCCTTTAGTCGCTATTCCCAAAATTCGACTCAGCAAGACGGTAGCCGTAGCCTGTGCGAAAATATGAGGTAGATCGGTAATCAACCAGGGTTCTGATATTACTAAAATTGCCATAGTGAGATTGTCACAGCTCTTTAAGACTGTGCCTCATTAGTGTTAATAAAGTAAATAAACCTTGGATATGTCTGAGTTTGTTCTGTGGCGTCGGTAGGCTCTTCTTTTCCTACGACACACCAGTATCATCAAACTTTTGAGCTTCTGAGGAAATCATTAGTGGCTATACAATTGGCTCTACGATTAACGTATTCCCCTGGCGATCTAGAATCCTTACTTTTTGTCCAGACTTCAAGATGCTACTACCTTCCTGACAAATTGCTGACCAAAGTACACCTCCATAGCAACGGACACGTCCTGCTCTAAAGGATTTGATTTCATCAGTAACAACTGCTATCTCAGAACCTAAATATCTACTACTAGCAGCTTTAACTGTTGTTGCTTGTTTGTTGTTGTAAAACAATCCGAACATAATTCTTACCCCTCTGGTTTCAGAAGCTGAGTGTTTTATATCGGCAGCAATATCAGCGGAAACTTGTTATAGACGACATTAAAAGACAGCTGATCTGGTGTCGATATAAAAATCGTATCACTGAAAACCCTCTCTGAGTAAAGAACACAGCGGCTTTATCCGGATAATTGGAGCGAGAAAATCGGTATTAAAGGGTAATTTTTATAACCTGTTTTCTCGTTGATGTGTGATTTTATGGCCGTAGCCAAACAAAATCAGAAATTCAAGTGTGAGAGAAATCTAAAAAACTTTATAAGGTAAAATTTAAGGCGAAGACATAACATGAGGAACTTATCGGTAAATTTCGGCTTTAAGACTGTTGGTGTTGGCTGATAGTGACAGTGATATTGATGAGAAGGATATTTATTATCAGCATCAAATTATATATTATCTCTGTCTGTTAGGAGGAACCAACATAAGCCGTGAAATCCAGATGATGAATAAACTTGAAGCTTAGAACTCGGAATATTAGGTAAGAGGTGCATTCCGAATTTCAAACTCTAGAGTTCTTGGGAACCCATTCTACGTTGTGTTGATGTCCGGTATTTAGCGGTATTTTGATATCGTTTTCTTCGGTAATTTAATGAAAAAAGCCGATGTTTCCGGTATTCAACTGTTCTGAAAAGTGAGCATACCTGTTCAATAAGTTAAACTGGTCGAACGCGTGAGGGATTTTCTTCTTGTGCGTAAAATTTGACTAGAGGTTCAGTCTTACCTGCATGAAGACCTGTTGTTAGCAGCTTACAAGCTACTGGGAGCAGGTTAGTAGTGAAGGGACTGTACCTGACGACTAGGTAACCCTCATACTCAGCCTATCGTAGCCATAGTATACCATAATAGTTCGTATGAACTATGAGTGGTTCGTGTGGCTGTATAAGCCGTATACCGAGCAACCGTTATGGCCGCTAAAGCTTACGAAGTAGATAAGAAGATTTTTCAAGCATTACTGGTAGCATACCAGGAGAAATGTGGTTCTTCGCCTTCTAACTTGATTGACAGACTCAACCAAGCTTTTCCAGAGGACTTAGACGTTCTTCGTAAGAAGAGAGGGGGGTCTACATCCCGAGATCTGATTTCTGATAAGACCATCCGTAATTTTTTTAACTCCGATCAGCCTGGCCGTATGGTCGAAAAAAATCTCAACTTTCTGTGTCGCTATCTGCTGAGCTTCTCTAGCTATCGGGATGCGCTTAATAATTATAAATCAGGTAATACTACACCCCGAGGCAATGAGCTCAAACTCCAGCCTTCAAAGTCTTTGGTTACATCCTGGATCGAGCCCTATGTTGCGTACTTTATTAAAAAGTATGATCAGGTTCGAATCCCTAATATGACTAGATCTGCTCATATTGACTCTGTTTACACGGAGTCAATGCTATCGGAGGACCTGCGTATTCGTAGACGTAAGTCTTTTTTAGAACTACAGGCTGAGATGGAGCCAAACTATGTAGAAACTAAATCTCGGACTACTGTTTCTGATGTGTTTTCCGAGCACGAGCGTCTTATGGTTTGGGGTCCTGCAGGGTCAGGAAAAACCACGTCCCTAAAGTTTTATGCTCTTCGTATTGCTGAGTCTCTTCGTTCAAAGCCTGATGGTTCATTAGTTCCAATATTTATTGAATGTTCTCGGTTCTCAACGGCTGAAGTTGAGACTGATTTGCTTAAGGTAATTGCTGGCAAGCTTGAACATGGCGATATGAGTCCTGAAGAGTCTCAGGACATAGCCAAAGACTTGCTCAAGCATGGCCAGTGTATTGTTCTTCTAGATGGACTAGACGAAGTACCTAAAGATATTAGACCCAAGGTATCTAGGCAATTTGACATACTGATTAATAAATATCCTAAAAATCGCTTTATTCTCACCTGCCGCTACGGAGCTACGGAATCTGTACCTGAGAACTTTACTGAAGTCGAGATGACCGACTTCGATCAGAAACAGATCTATACCTTTGTACATTCGTGGTTCAAGGATAACGATGAGAAAGGGGTTATTCGGAGATTTCTAGCGTATCTAAAAGAACACTCAAACATTGGGAAATTAGCAAAGAATCCTCTTCTGTTGACAATGCTTTGCTCAATTTATGAACAGGGATACGAGTTTCCCAAAGGAAAAAGTTCTCTATTTGAAGATGCTACCGATCTCTATTTGCGGAAATGGGATTCTTATCGTCGTATCGATCATAGAGACAAGATTTACGATGGTTTGCTATCTAGACCCAAACGACGAGATCTGTTTAGCCGACTCGCTTACGAAGGCATGAATCGTCAAGATATAGCTAAGAGCTTCTGGCGACGTACAGATCTGCAGAAGTTTATCAGAGAATACATTGAAAATTTGAAGGATGCAAAAGAAAAGTCGTTAGATGATGACGCCCGTCAGATTTTGGATGCTCTAGAGTCCCAAGATAGCTTACTAACCCGCTCCGCCCATGAAGTTTATACATTCTCCTATGAGGGCTTTTCAGCCTATTTTACTGCTATGAAGGTTAAAGAAGAAATGGGAACTGAGCCTAAACATTGGAATCGCTTTCTAAAAGAACATGCTCTACAGCCTGAATGGAGAGAGTCTTTACTGTTTACAGCTGAGCAGCTTTCAGAAGCTAATACGTTCTTGAAGTGCTTGTTTAAGCTGATGCAGCAGCAGCTTGATGTCTTATCTGATACAAGTAGACAGCGCTTAATGGAAGCGTTTGAATGGTTAGAGCAGGCAACCGATGGCGCTAAGGTTAGCTCCAGTGCATGGCGTGCTTGTTTTCTTTCATTCGATTTAGAAACTGACCTGCGTATTTCTCGTAAAACAAAAGGGATGGATAATCAAACAGCTCAAAGGGTTGCTACAAAGCTACGAGCTGTGAATAAACAAGCAGGAAGTTTGAAATCTAGAACAGACGCGGCCAAGCTGAGTCTGGATCTGGCTGTTATCCACACACTGGTAATGGATAGGGCTGAGAACTTGCCTACCAAGATTGAAATGCTTGAGCACTACGACCCAACCTATCGAGCTGCACAACAAGATATCTCTGATAGATATAAAGACTCAATTGAGCTTGCAGAAAAGCTAAAGCCTGAGTTAGCAGAAGAACTACATCAGCTCACAGATTCTATACCAAATCTTGAACAAGCATCCTGTAAAGCTTGTCAAAACTGGGCTGAAGCGCTCCAAGTTCTAATGAAACAGTATCTATATGAAGGGTATGCCATTGTTCTAGAGCCTCAGGAAGTTGATGCCCTTAACAACTACTTATATCTGTGCGAACTTCTGGTTGATTGTTTACAGGCAGACATTTATTGCTCTAAATCTTTACGAGAAGATTTACTTGAGGCTTTGATGCTACCGTCATCCAGTGATAAAATACCTGGAACACTTTTATAAGTTTGGTATCGCTTGCGCTTAGCACCGATGGCTCTGTTTATCTAATAACAAGTCTATAATCTGCTTAAGATGCAGCAGCAGTTTATGAAAATCAAATCTGCAGTTCTCCCAATTCTTATAGGTATTTGCTCTTACGGAATTTTTCTTGCCCTTTCGAGAGTCTTTGGACCTGATTTTAGTATTCGTAACATTTCTATATTAAATCATTCTGTACTACAGCCTGCAATGTTTATCGCTGTTGCTGCTGGCTTATATTTGAATGTATCAGAAATTAATACTTCAGAGCTACTCAAAAATAGAGCTGCTATTTTAGCTGTACTACTTGTTGGTGTTCCCGTAAAAATACTTGTCCCAGGTTTCATATTGTTCGGAGTATCTTCTTTTGGGCTAGGTGTAGCTTTGCTGTGTGCTACAGTCATTGCTCAAATAGACCCTATCCTTACAGCTCGTAATGTCGATCCCGAACGATTTAGTGAAAAATCTGGAACGATTCTGAGATGCTGGTCCAGTTTTGATGATCCTATTACGGTCTTATTCGCCTTTTATGTCTTTTTGCCCCTTTTTTTTGAGGCATCGTCAGGCTCGATTGGTAGCTATCTGTTTGGATTATGTATAGAAACTTTAGTTTGTGGTAGCACTGCTCGGTTTCTTTATGATGCTAATATTCGCTCCCAAAAGCTAGGGGTGGTTGCTACCTGCTTGAGTAGTGCCCTACTAGGTAGATTCTTACTACCGGCCGCTCTGGGGCTAGCCGTTCGTCCATTTAGAAATGAAAGGACTAAAACGACGCTTCTGAATTGGATTTTTTGGTTTAGTGCAGCCGTGATTGGTGGATTAGCCGTTGGTCTAGATATAAATTGGACTGCTGGCCTTGTTTTGGGCGTAAGCACGTTTGCGATCGCGCAGCCCTTGGTTTCCTTGATGTTTATCCGAGGTGACAGTCCGCCTAACTTTTGGCGTATAGTCTTTGGGCATCAGAATGGTATGACCGCTATTCTGTTGACAATTGCCATCGAATTACAAACAGGGCAAACACAGCTGATGTCGATTACAATTCCAGCAGTTTTGTTTATTGCTTTGTTTTACGGCTTCTCTAATTGGTGGTTAGATAGATATTGGCCCACTCCCAACACTTCAGAAGTAGGCTTCTCTCAGAGAAATATTCAATCCTTGATGGACCAACCAGAGGTAAAATCACTAAGCAATAGCTCATCATATTCAGCCGTAGACAATACGAAAGAGCTAAATAAAATCGTAAATGAAATAGAAGACTTAACTAAGTTGACCGATGATGCACAGGAGGCCCTAGCAAATAGCCATCATTACACGGTCACTCAACTAAGGCAGAAATATAGACCCGAACCACTGCTAAAAAATGAGCTTGAGCATGAATTAAAGCAACAGCAGCAGTGTATCAATAGTTCACTAAATCATCTTGATAATTTAAAAGCATATCTTTTAGACATTCAAAGGCAAATAATCAAACAACAAAAAACTCTTTCTACAGATGTGCCTAAGCCACTACGAGTGGATTTTGATGGAGCTCATAGGTTGCTTATGGCTGTAATCAAACCTGGCCATAGACAGTCTATGAACGCCAAATCACCTACTACAGATGCAAAACTTGAAAAGCAATCGCTTACATTCAGCAAAGGTCACGAGTCAAGCAAACCAATCGAGGCCTATACAGCAGACATTACAGCCAGACTAAACAATATAGAGGAACGTTTACAAAAGTTCTGCAACGTATCCAATAAGTAACTTTCTATCATCGGCAATACTACAGAGTGCAGATATATCACTTCCCCAATAGTTAAACCTCTTGCATATCAAATCTAAGATGCATAATCCCTAGTAATAACTCACTGATAGTAGCTAATATGCAGTATGTAGTCATGTTGTGTGGAATGGGGTTCAGCATTCTAAAATCCATTTCAGAATCTAAATAAACCTTTTTTTTCCTTTAAATACCGTTTTTGTACTTAAAATTACCCTAAATTACCGGTTTTTGCTGTACTGTTTGAATTGACAAGTTTATTGGAGGACCGGTTTGTTATGGATAACAACCAAACTGATACATCGGCTAAAGTAGTATGCCAACATAAGCCTGGAGATGTATGGGCAGATGGTTGCTGTACATCACGTTCAAAAGAAACTAACGAGGCAAAAGCGGGCTCGTTAAGTAAATCTCAGAATGCTACACAAGAGTAAATTACTATATTTGTAGCGTTTGTGTGTCTGTAGATGTCTTATATCCGTACGTAGGTCCAGGTGTCTGTTTCTCAGATTTCTGGACCTTTAAGTATGGCGCGATTGCAAAACCAATGATCAATATTGCTGCAATAATTTGCACCTCACCCTCAGGCTCCGCCTGCTGCTAGTCAGGTGGCAGAGCCACCGCACCCGTTTACCAGGCAGAGCCTGTGCACCAGTTCAGGGGCCTTTCACCTAGATATTAACGTCCAACCACAGCCCGCTAACGATGGCCAGAGATGTTTTCCATAAGCAGGTCAAAAACGCCCTGATCAAAGATGGATGGCACATTACCCACGCTCAATATCCCATCCGCATCAGCAATGGATAAACTAACTCAGTATCAAAATGCGATCAAACAAATCTTGAGCGATCATGTCGGCACCTCTCCATCAACCGATACCGTCCAAAACCAGCTTATCTTTGATGATGAAAGAGGACATTACCAGCTAATCTACGTTGGCTGGTAAGATAAAAAGAGAGTCTTTGGCCCCGTTTTACACTTTGATATTCAAGACGGCAAAATCTGGGTTCAACACAACGGCACAGAAGACCCTATTGCCCAGCAGTTACTCGCCTTAGGTGTTCCAGAGTCCGATATTGTTCTCGGCTTCCATTCAGAGTTTAAACGTCAATTCACTCCTTATGCAGTGAGATAATGATCAAACTAGTGAGATAACGATCAAACTAAGGAAACAACCCTTCCAATTCCAAAACACAATCCCCCATCGGCAACGCCACCGTTTCCGTCGCCAAATACGTCAGCTTTTGCCGATAGCCATACTCCCCCTGACTATCCCCATAGGGCTCACGGTAAACCTCCAACTGCTGATTCACCAAATTAAAAATCCAATAGTGCCCCACACCCGACTCCGCATACAGCGATAGCTTTGTCCCCCGGTCATAGGCCAGGGTCGAATCCGAAACCTCCATCACCACCCAACAATCCCCTGGCCCCGGATGCCCCACCAAATAATCATCTTGCCGATACTGAGCCACCACCACATCCGGTGATGGCTCACTCTGGTCAGATAGCGTAACCGGCTCCTGCCCCCGTACCGTTACCCGGTCTCCTAGCAACAAAATCAGCCGCCGCACCAACCGCGTATTGCACACAGAATGGGGCGTACGCTTGGGAGACATTTCGATTAGTTCACCCCGAATTAACTCAACCGGCCCATCGTCAAAGAAACCCAGCTCACCCAACCGGTGAAACTCGTCCGTTGTAAATCGCTTGACCGATACAGCAACCATCTCTAGACCTTTGACACAGTTCTAATATAGCGTCTCAGATCGCCACAGGATTATCCCCTTGCCTGCACCCTCGATCATCCACACCAACCCTGGTGCCCAGTCTGCGCTTGCGCGCCCCCGCGCTAGGCTCTGCCTGCTAACCAGGTGGCAATCGGCCCATCGTCATCCCAGATCCCGTAGGGGCATCCCCTTGTGGGTGCCCTCGATAACCAACCCACGCTAACCCATCCGACCATCCATTCAACAATCGGCCTATATCAATCTGATCGAGGGGGTAAGCACAAGGCAATTACCCCTACACATCAATACTCCGCCAGCAGCGTCCCCAAATAATCAAACCCATCTACCCCAATCCAATGAATCACCTGCCGCCGCTGCCCCTGTAGCACCCGCTCAAACCCCTCCTTCCCCAGCTCTCCCGAAATTACCCGCAACAACCCCGCCCCCTGCCGCCATTCCGACGACCCAATCTGATGCAACAAATACATCCCTAACGCCCCGTACAGCACTGCCGCCTCTACATTCTCTAACGCCCGCTGCGCCTCCGCCAAATACGTACAGGTCACCCCCTGCAAATACACATTCCCCGCTGCCTGGGTCAGCGGCAAGGCCTTTTCCAACGTTTCAATTGCCAACCCCGACTGCCCCGAAATACTGTAAGCAATGCCCATACTGTTATAGGCCAACGCCTTGCTCTGAAAATCCCCCAGCGTTTCTGCCAGTTCTCGGCCTCGCTCCAAATAGCCAATCGCCTGCTCGTACACCGACAGATCCGGTGTATCCATATCCCGAGCTGCAAACACCTCACTGTAGCCATAGTTCACCAGGGCATTGGCCTCCCCCGGCCTATCCCCCTGCTGCCGCGCCATAATCAACGCCCGCTGGCTAAAGTTCTTAGCTTCGCCATAATTTTTCTGCAGCACATGCACCCGCGCCAGATGGTTAAAGCTGGCAATCACACAGGGCTGGTCCCCTGCTTCCGTAGCAATCTCTAACGCTTCCTGATGAAACTCTAGAGCCTGCTCGTACCGCCCCAATGTCCGTTGGGAATATCCCAGTAACGTTAGCAGTCGTGCCTTCTCTTGAGTTCCTGGCACTTGCTTCAGTGGCTCCCCAAAGTAGTCCAGCGTATCCTGCAAATATCCACCATCAAAAGCGGCAAACACACCGCCATACAAGGGAAAATCATCCCGCTGGGCAAAGCTACGCAGGCTGTGCTGCATCAGCTGAAATGACCCACGACTCAGATAAGGTCGACTAAAGCCCTGGGCTAAGCTGGCCTCAATGCTGGCAAAAATCAAAAATGTGGAATAGGAAAGTTTTTTACCCAGATTTATGTTGTAAGGCTGTTGATCAAACCACTTCACTAAGCCCTGTTTCAGGTAGTGGAGCAAGATTGCCAGCTGCACCCAGCTACTCTCATCCAGCCGACTCCAGCCTCTTGCCAGCTCTGTCACCGATTCTCCTTTTGCCAACACATCAAAAAGTTGTTGTGGAACAGCAAAATCTACCCGCTTTGCCCAATATTGCCAAGGACCTCGTCGCTTTTCTGAGCCAAAGCCAATGTCTCTACCACCGGCTTCGTACATCCAGCTCACTAACTCTCCTTCCAAATTTTGAAAAGCGGCTAATCCTGAAACAATACCTTTACTCAAAGTCTCATTACCCTCAGCTTCTAGAGACGTTGCCAACTGTTTCAATTGGTCTCGCGTGGGTGGCTGTTCTTGATTTGGGTCCAACAGTTTGAGCAGGGTGTCGAGCTGTTCTTCTCCAGTAGCCTCAGAAATTTGAGCCGTTACTGTCGACACTTTTTCCTCGACCTGCCGTGCCTTTTGCAAGTTGGCCCATTCTCCCTCTACCATTTGTAGGGCACGCACAATACGAGGCCCCTTGAAGGAGGTATTCTGCTCCGCTGCCTGCATCCGCTCTGCTAAACAGCGTTCAAAAATTTCTCCTGTACCTGTGGCCAATCCTTGGTCTAGCTGTCGATATACCTGGGCCTTAGAGCGAATCTTACCTTTGAGGGTGGCCTGGATTAGGCTGTCAATTAGCTCAGAGCATTGGGCTACGACGGAATCGCCAGAATTATGCGCCATAGGTCAGGAAATACAGCAAAGAAAATTCTTTCCTAGGATAGCGATAGAACGACGACCAAGGGTGATTCAACCCCTGTTTTTTAAGCATAGGTGATCTGCGTCACAACTTGATTTCTTTTTGGGGTTTAGAAGGCGCTCTCCCTAAAGGTGTGAGCTACGTAGTGTATCGATGTCAAAAAACATACGAGGATCTACGGAGTTTTCTTAAGGTTGCATACGCTAGCCAAAACATTTGCCTGGAATAAAAACACGGGAGACTTTCGATAATTCTCTAATCTATCTGTCTGTAAGGCTTGCAATTAAATTCACAAGCACTTTGGTATCAGAAACTACTTAGCCAATGTGATCGAGATCGCTTATGGCCTAGAAGTTTTTCAATATCCCTAAAATTTTCTACATCCTAGACAAGGCAATAATCTCAGCCGGATAGGCAGCTATTTTTTGTGGGTAATGTCATGCTCTTCTTAAAAATATGTTGCAGCTATTGTTTCTAATTGCTAAGGTGTGACCCATGAATTGTTTGTGATGCCGTTTGAAATGATCACCTGCGCATCATGGCAAGAGCATGTCCACGTCAAAGTCTATTGGTATTTTCTGAACGGCTCTGATTGTTAGTGATAGTCTTCCTGAATGGTCCTGCCGTTGAGCATTGTTCAGGTAATCGCTTCCTTGATTAGGGATTCTATGTTCTGGAGGTTGGGCATGAAGATCGTTCACTGAACAATTCAGCCACCTCAGTAAAGTCTCATTTCTATTTCAACAGTCATCTGAAGTTTTGTGCAGCTATAGGTTTTGGGCTGATTGGTATGGCCCATGGCTAATATTGCCTGGAGATTTTTTACTATGGATATGAAAGGAAAGACAGCCCTGGTTACAGGGGCTTCACGGGGTATTGGCCGTGCGATCGCAATTGAATTAGCAAGACAAGGAGCCAGCTACATTCTCCTCATTGCTCGCAATCTACAAAACCTACGCGAGGTTGCGACAGAAATTAATCGATATGGTGCCCAGGCCATACCTCTATCGGTAGATCTCACAGAATCAACGGCAGTCAACATCATTGTTGCCCAAGCCTGGAAAGACTATGGTCCATTTGATCTGTTGGTAAATTGCGCTGGCATTGCTTACCAATCCAGTTTCCTGAAAACACCTCTAAGAAATGCCCATGCAGAGCTGTCTACCAACCTAATGGGGTTATATACCGTAACCTGGCTCGTAGGCCGTCGTATGGCCGCTCGCCGCCAGGGTACCATTGTCAACGTATCTAGCCTAATGGGCAAGATGGCCGCCCCGACAATGGCCACTTACTCTGCCACCAAATTTGCCATTGTCGGGTTTACCCAAGCCCTTCGCCATGAGTTAGCACCCCATCGGGTACGTGTGGTAACCCTATTACCATCCCTGACCGATACGGATATGGCACAACAGCTTGATCGCTTTCGCTGGGTTCTTCCCCTTACGACTGAACAAGTTGCTCAAGGTCTCATGGTGGGTCTAAAGTCTCGACACTCAGAAATAACGATTGGCTGGCAAAGCCATCTAGCTCTGTTGTTTCAACGATTTCTGCCCCAAGCGATGGATAAACTTATTGGTTGGTCTGCTTTAGGAACTCTGCAGCCAACACCCATAGCTGCATCATCAAAAAACACATAACAAACCTTACAAAAATAATCTCTTTAAAGCCCTTCTAGAAATTGTTTCTATATTTTCTTCTCAAGGCTGGAGCTGCAATCTTGTCTTGAGAAGAAAACACCCTGCTCAGCAATGATTTCAACTTTAGTCAATACCTGAGCCCCTATAGTTTTCAAAGAGATAATGTATGGGGGCAAAGACACCCGTAAATTCTTGCTGAAAGAGGTAATAATTTGACGTTAAATTAGTTGAGTTAGCAAGGTCTATCAGTGAGTTTGTTATTACTGCTTAACAACTGTTCTTTTTGATTGATTTAATAGCCGGTTTTTTGATTGATTTTTAACTTATTTAAATAATCGGTAATGACTATAGAGCATCCTTTTTTACAGTTGGGTGGTTATACTGGTAGGGTATATCACCCCCTGTATAAGGCTTCGTAGTTACGAGCACGAATAGATAATTGATGATAAGGATTACAGTCTAAGACTTGCCTAGTAGCCGTCCTGATTCATGAACGTCGATTCGGAAAATCATTATGGGGTTTGGATTGCTCTCTATGAGATAGGAAAAGCGTTTTTGTGGTTTTCCTGCTGTATGTCTAGAGCGATTCTTACTATCACTTTGATGAAGTGTTCCAAATGTGATGTTGAGGCTACGCTTAGTTTCAATGTTGCGCATACAGGTCCCATGACCTAATTGAATAGGCTTTATGCCGGGATTGTTGTTAAGTAGGTGACGAATGCCATGGTTGATGTGAAAGCTCCTCCTCCGAGGGATTACATTAACGTCATGGAACTTTTGGTGGCAGAAGAGGTAGAGCAACAGCTGCGCCAGCTACCAACGCGTGTTCTTAAGTATGTTAAAGCTGTTGAGGTTGAGACCTATGCCTTAAATCGGCTGCCATCGCTGTATGCAGCTAGCGAAAAGGGCTGGCAGTCTCAATATCAAAAGGCCAAACGTGAGCTGCATAAAGAGATTAGAAGTTCGGTTAGACAAGCGATCGCAGCTGTACAGATAGATCCGCTACGAGCCTCTCAGCCGCTGGCACGTCAGTGGTCGCCTTCTAGCCCGAATGGTGCATTGTTAGAACAGTTTCGGGCAGCTTTAGGGCAGCCAAATCTAACGTGGGAATCACTATTGCGCAAATGCAAGCGTGCTGGAGCTGCGCAACAAGCCACCATGCATCAATCCCATCATCAAAACTCTTCACTGCAATATTCTGCAGGCCATGGGGCGAATGATCACCCGGCAGCAGTATCCGAGACGAGCTATGCTCAACCCCATCAGCCGGAGCACCATGGCACTGTATGGCGTCCGGGTACTTATGGTGAGACCTCCTGGCATCCCAAGCGAAACCATGGGTATCGAGCACCTAAGCCGCCCTCGGTTTCGGAGAACTATGACTGGAACGATTCTCGGTATCGATAGACCTCGCTCTACACTGCATAAAATTCTTCTTAAATTCCAGGCCATAGCCATGAGTCCATCGAATGGATACGCTTATTCGATGGGCTCATAGTTGCTGACTTAGTGACATAACCTAGTCGCCTAACATGGCTTGGGCCTTAGCTAAGGCCTGTCGAACTTGCTCAAATCCAGTACCACCGAAGCTATTGCGGGCGGCGACCACCTGCTGAGGGGAAATGGCCGTGTAAATGTCCTCTTCAAAAGCAGGATGCATTGCTTTCCACTCGTCTAAGGTCAAGTCCTTCAGCAGTTTGCCAGCTGCTAGAGATGTTTTCACAACGGGACCCACTAAATTGTAAGCATCCCGGAATGGAACGCCCTTCGCGGCCAAATAGTCTGCCACATCCGTTGCATTGGACAAGTCACTGGCCACTGCTTCTGCTAGCCGTTGGGGACGAAACTCCATGCCGTGATTCAGCAAAATGGTCATAGCCTGCACACAGGCTTGCACAGTTTTAACTGTGTCAAACAGGGCTTCTTTGTCTTCTTGTAAATCCTTGTTATAGGCCAAAGGTAGCCCCTTCATCATGGTCAATAAACCTTGCAAATGGCCAAACACCCGACCGGTCTTACCGCGTACTAACTCAGGAACGTCGGGGTTTTTCTTTTGGGGCATAATGCTGGAGCCAGTAGAGCAGCTATCGGTGAGGCTCACAAACCGGAATTCTTCTGATGCCCAAAAAATGACTTCCTCTGCTAAGCGCGACAGGTGCACCATGATGATGCTGACAGCCCCTGTAAACTCAATGGCAAAGTCGCGATCGCTAACGGCATCTAGACTGTTGGCATAAACTCGCTCAAATCCTAACTGCTCTGCCGTGTACTGACGGTCAATGGGGAATGTGGTCCCTGCTAGGGCACCTGCCCCTAAGGGGGAAATATTAACGCGCTTAGCGACATCCTCAAGACGTTCATAGTCACGTTGGATCATCTCCACATAGGCCAGCAGATGGTGGGCCAAACTTAACGGCTGGGCCCGCTGCAAGTGGGTATAGCCAGGAATTAGGGTTTCTACATGATTAGCCGCGTGGGCTAATAGGGCCTTTTGAAACTCCCGCAGTAGTGATTGAGTTATTTGTATTTGCGATCGCAAATACAGCCTAATATCTGTCCCGACCTGGTCATTCCGGGAGCGACCTGTATGCAATTTCTTTCCTAAAGGCCCCAACAGCTCCGTCAGCCGGCGCTCTACTGCAAAGTGGACATCTTCTTGATCCACACCAGGAGTAAATGTTCCCTGTCGATATTCCTGACGAATAGTCTCTAAACCATCCACTAGCTGCTGCCCCTCAGCCGCCGAAATTATCCCCACTTTGGCGAGCATTTTGGCATGGGCCTGGGACCCAGTCAGATCATATTCAATCAGCGCAATATCAAACCCAATGCTGGCATTGAACTCAGCAATAAACGGATGCAAACCAGCATCAAACCGCTGGCTCCATGGTGTGGACGACGTACTCAAATTGCAAAGGCTCCTAGCGAATCAAACCACCAGCGTACTAGCATAAGCGAGTCCAGTGATGAATTAGGCGTTGCTGATTCTCTAAATGACTGTATCGATACTATCCAGACCTACAGATAGTTAAGTTGATCGTTTTATCATCTAGATCAGCAACGGTATCAACCTAGTAGGTAGTCATACCTCGAATCGCATAGCCCAAAACGATACCAATCAGCAATGCCCAAACCTGGCCGGACTCAATAAAATTTCCGATAATCTCTCCAGACCGATCAAAAAAGCTATTTTCATCTAGCTGCAGCACGACAGGGCTGGTTACTACTGCTGTTTGCTGAGGCAGAAACGAAACAGCAGCCACATTAACGTCGCTGGTAGACGTGAAAGACATATCAATATCCATGAGAGCTATTAAACGTAGTGACTAAATAACGGGGAGCAATCCGATCATTGCACTACGACCCAATAACATCAAGCTATGGCTGACTATGTCTGAAGACAATCGTGGCTAATTAAAAGCACAAAGCTCTAACGCTCAATAGCAGATAACTGACGAAACTCCGCTGGTTGAGTCACTTTCATCACGACTAATGTGGTGTCATCATCCTTAGTACGATCCACACCAATAAACTGACGCAACAGATTGAATAGATAGTCTAAAATCTCTTGGGAGTTGGCTAGATTGCGACAGGCCCAAGACACGGCCTTGATTAAATTCTCTTCGTCAAATCGTTCACCACGAATATTAGCCGCATCTGTAAAGCCATCAGTGTAGAAGATAACGATATCCCCTGGATACAGCTGTACCTGCCCTTCATGGTAACGAGTATCAATATCTAACCCCAAGAGCATACCATCAGCATCTAATCGATTAATCGTATTAGTGGCTGCCTGCCAAAGCAATGGGGGATTATGGGCAGCGTTGCCGTAGGAAAATAGCTGAGTTTTTGGGTCGTATTCTGCGTAAAAGAGCGTCACAAACCGATGGGAATTTTCCAAATCGTTGTGCATGACGCAGTTGAGATTCTGCAGAATCTGCCCAGGGGAGTGCTCATTGAGCACCTCAGCCCGCAACATGCCCCGCAGCATGGTCATAATCAAACCAGCAGGCACGCCTTTACCCATCACATCACCAATGGCAATGCTCCATGGTTGAGCCGATGAAAGTTGCGTATCAGGTCTACGCAACTGATCGTATGTAGTGGGAATAAAATCGTAGTAATCACCACCAACTTTTTGGGCTGTTTGACAGCGAGCAGCCAAATCCACACCTTCGATTAGGGGACATTGGCGAGGCAACAGCTTCTCTTGAATTTCTGCCCCCAGTTCCAATTCACGATCCAATCGCTCTTTCTTACGCAGAGCTAGTGTCAATTCGTCATTTTCGATGGCCACAGCAGTTTGGTCGGCCACTAAACGTACTAGCTTTTGACGTGTTTCCGTCCAAGCATAGTCAACATCGTCACTAAAAACATACAGACGACCACGCTCCACATTTTGAACAATGATCGAGGTGCCAAAAAGCTTTAAATCAGGAGATAAGAAATGGTTGAGCTGCTGGTCTAAGGTGACCATGGCAGTACGGGCCATCTGGTTAGTTAAGTTCTTCTCATCGCTTGGTTTAGTCCCTAAAGAGCCCGATACCGATGAAGTAATCTGACGTGTAGCCGATTCTAGAGCGTAGCGCACCGTTTGACAGGTATCGTTCGCCGGACAGTAGAGTCGTTCCAGCCGCAGCTGCCCATTCGGGCGAAAAAGAACCAGAGCTCCTCCGGTTGCATCAGTCACACGACTCGCAATCATGGGAATCAGCTCTAAAAACTGGCTAATATTATTTAGACTTCTAAGCGCAAACCCCAAAGAACTCAGCAAATCTTGAATTTTGTACTGCTCTCGCTGCAGTCTTGCAACCAATTCTTTAAGGGCAAACACAGGGGTTCCGCCCGGTAAGGTGCTGCCCTCGGGAAGGGAATTAAAGGGTAGCGAAGGACTGGGCGACATAGGTACAACCGACAGTATGGTCGATATCTAAAGGCAACAGATAAATAAAAAGCTACATGTGGTTGGAGGCAATATAGCGGTCTAAGCCATTCTTGGCAACTAAATATTTTATCGACTACTATACGCCCTCAAGAAAAATTGCTAACGCAAAAATTTAGCCACAAACATAGCACTTTAGCCATATCCGTCAAGGGTACTTTGCCAAAACTGGGAATTTAATCCATGAGCCTAGGGTGTTTTGGCAGAGCCTTCATGCCCACTGCACCCGATATAGCTGAAAAACATTGCCAGCGGCCTGTTTTGTTACCTTGGCATCTGCAGATTTAATCAACGAGCGCCATTGAGGCAGCTCTATCAATTCCACATCAACCCCCAAGTACGTCTCTAGAATGGCCCAATTTTCCGCCAGTTCTTCTGCCGGATTAATGACATCGAATACAAAGGAGCCCCCAGGTTTCAAACAACGCCTGACTGCTGCCATTACCTGTTCCCAATAATCCAGAGGGTAGTAACAACTCACCCCAGTGGCAATGACCAAATCAAATGTATCGGGTTCATAATCCAGCTTATGGGCCGGAGCTAACTGCACACCCTTAAATAGCTTAGAGTCTAACTGGGGCCCTCGCTGGTTTAGTGCGGTCTGGGCGACTTTACTAATATCTTGACCTACAAACCTTGCCTGCCATTGTTTCCAGGGGTAAATGAGAAAGCTCAGACCACAGCCAAGGTCTAAACAGTACTGCCCCTTCTTAGGTTTCGCTATTTCCCAAAATGGACTACTGATACGAGATGTCAAACTACCTGCTACCCAATCTCGGAATATGGCCAGTTCTTGAACCTCATCAGGCAAGTCAAACGAATCTCCTCCATACTCCCGATCAAACCGTTGAGCAACTGCCTGTAACTGGCTCACGACCATGGCTATCCTTACTGTGAAAGTACTCTAGGTAGTGCTCTACCGTCCCTTCAGGGCTTTTGTGAAGTTTTGACGGTACGAAGCATTGATAATAAATACAGGCCACAACAAGGTTAAATATAGGCGACCACTGCTAAAGTTAGTGCGATTAAATCCGGCCCAGAACTTCCAGGCACCATAGCCGTAACCGCCTAACAGCAGAAAGATTAGTAAAGTTGGCATGAGTTACTCCTATCACTCGTTCGACAAGTTAAGCAATTCATCAAATCCATATACCCATCGTGGGAATACGCTCAATAAACCTGAAAGCGGTATGAACAATTGTGAAGGTCAGCTTAACAAAGCAAGTACAATTAACACTGCAGATAATTAATAGACAGAGATGGTGGCATCACCTGTTGCTTGCAACAGCGCACAGATGCATTTCAAAGGGTAACGCTGGAGGCTGACTTCAGATAACCCTAGATAACAATTGTTTTGATTTTCACAAAAACACAGGAGGAATTATGCGCGCAGTACTCATGGCTGGAGGTTCTGGCACCCGGCTTCGACCCCTGACTTGCGACCTGCCTAAGCCCATGGTTCCTGTGCTCAACCGTCCCATCGCAGAGCATATTGTAAACCTACTTAAACGGCACGATATTAAGGAAGTCATTGCCACACTGCACTATCTTCCCGATGTTATGAGGGATTATTTCCAGGATGGACGTGACTTTGGGGTGCAGATGACCTATGCCGTTGAGGAAGATCAACCCCTTGGCACTGCCGGCTGTGTAAAAAACATTGCTGAATTATTGGATGACACGTTCTTGGTAATCAGCGGGGATAGCATTACCGATTTTGACTTGAAGGAAGCTGTTCGTTTCCATAAGGCAAAGGGCTCGAAAGCTACCTTGGTCCTGACTCGTGTCCCTAACCCCATTGAATTTGGTGTGGTGATTACAGATGACGAGGGACGTATCAAACGGTTTTTAGAGAAACCCTCTACCAGTGAAATTTTCTCGGACACGGTAAATACGGGTACCTACATCCTTGAACCTGAAGTCCTAGACTATCTGCCCCCAAGCCAGGAGAAAGATTTCTCGAAAGATCTATTTCCCTTGCTATTGGAAAAGGGGGATCCGATGTACGGCTATGTCGCTGATGGCTATTGGTGTGATGTGGGCCATCTAGAAGCCTATCGCGAAGCTCAGTACGATGCCTTAGAAGGCAAGGTACTCGTAGATTTTGCGTACCCTGAGGTTTCCCCTGGGCTGTACGTAGGCAAAAATACGCACATTGACTCAACAGCCGTGGTCAAACCGCCCGTTTTAATTGGCCGGAACTGTCGTATTGGGGCACGGGTCACCCTAGAACCTGGCACTGTCATTGGTGACAATGTGACGGTTGGCAGTGATGCAGACTTAAAACGCCCCATTATTTGGAATGGCGCAATTATTGGCGATGAGACTCATCTAAGGGCCTGTGTGATCGCACGGGGGACTCGAGCGGATCGTCGGGCCCACGTACTGGAGGGCGCGGTAGTTGGAGCTCTATCTACAGTTGGTGAAGAAGCTCAAATCAGCCCAGGTGTTAGGGTTTGGCCTAGTAAACGCATTGAATCTGGCGCTACTCTAAATATCAATTTAATTTGGGGAAATACGGCCCAGCGTAATTTATTTGGTCAGAGGGGGGTTACCGGTCTAGCGAATATCGATATCACTCCTGAATTTGCGGTTAAGTTGGGGGCTGCTTATGGTTCCACCCTCAAGCCAGGAGCTCATGTAACGGTTTCACGGGATCAGCGCAGCATCTCGCGCATGGTGTCGCGATCGCTAATTGCTGGTCTGATGTCCGTAGGGATTAATATTCAGAACCTCGAAGCTACGGCCATCCCGGTAGCCCGGGCAATTATTCCCACCCTTGGTGTGGCAGGTGGCATACACGTACGTCTCCACCCAGACCGTGCCGACCAACTCTTGATTGAATTTTTTGATAAAAACGGTATCGATATTCCCAAAGGCAAAGAAAAGAAGATAGAGGGTGCTTACTTCAAAGAAAACCTTAGACGCTCTCAAATTCATGAGATTGGAGAAGTTTCCTATCCAGCTAATTTGGTCGATACGTATACTACCGAATTTGAAAAGCGACTCAATGTAGAAGCCATCCGCTACAGTAAGTCCAAAGTAGTTATCGATTATGCGTACGCAGTTTCTGGCGCAGTGCTGCCTAGGCTGTTGGGTAAATTTGGATGTGATGCTGTGGTGCTTAACGCTAGCTTGAGCCAAACAGCTCCCTCCAATCCAGAACGGGAAAGTATGCTGGGTCAGCTAGGTCAGGTCGTACAGGCTCTACAGGCTACGTTCGGTGTGCAAGTTGCTGCTAACGGCGAACAGCTTGTGTTGATGGATGAAGTAGGCTCACCCATCCGTGGAGAGATGCTAACGGCGTTGATGACCCACATGATTCTCACGGCTCATCCCCAGGGTACTGTCGTTGTTCCAGTTCATACTTCTGGAGCGATTGAACAAATAGCCCGGCGCCATGGTGGTAATGTGGTGCGCACTAAGGCTAACCCGACAGCTCTGATGGAAGCTTGTCAAGCTAGCAAAAATGTTGTTTTGGGAGGCAGTGGTGATATGGGCTTTATTTTCCCACAGCTGCATCCTGGCTTTGATGCTATGTTTTGCATTGCTAAATTAATTGAAATGTTAACAATCCAGGAGCAATCCCTTGGAAGGATTTGGGGCGATTTACCACGAATTTCCCATCGGGTACAAACTCTGAGATGTCCATGGACTATCAAGGGGGCTCTAATGCGCTATCTTGTTGAGAGTCATACTGCTGATACTCTTGAACTAGTTGATGGCGTTAAGGTAGTTGACCGTACTAGCGATAGTTGGGTCCTTATCTTGCCAGATGCTGGCGATCCACTGGTTCATATTTTTGCGAACAGTGCCGATCGTGACTGGGTTGACACTAAGCTCCAGGACTATCGTCAACGAGTTCAAAATTTTATCGAAAAAGAGCAGGGTATTCGAGAGGAACAAGTTGTATGAACCATTGCATCCTCATGGGAGAAATTGTCGAGGTCCCACAATTACGGTATACATCCGACAACCAAACGCCCATTGCCGAATTCAAAATCAAAATAGCGGGTCTCCGCCCAGAGGATAGCCCCTCTCAGTTTAAGGCTGTTGGTTGGGGTAACTTAGCACAGGCCATTCAGGCAGACAGTTACGAACCGGGTGACCGGGTGGTGCTCGAAGGGCGTATCACGATGAAAACCGTTGATCGTCCCGAGGGCTTTCGCGAAAAACAAGCTGAAATAACCGTCCAGCGAGTTCATCGGATTGCCGACTTGCAATCCGTGGCTATGGCAGAGGCTCTTCCCATTGTCGAGGGTAGAAGCAGTAGTGCTGGTGCTCCTGGCGGTACTGCTGCCAGCACTTCCAGTCCATCACCGGCTAGCCAGCCAACAAGTCCCCCAAGTACCCCTGATTATGATGAAATTCCTTTCTAGAGTGTTTGCTCGATAACCCCCAGCTGCCCTTCAAGCCTTAGCGGCCTAATTGAAGGGCAATTTAATTGGGCTACAAAAAGTAGCTCACATTATAAGTAGGATTCTAAGAATTCAAATGGCTCATCTTCCCAGCAAGGTTCTGGATAGAATTTTGCTAAGCGCTGGTAGACATCATCTACAGCCTCTTCCAAAGTAGAACATTCACCAAAGATTTCATCCAGAGCCAATTCATCACGCTGACGTAGCGGAGCTAAAGGGTCTGCATGAACTGTCAATGATGCCAATGAGGTATTAACTACCTCAAACCTGTATTTCTTTAATACCTGATGCTGAGAATCTTCCCAAGCAGATTCATGAATGGGAGTAAACCCTAGACTTCTCTCAACCTTCAAAAAAGATTGGCCTATCCAATAGCCTCCACGAGGAGGAGGGATTTCAGGGACACTGTTATCGGGCATAGGTTAGATGTCCGGTATCAAACCATTGTATGGGGCTGAAATGTGGTACGCCATTCCAGACAAGGACTTTAAAAAGTACACCTCTGAGACAAAGACTCCGTCCAAATTGCAGAAATACGCTCAATTTGAAGCACATAAAATCTAGTCATCCCCATAGGCTGCCCCAGCAAACTTTATTCAGCAGTCATTTCTAAGCTTTTTTCAACCAATGGACAGCAGGAGAAAACCTCGCTTTAGGGATTGATTTTTACAGCATTGCTCTCATCGTTCAGGCTGTGGTTCCTCGCTGACAGCTCTGGGCAATACGGTCAATATATGTGATTCAATCAGACGAATACATTCATCTGATTGCGATGGTTTGCAAATTTCTAGCTCCTTAGGAGCTGTTAAGCAACGACTTCACGGTTTAAGTCTGAAAAGCTTGTCAAGCCATGATTGAAATGCACAAGGCCAATGATGCTAATTTTTAACAAGCCCTTAATCACTCATTCGGGATGAGGGAATTTGATGCCGTAACGTTTAGGTGAAACACCTTAGCAAACTGCTTAACCAGCCGTGATTTCACCTCAGCTATCGTAATGTCAGATAAAAATTGAGCCAGGCTTCCCACAGGACGGTCCGCGATACCACAGGGGGTAATGTGCTTAAACCCCTCGAGGTCAGGACATACATTAATTGAAAAGCCATGCATGGTAATCCATCGGCTTACCTTAATCCCAATGGCAGCTACCTTGTGTCCATCAACCCAGACGCCTGTCATGCCATCAATACGCTGTCCTGAGAGGCCATAGCAATCTAAAACCTCAATAATGACTGACTCCAGCTGACGTAGATACCAGTGCAAATCTCGTTGATGACGATTCAAATTTAAAATCGGGTATCCCACTAGTTGACCAGGGCAGTGATACGTTACTTCACCACCCCGCTCTACTCGATAGATATCGTATTCAGTATTGTCTAAATCAAAGTGTACAAACTCAGTTGTGGAGGCAGTTCCTAAGGTGTAAACCGGTAAATGTTCAGTTACTAACAAAACATCATCTAATGCCGGATTATCCTTGCGCATAGATACGAGCTGCCTTTGATAGTTCCAAACTAATTTATAGGCCGTTAGTCCAGTATCTTGAACAATAAGATTTCTATCTTTAGTCATTAGAAAAATGTTGACTTTCTTGGTTAATCTAATTTATATAAGCAATTGCATAATTAACCTGAAAATCCTCAAATCAAGCTTCTAAATATCAAATAAGAGATTAATAGTAATATGTTCATTCTCGACTGTTTTATTTTATTTTTCTTTCTTGAGAGAACTAAGGGGGATCACTTTAGTAATCTAGCAGTACTCTAGTTGGCATAGCTCAAGAAAATATTCCCAAACCTAGCAGAGTAAAATCTTACAGGAAAATATACGTTTATATACAAGACTTCTACCTTATATGATCCCAAACCTATCCTAAAGAATTATCAACGGATAAGAATGTTTTTAAAGAGAAAAACTCTCTCCAAAATTAAAGTGTTAGGGTGAAATTAATCGCTTATCTTTTATCGATGGAGGCAGCTTTATGAAGCTTGTTATCCAAGGGAAAAATATTGAAATCACAGAGGCTATTCGCCAGCATGTTTCACACAAACTTGAAAAGTCAGTAAATCATTTTCGACATCTGATTAATAAAGTGGATGTGTGTTTATCTGTGGCGGGGGGGGTGAAAATGCCAACTCGTCAATGTGCTGAGGTAACCGTTCATGTTAACCGAGCTGTTGTAAGAGCTGAAGAAAGTAGTGACAGCCTTTACGCGAGTATTGATTTAGTAGCCGATAAAATTAGCCGCCAATTACGTAAATATAAAGAAAAACGTCGTAGTTCTGAGCATGTGTCGGTACGCTCGATGGATGTTGACGTCGGCTCTCAAGGAGCTGATTTACAGGTTACTGAACTCTTAGAACAGGGAGAGCCAAAGCTACCTGAAGATGTAGTCAGAACTAAATACTTTGCGATGGCGCCCATGACGCCTGAAGAAGCTTTGGAAAATCTGCAGCTGATTGATCATGATTTTTATGTTTTTCACAACATAGCAACTAATCAAATCAATGTGATGTATGAGCGAAACCATGGTGGATATGGCCTAATACAGCCGCGACCTGCGGCTGTCGAAAATCACCATAATAGCCACAATAATAACCATCATTCCATTAACAATGGTCGTAGTGGTCCCACAATAGGGCGTCATCTAAACTCAGCTCCTACCCGCAAATAAGGCGCTAATGATGACATTACGATTCCTTGGAATGATGAATATTATGGCGCACCCTATGAGGTGATTTGGCCAACTGTTTAAGCCATAAACCTGAGCAGCAAAATTAGGCAGCCCCTTGAACGCTGAGGATTAGTGTTCAAGGGGCTGCTTAAATCGATTAAGTTCAAGAAAAAAACATGGCTTTAAGCGCTATGCATGCCCCTTTGAACTTTTTACAGCATAGTTACAGCATAGATCTTCCCGTCAAAAGTCACTTGATCACCAGCGTATAATTTACGTCCCCGTCGTACCTCTACTTCATTGTTGACTAGTACATAGCCAGATTGAATCAGGTGTTTGGCTTCTCCACCTGATTGCACGAGGTCATTTAGTTTAAGGAACTGGCTCAATTTAATAAATGGGGTTTCCATAGTCATTTAAGACAACTTAAGCGCGCTAACGGGGACATCATCCCAGGACTCCACTGTGCGCAACCTAGCAAGCCAACCCGCTGCTTTTTGTTCGGGTGTCAATGCTGCTTTAAAGGTAGCGTGGCACTCTTCTGCAGTAGTGCGATCGCAACAGGCAATAGCAGAATAAACAATGCCAGACGGATCGATGTGTTCGTTTACCCAAATCATGCGGACAGCGGCACTAAACAACTAATGGATAGGCAGATTACACTGCCGCAGGCTCATTGGACAAGCTTTGAATCGTTTGCTGCATGTCAGCAATTGCCTGCAGTTGATAGTCACTGACTTCCTGAAAGCGAGCTAATGTCCCAAAAACAGTCTCTAGTATTTGTTGGACAGCATGTATTTTTTCCGTTGCTGGTTCCAAACAATCGTTGCGAGCTGAGATGGCTTGATCCATGCCAGACCAATCTTTAACAGTCTGCTCCAGCGTTTCTCGTTCATTCTCAAGATTTGCCAACTGATTAGCCAGGTCGGCTTCCTTGGAATCAACCTGTTGCTGCAACGTATCGCACCGGGTCTGTAGTTGAGAAATTAGTTCTTCTAACTCAGTGGCCTGATTGGCTAACTGCTGCCGCACTTGGTCAATGTGATCCAGAACAGGCTCCAAATCAGCAGCATCTGCAATCGGACTTTCTACGGTTGCTTGGCCCTGACGACGCAATAAGACGGCCCGATGTTGGCTTAAAATTTCTTCACGTTCTAGCAGGTTTCGACGCTGACCCACCAAAGTTTTATTGAGCATATCGTAACGATCTTGCTCGTCTGTAATCTCAGCTTCAATCTGCAAACGATCGTACTCGCTTGCCGCATCTGCCTTTTGCTTCAGCTCATCAATAGCTTGCTGCTGATACGTCAACTCTTCTTCTTGATCGCTCACAAATCGTGACATCTTATCCCAGTCAGTTGCCATATTGGCCACCAAAGATTCAAGCTCTTCCAAAGACATTTCTTCGAGCCTGCTGAGGTCAATTTTTTTGCCTAGCCGGACCTGATCACCGGTATTCAAAAGCTCATAAACCTTTTGATAAACACCGCTTTGCTGATTTAGTTGCTCCGATACCAGCTGGTTTTGCTGCTTTTTTTGAGTGAGTTCAACTTTGACTTGCTGAAGCTCTAGACATAGCTCTAATAGCGATGTGCGCTCTCGATCAGTAGATTCACATAACTGCTTAACAGACTGCTTGTAGCGATTCATATCACCAGCTTTACCCTGCAGCTGATCCTGTAGCTGAGTAACCCGCTCCTGCCAGCTCACTACCAGACCCTCCTGCTCAGTAAAAGCTTCTCTAGTGCTGAGCAGCTGCTGCCGCATATCCTCCGTAGGCAGCACACTGGTCATTAACTTTTCTACAGACTTCTGCAGTCTTTGAGCTTGAGAAGCATCTAACCCAGTCTGAGCAGATACGGTTTCACGATGCTCATCAAGCTTTTGCTTTTCCCCATTTAAGTGAGCCCAAGCTCCTTCCAATTCAGCATTTTTACGCTCATAAGCTTGACGTTGCTCGGCCAACTCAGCACGAGACGCTTCTAGCTCCTGCTGCTGAGCATCTAACTCAGATAGTCCCTCTTCCGCCTGCTTAATCTCATCTTCACGAGTATCCAGCTCTAACTCACGTTGATTCAGAGCCTGACTCTGATACGTTAGGGACTCTTTCCACTGCTCAATCTCGTCTTCTTGAGCCTTGAACTTCTTGTTTAAACTAGAAAAATTTTGCAGGATGCTCACTAACTGCCGACCGGCCTCGTAGTGACGCTGCACTTGACGGCCGTTGGAAAGTTCAATCAAGACCAATGTCCCAGCACCATATGCTGCATCATCGGGGGCCGGAATCAATTCGTCCCCTGATACAGCACTCCAGTTCTGTTCTGACCGCTCGCAGGCCAAAAGCTTAAACTCAGGCCGACTGCCACCCATGAAACCACTTTTTTTCTGAACTTCGGCCAAATAACGCACGCTGGCATCCCCTTGATTAACCAATAGCCGTAGAGAAGCGATCTCTACCTACAGACTTCTGCATCTCACTAACGAACACATTAAGAACTTAAAGCAACCTGTTTATCAAAATATTTGCGTAAAATCAACAACATCACTTTTATAGTCCCCAATAGCTAGCATTACTTCTAAAATCCTATGAGGTAATTACCTGGGTGTTTTTCAGTAAAAAGCTATCAAGACAGCCTTATTCCCAATCTTTGCTTAGTACACAGACAAAACCATCTCCCATAAGGTATTTACATACCTATATGAATCTGTAAGCGATAAACCCGCAATACAACATACCATTCACACAAAAAATATTGATTTATAAACAATCGCTAAACTATTTAGCCCTAGAAAGCTGCTGGAAAGCAACTTTATCGTTAAAGTTATGCTAATTGATTCTAGCTAATGCCGCCCAGCAATGTAGCCAACCTAGCTACCAAGTGCCAATTCCTTAGGACAAACCTATGCAAGGCCAGTTAAGCGAACTGGATATTCGCAGTATTTTTCAACTGATTGATATTGGTCAACAGACTGGAGAGCTCTATGTCGATTCCTTCAACGGTCAGGGACATCCCACATCGTGGTTAATCTTTTTTGCTAATGGTGGCATCTTATATGCGGGACGCACGGATGAACAATTAGAAAGACTGCGAGAAAGTCTGGCCTCCTACAAGCTTTCTATTGATTGGAAAAGCATAGATTTGGCTAACTTAGCCCCGCTGCGCCCTCCTGAATATGGTGCTTTGTGGTGGTTATTGGAAAATAATGTAGTTACACCTCAACAGGCCCGTTCCACTCTCTATCGTCTGGTTGAAGAGACATTATTTGAGGTTGTCAGCTTACATCAGGGGCAATTTTACTTTCACTTTCACGCATCCTTGAGTCCTCAATTAACAAAATTCAGTATTGCTCCCTTTATCAAGCAAGTCACTCGGCAGCTACAGGGATGGTTAAAACTACAACCCCATATTAGTTCCATATATGATTGCCCCGTAGCGACAGAGCGTCTAGCTATGGATAAACCCCTAAGCTCTACATCACTCATGTCTAAAGCAGATGGCAAGACATCTATCCTTAGGCTTTCCCGTCAATTCCATCGCACAATTTTTAGCATTGCAGAGGAGCTATACCCCCATATTCAGTCAGGAAAGGTTCAGCTAATAAATATCCCTAAACCAGCTCCCCAGCAAAAAATAAATGGTGCGAGTCATAAAGCAGTGCCACGCATTGTTTGTATTGATGATACGCCAACAATTCGACAAACTATAGAAGCCATACTGGACACTCATGGCTATGAAGTGACGTCCATAGCTAGACCGAGTAAAGCCCTGAGTTTGTTATTTAGCCTGAAACCAGACCTAATTCTTTGTGATGTCGCAATGCCTGAACTTGAAGGGCATCAGCTATGTGCCATGCTACGACAGGCACCCCACTTCCAATCTGTCCCTATCATCATGTTGACTGGAAAAGATAGCTTTGTTGATCGAGTCAAAGCCAATATGGCAGGCGCAACAGATTACCTTACCAAACCCTTTGATGATCTAGAACTTCTGACACTAGTGGAAAAATATGTGGGTCGAGGTAATCCTACGCGACTTGCTCCAGAGACTTTACTTGAACAAGAAATCTCTGCCGCTCTTAACCCCGAAAGTTGGAGTGGCTCAGGCACCTGATCGGTAGGAGCCTATGGGACTTGTAACCGCTGGAGATATAGTTCGTCACCACTAAACTCTGTAGAGATGTTGCTGAAGTAACAAACAAAAGAATTTTGATGAAAGTTTAATAAATGAGACATGGACGGGTATTTTATTTGGCACAAGCGATAGGGTGTGCATTAATAGCCCATGGATTCATGGTTTAGCTAACCCGTCGCTCATTGACTAATTCAATAGTCAAAAATAACTGGGCATACTCCTCAACTAGCTATTTCCCCCTAGAAGGGCATAATGAGTTGAATCAAGATATGAACCGGTCTTAAACGGCGAAATTCAGGTTATGAGTACGGTTTTAGTAGTGGAAGATAGCATTGCCCAGAGAGAGATGATTATTGACTTATTACAGGGCAATGGTCTTGATGTCACCACTGCCAGTGACGGTGTTGAAGCGTTAGCACATATCCAAGGTACGTTGCCTGATCTAGTTGTTTTAGATATCGTTATGCCCCGTATGAACGGATATGAAGTTTGTAGACGAATTAAATCGGATCCGAGCACTCAAAATCTGCCAGTGGTTCTCTGTTCCTCTAAGGGTGAAGAGTTTGATCGATATTGGGGCATGAAACAAGGAGCAGATGCCTACATTGCTAAACCCTTTCAACCCACTGAGCTAGTAGGCACCGTTAAACAGCTATTGCGTAATTAAAATGCCGATGATTTATGAGGTTACAGGGAACGATGGTAGGTAATCCAGACTTTCAAACCGGAATAGGGCAAGATCAGGCCCCTGAGCTTCAGAAAATTGAAACACCTGATGGCGAGCTTCATCTGCGTTTTTATGTGGGTACTAATGATGAGTTTGCTCTGCCAGCCATTGGAATTCGACGCATCATTGAAAACCCTCCTGATCGAATTACCCCCGTGCCTAATGTATCGCCACTGTTATTAGGAACATTAAACGAACAAGGTCGGGTCATTTGGGTGGCTGATTTGGGGCAGTTTCTAGGGTATCCCCAACCAATGAACACGGATAGGGCAGAAATTCCAGTAATTGCTGTTGAACATCAGGGGACTATGTTAGGCTTAGCCGTTAATCAGATAGTTGGAACAGATTGGCTAGATGCAGAGCGAATGAAAATGTCACGAGACTATTCCGATACAATGGCCCCTTTTCTTAAAGGTGAGTGGGTATTGGATGTAAATACGGATCGCTCATTGCGGTTACTGGATCATGTTGCAATATTGCGTTCAGCACGCTGGGCGGCTTAGCGTCGGCGAATTCGACAAGATGGAGATGTTTAGACTGTCAGGAGAATACGGATGGCATCGAGCATAGATTACGCTCAAACCTATCAAGCCGCAGAACGCGCATATATGCAAGGCAGCTACGAAGAAGCGGCCAATATTATTGAGCAACTGGCAGAAAACTATCCGAGCGATCCCAACGTGCTTTTGCTCAAAGGTCATATCTACTGCTATGGGCTCAGTGCTTATGCTGTTGCCCGAGACCAGTATAAGTCTGTTCTAGAGTTGACCTCTGATCCCGAATTCGTTAACTACGCTAACAATGGTTTGGCCTATGCAGAACAGATGGATGTAGGCCAGGCACAATCAGATAATAGCGACATAGAGGATATTACTGCGGATGGGTTGTTTGATTCCATAGAGCTATATGGGGATATGGGAGAAGATGGCGATGATTTGAGTGCAGGTCTGGACTTATCGTTTGAAGATGCTGACGGTAGTAGTTTTCAGTCAGCTGGCCCAGAGGTTAATGCCGGACAGTCTCTTGATAATGCTGCTGCTGGTTCTCCAAGTAGTGACGAAGGCTTCGAGATGGCTGGGGAGGTTACAGGTGACCCATTTGGGGCCGTTACCGATTATGAGAGTACATCCGGTGAAGACGCGAACGATGATCCGTTTGCCATGGGTGAGTTAGACGGCGATTTTAACAATGCCGGGTTGGTTGATCCATTTGCAGATAGCAGTTTAGAAGGTCTAATTTCGTCGTCTGAAGACGATGAAATTACCTTAGGTAGTGTGGTTAATGATGCGGCTGCGCCTCAAGAGCTTTCACAGTTTGATCAAGACGACTTTAATGATGCCTTTCCATCAGAGGAGGTGTTGGGAGAGGATGCCAGTGTCTTCTCAGATATTGATGATAATTTCCTAATCACAGATAGTACAGCTAATATCGATACTCCTGGTGATCCAAATCTATTTGAAGAGGCTGAGGATCAGACTCTCTTTATGATGGAACCAGATGCTGTAGTTCCAGAAGAAAACTTACCTGTATCAGATTTTCAAGAAGAGTTTGGTGCTTCCTCAACCCTGTCAGGTATAGAGCCTGCTATGGAAGGGATGGTTGATGACGAAACAGGTGAGCAGACATTTCCAGGTACTGCTCAAACGTTTCCAGGTGTAGACACCATGGATGGAATGGAAAGTCAGCAAGGGGATATTGACTTTCTAGATGAGTTTGATGAATTTGATGATCTTGGCAGTCTCCCTGAATTTGATTTGTCAGAGGGGTCTACTGAATTTACTGAACCTTCAGCAAGCTCAGATGGCATCTTCTCTCAAGCGCAAGTTCCTAGAGGCAGCTCGGGGTTCAGCATGGTAGAGGATGACGACCAAGCCATTATTGGAGATGATGACATTTTCAGTATTGAAACTGCTGATCAGCTTCCCTCATTTACCCAAGGAGAAGAAGTACCAGCTGTTGTTGCGGCAGAAGAAGAGTCAGGCTCGCTAAATATTCTTAGTAATACGTCTCTGGGTACTAAGCGATTGCTGATGGCAGCAGCAGCAGCGCTGGTCTCTGTGATTTCCGTAACTGCGGTGAATCAGGCGACTCTAGGTCGGCTCGGAAATAATCTTTCGCCGGATGAAAATCGTAATTTGATCGCGCGTGTTCGTCCGGCCGCTATGGGGGGAGCTGCTGCTGTTTCTAGTTTTCTAGCGGTATTGGGGCTAGGGGTCTTATTTGATCGACAAGCTAAACGCTCCATCGATAACCTGCAGCAGCAGTTTGACTTAGTTTCCCAAGGCGATTTGAGTGCTAGGGCAACTGTCTATTCGAATGATGATTTGGGGCAACTGGCCACTGGCTTCAATCAGATGGCAAGGGTTATCCTCACCACGACAAGTGAGGCTCAACGTAAAGCGCAAGAGCAGGAGCAGGCTAAAGAGGACTTGCAGCGTCAGGTAATTCGTTTGCTAGATGATGTGGAAGGAGCTGCCCGGGGTGACTTGACCGTACAAGCAGAAGTTACTGCCGACGTTCTGGGCGCAGTTGCTGATTCCTTTAATTTAACCATTCAAAATCTGAGGGAAATTGTGCAGCAGGTAAGCGCTGCGGCCTTGCAGGTAACAAAGAGTTCCTCCGATAACGAAATGTTTGCCCGCAGTCTATCGGCCGATGCCCTAAGGCAGGCGGAAGAATTGGCTGTCACCCTGAATTCTGTCCAGGTGATGACCGAATCGATTCAGCGTGTGGCCGATAGTGCTCAAGAAGCAGAAGAAGTTGCTCGTTCAGCATCTGCAACTGCCCTGCGAGGCGGGGAGGCTGTAGAACGCACAGTCGCCGGTATTCTCGAAATTCGCGAGACCGTAGCTGAAACTACCCGAAAGGTAAAGCGTTTGGCAGAATCGTCTCAGGAAATTTCCAAAATCGTGGCATTAATTTCCCAGATTGCTTCGCGAACAAATCTGTTAGCTCTCAACGCTAGTATTGAGGCAGCTCGAGCTGGGGAAGCTGGTCGAGGCTTTGCTATTGTGGCCGACGAAGTACGTCAGCTAGCCGATCGAGCGGCAAAAGCATCTAAGGAAATTGAGCAAATTGTTTTGCAGATTCAGGGTGAGACTAGCAGTGTAATGACTGCTATGGAAGAAGGTACACAGCAGGTTATTGAGGGTACTCGTCTAGCGGAGCAAGCAAAGCGATCGCTAGAGGATATCATTCAAGTATCAAATCGTATTGATGTGTTGGTGCGATCGATTACTGCTGATACGGTTGAGCAGACTGAAACATCCCGAGCCGTTGCTCAGGTTATGCAATCAGTCGAACTTTCGGCTCAGGAAACATCTCAAGAATCTCAGCGAGTGTCAACATCGCTGCAAAACTTAGTGGGTGTCGCCCGTGATCTGCTGACTTCGGTGGAGCGCTTTAAGGTAGAAGGAGAAAATAAATAATCTGCCGGGGAGCTTAGTAAAGGCGTTGAAGCTGAGAATGGGTAAGATCGAGCCATGCTATTTCAAGAAATATGTCAGGGAATAACTACTGCTGGTATTACGTACTTCAAATTATTTAAGGACTAACCTAATTTTCGGTTCTATTTAGGGAGATAAGGGTGATGGTGCCTGAGCAACAGCAACGTATACTGGGCTATTTTATTGAAGAAGCCAAGGACCACCTAAATACTATTGAGCAGGGTCTGTTAAATCTTCAGGCAACCATCGGCAATCCAGAGATGGCGAATGAGATTTTCCGAGCTGCCCATTCTGTAAAAGGTGGCGCTGCCATGTTGGGTATTGAAAGCATGCAGCGCACGTCTCATCGCCTGGAAGATTATTTTAAGGTACTAAAAGAATCGCCTGTACAGGTAGATCGACCTTTAGAGTCGATGTTTTTGCGTATTTTTGATGCTTTGCAGGAGCTCTTAGAGCAGCTTCAAGGCCCCTTTGGGTTGACGGCAGAAAAAGAGCAAAGCATTATGACTGGCGTAGAGCCGGTATTTCAGCAGCTTGAAGAGCATTTAGAGCAGCTGGTGAAAACGACAGGAGGCTCTATAGCTATACCTGAATCCTCCATCTCTGTAGCCGCTATTCAAACTCCACAGCCTGTTGAAGAAAGTGCTTTAAAGCTAGTGTTTAGTAGCGATGTCTCAGAAACTCTGAGAGAAATGCTGGCTCGCTTTAAGCAAGCAGATACGGATGATACTCGCAATGCTTTAAAGACCTGTTGTCAATTATTAGAGCAGTTTGGCGAGCAGTTTAGCTTGCCTGCATGGCTAAACTTATCTAAGCATGCACGGTGGGCTGTATGCGATCGCAATAACGACTATCGTACACTTGCCCCAGTTTTAATTAAAGAAATCAAAAAAGCTCAAGACTTTGTATTGGCAGGTCGTGAACCTGAAATCTTAATTTCAGAGACCTTACAAACATTGGCTGCCGATAGCGCAGCTAATGAACATACCGACGATACTGACAACTTCGATGCCCTATTTACAGATAGCCTATTCGATAGCTCAGATGCATCTCTTGAACTAGGCGACTTAGAGATTGCAGAAGACACCAACTTAAGCTCAGATGCTCTCCAGATAGACAGTGTTGCTCCTGATATCAACGGCGATGATCCTATTTCCTTAGATGATTTGCTCAACGAAGCAGCCATATCTCAATCTGGGCCAGAAGTTGGTGCTGCAGAGTTAATGAGCTTAGCCGATCTCTTTGAAACCAGCAGTGACGAACTCGATAGTGATTGGCAGGAAGAAGATGTTTCTATGTCGAACGATTCGGACATGGAGCAACGCTTAGATGCGGATGTATCTCCTGACTTCGAAGACTTATTAGCTGATGCTACACCTGTGGCGGCGTCAGATGATTTTACATCTGGAAATGAACTTGCTGACCTATTTGGCGATACCGATATCCCGGACACTGCCAGTCAGTTATCCCCTCTAGATGCTGCCTCCAATCGCCCTTCAGCTGTAGATGCAAGAAGTGTTGCATCTACAGCACCGTCCGATAATCTTGACTCCATTGATGATTTGTTTATTGAGGCATCTGAGGTTGATGACCCAGCGAGTGTTGATGAACTGTTCGGAGACCTTGCGCCTGAGACTGAGACCAGTGATGAACTGTTGACAGAGCTAGACACTCCTTCCCCAGAAGAAATCAACATAGACTTGTTGCAAGATAGTTTGTTTGCTGAGGTTTCTGAGCCTAGCGAGCCAGCAACTATTGATGACATGGCGAGTGTTGATGAACTGTTCGGAGGCCTTGCGCCTGAGACTGAGACCAGTGATGAACTGTTGACAGAGCTAGACACTCCTTCCCCAGAAGAAATCAACATAGACTTGTTGCAAGATAGTTTGTTTGCTGAGGTTTCTGAGCCTAGCGAGCCAGCAGCTATTGATGACATGGCGAGTGTTGATGAACTGTTCGGAGACCTTGTTGCGCCTGAGACTGAGACCAGTGATGAACTGTTGGCGGAGCTAAACAATCCTTCCCCAGAAGAAATCGATATAGGCTTTCCAGAAGAGAGTAAGGACTCCTTGGATTTAGATGAGTTAGAGTTGCTGGCAGAGTCAAATGTTGAAGAGGAAGATAACAGTATTACTCTGACAGCATTGTCACTCGATGAAGTCGGCGCACAAGATAGTGAGCCAATGGACACGCCTGAAACAGATCTTGCTCTAGACCTTAGTGGTGCGCTTGGCAATGACGTCTTAGATAGTGACACCAGTGATTTTGATGCTGCTCTGAAAAACACTCATGACTCATCGCAAAACGATGAATGGTTCAGCAGTGCGTCATTAGAGATAACTGACCAAATTACTTCTGAAGGTTCTTTAGATGGTGGTGATTTTTTCACGGCTGTTAACGAGCCCGAATCAGAGCAGAGGAGCGTAGCTGAACCGTCCGAATTTGACGATTTCTTCGAAGTTGATGCCTCTACTCAGTCTGCGCAAATAGAGTCTTTGGCAGATGATCTTTGGGATATCGGTGATAACGCTGCAGTGGTCGATACAGCAGATGATCTATTGACAGATATTTGGGCTGAGAATAGTAGCTCAGATGACTTAACTTTAGAGACCGCCGAGCCTTCTCCAGAGACGCTTACTACTGACGATTCCAATGCTTTGGACCTAGACGATCTCTGGGCTTCCACTGAAGAGAGCTTGGCGGATGATGGGACTTCATCCGACTTATTTGAAGATAGTTCCGATGTATCTACAACACAACCAGACTTAGAAAATCTATTTGGTAGTGAGCCTGATGGGCTCGTTGATGGCTCCCGGTTCAACTCTCCAGAGGCGTTGGATGCGTCGATGGCTTCTCTGGATGACCGCGAAGAAAGTGGGGTAGATGAATTATTTGGTGATACACCTCTGGAAAGTTCTGAGATATCTAGCTTAGACGATATTGAGTTGACCACAGAGACCGTTGATACTGCTGAATATAAGGCCAACTTAGATACAGACTTACTCAATACCCCTCCTTCCAATGATCTGGAATTTGATCTTCTGGACCTAGAAGATGGCGGCATTGTCACAGGTTTTGTTGACGACATGCCTGTAGATAGAGAAGATTTGCCAGATAGCGCATTAGAAATTGATTTACTGGCGAATGAATTAAAGGCGTCGCCATCAGGCTTATCTGATTTTGATTTGAGTACAACAACAGATGCAGCTGTTGATGCTGAGGCTGTTCCAGAGGCCTATGAGTTCACAACTGCTGATGAGTTTGGCGATCTTGATGCGCTCCTTGACAGTCCCAGTTCTGTGGTCTCAAGTGCTGCCGAGGCCATCAGTGATCAGTCCCTAGTCAGTCCGGCTGCAAATGTAGATGATGATGAATTTGGTGATCTTGAAGCCTTATTGCAGGACGCTGACCAAACATTAACTGCGGGCGCAACTAGCGCTCCTGCTGCCTATCGCCCAAGTGCCAACCGTTTGCCCTCAGGGCGTCGGACGGTAACCGATCAAACCATGCGAGTATCGGTGGGCCATCTGGATAATCTCAGTAATCTGGTCGGGGAACTGGTGGTTAACCGTAATACCCTTGAGCAGGATCAAGAACGGCTGCGCCAATTCTTAGATAATCTTTTGTTCCAAGTGCAGCAGCTCAACGATGTAGGTCAACGGATGCGTGACCTTTATGAACGCTCATTATTGGAAAGCTCTTTGATTTCTAGTCGCCAATCTTATCAAATGGCCAACAGTGGGGGAACACCCATCAGTAGGGCTGGCGATCATGCTACCGGAGAGTCTTTTGATGCTTTAGAAATGGATCGCTTTACCGGCTTCCATACCTTGTCGCAGGAAATGATCGAGCTAATTGTCAGAGTACGTGAGTCGGCGTCTGACATTGCCTACACTGTTGAGTCCTCGGATCAGGTCACTCGTCAGTTTAGGCAGGTTACTAACCAGCTGCAAGAAGGGTTAAACAAGGCGAGAATGGTTCCTTTTGCCCAGACAGCTGCCCGCTTACCTCGGGCTGTGCGGGACATTTCTCTCAAATGTGGCAAGGAAGCTCGTTTGGTTGTTGAGGGGCGGGACATCTTGATTGACAAGATGATTTTAGAACAGCTCTACGATCCGATGACTCACTTGGTAAACAATGCTATTACCCATGGCATAGAGTCGCCCGAATATCGGCAGGCTGCTGGTAAGTCCTCAGAAGGTGTCATTACGGTTCAAGCGTTTTATCAGGGAAACCAAACGGTTATTTCTGTAGGTGACGATGGCGCTGGCATTGATCCCGCTATGGTTAAACAGAAAGCCTTGGAAAAAGGATTAATTACGCCCTCAGACGTCCAGTCGATGACCTTGCTGGATGTATATGACCTCCTGTTCCATCCAGGCTTTAGTACCCGCGATCAGGCTGATGATTTCGCTGGACGTGGATTTGGGATGGATGTGGTCCGTACGTCTTTAGCAGATATTCGAGGCAATATTACGGTTGATTCTGAGCCTGGTCGTGGCACTACGTTTACTATTCGCTTGCCGCTTACTCTCAGTATTTCTAAGGCCCTTAGCTGCGTTAGTAATCAGGCGCGGATTGCCTTTCCCATGGATGGTGTAGAGGACATGTTTGATGTGGCCTGCGATCGCATTCAGAAAAATGATCAGGATCAAGACTGTATCTTGTGGCGTGATAACCTCCTCCCATTCCAGAAACTATCCGACCTACTTTCCTTTAACCGTACATTAGGTCGTGGGCGCGTATACGGAGGTAACCAGGATGAAAATATCGTATCCATCGTTGTTCTCCGTAGCACCAATAGCTTTATCGCCCTCCAGGTCGATCAGGTCATGGGTGAACAGGAAATCGTAATTAAACAGCTAGAAGGACCTGTCCCTAAGCCCACGGGCATCGCTGGAGCCACCGTACTCGGCGATGGTCGTGTTATGCCCATTGCCGATGTACTTGAACTGATTGATTTAGCGATGGGTCGTGTACGGCGTGAGCCCAGCACAGCCATGTGGACACAAGTTGAAGAGGCTCCCCCGGAATCAATGGGCACTTTGAAATCCGAGCCTACGGTCTTAATTGTGGACGACTCGATTACAGTCCGTGAACTCTTATCCATGAGCTTTAATAAAGTGGGCTATCGGGTGGAGCAGGCTCGTGATGGCCAAGAGGCTTGGGAAAAACTTCGCTCGGGACTGCCCTGCGATTTAGTTTTCTGTGATATTGAAATGCCTCGCATGGATGGATTAGAGCTATTATCCCGTCTGCAAAAGGACAGTGGATTAAAAGCCATTCCCATTGCTATGCTCACATCTCGCGGTGCCGATCGACACCGACAAATGGCCGTTGATTTGGGCGCTAGCGGATATTTTACAAAGCCATATCTAGAAGAAGCCTTATTAGATGCAGCGAATAAGATGCTCCATGGCGAAAGATTGGTTTAGGATCAAGCTAGTAGACGTCAAGCTTTAGAGATTTGGATGAGGCCGGGCAGCCGGTACTGGTGTTGTAATGATGACGCTTATTGTTCTGGTGATCCTATCCAAAGATTGAGTGCTGACAGGCTACTAGCCGTCTGTAGTGTCGAGTTTTGCAATTTAGAGACTCCGACCGTACAACAGATACTAAACTCCGCGGGATCAACTCATGACGTCTGGTGCAACCCTTACAGAAAAAACGACCGAGCAACGGAACTGGCAACCCATTGTTCAGGAATTTATGCGGGCATTGGGCGAGGATCAGGTGGTTCGCCGTAAGGAAGAACTCTTAGTGTACGAATGCGATGGCTTAACTAGCTATCGTCAACGTCCCGCCTTAGTTGTGTTGCCTAGAACTACGGAAGAGGTCGCAGCGGCCGTTAAGATTTGCGATCGAAATCAGGTTCCCTTTGTCACACGGGGGGCTGGAACTGGACTTTCTGGTGGCGCCCTTCCCCTGGAAGATAGCGTACTCATTGTCACCGCCTGTATGCGGCAAATTTTAGATATTGACTACGATAACCAGCGCATCGTCGTCCAACCCGGTGTAATCAACAACTGGGTCACCCAGGCTGTCAGTGGTGCTGGTTTTTATTATGCGCCCGATCCATCTAGCCAGTCCGTCTGCTCCATTGGCGGCAACATTGCAGAAAACTCGGGTGGTGTTCACTGTCTAAAATATGGGGTAACGACTAACCATGTGCTGGGCCTTAAACTAGTCCTCCCCAACGGGGATATCGTAGACGTCGGTAACATATCAGAAACGCCAGGCTACGATTTAACCGGTATCTTTGTTGGCTCCGAAGGCACCCTGGGTATCGCTACCGAGATTACCCTACGCATTCTTAAATCTCCAGAGAGTGTCCAAACCCTCCTGGCTGACTTCGATAGCGTTGAAGCTGCTGCTAACAGCGTGTCCGACATTATCGGAGCCGGGATCATTCCAGCTGGGATGGAAATGATGGATAACTTTAGCATCAATGCGGTAGAAGAAGTCGTGGCCATGGACTGCTACCCCCGAGATGCTACTGCCATCTTGTTGGTGGAAGTGGATGGTTCCCCAGCTGACGTGAAGGCCAGTGCTAATAAAGTTAGCGAAATTGTTAAGGAAAATGGCGCCAGGGACGTTGCGATCGCAACCACGGCAGAAGAACGCTTACGCCTTTGGAAAGGCCGCAAAGCTGCCTTTGCCGCCATGGGTAAACTTAGCCCAGACTACTATGTCCAAGATGGTGTCATTCCTCGGTCTGAGCTCCCACAGGTTCTCAATGACATCGAAACCCTTAGCCAAAAATACGGTTATCGGGTGGCTAACGTCTTCCACGCCGGAGACGGCAACTTACACCCGCTTATTCTCTATAACAATTCCATTCCCGGGCAGCTGGAAACGGTTGAAGCCTTGGGAGGAGATATCCTTAAACTTTGCGTTGAAGCAGGCGGCAGCATTTCTGGAGAACATGGCATCGGAGCCGATAAACGCTGCTACATGCCCCAAATGTTTACCTCAGCAGATTTAGACACGATGACCTGGGTCCGTCAAGCTATCAATACCCAAGGACTGGCCAACCCTACAAAGCTATTTCCCACCCCGAAAACCTGTGGAGAAGCTGCCACAGCTCAATCTACTAAGTTTGAAACTGTAGACCGCTTTTAGCATTTGAGTAATACAAAACGGCCTTTTTTTACCCAACTTCTCCGCATTTATACGTAGAGATCACTCCAACTATTTGTACAAGTTCTGTACATTAGCTGATAGCTCTACCAAGGTATAAGGGTAGGTTAAAACCGTAGCGCTAATCAAGCAAGACCAAAGCTTTTCAGGTTTTCACCCCAGATGATAATAGATCTGATAGCCATGGGTAGCTTAGAAGCTAGGAGCTAGACGCTACATCCCAAACCTCAAGGAGACACTTTCCATAATGAAGACAACTCTACGTGCAAAGCTACTGCAGCACCTAGTCAGCAAGAAAAAAGCTAACGAAGGTTTTACCCTAATTGAGCTACTGGTAGTAATCATCATCATCGGTATTCTAGCTGCGATCGCTCTACCGTCCTTCCTCAACCAGGCAAACAAAGCCAGACAGACAGAAGCCGTTACTAATGTTGGTGCCATCAATCGTGGCCAGCAAGCATACGTACTTGAAAAAGCTAAATTTTCTGACTCAATTAGTGCACTAGGTATAGGTATTAAAGTGCAGTCAGAAAATTACCTTTTCGGCGATGGTACTAATCAAAACGATCTTGTTGGCATGACTGCAAGCGCCACATCTGCCACTGACTTTAGTAAAGGTGGAGTTGTCGTTGCTAATCCTGTGACGGCTCAATCTTCTAACTTGAAGTCTTATATTGGAGCCGCCTATCTGCTGTCTGAGGCGGTTACTAGCGAGGTTACATCAACTACGCTTTTATGTGAGAAAAATGACCCTGGTGTAGCACCTGCAGTAGCTAGTTTGTTTTCCACAATTAGCAATATTGGCTCAACCGGTACCCAACTAGAATGTGCTACTGGTTTTACGGCGAAGTAGTTTGTTATCTAGCTTTGCAAAAAGCTAGATAACGCAGTGACTTAAAAGCTGAGTACGATAGTTATTGCTTTCGTACTCAGCTTTTGTTTAGATGAAAGCGTCTGACAGTTCACCAAATCTGTTAGACGCTTTCAATGTTAGGACGAGCCAAGCCAACTGGGGGCTGTAGTTTTTGGAAAAATTAAGGCAAGCAAGCATTTTATTCATCAGGTCTTCAAGTCATTGAACTCCATCTAAACCAGACATTTTGTTGGCGTAAACCTTAAGTTAAGGAGGCTTTGTTTGCTTGGATGCTTTTGGAAGCCACTAAAGATAGTGGTAAAAGGCTAACTCTTTGTTCTGTTTTGATTGTAGTGAGCTTGCAATAGGTCAAGCTTGATGTGTTTATGAATTTGTTTCCCATTTTCAAATTCCTGTTACCACTAAGTTTGCTATTGGGGATAGGGCTCTTTCAGAGAGCTAATCTAACCAGTATTAAAGGTGATAGCTTAGAAGAAATATCTGAGTTTGATATGCAGCAGCAAAGTGAAGCTTCCGCCTTGCGTTTTCAGCTTTTATCAAACTTACCTGATTTTGGCTTTAGCAATCTTGTTAGTAGTTGGACGTTTCTAAACTTTTTACAGTACTTTGGTGATTCTGAGATGCGCGAGCAAACAGGCTACCTTCTCAGTCCAAGTTTTTTTGAGATAATTACAGACCGCGATCCTGGTTTTATTGATAGCTATATCTACCTTGCCAACAGCATCTCAATGTATGCAGGGCAACCACGCGAATCGATTCGCTTAATGGAGCAAGGCCTATCAGAACTGTCCCCTGAAACAGTGCCAAGATCTTACCTGGTCTGGCGTCACAAAGCGACTGACGAGCTATTGTTTGTTAGGGATACACAAGCCGCACAAATATCCTATGCAACAGCTGCTGATTGGGCAGAGCGTTCAGCTGATCCAGATGCGGCAAATATTGCGGCAGCGTCAAACCAGACCGCTGTATTTCTAGCCAATGAACCTAACAGCAAACCTGCTCAGATTAGTGCCTGGTCACAGGTTTTACTAAGAGCTACAGATGATACTATCCGAGAGGCAGCCATATCTAACATTGAGGCCTTAGGAGGTAGAGTTTTGCTTGCTGAAAATGGTCAAGTAACGGTTAGATATCGCAGTGAGGAGTAAAACTTAGGAGCAAGTGAGAAAGCCTGAGTTAGCTACCTATAGGGTGCGAAGAAAAGTAAGAAGTTGATAGATGCTACTCGATTACCGATTAACTTCTTGCTCCTTACGCTGGATTTTGTTAGGTAGTGTTCGATGATTCAAGCTTGGATATGAGTCTTTGACGACGTGGCTGAAGAAACCTTTCAAGTTCTGGGAAGAAAGTAGGTGTAGAGAAGAGAGTTGTTAAAGTAGCTCTCACAGGTTGATTAACAATTTGAGGAGCATAATCGATTGGGAAAGGTCCGTCGATATGTCGGTTTAGGATACCGAAGCCAATTCTTTCACTACGGGGTTGAAGAATCAGGCCACTATTTTTTAACCAATCATCAAAACTCGTTGCCTGTCTCATCGTTCTCGCAAACTGGTCAACTTGTTCCGAGGTAGGCAGTGCGATATTAAATTGTGGCAAATCATTTCTAGGTTCAATTAGAAGTTGCTCTAACAGAACTTGTCGTTTTTCTGGTTGCAACCAAGCTAGAAATGCTTGGTTGCCAGTCATATTCTTTGGTATGTCGCTCAGCTGGAGACGTTTCCCCTGTGCTAGTTGCAATACAATCTCTCCTGTCGGAAAATTATGCCAATCTTCAGCCGCTTTGCTGTAACTGCCTTGCCACCAATGTAGAGCACCTCTTTGACGTTCTATGTGAGCTCTGAGCAAGGGATCTGTAGTTTTGAGAGATTGAATATCTGTTACGTATACTTTCTCCAGTTCTTTAAATACGTCCTCCTTAACAGTATCAAGCTCTCCCAGTTGCCAAATCGGACTAGTAAGTACTGTGGGGAAGCGTAAAAGCTCTATGACCAAAGCTTCAATAGCCAATGAAGGCTGTTCACTACGCAATAGGGAAAGACCTAGACCTAGGAAAACACCTTGCTTTGCAGGAATGAGAGCAGCAGAGTTAGTAAAAACACGAACGGCATCATGGGGGCTAGTCTGGGTTAATAACCAACCTAGATTAGACTGACCAAATTCTTGGTAAGGAGCGATTTCATTAGCTTTCTGAAACCATGTAATGGCATTCTCCCGAAGTCGAGCACTTGATTCTCCGCTAACCTGAAAACTAAAGTCTCCTAAAGTCCAAGCGAGCATAGATGGGTAGTACGGTTCCCAAGGGGCTAACTGATGAGCTTGGGTTAAAGCTGTTTCAAAATTGTCAAAGTTACCGAGCTCTAGCTGATCAAAGCCTTGTTTTGATAAAGCCCAGGCTCGATGAATGGGGACCAACCATAAAGTAATAACCAGCATTAAACCAAGGCCAGAACATACCCGGAGGTATGACAAGACTCTCTTAGCTGGAATATGGCCTCTAGTCGATGGACTTTGAAACACCCTTGCTAAAATGACAAAATTTATTATCAGAACACCGCTGATGGCTGGAGTATCTAACTGATAGTCCGTTAACCCCATGAGGCCATAAGCCAACAGGCTGGCTAGTAGGCTCCAGACTAACACTGGAGGGATAAACGATTCAGTTTTTCTTTGCTGGCTCCAACCCCAGGTTCGCCAAACAAGAAGGCTTATCAGGGTTATCATAGCTCCCACACCCCAAATACCCAGTTCCGCCCATAGCTGGGCTGGGGTGCTATGGAGCTGAAAGTGTAGTTCTGCCTCGCGTCCGGCCCAATAGGGGCGATATTTTTGGTAAAGCTGAAATACACCACCAGGGCCAACACCAGTCAGTGGATGGTCTAGGCCCATATGCCAACCAATGGTATTTGTAATAATACGATACCCGAGCTCACTATTATTGGTTTTACCCTGTAAAAGAGCTAGCAATGGTCGCCGAACACGACCGTTAGCCAAGGTAATGGCAACTAGGGCACATAGCATTAAGCTGCCCGTAGGTAAGACTAAACGATGAGGGAGAGAGCTGCGAAAGAGAGTAATAGTAAGCGCGATCGCAATAGTCACAATCAGCGCCAGTAGTCCACCCCGAGAACTTGCTGTGTATAAATCGATCAGCCCCAAACCACAGCCAGCTATCCATAGCCAACGCTGCCAGCTTTTTTCGATAACGGCTAGCCCAAACAACAAAGGCAAAATTAAAACCAGATAGCCTGCTACGTAGTTTTGATGCCCAAGAGGGTACCAGTTACGCAGGCTGGTCACGCCAAAGTTGAACTGTTGGGAGACTCCATAGGGTTCGAGCCCAGCCAAGCGCTCCAATTCGGGAAAGTAGGTTCGCGATAACCATAGACCCAAACTAACAAGAATAAAAGCAACACCCAGAACAGCCTGAAACTTGAGAAGTAGAATCGTTTGTTTTGGCGTTTTTACCCAACCGGATAGAGCATACATAGCTGCAATACCTCCTAGGGCTGCCCAAGAGTACCAAATCGCTTGGTTAGGAAACTCTGCAAATAGGGTGGAAACGCCTAGACCGATTACCAAAAGAGCCATGGGCCAATCCAACCCTGAACCCAATTTAAAGGCAGATAGCGGCTTAAACCAAAGCTGCCACAACAACCAAATAATGGGCAACATCAGGGTCACCTGCCACACTGCCACCCAAGGCCACGAAACCATCAGGGAATGGCTACTGGGCAATAGGGTAAACAACACATAAAACCCAACTGTTAGCAGTCCGATTAGATTGCCATTCGCGGTTCCTGGAGAGACGGGTGCTGTTAGAGGGGATTCTGAGGCTGGCAGAGACATGGAGAAGAAGGAGGGATGGTATGCTGTGATAGTGAGCGAAAACGCACGGATAAAATCAAAGGGTTATCATTACGGCTTAAGCTGCTTCAATATATTGTGGCTCAGTCAGTTTGAAGTTGTTGCGCGTGGGATGGGGTAATCCTAACTCGTTAGCTCGAATACTCTCTACTAAGTGGTCTAACAGGATAAACTCTCTTGGCCATGTGAGCGTAAACAGCTTTAGTGTAGAGGGTAACGAAAACTGACGAAGATTGTCAGGCAGTAGGATAGACGATATTTTCTGGGCATAGTGATTGCGATAGAGTAGTCCTAGAGCTACCCGCTGACTGTTAGAAACAGGTTGTGTGGTAGAGCGGAGCCAAGATTGCATTGTGCGATGTTCCAGAATGTGAACTCGTAACACATCCTCTTCCAGAGAATCCAGACTACTTGTATCTAAGTACTGATCTAGCTTTTCGGGCCTCAGCCAAGCATTAACTAAATCGCAGGCTGATGAGTCTTTTGGGACGTCTGTTGTACATTGCTCTAACAACATTGCAGCCTGTTCTGGGGTTTTTTCAATTGTGAACAATGCCTGTAGTAAAAGGCGCTCCGATGACAGATTGTTTTCTTGACCGGACCACCAGCGTAGGGTGGTTATATGGTTTTCCAGATCGTGGCGTAGGGGATGTGCTGATGGTAAACCTGATAGCACTGTTTGATAGTGCTGTAAGGTTCGGGCAAACACGGCCTCCCGAAAATCTGCCAGTTCTTCGTACCAGCTGGTAAACAGAAATGCTTGGGGATTAATCAAGCATTCCAAGGCCCAAGCATCAATAGCCCTATTCATATCACCTAGGGACTCAGCTGTTAGACCTAGCAAATAGTAGCTGTGGTTTTTGCTCCTGGGGCTAAGCTGCACCACTTTTGTAATAGCCTGCTGGGCTGTGGCTACATCGCCCGTTTGCCAAGTGAGCACTGCCAGATTTTGATTAAACCAAATGTCATTAGGTGCTGTTTGGAGGGCTTGTTGATAAAGTTGAATAGCCTCTTGCCGTAAAATCTCCCGGTTCTCATCATTAGCAGTGAGGGCAATTTCAGTCAGTTGTTGTGCTCCTAACGCACTAGGAGTTGGGTCCCAAGGCGTTAAACTACTCGCAGTATAAAATTTATTATCAGACTGAATAAGATTTCCTTGACTAATGGATGCTAACCCTTGATGAGTCATCAACAGGGATAAATCTGCACGTAGCCAAAACTGCCCTATTAGGGCTAAGAACATCAGTATCAATAAACTGCTCCATCGCCTAATGTGCAGAGAAACTTGTAATTCAGCAGAGTCTGCCCAGCTCAACTTAGCTAGGGATACTACAAGCACAGTCAATGTAACAGCAATAGGAATATTCTCTAACTGATAGTCACTCAGGCTAGAAATACTGTACCCAAACAATCCCATGGCAGCGGCTAAACCAATTTTCTGTTCCAGAGTAGAAGAGCATGGTGTTTGTAGATAGCAGATTAATCTCACTAAACAAACCATGAGAGATATGTACCAGAGAGCCCCTAGCCATCCCATCTCAGCCACAAGCTGGAGTGGCGTATTGTGTACTTGTTGTACTTGGTTTAATCCAGTTCCTGCTTCTAAAGGGCGATAGTTCTCATAAAGGCGTCCTAAATTACCTGGCCCTAGACCCAAGGGACGATGCTGAACAACATTCTTAACGGCATGGGCCATAAATACACGATCGACTGTTGGACCATCGTTTAGAATGGCTGGACCGCTGAAAGCTGGAGGACTTTGAAAATCCATCACTAGGGAACGTACTCGCGGATTGCTTCCCAGGAGTCCCAAGACTAAGCACAAGGCTACTCCAGCAAATGCGATCGCACTCAAACGAGCTTTGCCACGACGACGAAAAATGCTCAAAACCAGGGTCAGCAATAGTACGGCGACTCCCCCTAGCCAAGCACCCCGCGACCCTGATGCATAGAGTGCCGCTGTAATAACTGCCCCCAATCCACCATAGACCCACCGCCAGTATCCTTTATGGACCCATGCTGAGCCAAAAGCCACAGGCATGACTAGTACAAAGTAGCCACCAGCAAAGTTATGATGGCCAAGGGGAAACCGATTACGAATTGCCTCATAAAAATTCTCTGAAAGCCACATCTCTGGTGTGGGTTGCCACAGAGCAAGACTAATAATGGCGGCAATAGCGCCTACCCAAACAACTCCTTGGCATAGCCATTGCACGCTCCAGCGAATATTGTGCAATCCATAGAGCAGTATTCCGTAACACACCACCATCAGCAGGTTTTGTAGTGCCAAGAGTGGAAACTGAGCCCCTAAACTACTGATTGCCAAACTTATGAGTAGCCCCAGAACTAACCAATCAACGCCAAAACCTAGCCAATAAAACGGCTGTTTGAACTGCCGAAGTTTCCAGAAACAGGCTGTTGTAATCGTTAAAAATGCTCCCTGCCAAACCAGAATCCAGGGCCAGCTCACCATGCGAAAGTAGCTATCTGGTAACCAGGCAAATATGGCTAGGCATAGCAGTCCCAGCCCCATTAAACCTTCGAATACAATTAATCGGTTTATTCTCAACTCACTCTTCATGAATCACGACTCATCAGATTAATAAGCCCCTAATCCCGTCAAAATGATCCGCAAGGTAGCTACCATTATTTCTAAATCTAGATTTAGAGACCAGTTATCGATGTAGTGCAAATCCAGTCTGGCCACATCGTCAAAAGTTTCGATATTAGAGCGGCCTGATACTTGCCACAACCCGGTAATTCCTGGTAACACCTGATGGCGCATGTGGTGCCAAGGTTCAAACTGCTCTATGTCTCTTAGGGGCAGAGGACGCGGGCCCACCAAACTCATCTGACCTCGTAATACATTAAATAGCTGAGGTAGCTCATCTAAACTACTACGACGCAAAAACTTGCCAACCTTGGTCACTCGTGGGTCATGGCGTAGTTTGAATAAAATGCCGTCAGCACTCTGGTTTTGTTGCTCTAGTTGAAACTGCTGTTGAGGGGCATTAACAGTCATGGTGCGAAACTTCCATACTTTGAAAACCTGCCCTCGCAACCCAATCCGTTCCTGTCGAAAAAAGACTGGACCAGGAGAGGTGAGACGAATTGAGATCGCAATCCCCAAAAATATCGGACTGAGCATCAGCACAGCACACAAAGACAGGCCATAGTCCACCCATCGCTTAATACGATAGTCTATGCTCTGAAAGATGGAGCTTTCAATCATTAATGTGGGTAGACCGGCTACAACTTCAGGCACTCCACGTCGATAAAGCATTTCTCGGCTTGATGGCAGTAACCGTAAAGGGATATTTGCCCGACGCAGTCGCCAATATAATCCTGACGCTAATTCCACATTAGGCACATCTTCTGCCAGCACCTCGTCCGGTTTAGTGGCCAAAATGCGCTGAAAAGTCGCTTCTGTATTTGCCATGGAAGCCATCGCTGCTCCGACCACTTGATAGGGAGAACGTCGCTCCAGTGTTTTTGCTAGTTGCCGCAATCGATGGGGTTGAGTAATTAAAAACACTTGTATCGGTGCCCTCATTCCTTGCCAATGACTCAATAGACTATTCGCCAATAACCGAAATGCTGAAACCGACACCACACTGCTACCCCAAGCACTAAAAAACAAGGATCGAGGTGCATCGAGCTTGGGATCGTAAAAATACGCTAGTACCAAAGAGACAAAGTAAACACTGCTAACGAGCTGAGTCGCTCGTAGATAATCTCGTGCCCGAACAGTCTTTCCATATAGACCGTAATGGCCAAACAGCAATAGCGTACTACCTGCAAATAACCAAAATAAGCTCGGTAATCCCAACCAATTCCACCACAATAGCTGTGGTGGAATTGGTGAATAAAACTGGTTTAGATACCTTGCCAACCACCAGGCTAAGGCTAGCGATAGGGTATCGCTAAGGAGCAGAACACATGTTCTCAGACCGTTCCACCCAAACCAATGCTTTGGCGCTATTGCTCGTGTGGCTCGAATATCAGCCCCCACGGTCATCAGAAAATTTTGCTTGTGACCTGTTTTTTCTGACCCTAACTCTTTCATGCAGTGCCCTGGGAAATGGGCAGACGTCAACTAGAAGAATGCCCCATGTATGGACCTAGGATAGACCGCATTGCTCGATTCATTAACTGCAGTCCAAATAACAATAGAAATGCCGTATTGTGGATGACATAACGTCGCCATAATCGTCGCGGTTCCTGACATAGACGATAGAGCCATTCTAAACCCCATGCCATCATCCATCGGGGCGCTTGAGAAACGCTACCACTGTGAAACGCAAAAGCAGCACCTACACCAACCATGACTGCGTTCGCTTGGCCCTGCTGGCGAGCCATCCATTCTTCCTGCTTTGGGCATCCCAAACCCACAAATACCACAGCAGCTCCTGATTGATTAATGGCTTCCACATCTGCGGCTTCTTCAGCTGGACTTAAATCCCGAAAAGGAGGTGCATAGGCACCTGCGATTTTTAGGGTAGGGAACTGTTTCTGGAGATTTTGTACCAGTGTCTGCACCATGATGTGGGTGCCACCATAAAAATAGACAGACAGCTGTTCTTGAGCAGCACGTTCACACCACGCCAGCATCAGGTCTGGACCGTACACTCGCGATTGATGTTTGATACCTAATCGCCTTAATCCCCACACTAAAGGCATGCCATCCGGTGTGACCAAGGCTGCATGGTTCACAACGTTACGATAGTCAGGATTCCAGTAGGCGGTCATGACAACATGAACATTGGCCGCAACAATATAGCAAGATTCCTGAGTTTGAGCCCAATGGGAGATGCGATCGCAAGCATCTCCATAGCTCGTCGCATATATGTGAGTACCTAAAATCAGAACATGCCTCTTCTGCATAATGTGGCTTACAAATATCACACACAACATAATTTACTTTGTAGCGACAAAGCAAAATTGCCCACAAAACATAAGTTTTGCAAAATTTATCTGACTACTATTTTTATGCGTTAATCGCCCAACTAATTCAATGAATAAATTCAAGGGAGATTCTTTTTCCCAACATCTTGAAAAAAAGGCCGGTCGGCCTAAGCCGGCTCTAATAATGAGTGTTAGCGCATCTATACTCGGTCTGACTTCCTGAAGATTCATTCCAGCATCCGTCAATAAGCAGTGAAAACCATAGGGCGTATAATTCCAAGTACTAAATGAATGATACGGTTCAAGTTGCGATGTTGATCCAAGAAAATAACCACCAGGCTTAAGGACTCTTACAACCTCTTTCAAAAGCATGCTTGGGTGCCTGACATGCTCTAGAACTTGTTGGCAAAAAATAATATCAAAGTAATTTTCATTAAAGGGGATGTTGATGCCATCAAAACATAAGAAAGTAGCATCTTGTCTTTCACGTCTATTAACTTCTGGTGAAGACTCTAAATCTAAACCAAACCATTGAATATCAGGATCTATGTTTCGAAAAAAATCGATTGAATCACCTTCGCCACAGCCTAAATCTAAAACTATGTTCGACTTATCACCATAATTGCCTAAAAAGCTTTTACATATTTTATAAGCATTAACTTGCCTACTGTGATCTTTTGGGACAGGCAACGATTTTAGATAATCTTTATACATATGCTTTACACAATGTTCGGATTGAAAACAATTGAAGGTCAATCTGAAAGCAATACTTTTCTGTAAAATACAACTTTTTTTGAACAGCTTATTAGACTACAAAACTTGTTTATAAATAGCTTCTAGTTGCTGGTAGTTCTTGGAGGGCGTAAATTTATTTAAATACATGCTTCTGCCACGTATACCCATGTGTTCCAATGCAGATGAATTCATTCCGAACCAACGTATACATTCAGTCCACTTTTGTATATTTTGTGGTTCAACTAAAAAACCATTTTCAGCATCCAAAACTAGTTCAGTCAGCGCTCCTAAGTTAGAACAAATCACAGGTCGACCACAAGCGAGCGATTCAATCACTATCCGACCAAATGTCTCATACCATTGAGAAGGGACTAAAACGGCACTACTTTTTTGGATGAAATTGATGACTTGAGCTATGGTTAACCTTCCTTGAAAATGAACATTAGCTAAGCCATTTTCATGACAAAATGTTTCCAGTATGACCCTTTCTGGGCCATCCCCTACAATATGTAAATGCCAATCTGGTTCATTAACAAACTGCCAAGCTTTTAGCAAAATCATTGCCCCTTTCTCCTTAGATAACCGCCCTGCAAATAGAAAAGTAGGTTGTTCTGGTAAGGGTTGAATCTCTTCATTATCAAGGGGATCAAAGATAAAGTTAGGTTTAACATGCAATTTCTCTGCTGGAATACCAATTTCAATAAGTTTCTGTGCAGCAAAATGACTTGGCGTAATAAAAATATCTACATCTTTCTCCCAAGTTTGGCGCCAACGATGAAAAGATAACATTTGCCACAGGCTGGTTGATGCTGGTAGAGAATTGCGATAGCAACGTCGCACCATGCCACGCCATGGATTGCGGCCCACACAGTCCTCACAGACTTGTTCCTTTCGATAGAGATAAGCATTCAGGCACCCCAATCGAAAGTTGCGCAAATGCTGCACCGTTGGTACGTCGAGGTTATGTGCAGCCTGATGAACTGATGGAGAAATCAATGGAAAGAAGTTTTGTACATGTAACAAGTCTGCTTGCATCGCTTGTAGTTTTGCTCTGACTTGATCATGTGCATTCTCATTCCAGGTAGTGCGCCAGAATAATGCTAACTTTTCTGACTCGGACATAGTAGCAATATTATTGTTATGCCATTGCAGTAGCTCCACTTGATGCCCAGCTTGCTTTAAGATTTCAATTTCAGTGGCCATGGAAACATCTTCTCCGCCACTGTTTTTGTAGTAGTTATGTAAAAACAGACAGCGCAAAGACTTTAGAGTCATAGTAAGTTTTCGTATAGATTTAGCAGCTGTTGATTTAAGTTGTTTATATCAAAGGCATGACGTACAAATGTCTGTCCAGTTGCTCCCATTTGTTGACGCTGTTTTGGGTGGGCAATTAAGTAAGCCAAGCGTTCTGTTAAAGCCTCTACATCTCGTTCAGGCACTAAAAAACCAGACTGATTGACTAATATGCCTTCAGGAATACCATTATGCCAAGTAGAGATTACTGGAATACCGCTGGCTTGTGCTTCTTGGAGTACTAAGCCTTGCCCCTCCATGTCACCATCAGTGGCAGTAATACTCGCTAATATAAAGATATCAGTGTTGGCGTAGCGCTGGCGTAATTCCACCTGATTACAAAGACCAACTAGATGGATGTAGCTCTCAGCATTTAAATCAGAAATCAGTTGAGTGAGAGAATTCTGCAAAGGGCCTTCTCCCACAATGTCATAACGAATATTTGGAAATCGTTGATACAGATGATAAACAGCCCGAATAGAGTATTCAATACCTTTCTTTTCAGTCAGTCTGGCCACAGTCAAAAGTTGTACGATACCTGTGGAAATCTTGTTGATCACATGACTGTATAGCTGAGTTCTTAGCCCTACAGGCAGCTTTGTAATCTTGTTCTCTGGGCACCCTAATCTAATCAAACAGTCTTTTGTAAAATCGCTATTAACGGTAAAAAAATCTCCTTGATTAAATAGACGTTGATATACGCTAGGGCCACATTGCTTTGGATAAACATGTATATCAATACCATGGAAGGATGTGATCACTTTTCCATCAATTAAACCTAGATCTTTAAGATCAACACCCAATAGACCATACATACCAAAGTGGCAATGAATAATATCGTATACTTGTCTAGTACTAAAAATACTAGCAAAATACAACAGATTCAAAAAGAACGCCTGACGTTTATATTTAAGGATATTTAAGCTTTTGAGCTGGGGTCGCAGTGGAAAATTAAACCCAGTCATCCAGAATAATTGGGGTGCCTTGAATAAGCGAAAAATAGCATTAGAGGGGGGGCAGGGCAACGGTGGAAATTGCGTCCGCTGAAGAAGACGATACTCCCGAGTCAATGGGTGAATTTGTCTGTTATCTCCCTTAAGAAGGGCATAAATATCTACTTCCACTCCCAGTTCAAGCAGAGCTACTATTTGCTCCAAAATAAACGTTTCCGATAACACCGGAAATTTTCTTAATAAAAAAGCGACCTTCATCAATCACTGGTTGGTCTAGAACTACTAGAAGGACTAAACTTGAGCTTTTGCAAACGGAATCGTGCTATCTGTAATAGAGTTTTAGGAATAATTTCAGCCAAGGTTGGCAGGGATCGATATTGTTGCAGATAGTGCTTAAATTCAGATACAGCATATAGGTTAAGCCATCCCCCTTCAGCAAGCATTTCACCACAGCCTTCAGCAAAGCGTTTGTTGGCAAAACGATGCATTTGAGGAAAGGTTTGTCGTAGGTAAAACCCAAGTTTAATATTGATTTCAGCCCTTAGCTTGTGCCTATCGTCACGAAAGGTATAACTATTTTGAGAATGAATTCTTTGAACTGCTAACTGTTTTGTCAAAAGCAGCCCTGATGACAAGAATAAGGCTGAATACTTTATGTAGTTGTCGCTAATAGTAACACCTTCGGATTCTGGCATAGGCAATATGTTACTTAGCAAACTCTTTCGGAAACATAAACCGCATGGAATCGTATGAGTGAATCTCTTGCCTTGTCTCAAAACATTCTGAAAGTCAACAACTTGGCTTTCAGTAAGATAGCGACTAGGATCTTTTACCTCAAGTTTTTCGTCCTCAGCAGTCACATACGCAAGCTTATGAAAAATCCAACCAATAGTCGTATTTCCTTGAAATAATGCAACTATTTCCATAACTTTCTCAGGATAAAAATAGTCATCTGCATCTAAAAAACATACTATATCGCCTGAAGCAGCAAAAAATCCTGCATTAAACGCTGAAGCCTGACCTCCATTAGGTTTGATAATAATCTTGATATTCTGATTGGAGTAATTTTTGAGAATATCCTGGGAATTATCTTGCGAACCGTCGTCTACAACAATAACTTCGACATTTGTATAAGTTTGTGCCAAGGCACTGTCGATGGCCTGAGACAAATAACATCCATAGTTATAGTTATTAATCAGGATGCTAACTAATGGTCGTTTTTCTTCTAAGCAATTGCTTTCAGGTTGACTGTGGAGAAAATCAGGCATGAATCATAATGAATTAGAATGGCCAAATTTTTCCCTAAGAATACATAGCCATTTTGGTGGGAGAGTGACACTCAATACCGTAAATAAAATCAAGCGCAGGTATGGTTGTAAAAACACTATGATTCCTAAAATTCCCCAATATTGAAGACAAAAGTTCCAGTATCCCCACCAGTAATAGCTAGCTTTAGGTGACATAGCTGCTTGCCAATGCTGCCAAATTGTTTCTGAACCTTGAGTCCAGCTGATTCTAGGATGATCGCGAGGGCAAATAGAAATAGCATCCCCAAGTAAGTAAAGCTTGTAACCAGCCTGTTTAGCTGACCATGTATAAATGTTATCCCCTCCATAATGAGGAATTAAGTTAGCTGGTGGGTAGCCGATATCGTCAATAACTGAGCGCGGTAAGCATACGGCATTACCATCGAGAGCATCGCAGCTCAGAATTTCAGCTGGTACAGCATAGGCTGGAGTTTGCCGGAATCTATGGCGAGTTTGTCCACCATAGGTAAATGCACCATCGTAATAGCACTGACTGGCCGCTATTGTTTTTGGATGTTTCTTACAAAAGGTAATTAACTGACTAAAGGTGTTTGTTTTAGGAAGAGTGTCATCATTTAGCCAAATGATGTAATGTGCACCTTGTTCGTATGCATACTGCATACCCAATTTAATGGCTCCAGTCCACCAGAGATTTCCACCAGTCGAAGAAAGAATATGGACCTGAGGATATTTAGCTGCTACAGCTGCTGCTGTACCATCGGTGCAACCATCATCAATTATGACCACTTGAAAAGTATCAATAGCACGTTGAATCGCTAAATATTCTAAACATTTAAGAGTTATATTCTTACGATTATGTACAGGGACAATAATAAAAACAGACTGCTTCTGATGGCTCATAAGCTAATCAGATAATACAAAAATAAAGGCTTTTTTATTAGAATAGTACAACACTAAACTGATACTTGGACTAAACTTTTGTCAGTCAATCAGGGGTAATTGGACGCGAAGTGCAATACAGTACTGGCTGCAGGCGAAATATACGCTGGTCGAACCCCATGTAGAACTAAAAAGCTACGTGGGTGATTTACTCACAAGTAGCGACTATCAGGTTGAATGGATTACCGCAGGTGCTGCAGACAAACCTGGAGAACTGGACTTCACTGTTGCCCAAAACTCAGTATCTAGTAAATTTGCTGTAAATCAAGAAGACGCAAAATCCCTTGGCCTCGTTCAGAAACAGGTACAAGTACTCACTCTGAATGATTTAGTTGCGTCTCGCGGTGGATTGATACCTGAAATGGTGACAATCGATGCTGAAGGATTTGATCTTAGGGTTCTTGATGGCGCTTCGTCACTACTCGGAAAGACTGATATTTTCCTATTAGAAGCAGCTGTTTTGTCAAATATTGAAAATACACTAGAGTTATTAATTCCAAAAATGTCTGCTGCTGGCTATCGGCTTATTGATATCACCGATATTAATCGCAGCACCAAACATGATGCTTTGTGGCTAGTTGAAGCAGCGTTCTTAAAAAAGACTAGCCAACTCTTGGAAAGTATTGATTCCTATGAGTAGTCGTTAAAAAGTCGTACATGCAACGTTTAAGACTTAAAATTTTCTAGAACTTTCTCATACAAACTAATATATCTTTGAGCCTGAAGCTCAATAGAATATTCTTCTATGGCAATGCGACGACAATTTTGAGATAGTTGGTCTCTCAATGTGGAATCTTCTAGTAATTCAGTTAATTTTACTGATAAATCAACTGGATTCTCAGGCTTTGCTAAAAGGCCAGTAATGCCATGTCTTACTAACTCTGGCACACCGCCGACAGCAAAGGAAACCATTGGTGTTCCACAAGCCATGCTTTCTTGCAAGACTATGGGGAGGTTATCAGCGCGTGTTGGAGCTACAAAAAGATTAGCGGCTGAATATGCTAACGCCTTTAAGCGATCACTACCAACATAGCCAAGGGCCATAATTGGAATATCAATAGATTCTGTTAAAGCTTCGCTGTCTGTACCCATCGTCATTAGTATCGAATCTTTTTTTAGAGGCTCGGGCAATTTTTGGAGAGCTTTTAATAGTAAATCACCACCTTTGCGAAGGTCCTTTAAACTTTGAGCAGTGAAGAATATTACTTTTTTATTATTGGGTAGCCCTAGAGCTGAACGACACATTTCTTGACTAAGTGGCCTGTAGATTGTGATATCAAGACCGTTGGGTATATGGTGAATGGGGAAATGGTTGAGGATACTTTGACCTACTAACCCAGTGAGCCATTTACTAGGTGTAACTATATTGAGATTTGAATGGTTGTAAACCCAACGTTTTAGTTTCCATTCTAAAGATGTGCTGTCACGTGAAATGGAAGGATATGTATCTGGATAGGGACATTTGCCACAGCCAGTTTGCCAGCGATCGCAATTAAAACTATAGGCACAATGCCCCGTAAAGCTCCACATGTCATGTAGCGTTAGGACAGTCGGTTTTTTGTGAGAAAGATTAGCAATTCCTAAATAATTGAAATATCCTCCATGTAAGTTATGGAGATTAATAATATTAGCGTCTTGAAAACATCTATCTTTAGGTAGAGAGAAAGTATTTTTGATGTCAAGGTAATTTAGACCTAGCTTTGAAAAAAGTCGAGAGCTCAATCCTTCCCAGAGACGTTTTCTTTTAATGGAATAAATTCTATTACTAGATAATTTAGTAATATCGGCAAGAATAAAGGAATTAAAGTTTTTGGTTAACAAACTCTTATGTAGCCTATAGGCAGATATTGCCGCGCCTCCAACAATATCAGACTGATTAATGTGAAGGATTCTCACTGCTAGAAATGATTAAATTATAGTTTTTGATATAGCTCTATCAGTCAGGAAAATTCGAGTGCTTTCTTGAGCTTTCCAATACAGCGTGGAATGAAATTATATTTAAATTCATTAATTGGAAATATCATTTTAGACTGACGTTCTTGCTTTCGAATAAGTGCCCAATCAATTTCTTGAAGTTGTTTCTTTTGATAGATTTTTATATATCCATTTTGAATACTTTCAATTTGGATAAGGCCTAATAGCTTTGTGAAAGTATTAAATGTATATCGGAGGTGAAACGTGCAAGGTAGATGACACTTTATTGAGGGAAAAAAATGATTTGCTATAACTAAATAGCCTTCAGCTTTGACAAAGCTAATCATTTCAGTTAATAGCAATATTGGATCAGAAACATGTTCTAAAACATCGGTGCATATTAGGCAGTCATATTTTGAATTTACTTTATCAATAAAATTTATATTGTTAAATAACTCAGATTTATTCAAAGCATACTGACTTGGAAATGGCTCATAGATATCTATAGATAAATTAGGTAAAGCTCTGGATATCATCCGATCTAATGTTCCAGTTCCGCCTCCAAAGTCTATTAATTTATTAATCTTTAGATGATTAATCATCCAATCGACAATTGCTTGCCTGTTTTCTAAGGAAAGCTCATGGTTTTCTATAAAAAGACCATTTAGTAGCCAGATGGGATGTTGATAATACTTTTCGATTTTTTTTTGGTCTATATTTCTATTGTCGCATTTTAATTCATCCCAAACTATATCCATAAGGCGCCAAAGCTCATGAAGATCAATCTTGTGGTGCGGTGTCAATTTAAATAATCTTTGTAGCTCAACTATTTCTAGGTCTGATAAATAAGATAAATCTTCTGAGGATAAAGATTCTAGATTCATTTTTATCTTGCTGGAAGAACTAAGGGTTTTGTAATAGGATTATTGAGTCTCGTCCTAATAAATCTAAATCATTGTTGATTACTTGCCAGCCTGCATTTTCAGCAGCAACTTTCATCGCATTTTTATTATTTCTGGGCCACCATATTTCCTCGTCAGGCTTATTCTTAAAATCTGTAGGAATTGCTCCCTTTTGCCAACCGTAGTTATCTAGTTTCTCCCAATCCGAATATTGGTGTACGGCATAGGCACCTGACTTCATTTTTGGCCTGGAATTAGTTAGAATCTCTTCGATATCGGATAGGTTATTATGACAAAGAACGCCCATTGACCAAAAAAAATCAAAACTCTTATCCTCTAGCATTGGATAAGAGTTATTGGTGATTTTGTGGCAGGTTAAACGTCCGGAATATCTATCTGGTTTAAGCCAAATACTTACATTTTGAAAATCTAATGTATGTAGGGTTCCTTTTGGTAATCTAGTTAAAATTGCTCGTGACCAAGAGCCTTTACCGGGGCCGAGCTCTAAAACGTTTGAGTCAGACTGGATATAAGGTAATATTGCTTTCTTAAATACCTGTTTGTACGAACCACCAATCCTTTCCTCTTCTTTGCGACGCTGAGAGTTAGGGAAAAAACTTAGAATGTTACCACTATCATACCCATAGTTGAATTCTTTTTTTAGCCATTCAATTGTTGGCAATGTAATTCTCCTTTGTGCACTTAATTTTCAAAAATAAAGTTCAAGACCAATGCTTTAATGGTTTTTTTAGGATTTTCAAAAGTCTCTCTTTAAATCTATTTCTATCTTTCGAATCTCCAAAAACATGTTCAAACGTGTATTCATCTGCTTTGTGGTCTCGAATAATAAAGGAAGGATGTTTTAGCGGTAAAAGAATAGATTTTGTTGCTAAATTGGCTACTGGATTACTACTGTTATGCGTATGTGTACTATTTTTCCCAAATCCGATATTTGAAACAAGATTAGTCTTTGGTAAAATAGTCATCGCATTATTTTTCCAACAAGAATATGCCCATCGGTAGGCCCAGCTATCGGGTTGTCCATTTTTTTCTAAATTATCGAAAATATTTTCCCAATATTTCAATTCTGTTGGATTTTGGAATATGGATTTCAAACATTCAAGATCCTTAAAGTCTGACCATGTATGTAAATCATCATCATAGTTTTGCCAAGCCCTTTTCCAAGTAGCCCAACCCCAACAATGGGGATAATAGGAAAAGTAGTAACTACCATTTCCTCTCTGACGACCACGCTGGAAATTATCACCACTAATCATCCAGATTCTTGTGTCGGAGCGATAATATTCCAAAAGTGTTTGGCAAAAATTGAAAAATGATGCATTCGGAAGACAATCATCCTCTAATATAATCGCTTCATTGACATGGGAAAACACCCAATTCAAACCACTAGAAATTCGCCTTCGACAACCAAGATTAGTCTCTGAAAAATTAATCTTTAAATCACATTTCCAAGTAATAAGATCCAGTGTTCGTTGCCTAGTTTGTTGGCAATCATTTTTTTCATCGATTGTTTTAGGTCCATCTGCAATGATAAATAGCTGCTTAGGTTGTACGGCAGCTATTTCCCTAAAGACAACTTCTGCCAATTCTAAACGCTTATAGATAAAAAAAACTGTGGGCGTTTCAAGGGGCATTCCTATACAATTTCTTCCATTTAAACTACAAATAATAGATTTTTGATATTTTCATATAATCCCATTAAATTTAGAATTAAGTTGTTAGATTCATATTCATTATTTTTTATTTTTAAGATTAGTGAAAATAAAAAATATAAGATTTTTGGTGATTATGGATAGGTTAAATACCTATCTTAGTGATTG
>JBCCQQ010000014.1:0-104064 GCA_039024555.1 Cyanobacteria bacterium P01_D01_bin.156
CGAGCTCCTGTGAGTTTCTGAGCTGCATCTCGAAGGGTCTCTTTTATGGAGGAGTCAAGCATTCGGGGGCCTCAAAACAAGCAGTTAGTCATACATGGTCTATCTCTTAAAATACGGGTAATCTATTTTTTGGCAAGCTCCTAACCCCGAACCAACACCATAATTTTGCCGTCATCAGTTCGCTGCACCATCCCCACAAGTTCACCAGCTTCGAACGTGCTTTCTCTGATATCAGTGCTGTTGTAAACAGCCTGCAATGCCTGTCTAGCACCAACAGCATTAGCATCATTTAGCCACGCTTTAAGGGTTGCATCCATAAATTCCATCCCAAGCTCTTGGTTAAAGTAACCTTCCAGCTGAATGATAGATTGTGTCATACAGCCATATACAACCGTCATATGCAGCTGTTCAGGAACAACTGTATAATCTTCTATCCAGATATCATGATCATTGGCCCAAACAGCCTGGAAGTGACGCCCACCCTCTAAGGGTCCCCCAGGTTTCTGATGTGTTTTCCAAGTATCTCTACGCTCATATCCCTGAATCGTACTATCCCCAAAACGAGTGACGACAGGAGCTTGGGGATCATACATATTCTTTTTGTTACCCGTCCAGTCGCTTGCCTTAAGACTACGCTTGGTCAAATTTAAAGGGCTTAGTTGACTATCGATTTTTAACTCCTCGACTGCGGCTGTCGTACGACTAATTTCCATTGAGAGAATATCTGCAAGGATTGAAGTGGCTTGCCCATAGGCACTGGTACCTGCAGGGATACTTAAAAGGTCAGCCGCTGCTGCCCGAAATTTTTCTGTTGCTCCACGATCCTTAACAGCCTCTAAATTAGACGCTTCACCAACCAATTTTTGAACGTCTAGTAGTCTTGCTTGAGCATCGTCATCTGTTAGTCCAGAAACCTCTGCAACCGCTACATCAGCTGAAACCACTGCTGTAGCTCTAGGTGGTGCCTCTACTTCAGGAATATCCTCCACAGCTACCCTCAAAGCGCCCATCTGCACACCGATTGCTCTGACGGAAACCGAGACTAAAGCAATGGCGGCGGCGGCCCCCCAAGCAAATAACCACCAAGGCTTTCGCACAGCTGAAACGGCAGTTGCTGCCGACGCAACCTTTGGTGATAAGGGAACTTGTCCAGCATCGCTTTCCAACGCTAGTAAATCTTGTTGCATCGCAGCAGCAGACTGGTAACGGTCGTCAGGGCTAACCTGGGTCGCTTTGTCTAGAATGGCGGCGAACTTCTCATTGATAAAGGGGAGGTGTTTACGCCATGGTAACTGAGAGGTGAGAGGCTCACTATCCATATCCCGAGGCAGTTTACCAGTGAGCGCATAAATGGCGACCATTCCTAGTGCGTAAACGTCACTGGATGCATGAATGGAGCTACCAGTAACTTGCTCAGGGGGCGCAAATCCTGGTGAATAGGCATCCGCTGAACTAGATATCTCAGTCGTCTTAGTCTCGACCTGTGGCGTTTGATTGATTAAACCAAAACCAATCAAAACAGGTTTATTATCTTTTATACGAAGGATGATGTTCTCTGGCTTGATGTTGCAATGTATAATCCCCTGTTCGTGAATGTATGTCAGAATCGGCAGCAGCTCCACAAGCACCCGATAGGTTTCTTTAGCAGATAAATTAAGGGTACGTTTTACCTTTGCTCCTAAGGTTTGACCATCAACCCATTCCTGCACAAGATAATGTTGATGGTCTTCTTGAAAATAGCCATAAAGGTCAGGGATCTGATCGTGAGCAAGTTTCTGTAGTGTTGTCGCCTCCTTTTGAAACTGTTCGGAGGCCACCGTTTGATGCGATTTGCTTTGGGAATCCAGGTGAAGGTACTTCACCACACACAGACGCCTTGAAGGCATATGGGTATCTTTTGCAAAAAAGGTTTCACTAAATTCACCAGCTCCTAGGGAATCTATAACGTGGAAACGATTATTCAAAAGCATCTTAATATCAGCCTATTTCAGTGAGTGGGAATCGTACTGTCGTATGGGGAGGACATTCTGGAGCCCTTACAACAAACCATCAGAGTTGCTGTAGCTCATATAGGGAGTGACCTGATTACCTAAAAAAAGTTCTCTACGTAAATACTCTGTTCAGGTCAGAAAGAATCAAACACTTTGCCAGCCAATTACTGAAAGAACAACTTCTGTAGACGATGGTAGAAATACAACACTTTTAAGCGTTCTCTAAATCAGTAGTCTCAGGTTATTTCCTTTTACCTAGAACCGAATTTAGTCATCTTGAGTCAAGACTCGCACCATATCTAACTACCTCTATTTCATATAGAATAAGCTTTCCAGAGTCATTCAGAGAGTTTCAACATATCTTCACCATTGAGATACAACAGCAAGCCCGACATCACCCCAAACTTTAAGAGCTCTCAACTCAGCTCTCACTACCATGAGATTTACATGAGAACAATCTTTCCATTTCTCAGGTTGTTCTCATGTAAATCTCACCTAAATCTTCAAGCTTTAGTTTTTAGGCAGAATATTGACTCTGCCGTGTAATATTTGACACCGACTGATTTATGAAACAAGTGGAGAAAAAATAGCAAAATATCTCAAGATGAAACACGTCCTGAATCCATACCTTACGTAGCAAACGATATATCTAGAGCTCAAGGGCTTGCTCAAGAGCGCAAAGCTTGATGCGGGCTAAACCTAGATTCGCTTTAGCCTTAACTATGAAGCATGTCTGATGGCTTACAGAGAGCGTAGTTGTCCCCATAAAGAAAGGCTTTCTCCACAGGTGTAGATCGGAGAAAGCCCAAGATTCAAAATGAACGCTGACGTGAATTAAATTCTCTCTAAACTATTCTTGGATAGTCACTGACAAAATTTTATCGCCAGCTTTAATGGCATTAACAACATCCATATCAGCTGTTTGTCCAAAAACGGTATGTACACCATCTAAATGGGGTTGGGGAGAATGACAGACAAAGAACTGACTACCACCGGTATCACGCCCGGCATGGGCCATGGATAGGCTACCTGCCTGATGTTTTTTAGGGTTGATTTCACACTTAATTTTATAACCAGGGCCACCGGTTCCCGTGCCATTAGGGCAACCGCCTTGGATAACAAAGTTAGGAATCACCCGGTGAAAATTCAAGCCGTCGTAAAAACCGTCTTTAGAAAGTTTGACAAAGTTTGCCACCGTATTGGGTGCATCGCTGTCAAAGAATTCAATATTGATGGTCCCCTTATCGGTTTCCATGATTGCTTTAGTCATTCAGGCATCCTCGTAGTGAAAAGTGGGTAACCGTACACCAACGGTAGGTCGTATTTAAGAAGAAACGCGGTTACGGGCAAAAGATTATAACCCTTGCCTATGATGGCAGTAAGGGCAGCTAGGCTCAAGCTACGTATTGTTTAGAAATTTGGAGATTAGTAGTGGCCTAGCGACGACCCTTTTTGGAGGTTTTTTTGACCTTTTTAGGGGCTTTTTTAGCTCCCTTAAAACGACTCAGGCCAGCATTTGCTGCGGCGACAACTCGACTATCAGTATCTCGTAGAGCCTGACGAAAGAACGGTAGAGCTTTAATAGAGCCAGATTCTTGAAGCGCCGTAATTGCGGCTAAGCGAACATCAGCATCATTATTTTTGAGCAGTTTTCCCAGCTGGGGGATGGTGCGAATTGCCTCCTTGGGATTAATGGCAGCCGCTTTACCCAGCTCAGTCGCTCGACTAACCATAACGGCACTGGCGGACGAAGCGGATGGCGGACGTTTTTGGCTAGTGCTGGAGGCTGCACCAGAAGCGGTAGCAGGGGGGTGTAAAGTCGGGTTTTCAGCAATAACGGGCTCTACAGCCGCTGGTGCAGCAATGGCCTCATCAGTCCACGGGTCTGGAATTTGACTAAAACTAGCAGTTGGGGAGGGTGCCTCGGCCGGCGTGATATCAGCTGGAGGGATCCTGTTATCCTCCGGAGTTGGCGTGTCAGAGTTATCTTCAGTGTCTGGAGCAAAGTTACCTAAAGCCGCAATCCGGGCCTCGTACTCAGCTTCAAGATCAGCAAGCTGTTCTTGATGAGTATTTTGGTAACGCTCAATTTTGGAAGCTAATTTCTGCTCGTAGTCAGCTTCCATTTTGCCTAGCGCTGCGCTAAGTTCCTGAGCGTGATCTTCTTGTACTCGGTTGAGCCGGTTTAAGGACTGTTGCAGGGCATTATCTTGGCGGCGAATAATTCGCTGCATAAAAAAGGCGGTGATACCTGCCCCGATACCCATCCCGATCAGTACGCCAATCCCTGCCGATATTGCCATAGCAGCGTTTCCTTTTGAGTTATTTCAGGACCAGGTGGATTATCCCCCATGATGGCCAAATTTGATCCCTGCATGTATTACACCTCGTTACACTATGACGGCATAGTGATTTAATGTGTTCTGCTTCAAATAATTTGCATTAACGTGTAGGTATCACTATTGTTTCTATCTGAGGGAGATGACTATCTTTGACTGAGGCAATCGAATTAAATACAAAGAGCGCGATCGCAACTAACCCAACCGACGAAGACGCATTGGCATTAGCTATGGCCATTGCCAACGCCGCCGATGACCGCAAAGCCGATGACATCGCTATTTTGCAAGTTGGAGACGCTTCCTACCTTGCTGATTACTTTGTAATCGCCACTGGCTTTACCAATGTGCAGGTTAGGGCAATTGCTCGCTCCATTGAGTCTACTTTAGAAACCGACTATGGCCGTTCTGCGCTACGTACGGAAGGGTCTGATGAAGGTAAGTGGGTGATCTATGACTATGGTGAGGTCATTGTCCATATTTTCCAACCGCGAGAACGCGAGTATTACGATTTGGAAGCCTTTTGGGGACATGTACAGCGCATAGAGTTTATCCCCAAGCCACCGCCGGAGTATCAAGCTTAAAGAAGACCAAGATTCTTTAAGAATTGTGTCCTATGATGTTATTAATTTGTGGCCACTGGTTATGAAAAAATCTGCGCATCGCTGCCCCGTTCCGGCGGAGCAGCTTCCTATTCGAGAATATGAAGATATGCGAGATTCCTGGTTCTACAGCTGGGGAGCTCGTGATTTGCGTGGATATGTTGTACCAGTTCTAGTGATTTGGGTGCTTAGCTGGTTGGTTTCAGGACCAATTGCTGCCGCTAGCTTCGAACCCGTAGCGGCCCCAAGTAAATTTTTGATTACAGCCGCCTTGGGTGCACTGGTGATTCCCACACTCACGTTGTTACAACTGTACGTAGGTTGGACTCATATAAGACAACGCTTACAGATTCGCGATCTGCCCTATGAAGAGTCTGGCTGGTACGATGGCCAGATTTGGACTAAGCCTGACGATGTTTTTAATCGTGATCGTCTGATTGTTGACTACCAGGTCAAACCTATTTTGCTACGCTTGCGCAATACCTTTGGGATCATAGCTGGCTGTCTAGTATTTGGATTATTAGGGTGGTCTTTAGTTTAGATTTTTAGGGTTGTCACTCTGACAATGCTCATCGCTGTTTCAATCAAAATTTATGCCTAGGCCAAGCCGTATTTCTACTGCTCCCCTATCCGTTCAACTTTTGAGGGAAGGCATTGTTGAGTCTGTTCACCAGGTCCATGCAGCATTAGCTGACAGTCGCGGACGACTACTGTCAGCAGCGGGAGATGCTGATCACGCCAGCTTTATTCGTTCTTCGTTAAAGCCATTTCAGGCCATGGCTATCACCTCTACCGGGGCGCTAGATGCCTATAAGCTTAGCGATAAGGACTTAGCCATTATCTGTGGTTCCCACAAGGGCCTGACCTATCAGGCGCGTCAGGTGTTTGGTATTCTGTGGCGAGCTGATTTGGAACCCACTTGTCTTCAATGTCCTATTCCTGAAGGTAAGCAGAGTCCACTAGAGCATAATTGTTCTGGCAAGCATGCCGGCATGTTAGCGGTGTGTAAGCATCGAGGTTGGGAGCTGGGCACCTACCTTCGCCGGAATCACCCCCTACAAAAACTTATTCTCGATCGGTTTGCAGGACTTTTAAGTATGCCATCCGATGAGTTTATTGGTGCCCATGACGACTGTGGCGCTCCCACGTATTTTATGCAGCTGAGGCAGATGGCAACCCTTTATGCCAAGCTGTCGTCGGGCGAGAGTTTGGAGATGGAGCGTGTGGTGCGCGCCATGACACAGCATCCAGACATGGTATCCGGCCCTCAGGCATTTGATACAGAACTAATGCGTTTGACCAGTGGCACTATCCTGAGCAAGTCTGGCGCGGAAGGGATCCAGTGTATTAGTCGAGTCGGTGAAGGCATGGGGTTAGCTCTCAAGGTAGCGGATGGTTCGAAGCGGGCTAAATATGCGGCGGCCCTACATGTGTTGCGTCAGCTGGGATGGATTTCACCCGATATTGCGGATACGTTGGCGGAATCCTATCTAAACCTAAGTGACTATAAGCGGCTAGATATGGTTGGCGAAGTTACACTCGCCTAAGTCTTGATTGATAGGCGTTTTGGGCAAACGATACTGAAAAATATTCAAAAACTGAGAAATCTAACCAAAAAAGTGTTGCAGTTTACACATTGCCCCGCTATATTAGTAAAGCGCTAACGCGGGGTAGAGCAGTCTGGTAGCTCGTCGGGCTCATAACCCGAAGGTCGTTGGTTCAAATCCGGCCCCCGCCACCAAAAAAAAATAAAAAAGGATTGAGTAACATACTCAATCCTTTTTTATTGGGAAGCTTTTTTATCTCGCTGAGAGCGACAGTCGCAGCGTTGCGGATCCTCCCCTAAATCATCATCAATGGCGAAGACATAGCCTGACTCATTTACGTGAGACCACCAAGTAGGGTCAGTTTGCTTAGCGAACACCAAAATTGCGTCGCAGCGTTGTTCCAATAGAGTTGACAGCTGCCATACAGCCGGTAGTTTGCCCTATGTTCGCTCTTGACGACGGGCAGAGAATGTTAACTTAAGTAAAGTGACGCTCTGTTGTTCTTTTCTATGGTTTCTCTCTTATCAGCCCGTCGTTGGGTTTGCTGCGTTGGCCTATCAATACTATTAATCTGTGGGTCGCTCTTGGGAAATACTTCCCCTGCCTATGCATTGGGAGGTCCTCAAGTACCGTTGGGAGAACCGGCACCTCAGTTTACGCTGCCAACTAATGTGGGTGATGGTGATATTTCCCTGTCAGATTATTTAGGACAGTGGGTTGTCCTTTATTTTTATCCCAAGGATTTTACGCCTGGATGCACCCTAGAAGCACAGCGGTTTCAGCGGGATTTGCCAGACTTTATTGCTCGTAATGCCCAGGTCATTGGGGTGAGTGCGGACGACGTGGATAGTCATGCGGAGTTCTGTGACTCAGAGGGACTGAGATTTCCATTGCTGGCAGATGCGGATGGTTCGGTAAGCCGCGCCTATGGGTCTTGGATGAGGCCTATGTCAATGCGGCATACGTATTTAATCGATCCAGATGGTCTGATGCGCGATCGCTTTTTAGGGGTGCGTCCTGCTATCCATAGCCAAGAGGTTTTGGCTCGGTTGGACGAACTGCAGGTGTAGATGCGTTGAGCTTCCTAAGGATGTTGCAGATAATATCCCTCTAGGGATATGTCCCTAGAGCATGGCCTTAAAGTACTCGCGACGCATGGTTGCGATCGCATCGATAGAGATGCCCTTGGGACAGACAGCCTGACATTCCCCATGGTTAGAGCAGTCCCCAAACCCTTCTGCGGACATTTGCTCAGTCATGTTAAGCACCCGCTGCGGTCGTTCTGGATGGCCCTGGGGAAGCAGTGCTAGATGAGACACCTTGGCTGCTGTAAACAAAGATGCAGACGCATTAGGGCAGGCCGCGACACAGGCTCCGCAACCAATACAGGTAGCATAGTCAAAAGCAGTTTGAGCGTTGTCGTAGGCAATAGGTATACTGTTGGCCTCCGGCGCGGCCCCTGTTTGAACAGAGATAAATCCTCCTGCAGCCATAATTCGATCCAGTCCACTACGGTCTGTGACTAAATCTTTGACAATCGGCAATGCTTTGGCACGCCAGGGCTCTGTAACGACGGTTGCCCCATCTTGAAAGTGACGCATGTAAAGCTGACATGTGGCAGTATTTTGCTGGGGACCATGGGCCTTGCCGTTGATCATCAGGCCACAGGAACCACAAATACCTTCTCTACAGTCGTGGTCAAATTCTACTGGGGCCTGTCCTGACCTAACTAGTCTCTCATTTAATAAATCCAGCATTTCTAAAAAAGACATATCTGGAGAGATTTGCGAGAGGCTGTACTCTTCTAGCTGCCCTGGCTGCTCGGGGCTAGCCTGTCTCCAAATTTTCAGCTTTAGCCGCATAGGTTTTAGTCCATCGATAGCCTAATCATACGACCCGTCATACGGAATTGCTATTAACTGGAGTGTAGTTTATGGCAGCCCAGCCTTGTGACAAGTTGCCACAAGGCTGGGCCGGACAAGGGATATGGCTAATATCCGTAAAACTATGGAGTACCCCAGTAGCATTTCCAGGTGAAGTTAGATAAAATTCCCTTGATATTACTATCGTATTTGTTAAGGCTGTCTCCTAAGCTTAAAAACTAAGGGGACAGATTTATTGAAACAACCTACTATATAAATCTCCGACATCATGATTAATCGTATCTACAGCAGCCTCCAGTTAGGTATCATTATTCTGAAAACCCTAAAGGCTGTCGTTTTTCAAAGCTCAGATAAACCATTTTGGGAATGGACCCAGCTGAGTATCAAAGAACTACCCAATCCCGAATCCCAAGAGCAACAGTCTTACATAGCAGTACCGCAAACCTCTGCTCATCAGCAGTTCTGACATTTCTAAATGCCTTGAAAGGTCTATCTGTATCAAGAAGTACGGTATAGATAGGTCTTAGACATTGGGAAAATGCTTCCTCACCCCTTCCCCTCTCCATAGGGTGAAAATATCTGATTTTGCCCGGACTGCCTGGAACAGAAATTAAATAGGACTTTGGGTTTAGTCTATGCAAGACGTCGTAGGCCGCTCTCATGTTTGGGGCCTGCGACGTCACAAAGTCGTCTAGACAGTATTCTCTAGACGGTTTCTAGCAGCAACCGCCGCCATCGTAAAACCAGGTTGATGAGGTTAAAACAATATCTTCGGGGAAACGATTGGCCAAATTGTTGGCGGTTTTGTCGCAAACGGCCAGTGGTACACCAGGCTGCATAATGTGTCCAGCATTGTCGTCTAAGAACTCTTTAGTGCCCGCATAGACAGCTGTTTTACCCGTAAATACACAGGCTCCGTCCTCGGGAATGGGGACTTTGAAAGAGACTGAGTCTAGACTTTCCAACAACAATGGCTGGTCTAGTTTATAGGTATCTTTGCCCAATAAACGGTAGGGACGGCGGGCACGCACTTCTACCTGGCCAAACCCAGTATCAACCAATGCCTGGATATACTCGTCATAGGTGAGTGCACCGGACAGACACAGAGCACGCAAACGCTCATCCTGTTGCAAGTGTACTGGCATGGGTCGGGTGGCAATGGGATCGCTCATCACTAAACGACCACCGGGTTTAATCACTCGATAGGCCTCTTTAAGGGCACGAATTAAATCAGCTGGCTCAAAGATATTAAACAAACAGTTCTGGGCCATGACATCAATAGAGTTGTCAGGCAGGGGCAGGTTAAAGGCATCGCCGTTACGGATATCGACAAAACTGGTGTCAAACCAATCATTTTCTTCAGCTGCGATCGCAAGATTGCGCTGAGCGGCATCCCGCATAGCGTCTACCGGGTCAACGGCAATCACGGCCTGGGGACGTCGAGAAAAATAGGCAAACTGCAGGGCTTCAATACCGCCACCAACACCGACATAGAGAACCGTAGGCTCTCCTGATAATTCGGAGGGATGGACGGTTGTACCACAGCCATAGTTCATTTCCTGCATCAGGGTAGGAACATTCAGCCCTGGTAGTTGTAATGGAGTACTTTGGACACAGCAAAGACCCACCATCGGATCTTCGGCCACATCACTGTAGAACTTAGCTGTCGTTTCAAGATAACTCATGTAAATCTCCTGTCGGGCGGGGATGTCTGATTGTAGGTGGATAGGCTTTTGTTATTAACCCTCAAGCAGCTGAAAATCTGCTGAAAATCCGCTGAACCTGGCGATCAATACAGGGACGGGGGCGGCTGAGTGAGCTCTAAGTCAAAACAGTGCAGCCCTTGGGGATGTTGCCAGCCTTGATTGGGGGCTTGGGGCAATTTATGGGTATTACTGTCGGTGGCAAAGTCAGCACACAGTTGATAGCGGCTATCGTCAATTTTGCTGTACTGATAGGGCTCTTGGGTAATGGGATCCTGACGCTGATCGTTTGGGTCTAGATTGTCAGGCAGCACATAATCTTCCTGGTCTTGAGAATTCCAATAGAGAATGCTTGCGATCGCGCTGAGATCTTCCAGACGTTGCTGGTCACCCATAATCAATCGCTGCTGGCCAGGACTCCCCAAAACCCAGAAACCCGCTGCCGCTCCTGCAGAAACTGCAGTGGTGGCCAGGATGACAAAAATGCGATCAAAAACGGATGGTGCCATAGTAGACGGTCTGGGCAAAACATTTACTATTTTTGAGATTAAGTTGTTATTTAAAATATTCTCGAACTAGGCAGGGCGTCGCTGCACCCACTGGTAGTAATAGAGAAAGACACTGCCATCAATCGCTAAAATAACCAAGACCTTAAGGACAAAACGGAGGGTCAGCTCACCCCGCAGAAACGATGTCAAAAACGCCATCAGGGTACCGATACCGACCAATGCCACAATTAATAAGGCAACATAAGTCAACCACTTACGAACACCAGAGTATGTTTTTTCCCGATGGGTTCTCAGGGCCTTAAGGATGTTATGCATTACCAGCAGATAGACCGGATAGGCCACGAGTAGACGGGCTAAGCAAAAAGCCACCCGCAATGCTGAATCGCCCAAAGAGCGATCCAGGGGATCGGGAATGAAATGATTAATTAGGATAAAGCCAATTTCCCCAAGGGCCTGGGTCCACAGACCTAGGGTAACAAAGGAGAGAAGATATCCAAACGCATCTCGGGCTGATTCTCCTTGACCACCATAGGGTGCAGGAATGGGAATACCGACAAGCTCTTCATAGACAACAAAATAAGCTCGTTCAATCTCCTGTTGGGGCCAGCCAAAACTGCGTAACAACTGACTAATAAACACATCGGAAGCACCTCGTTGGCGAGCTGCGGCAATAAAATTTACTAGCTCAGAACGATTTTGGGGTTGAGCTAGGGACTGCTCAGGTGTTTGATTAGTGATGTCTGCGGCCATGAATGCAAAACTTAGAGATAGTGCCGATCCCTGGGATAACGTTAGAGTTCAAAGTCTGCACCTTAAAAGATTTTATAGATCGTTTTATCCCCTAGATGCAGTTACAAAAAAAGGTGCCTTTGCCTAAGCTAGCACTGGAGACTTGTAACGGTGATGAGAAATAGAGAAAGTCTTAGGAATTCATGCATAACCTACGATAGGAGTTCAGAGAAGACTTTGGGTAGTGTTAACTGCAAACTGCCCGTTTTCACTGCAAACGACTCTCGGCAAGCTGTTAAGAAACGACTCCACGGGCTAAGCCCAAAAAGCTGGTTAAACCGTAATTTAAATGCACAGGCCATGGTTCTAATTGTTAACCAGTCCTAAGCCTCAAGAGCAGTTTAACTGTCACATGCAAAGGGCTTACAGATTGCTCCATCCACTAAATCAGTGATGGAACCGTTTTGGGGAGGCATAAAAGTCATGCTGGCGGGCGTCGAGCTCCCGGCCAAGGCCCTGGAGAGTGTTGCGGTAAATCAAAAATATGCTGCTGGCGATCGTATACAACGAGTCCACGAGCCTGGTAGTTATTGAGGGCATTGGGACCATCAATGGAGTTGGTGTGCACCCATACCCGCTTACTGGTCAAAGTCCAGGCGGTTTTTAATGCCAATGTCAGTAAATAGCCCCCATGCCCCTGACCAATAAACTGGGGAAGTAGACCAAAATATTCAATTTTTGCACTGCTATCAGGCTGGGTAGATAGCTCAAAATATCCCGCTGGTGTGCCCTGAACATAGCCGACCCAGACTCTAACAGGGTTGTGATTTAAATAGTCTAGCCATTGCTGATAGGACCATCGTAGACGGTCCATCCAATACCATTGCCCTCCCACAGCCGTATAGAGAAATCGCTGAAATTCAGGACATGGGCGCACTGACTCCATCAAGATGAGCTCGGTGGACGAAGCTGGATTAATCTGATCCAGAGAGTGCATTTCCAGATACGTGGTCGTGACCTTTAGTCGGGCCATTGTGAATAATAGGCAATACCTACGGAGTAATGGAAAACGTTTGCCTACCCTTAGCGCAAACTCGCAATTTTGGCCTTGACGGTATCAGCTTGGCTAATCAGATCTGCCTGGGACAGTTCGGATTGTTCACCAGAGCTGAGCCACTTCAGTTGAACGCTTTGATTATCGGCTTCAGCATCCCCCAGGATTAAACAGCCAATCGCACCGCTACGATCAGCCCGCTTAAACTGTTTGCCAAAGGCGCTACCGCTAAGATCAATCTCTACGGAGAATCCTTGGTGGCGCAGTTGTTGAGCCAGCACTGTGGCGGCAGGTTCAGCATTTTCACCCCGTGAGACAAGATAAAAATCAAGCTCTGGTGCCGGAATAGTCTGCAGCTGCTGTAGAAGAATCGTCAGACGCTCTAACCCAATGGCAAATCCAATGGCAGGAACATCGGGACCGCCTAGCTGTTGCACTAACCCGTCATACCGACCGCCGCCACAGACGGTGGCCTGGGCTCCTAAATCGTCTGACATAATTTCAAAGGCGGTGTGGGTGTAGTAGTCAAGGCCACGCACTAACCGAGGATTAATCGTGAAGGGAATATCCAGAGCACTGAGCTGCTGTTGAACGTGATCGAAGTGCCGCTGGGAATCGTCACTCAGATGATCTAGAAGATTGGGAGCGTCTTTAACAATCTCCTGGGTGCGACTGTTTTTACTATCGAGAATGCGTAAGGGATTACGTGTAAGGCGATCCTGAGAATCAGGGTCTAGGTCATCTTTGTAGGGCGTTAGGTAGTTTATAAGAGCTTCTCGATAATTTTGGCGGTCTTCGCCTTGGCCAACGGAATTGATGTCTAGTCTTAGGGATTTAAGTCCTAAGGTAGTTAAGATATCGTTTGCGATCGCGATCACTTCCACATCTGCCCGGGGATCCCGACTACCCAATATTTCCACATCCAGCTGATGAAACTGCCGCTGCCGACCTTTTTGCGGCCGTTCATAACGAAACGCCGGGCCAGCGTGCCACAGCCGCTGCACGCCACCATCGGCAAATAACTTATTACTAATAAATGCTCGAACTAGACCTGCCGTAATCTCAGGCCGTAACGTAATGGAGCGCCCCCCCCGATCTTCAAAGGAGTACATCTCCTTGCCTACAACATCGGTCGCTTCTCCGATCCCTCTAGCAAACAGCTCCGTTTGCTCAAACATGGGAGGACGAATTTCCCGATAGGCCGCTCGCTGAAGAATATCCTGAGCCGTTGCCTCTACATGCTGCCAAACACTAATCTCATTGGGCAAGATGTCACGGGTGCCTCGCAGGGGCTGGATATTGCTCATAAATTAGGCGATTTAAAACATTAGATGGGCAATGCTCACCCTACCAAATCCTGAGGAAGTTAAGACGCCAATTCCTGCGGCTCGTCCACTCCGGGTAAGGTACAGCAGTTAACATCATCAATACAAACCTTCCCCCACTTGAGCGCCCAGCGTACCAAGGCCACACGATTGCCCGTCTCTGTTTTGTTGAGGACATTACTGATGTGATTATCGACTGTCCGTTTACTAATTTCCAGACGGGCTGATATTTCCTGATTGGTTAAGCCAGAGGCTACCAGCTCAACAATCTGTAACTCCCGTTCCGATAGGGGAGTCTTATCTTTGTCCTGCGGAGAGTTAGTGGCTGCCATAGAAATACCTTTCGCTCACTGCGTATATATGCTTAGCGTTACTCCATAATAACTATTTTTACAGTGGGACATAGGTTTTACTTTATTAACTCTATTCAGCGCCGAATACGGTGATTTTATTGAGTATCAGCGTCGAACCCAATGCCTGGTCCACTTCCAAACTCCCGTCAGTCGTCGTCCAATATCGAGCAGTTGAGGCGCAACAGTGTCACTTTCTACCACCGTTTTAAACTGCTCCTGTAATAGTTCCCGCAACCGGTTGGAGGTTAAGGGACGATTGAGACGCCCTTGCTGAGCAATAGAAATAGAGCCGGTTTCCTCAGACACTACAATGCACAGACAGTTTTCCACACGTTCCGTAATTCCCATGGCAGCCCGGTGACGGGTGCCGAGCTGTCGCGAGGCAATTCGTTCAGAAATAGGCAAAATCACCCCTGCTGCCACAATCCGTGAGGCTCGAATTAATATTGCCCCATCGTGGAGTAATGTAGTGGTTTGAAAAATAGTTTGAATCAGTTCTTTCGATAGCTCAGCATTCAGACGCACACCGGGGACCGAGAAATCAGTTTCGTCAATGGGAGGTCCCGTTTCCAAAATCATCAGTGCTCCGGTGCGTTTTTGAGACAGTTCACGCACTGCATCCACCAACTCATCAATAACGCCATCGGGTCTAGATACAGGGGGATTCGTCGGGGAAAAGAGCTGCATGATTTCACCACGGCCTAGTAGTTCTAAGAAACGCCGAATCTCCGCTTGGAGAATCAGAGCCATGGCAACAGCAGCACCAAAGGATAAGTTTGTGAGGACAAATCCTAATAGGGACAGTCCCAGCGTATGACTCAGAACAGCTGCCAGCAGCAGCACAATCAATCCTCGAATCATCCATAGGTTACGACGTTCGCCAATAACCACCAGCATGAGGTAGATCAGAACGAGGACGAGGGCAATATCAATGATACGGACGAACAGACTTAGCAAGTGTTGGACCCAACCTGGGTGTTCAAGATGTATTGCAGCAGTGCTCTAAGCATTCAGCAACAGAGGGCAAACCGTATTTACCTTACTTAAAAAGCCCCCACGCTGACAGTACTCAGGAAATGAGCAAACTGGTCATTAGTTGCAGTTACGATGAGCCTTGGCCGATCTCAGGATATCCCAGGTTAAATCATGAAAGCCTTGCTGATCCCTGAACAGGAGTTGGCTCTATGCCGATGGCATCAGACGCCATGTTTGGGTTTATTTGCCTAATTCAGCAATTAAAAAATGAATCCCCATTAACAAGCTGCGGCTTAAAGTAGCTAGGAGCTAGGTCCTGCATTCGAACTATTCTAGGCAATGGCAAGAGAGGTTGCTCTAGGCTTCCTGTAGGTGCTTAGGAAGACGATCATAGCGAATCAAATCGGCATCGGTTTCTCGTTCTAAAAACACAGCTCTCTGACCATGATTGACCAGAAGGGCAGCCGGCCTGGGCACGCGATTATAGTTAGATGCCATGCTGTAGTTATAGGCTCCTGTGGCAGGAATGACAATGATGTCTCCAGACTCTAAGGGCGGAAGTTGTGCATGATGAATTATCACATCGCCCGATTCACAATGTTTACCGGCCAGGGTGACCGTTTCGCTCAGAGGGGCAGACATTTTACTGGCCGCTAGGACTCGATAAACCGACTGATAGGTTATGGGTCGAGGATTGTCCGACATACCGCCATCGACAGCAATGTAGGTACGGATACCGGGCACCGTCTTTTGCCCGCCGACGGTGTAAGCCGTAACACAGGCACTACCAATTAAGGAGCGGCCGGGTTCGCAGATTAATCGAGGCAGGGGCACATTGGCCACTTGGCAAGCGGTCACCATATTTTCGCAGACGATCCGCGCCCAGGCTTGAATGCTCGGCGGGTCATCCGCTTCGGTGTAGCGAATACCCAAACCGCCGCCCACATCTAGCTCACTAATGGGTAACCCATAGCTTTTAGCCCGTTCCATCCAGTGCACTAGAACACTGGCCAGGTCTTGGTGGGGCTGTAGCTCGAAAATTTGGGAGCCAATGTGGGCATGGAGGCCAATGCACTGGAGTGCAGGCTGCTGAGCCACGTACTCAAATACAGCGTCTAATTGTTCTGGATCAAACCCAAATTTGCTGTCCAGATGGCCCGTCTGAATATATTCATGGGTGTGACATTCAATACCAGGCGTCAGCCGTAGCAGGATCGGTGTGGGGGTTTCCACCTTGGCTAAATTACTGACGGTTTTGAGTTCATGCCAGTTATCAACGACGATGCGGCAGCCTGCTGCGATACCCTGCTGCAGTTCCTGGGAGGACTTATTGTTGCCGTGAAAATACAGATTTTCTGGCTGAGCACCAGCTTTTTGAGCCGTGAGAAGTTCACCCCCGGAAACCACATCAATAGCTAAGCCTTCTTGAAGTGCGATCGCACATACGGCTAAACAATTCCAAGCCTTTGAGGCATACATCACCAAGGACTCACCTGGATAATACTGGCTAAATGCCTGACGATATTGCTGACAAGCCGTGCGCAGGGTTAGCTCATCTAGAATATAGAGGGGTGAACCAAACTCCTTTACTAAATCGAGCACATCACAGCCACCAACCTCTAAATGATCACGGCTATTCACGTGAGCAGTCAGCGGCAAAATTCGTTGGTTAGGTGATGTTGACCCCGCTGCCTCCAAGTATCGGAGGCTAGAGGGGGAAGTTGGTTCAGTATCGGGCAATGTGAAAACCATAGAGAGTGAAATATCAGAGACTGAGGGCAAGAGGAAGACAGGGCTATTTCTAGCCGTGGCAGCCAAGACGCTCCCTGGGCAAATGTGGCAAGCTCCAGTGTACAATTTTGGCCTATGTGGCCAACCGCGTAAGTATTCCACCCTGGCTAAATAGCGTGTACTTAGGACTCTAGTGGCTACCCCATATCATGCGTGCAAAGCTCGCGAGGGAAGCCTTTGGGACCTATGACCATCTCCTTAGCCTGTCAAATCTTGACCGATGAGCTTTTGCCAGCCGTGCTCAGCCTCGACAAAATTTGCCTAGGGGGATTATGGACTGAGGCGGGCTACCGTCGAGAGATTGAGAGCCCCAATAGCGACTTGCTAGTCTTATTAATCAACAATAACGCTGACAGAAAAGTTATTGGCCTGGGATGTTTGTGGGCCATTCTGGATGAAGCCCACATTACTACACTGGCAATTCACCCCGACTATCATCGTCAACGGTTAGGGCAACGACTACTGATTCAACTACTGCGGCTAGCTCAACAGCGTACCCTTACCCATGCCACTTTAGAAGTTCGTGCCACCAACTCAAAAGCTCTAGCGTTATATGAGAAGTTTGGGTTTCGGATGGCTGGACGTCGCAAACGCTACTACAGCGATGGAGAAGACGCCCTGATTCTGTGGCGTAGTCGATTACAAACGGACGACTACAGAGACTGGCTGCAACGCTTAAATCAAGAATGTGAGCAAGCCATGGCCGACCACCATTATCAGTGGACGCCCTGTGTAACAGAGACTCAGTAATACGTAGCAAATATTTACGAAAAGCACCCCGGGGACTATTGAGTTTTTTCAATGCCTGAATCTACCGATGCTGGCAGCTAAGTACTTGGAATAACCCGAGACGTCAAAGCGATGAATTCCCCAGCCCAGGCTAAGCCTATTGAGATCGGCAGGAACTAATGTATTACCGCAGGAAACCAGGGCATTCCAGTCCAGGATTGCACTAGTACCCATGTTGCAGTCAGAAATTTTTCCTTTGCACCAAATCCATTGCAAGTCGTGAATACCGGCACAGTTTCACTAAAAACGCCTGTGCTAGAATCAGGTCAACTCGCAAAAGCCAGGTGATGAAAAGCCGCCATGTTTGAACGCTTTACAGAAAAAGCCATTAAGGTGATCATGCTTGCCCAGGAAGAGGCCCGCCGCTTGGGTCACAACTTTGTGGGTACTGAGCAAATCCTTCTCGGTCTCATCGGGGAAGGAACTGGCGTAGCCGCCAAAGTTCTAAAGTCCATGGGGGTCAATCTAAAAGATGCTCGGATCGAGGTCGAAAAGATCATCGGTCGGGGGTCTGGGTTCGTCGCCGTTGAAATTCCCTTTACGCCGCGTGCTAAGCGGGTTCTAGAGCTGTCCCTGGAAGAGGCCCGTCAGCTGGGTCACAATTATATTGGCACTGAGCACTTGCTACTGGGCCTAATTCGCGAAGGCGAAGGCGTAGCTGCTCGTGTACTGGAAAATCTTGGCGTTGATCTATCGAAGGTACGCACCCAGGTTATTCGCATGCTGGGTGAGACCGCAGAAGTATCTACCGGCGGTAGCCAAGGCCGTACTAAGACTCCCACCCTTGATGAGTTTGGGTCTAATCTGACTCAGATGGCATCGGAAGGCAAATTAGATCCGGTGGTGGGTCGTCAAAAAGAAATTGAACGGGTGATTCAGATTCTGGGTCGTCGTACTAAGAACAATCCGGTCCTGATCGGTGAGCCCGGAGTCGGTAAAACCGCTATTGCTGAAGGGTTAGCGCAGCGTATTGCCAACGGCGATGTCCCCGATATTCTCGAAGAGAAGCGAGTAGTCACTTTAGACATCGGTTTACTGGTGGCTGGTACCAAGTATCGTGGTGAATTTGAAGAACGTCTAAAGAAAATCATGGATGAAATTCGCTCTGCTGCGAACGTCATTCTGGTGATCGACGAGGTTCATACCCTAATTGGTGCTGGTGCCGCTGAAGGCGCCATTGATGCGGCTAATATTCTTAAACCCGCTCTCGCTCGGGGTGAACTGCAGTGTATTGGTGCAACTACCCTAGATGAGTATCGTAAGCACATTGAGCGGGATGCGGCCCTAGAGCGTCGCTTCCAGCCCGTTATGGTGGGTGAGCCTAGCGTTGATGAGACCATTGAGATTCTTCATGGTTTACGAGATCGCTACGAGCAACACCACAAGCTCAAGATTCTAGACGAGTCTTTGGAAGCTGCGGCTAAGCTGGCTGACCGCTATATCTCCGACCGCTATCTGCCCGACAAGGCCATTGACCTAATCGACGAGGCCGGTTCTCGCGTACGTCTGATCAATTCCCAACTGCCCCCGGCAGCGAAGGAGCTAGATCGCGAACTGCGTACTGTCCTTAAGGATAAGGACAACGCGGTCCGTTCCCAGGACTTTGATAAGGCTGGTGAACTGCGCGATCGCGAAATGGAAATCAAAGCGGAAATCCGGGCCATTGCCCAGAGCAAGCGCACGGACGAAGCCGGTACCAGCGACTCCCCTGAGGTAACTGAGGAGGACATTGCCCACATCGTCGCCTCTTGGACGGGGGTTCCGGTGAATAAGCTCACTGAGACCGAGTCCGAGAAGCTGCTGCATATGGAAGACACGCTACATCAGCGCGTTATTGGCCAGGACGAAGCTGTGAAAGCGATTTCTCGTGCTATCCGTCGTGCCCGCGTGGGTCTGAAGAACCCCAACCGTCCTATTGCCAGTTTTGTCTTCTCTGGACCGACTGGTGTGGGTAAGACTGAGCTAACTAAGGCATTGGCCTCCTACTTTTTCGGTTCTGAAGAGGCCATGATTCGCCTTGACATGTCTGAGTTTATGGAGCGCCACACGGTTTCTAAGCTGATTGGTTCTCCTCCGGGATATGTCGGTTATAGCGAAGGTGGTCAGCTAACTGAAGCTGTTCGTCGTCGTCCTTACACTGTGGTGCTGTTCGACGAGATCGAAAAGGCTCACCCCGATGTCTTTAATATGCTGCTGCAGATTTTGGAAGATGGTCGTCTGACCGATGCCAAAGGTCGCACCGTAGACTTCAAAAATACGCTGCTGATTCTTACTTCCAACATTGGTTCTAAGGTCATCGAGAAAGGTGGCGGCGGTCTCGGCTTTGAGCTTGAGGAAGATGCTGCTGAGTCTCAGTACAACCGCATCCGCTCCTTGGTCAATGAGGAACTTAAGCAGTACTTCCGTCCTGAGTTTCTTAACCGTTTGGACGAAATTATTGTCTTCCGGCAGCTCACCAAGCCAGAGGTCAAGGAGATTTCCGACATTCTACTCAAGGAAGTCTTTGGTCGGTTAACTGAGCAGGGTATTACCCTGGAAGTCACCGATAAATTCAAAGAACGTCTGGTGGAGGAAGGGTATAACCCCAGCTACGGTGCTCGTCCATTGCGTCGTGCCATCATGCGACTGCTAGAAGATACCTTGGCTGAGGAAATTCTTTCTAGTCGTCTGGGTGACGGCGACACCGCCGTTGTCGATGTGGATGATAAAGGCAAAGTAGTGATTGCCTCCAAGGAAAAGCGTGAGCTTTTAACCCAAGGGGCTGATTAATCGTCACACCCATAGATTAAGACGCAAAAAGCTTCCTGGAATATTTCCAGGAAGCTTTTTGCGTTGGCTGGCTGCGAACACCAGCTTTTTATAGCCTTGAGATAAAATTACTGATGTCGCTCAAAACCAGGCTATTCGTTGGATGCAGCATTGTTAACTATTGTAAATTGGTCTAACGCTTTCTTGCGTACCATTGGCATCAGCTTTGATAATGATTGAACAGCATTGTTCGATGCTGATATTGTTGCCATTTTTGATTAGGAGCATAGTAAGCGTGCTGGGCAAACTTTTGGGTAAAAAGTCTGGATACTACCTAGAGTTATCTGAAGAAGAAATTTCGGCTATCCCTGAGCCCGTTGCATCCCCTGCAGCAGCTCCTCAGGCAGCCTCTCCCGAACCTGAAAGTGTAGGGGCTGCTCCTACTGCCGCCGCCCCAACTCCAAAAACGGTTGCTGCTCCTGCCCTAGCCTCTAGCATTAGCAAAGCCGCAGCTGCTATGCCCCAGGAAGCGGCTACACCTGGTCAAATATCTGACCCAGTAGAGCTCATTCGGACAGCGATCGCAGCGGCCCCTAGTCAAGCGGCCACCGAAGAGGTGGCTGAATCTTCTGAACCCGAATTTGACTATAGAGCACCGATTGCCAAAGCCAGCCGCCGCCGTCCCGGTCCTAGCATGTCGCCCTTTAAGACTATGGCTAAGGATATGAAGCGGACGCCAGCTGGTTTCTAATTTTTTCCATGGCTAATTCGGTGTATGAATCCCTCGTTATTCCGATAATCCCATCGGTTTTCCGAATGACTTCATACTGAGGATTAATAGCGCACTGATGATGACTCTGCAATGAATGTTTATTTAAAGGGGGAGGCATGGTGTCTCCTCCTTTTTTTTACCCAGAAAACAATCTACCTATCGCTGGGCATAGGCTGCCATGGGCTCTTTGATAAACCGGATGTAGAAATGCTTGAAGGTGGATTTCATCACTCTAGGCATCCCAAAATCGATGGGCATCATCTTGGTGGGGAGCTGCCAGTCATCGACAGACAGTTCACTGGGAGACTGAAGCACAAACTCAATATCCTTAGGACATAACCCTAGCTGTTGGGATGCCGCCACGGTGGGAATTTGCGAAGGTGTTACCTGCAGTACGTCTAACATGGCTCGGTCCAGGGCATACACATTAACTGACGCGCCCAGGACACCTAAAGGACGGGGCTCGCCCCCGCTGGGGCCATTGCCTTCATGGCCAATAATGCCATCCAGGATAGTTAAGTCTGGGTTAATCGCTTGGGCAGTTTCCACTAACATCTGGGCAAAACGCTGGCAGTCTTTGCCCGCTTCCATATGCCACCAAGCCTTCATTTTTCCAGGCACACAGCCAAAGAGATTTTTGACACCTAGGGTGAGGGTGAGCTGTACATGGGATTTGACCTTAGGCAGGTTGATCACCACATCGGCGTCCATGGCTTCTTTAGACAGCAAAAGATTATTAAAATCTTTCTCTGTTTCCGCCAGCTGATAGCGTTTGCCGTGGAGTTCTACGATGGGCAAATCTAGTTTCTCGGCCCACTGCAGTAAGCCATTTGCCTTAGCGACACCGTGGGCACTGCCAAAGGCGGGGCTGTCACCGAGAAAAGGGTTGCCACCAACTTCTTGCACCAGTTTGGCGACACAGTACACCACTTCAGGGCGAGTGGTACATTCTTTCGTGGGACGAGAGCCGGTCAATAAATTGGGTTTGAGCAGAACACGTTGGCCAGGTTTGACATAGGTTTCCATACCTCCCAAGGGGGCCAACAGGTTACGAAGCTGCTGTTCTAATTGCTCAATATCGTAGCTGGTCGCTTTCAACAGACTAACGGAAACCATAATTCAAAAAATCAACCGCTTTTTCTCTATTGTGAAAGTGGTCTCTATAAAGTGCAATCTGTTGAAAAAAGCTAGCGTCAAGATTGTACGGTATCCACAGGGACGTTCTACGATGCTGTCATGATGGAAACGCAATGCTAAGCCTGTGGGCAAAAACAAGTGGCACCTGGCTGAACGTGGTGCTGGTGATTTTAGGAACAGCCAGTGGTCTGGTAATGCGAGGGCGATTACCTCGGACAATGCAGGAAGTGATCACCCAGGCGGTGGGGTTGATCACGATTTTTATCGGGGTACAAATGGCCCAGCCCTTAACAGAGGTGGATGCAGGTGCGATCGCAGGTGTGATTGTGGGTTTAGTCGCCTTAGTAATGGGGGGGCTGCTCGGAGAATGGTGGCAGGTAGAAAAACGACTGGTAGCAATTGGAGACAGCTTAAAACAACAATTTGGCGGTGGGGGGCAATTTACCGAGGGATTTGTTGCCGCGAGTTTGTTGTTTTGTATTGGTCCCCTGGCAATTTTAGGCAGTCTCAACAATGGGCTCAGTGGTGACGGCACAATCCTAATTATCAAAGGCACCATGGATGGGCTGATATCCATTGCACTGACTGGCACCTACGGTATTGGTGTCGGGTTTTCGATTTTACCCGTTGTCATCTATCAAGGTGGATTGTCATTGTTAGCAGGACTATTGGCCAGCAACATTGGCGACCCAACAACCTCTCCAGGAATTTTGCTCGTAACTGGGGTAGGGGGTGTAATGATTATGGGTCTGGGATTGAACCTATTAAAAGTGACAAAGATTCAAGTTGCCTCATTCTTACCAGCATTGTTGTTAACCCCGTTGCTTTACGCCATTTGCCAGGTCTTAAGTAGTTAGTATGCGGCTGCAGGTGAAACTTATAGGTTGGCGCCCATAGCTGGCCCTCCGAATACTGGATTGAACTTTGTCAGGATGTATTAACTTCTAGGTCAAAATAAACCGCAGGGGATTGATTTTTGTAAAATCAGATACATAAACGCTTAGAGAAATCCTATGAGTACGCTCCTTTTGGCCAATGCCCCAAACTGCCCATTAGCAATAGAACCAGAGGCAGAGACTACCCCCCAATGGCATGCGGTGTGCCACATTAATTACACCCGTGATACCTGGGTCAACTTACTGCAGCTCCCCAGCCGATTCGCCTATGAAAAAGCTAAACTGCTTTGCCAGGCATCGAATCATAGCTGGGCAGCCTGGGTGCCCAACCATGGAGAAGTGATTCTAGATAGAAGTCATTTTTATTGTTAGCCGGTCTAAGGGCGTCTTAGTTAGCATGGATATGCGATCGCGCAGGTTATTTATCTAGCCGCCCTTATGAAACATGCCTCTGAACAAACTATTGCTGGCCTAGCTCCACTCCTAGAAAAAGTTCGTCTCTTGCCAGGGTTAAAGGAGAAAAAGCTAGGCATTTTCTATCGTAAATCTAGAGCCTTTCTTCACTTTCACGAAGAAAACAGCGATGTTTACGCGGATGTCCGTCTACAGGAACCAGATTTTCAGCGCTTTCCAGTGACCACTCCAGAGGATCAATCCACATTCCTCAGTGCAGTAGAAAACTTCCTTTTGTAACCATCCCTCTGCTTATAAAGTCCTCATTTGATAGCTAGCTATTATCAACCCGCTGCTCGAATTTATCAAACCCACTCTTGAGCACCAGTTTGGTATCCATGGAACCAACCTCGATTCCTTCCTTAAGTAATTCTACGAGGCAGCGCTGGCGGAGTAATCGCTGAATCCTGAGATGCTTACCTGGCTGAACTTTAGTACGAGTAAAAATCAGGCAAATCTCTTCTGAAAAAGTCTCTACACCTTCAATGTGTGTTGGCTCTAAAATATCTTCTTCTTGGTGTGCCAGATCCTGCCCCACCCGCTCGATAATCTCAAATGCTTTTTCTGGATCGACTTCATAGGTAATCGAGACCTCTACGGCTGCATCAATAGGCTGCTTGGAGTAATTTACAATTGCCCCGATGTCTCCGTTGCGCAAAATCTGTACCTGGCCATCGGGGTGCAAAATTCTGGTAGTTCGCAGCTCGATCGACTGTACCGTTCCCTGGGCCTGTTCGGTTTCAATAAAGTCTCCTACTAGATAGTAGTCTTCAAACAAAATAAAAAAGCCGCTGACCACATCTTTTACTAGGCTCTGAGCGCCGAGACCTACGGTTAAACCAACAATCCCGGCCCCGGCCAAAATAGGCCCTGGATCAATGCTGAGTGCCTTCAGCAAAAACAGGATAGTACCAAAGTAAATTACGTAGCGAAGACAACTCACAATCAATGGCGTAATGGTAATTCGTCGCTGATGTACTGCTGTGGGCATGTCCTCTGTGGACAGCATCATCTCCGACACCACGAGCTGCATAATGTTAGTGGCCAAACGTCCTAAAAAGATCAGAGCAATCACCCTAATAGCACGCTGTCCATAGTCTGCGAGATTGGCAACTAGAGATATTTGCCCTACCACTAACATGGCCACATAAACCCAAACCACGTATTCTAAAGAACGTTTGAGAAAGGGCACTAAATGCTGAAGCTCTTCATAAAATCGAGCAATATTATTGGAGCTAGAATACCGTTGGCTCAGGGCGTCTAAGCTATCCACTACTACGGTGACAGCTTTATAGACAAGCACACCAATGGAAATAATTAAATAAATTCGCCAGGTAGTGTATGAATAGGGCAAAATCTCCGCTGGCAAACTGATAAAGCGGGCACACCAAATAGAAGCCAGTAGCCACATACCGGTATTCAAAACAGCAATCAAAGCATCAAAAAGCTGACTAATACTGTCGTCATTAGCCGTTACCGCATCTACTTTTTGGATGTAATCCCTAGCATGGTTCAATAACTGCTGTAGTGGACGCTGCAAAACTCCCACCAGGACTAGCAAACAAACACTTTTTCCACCTCCTGCAGCCACCCCTAGCCAAACATCCCGAGGCGTATTGCGAATGAGCGATAGGGTATAGGTATCTGGCTGTTCGCCCTGTAATAGAATCCAGCTATTAAAGCCTGCAACAAGAAGGCATAGTAAAAAGCCAGAGACAACAACAATGCCTAAAATATTTTGTCGTAGCGTCTGTAAGTCCCTATCCTCTAAATTGAAGACTGAGGATTGCACAACTCGTCGAAAACTCCAGTTAAAGGAAAAGTGTAGAAAACAACATAAAAGAAAAATGACAATTAATTCGGAAAAAATGAGTAAGAATATTGCCATAATCTAGATGCCTAATTGGCAAACTAAGTTACATAGACATTGCTAACACTAAGGATCGCTGTATCTGAAAGATATCGATTTACAGAATGTCTCTCAGAACGGTTAATCCCTTTGATCGGCAACGACTAATCTAGCAATCATTCTACGGCCTAAATGCTATAAAGCAATTCCTACAGGAAGTATACAAAACGTACCAATCCTATAAAGACTGACTGTAATACTCTTTCGTATTTTTTCTATAGCGTTTGGCCCAGGAAACTCTGTGAGGTTTCCTGGGCCAAACATCGAAGGTAATTCGGTTAATGCTGCAGACCCGAACAATGCTGACGCGTTAGGGCGGCCCAATGCCACAGACAATGCATACTCGCTCTGCAAGTCGCCGCTCATTTAGGGGATGAAATTATCTACAAAACCCTTTAAAGAATTAGATTCCGAGTACTGAAATAATCCCGAGGAGCAGAAACGCCTAAAACTATCTTACTGAGGAGGTAGGATAACTTGGTCAACAACGTGAATAACGCCGTTGCTTGCTTCGATGTCAGCTGCAACTACGTTGGCACTGTTAACAGTTACACCGGACCCTACCGCAATATCTAACGGAATACCCGCAACAGAATTGACACTGCCTGAGGATAACTGCGTAGAGAGTACGCTGCCTGGTACAACATGGTAGGTCAGAATTGTTGTTAGCAATTCTTGATTTTCAGGTTTAAAGAGGCTTTCAATGGTGCCCTTAGGTAGCCGACCAAAGGCATCATCTGTGGGAGCAAAAACCGTAAACTCAGTCTCGCCATCGAGTACGCCTACTAGTTTTGCATGGGTCAATAGCGCTGTTAGAACATCAAAAGAAGCGTTAGTAGACGCAATTCCTACAATGCTGTTACCACCATGATTATCTTTTGCTTCAAGGGCTGTAGCTTCCTTAACCTGAGCGACAGATACAGTTAGTGCAGTTGCTAAAGCAGTCGTTAATAATGCAATTTTTCTCATGAATTAATACCTTCCTAACAGGTGGTTACTATAGGTACGGCATCTAAGCAAAATCGGATTACTTTTTTTATAAAACTTGCTGTGACTGAGTTAGAACGTAGATCGATTTGGCTTCATACAAAGCATTAGCATCTCTGTAGATGCAATCATTTCGAGAATTAGCAGCACCCAAAGTCTAAGGATTTTGGGTGCTGCAACAAAATCAGAAAACTTAGGAGCGGTTAAGAAACTACTTCACGGTTTAAGCCTGAAAAGCTTGTTAAGCCATGATTTAAATGCACAAGGCCATGATTCTAACTTTTAACAAGCCACTATCCTAATCACCATAAAACAGCTCAGGCAACATTAGGTGATAAACCTACACTGCCTGAGCTATTCAAAATCGTATAGTTTTCCGAATATTAGCTGACGTTACAAGGAAGGAAAACCACGGTAGAGCTTCCCACAATATATAGTCTCAATTTACTGAGGAGGTAGAATTACCTGGTCAACAACGTGGATGATGCCATTGCTTGCTTCAATATCAGCTTTAACGACGTTGATGCCATTGATGGTTACACCAGAAGCTACGCTAACATCCAAAGGAATGCCAGCAACAGAGTCCACACTACCGGAGCTTAGCTGGGTAGAAAGCACACTTCCGGGTACAACATGGTAGGTCAAAATAGTGGCTAAGAGGTCTTGGTTCTCAGCTTTAAAGAGGCTGGCGAGGGTGCCTGCAGGCAGTTGGCTAAAGGCTTCATCCGTAGGGGCAAAAACTGTGAATTCTGTGTCTCCATCCAATACACCAACTAACTCAGCCTGCTTCAACAATGCTGTTAGTACATCAAAAGAGCTATTGGTAGACGCGATTCCGACGATACTGTTCCCCATACTATTCTCTTTTGTCTCAAGAGACCGTGTTTCTTGAGCTTGAACAGGTGAAATAGCAAAAGCTGCAGCTAGGATAGCCGTTAAAAACATAATCTTTTTCATGGATAAATACCGTCCTAAACAGGTGTTTCACTAGAGGTACGACATCCCACCAAAATCGGATTACTTTTTTGGAAAGTTTTCTAATACGGATTTTTCAGCGTAATAACAAAAAGGAACAACTAGCGACTGCTAATTGTTCCTTTTTGTACAGAGACAAACAACTATCCACAGCACGCAGATAACCTTTTTGTCTATTCTTATATCCCAGTCTAGGCAGCCACTTCTTTGACAACCGCTAGAACATCCTGGGGCTCTGCTCGTTGCGTATAATCCGCTTCTGCAAAGGCATAGCGAATACGTCGTGAACGATCAATCACATAGGTAGCGGGTAAGGGGAGTTCGTAACTTTCATCACCATTGTGGGCTGCCACATCAATGCCAAAATTCTTATAGATGGGTCGTAGAGATGGGTCTAGGGTAAATATAAGACCATACTCACGGGATACTTTGTTACCCACATCACTCAGTACGGCGAATTCTAGATTATGCTTTTCAGTCACACTGAGGGAATGGTCTGGCAGTTCTGGAGAAATGGCAACTAGGCTCGCATTGGCCTGTTGAAAATCTGACAACAGATTCTGAAACGCACGGAGTTCCAGATTGCAGTAGGGACACCATTCACCTCGATAAAAATTGATGACGACAGGTCCCTGCTGTAGCAGCTCACTTAATCGAACCAATTTACCGGTGGCATCAGGAAGTTCAAAGTCAGGGGCAACATCACCAACGGTCAGCGCCTGAGTAGCGATACCCGATGCATCTAGAGCATCGGTTGCTGCGGCCATGGTGTCCTGTACTGCCTGGGGAGCCTGTTGCTGAAACCCCGCACGCTGATCTGCTAACTGGTCCGCGAGGGAAAGTGAAGTGGTCGTCATGGAAAATTACCTTGGGTGGATAGGTTTGTTCGAAATTCTAGAACTAGAGTATCCAAGAAACATTAAAGTGAGCTGAGAGTTAACTATCGATAGTCGACCAATGGATAACCGACCAACCTTCAGCGCTATAAAACGGGGGGAGCGTCGGCTTGATGCCACATGTAAAGTGCTAGATAAGAGCGGTAGGGTGCAAAATGCGCGGCTGTACGCACTGTTTTTCGTCGTCGGCTGGTTAGTTTTTCTAGATTTTTGCGTGCAGTGGTATCGCCATCGGGCCAGATGTCTGGAGCGCCAAAGTAGAAAATACCCATCATATCTGCGGTCCATGGACCAACGCCCCAAATTTGAGTCAGACAATGCGTGCGTTCAGTATGGTCAAGCTGACTGAGGGTGACCACATCCAGTTGGTTAGCATGGTTTGCGATCGCAATCGCTCCTATAGCCTTGGCCTTAGCTGCCGACAGTCCACAGCTACGCAAAGCATCTGGTGGCACTGTAGCAAAGTAGTCCATCAGGGATTGGTCTGCAGCACTTTGGACCACTCGTTGCCAGATGGATGCGGCAGCCTTTACCGATAACTGTTGCCCTGCAACGGCACGACATAAGCGTACTGGAAACGGGATATCTTGGCTGGGGGTAAGTTTGAGAGGACTTGTAGCTGCGATCACAGCTGCCAATTCTTCACTTAGCCCCTGTGCCGTTTCCACAAATTTGGCGTGAATTTCCTGTGGGCTGGCTTCTCCCATTGTGGCCGCAATTGCCAAATAGGCATTATGTGATTGCGTTTTAATCCTACACCTGAGCCGTCCTACACCCGAGCCGCAAGATGTTCGCCCACCCGCAGCGCATTAGCCATTACGGTTAATGCCGGACTGACGCTGGCACAGGATGGGAAAAAACTGCTATCCACCACATAGAGATTTTCAATCTCATGGGTACGACAGTTAGTATCCAAAACTGAGGTGGCTGCATCAGTCCCCATGCGGGCTGTACCACACTGGTAGCCCACCACCTGAACAGGAGATTCTCCCCGAGGGTACAACGACCCCGAGCGCAGACCGATACCGCTATTTTCTATATCTTTTAGAATTCCCATCCAGCGATACACCAGACGATCGTGGGCCTCTAGGTTGTTGGGGGTAAACTCATACCGAAGCTTTTTACGCTTACGGCCAAAATGGGTGTCTTTCTGCCAGTAAATGCGATTGCTAGGATCTGGCAATGTACCCGTTTGTGCCCACCAACCAATGGAACGCTTCACCAGCTGCTGTAGACTAGCCCCTGGCAAAATACGTGCCGTGACTGATAACAGGGGAGGAGATTCTGCAAAAATTAAATCTTGCAGCAGACCACCGCTGTTTTCGATGTGGCCCATGGGGTAGGGATAATCGCCATCACCCCAGTAAAAGTCATTCACACTAATGCTGGGGGGAAACGTGCCCTTATTACTGGTATCGGCCCGTTCCACAATCACCGTCATCAGATGCTTCATTAGATTACGGCCCAACAGGCCTGATGCGTTAGCCAGACCGTGGGGGTGCTTTTCATTGGCAGAATCCAGCATGAGGGCGGCTGAATTCACCGCACCGCAGGCAAGTACCACCAGATGACCGGTAAACATGACGGTATATGGATCATCTGGGGCACCGATTTCGGCTTGCACACCCTTAATTTCGCGCCCAGAAGCATTGGTATGGAGAGCAACTACCTTCGCATTGGTCTTGAGGGTGACGTTATCGTGCTTTAGGGCCAGATCAATACCAAAGACTTCGGCATCTCCCGTAGGATCATCGCCACGCTGGGTCAAGCTGACGGGCAAGGTAGTTGGGTGTAAACCTCCTGCCGAAATCTTCTCCACAATGGGCCGCATGACGGGGGGATGGGGACATGCGCCATGGGGATACGCGGCACTATGGTCAGGTTCGGTGGGGTCGCTATGCTGATCGCCGTGGACCTGGTAAAGTTGTTCGGCGGCAGTGTAGTAGGGCTCAAAATCGCTGTACTTGAGGGGCCACTCGGGGGTAATGCCGTCTTGATAGGTGACCGCGCCAAAATCGCGATCGCGCATTCGCATCAGCGTCGCTCGATAGATTTTTGTATTGCCACCCACCGCATAGTTGGCCTGGGGAGAAAAGGGCTCACCCGTTTCGTCGTACCACTGTTCTGGAGAGCGATAGCGGCTGGTCTTAAATATATCAATATTGGCGCGGTTCTGGTCTTCAAGAGACATGCGATCGCCCCGTTCTAAGACCAAAATCTTCTTACCGGTCGTCGCCAGTGCCTGGGCCAGGGTGCCACCTCCGGCGCCAGAACCCACAATAATTACATCGTAGTGCTGATCGTCAATAATCATGGCTCGCACCCTTATTTCCAGACATAGATCAAAACAAACAACACGATCCAAATAACATCGACAAAGTGCCAGAAAATAGATGTGGCTTCTACGCCATATTCTCCTCCGGCATAGTTATTTGGAATAAATGACCGACCCAGCATAATGCTCTGGAGTAGTACCCCCGTCAGCACATGGAGGCCATGAAAGCCTGTGAGTAAATAAAACGAACCGCCAAACACTCCATCGGTAAAGCCAAACGGTAGCCCCATCCACTCCACGGCTTGACCATAGAGAAAATAGCTACCCATGGCCATGGTCAATAGCCAAAACACGCGAAAACCCCAAAGGTTTTCTTTTCTAAGAAAGCGCTCTGCAAAATAGATAACAAAGCTGCTAGAAACCAACACGACCGTGTTGATAAATGGCTCCCGTACTTCTAAGCCCTCAAACCCGGCTGGAAACCAGTCTGGAGCATTGAGCTTATAAACAATGTAGCCCACAAAGAAGCTCAGAAAGATAACACTTTCCGACAGCAGAAAGACAAGAAAACCAAACATGCGATGGTCTTCTTCTTCTTCATGGCCGGACCGATGGTCGGACTGGAGAGTGGGATCAGATACTGTTGTCATTGGTTTACACAGGCTCCTGCTCTAAAACACCAGTTACAGAATTAGACACTAGGGGTTCACCGCTACCGTAGCCATAAGGACCCGACACGATCATGGGAATCTCTTCAAAGTTCTCATGGGGGGGTGGGGACGCCACTAACCATTCCAAGCCAATGGCCCGCCAGGGATTATCTCCGGCCTTCTCGCCACGGGTCCAGGAACTTAGCATGTTGAGGATAAATGGTAAAATCGATACCCCCAATAGGAACCCCCCTAAACTTGCAATCACATTCCAAAAAGCAAATTCAGGATCGTAGGATGCCACCCGACGGGGCATACCGTGCAATCCCATCGGGTGCATCGGCAGGAAAATGAGGTTAATGCCGAGGAATGTCAACAAAAAGTGCAGCTTACCCAGACCTTCGTAGTACATTCTCCCAGTCATTTTAGGGAACCAGTGGTAAATGGCGGCAAAAAATCCCATCACCACCGCACCGTTAATCACATAGTGAAAATGGCCCACCACAAAGTAGGTGTTGTTGACGTGAATATCAAAGGGGGCGGAGGCCAGCATAATCCCAGTGATGCCTGCAAACAAAAATGTAAATAGCCCACCTAGGCCAAAGAGCATAGCGGAGGTGAGCCGCAGCTTGCCGCCCCAGATGGTAGCGACCCAGGCAAAGACCTTGATCCCCGTGGGAACGGAAATGGCCATGGTGGTAAACATAAACACCATTCGCATCCAGCCTGCAGTGCCGCTGGCAAACATGTGGTGGACCCAGACAATGCCGCTGAGGCCGGTAATCACTAACGAAGAGATGGCTACTACCTTGTAGCCAAACAGGGGTTTGCGAGCATAGACCGGAAAAACCTCTGAAAAGATACCAAAAATCGGCAGGATAATCACATACACCGCCGGGTGGGAGTAGAACCAGAAGAAGTGCTGATACAGCACCGGATCGCCACCTCGGCTGGGTTCAAAAAAGCCGGTCCCCACGGTGAGATCTAACAACAGCATTACCGCACCAGCCGTCAGGGCTGGCAACCCAAATAGCTGAATAATCTGGGCGGAAAGCACGGTCCAACAAAAGGCCGGCATCTTAAACCAGCCCATGCCGGGAGCCCGCATTCTAAAAATGGTGGTAACAATGTTAACCGCCCCCATAATGGAAGAGATACCCGAGAGCGCCACGGCCAAAATCCACAGGGACTGCCCGTTGATCAAGTTGCCAGTGGGATTTTGCAAACTTACCGGCGGATAGGCCCACCAGCCGGACTGGGAGGGGCCTCCGGGGACAAAAAAGCTAACAATTAGAATCACCCCAAACACAGGCACCATCCAAAAAGCGACGGCATTGAGCCGGGGAAAAGCCATGTCCCTCGCCCCAATCATCAAAGGCACCAGATAGTTGGCCAATCCGTTGAGCATGGGAAAGGTCCACAAAAACAGCATGATGGTGCCATGCATGGTGAATAGACCGTTATAAACGGTGCGATCCACTAGGTCCGAGTCGGGGGTGATCAGCTCGCCGCGCATAATCATCGCCAACAAACCACCCACTAAAAAGAAGAAAAAGGCCGTGACAATGTATTGAATGCCGATCACTTTATGGTCGGTACTGAAGCCAAAAAATCTGCGCCAGTCTTCTGGCTCACCTGGCTGGTGAGGGGCTATATCGGTGGCAGAACTGGGAGGGCGTACCTCCAGAGATGGATTTGTCATGGTTACTAGCGATCGCGAATGGAGTAGTTAACAATAGGTGCGGGCGCAGGTTGAATCGTCTTATAGCGAAATCCGGGACGGCGTGAAACTTTTTGATACTCGTCGTAGGCTGCGTTGGCAGCCGATGCAGGGGCACGCTCAGCAGCAGCGGCCAACCACTGTTGATACTCATCTGCTGATTCCACAACAACATTGGTTTGGTTGGCGGCAAAGTAGGTGCCGCTGTACTCTGAATCTCTAACCCGATAGCGCCCCAATCGAATGGGGGTAAATGAGAAGTCAATCTCCTTACCGGGGACAACGTCTTGTTTCACCCGAAAAGCGGGGACAAAAAAGCCATGGAGCACATCTTCAGAAGTGAGCTTAAAGTGCGATCGCTGATTAATGGGCAGGTGTAGCTCAGTGCTACTAATGCCAGCATCGGGATAATAAAATTCCCAGGACCACTGTTTTGCATGTACTTCGATGGGCTGCATTCCAGCTGTTACGGCGGTAGACACACCTTCATTGGTAATCGCCCCGAGAATACCCATACCCCGATAGGTTTGATAGCTTGCGGTGGCAATCCAGATCACCAACAAAATTGGAATTGCGGTCCAAATCACCTCTAGCTTAATGTTGCCTTCAATCGGCGGACCATCGCTGGCATCGTATTTAGCCGCTCGCTGAAAGATGACCGAATACAACAGAGTGCCAGTCACTCCAACAAAAATAAAGCTGCCAATGGCCGTCATTAAACTAAACAGACGATCCACAAGTACTGCCTCTGCCGATGCCTGGGGAGGCATCCATTGATAGGCTTGTTGCCCCATCCAAAGGCTAAATAAGAAGTTTGCGATCGCGAGCCCAACCAGCCACAGTATCTGCTGACGGTTCAGTATGGCACCTAAGGATCTGGGTTCAGTATTGTCAGTAGTCACGGTGTCGCGTTAGGGTACAGGGTCTAAATCAGAATGCGGTGCCGCAGCCTCGGTTTTCTAGAGTTGTTGGGGAAGCACCATACTCAAAACAACAGTGGTAAACCTTCAGGCGCTCCTACTCTATTAGAAGTGCTGCAGTGGATGGCTTGGGAGACGATGCCGATAGCCGATCGGAGACCTGCTCTAGGTTCAGACCATCGTTTACGAGTCGATCTGCGGTCACATGCACTCCAAAGTCAGCCCCTAGGTGAGCTCCCAAGGTGCCGTGGGCAAACATCAGCACAAAGATAAAGAGTCCTGAAAATAGATAGTTCCAGGCAACCTGCTGCCCTCGGTCTTCCCGCCATAGGTAACGCTGTAGAGCACGCCAAATGGTCATACCTACAATCAGACCTAACAAAACAACCCCCCCCACGCCGTGCCAAACCATTGTGTCGCGGGCACTTAATCCCCAGGGACTGATCATGTCTTGGGGAGGGGCGGCCAACAATATTTCATAAAAGCCTGCTGCCACCGTAAAAAAGGTAATAACAGCCGCCGCGACCATGTTAAACCAGCCGACATCGTATAGACCGGCCCGGTTAACGGGAATGGCTAAAAACTTGAATAGGGGTTTTTCCAGGACATAGAATGTGGCAACAACATCGAATGCGATCGCAACAATAAACAATCCTAGAGTCAGATGTACCAGATTAGGATGAATCGGCAAGCTGTAGGGTAGTCCATTTATCCCTGCCGCCAAAAGTGGATGGTGGCCAGCGGCGATATCACACAGCAACATTACGGCAACAACCCTCCTCGTGTAGCCTCTACCACAGCCTCAGTGTGCAAACCATAGATCCAAACCAATTTATCTCCAAGATAGGTTTGGAAAATAACAATGAATGCCAGCACTGCATTCATCCCCAAATACAGCGTGGGCAGTTGCGCAGTTCCCTGCAGACGTAAAATATATCGCCAGCCCGTGATCACAGCCAATACCCCAGACAGGGACCAGCCGATCAGAGTATGCAGGTTCAAATCAGCTACGGCTGAAGCATAGGGCTTAGCCAGCCCCGCCTCCAGTTGGCCAAAAATGATGGCGATAAAAATAGAAACTGTGGCAAAAACCATATTCCACCATCCCACCTCCTGTAGGCGGGCATTTTTAGTGAAATAGGCAATGCCATCACACACAACAGCAAACAACACCATCGCAATAACAAAATGCACCACAATGGGATGAATGGTATCGGGATAGGGCAAATTATGGCTGTTTAGTGGAGGCAATAAATTCTCAAACATACCTCTCTCCAGAAGACAAAAGATAAGTAAAAACTTTTCTTACAATCCCTAGTTATCTGCCGTATTACTAACTAGTCAAAGCAAGACAGATACTCAAGACCAATTAATATCTACTACCTTTGAATGCTAACGTCTTAAAGAGATTATTGCCCTTTCAATCAAACCTTATCTTTAGATTTGTAATGTTGTTTTAGACAATTCATAAGAATAAAATAGCCGCCATAGAGAAAGCTCAATTCAGATTAGATTTAAGAATATGTTGTGTGTTGAGCTGTAAACCAAGAGCGCCAGGTCCCAACCGTAAAATATCCTCATACTGTTCAATAGAGGCTGGATAAGCCCGTTGTCGGCAGGTTTGCCAATGCTCATTAGCATCAGTAGATCGTCCCTGTCGCTCATGTAAAGCCGCCAGATAGCAATAGGCTACTCCCCGGCCTGGGTAGGTTTTTTGATGGATATTTCTATGGTCAACGGTATCCTCAATAACAACAGATTTTTGAAAATGCTGAGTGGCTTCTTGAAGCAGTACTTGTTGGCCCGCTTCACCTCCCTCATTAGCCTCGCTACGTTTTAGTAGGGTAATGCCCAAATTTCTGTGGAACGATGCTTTTAAGACCTGCCTTTCTAAATCTAGAGGCTCCAGATGATCTAACTGGTTTAAACCGATACGAAATAGAACCTCTGCATCCAATAAGCCGCTCAGTTCACCAAACTCACCTGAATGCTCATTGTCAGCTGCCGCTAAACTCAGGGTACCCATGCCATTCAGGGCAACTAAGTCTCCCTTGAGCAGGCCATCTTGGTACTCTGCCTGAGCTTCCTGAAAGTTTTCCAAATTTTGGTAAACTTCGGCCAAATGATTGTGGGGAGCAGTTTCTTCTGGATTAAAGGCAATCGCTTCTTTGTAATATTCAATAGCTCCGTAGAGATTACCAGCCTGTTGGGCCTTTAGCCCCTGGTGGTAGTAGTAAGCAGAAAATTGAGGTAGGGAGTTATATATGCCATAGGAGGCCAACAACAATAAAAGAGAGGCCACCAACGTCACCTCTGCATGCAAATACGCTGGAAGGTTAAACCGCCTGAGGGTGCGTTTTATCAATTTTCGCCCACGCTGAGTCAGAGACCCGCCTGCAATCACCACTAATCCCGTAGCTTGAGATAATGTGCTAAAGGTTTGTAATAAATCAAACCCACCAACGACAGAGAACGCCTGGGCCGTAATGGTGACCAAGGAAGCCGATAGCATCAAGCTAGCAGCGCTCAAAAGGTTCCACAGCCAGTCAAATCGATCTAATCGATGCCGCGCGGGTTCTGGAATATACGCCTCCAACCACCACCACCAGGCAGTTTCATCAGGCTGGCGGCTTCTGCGACAGTCTGCTAACCGACCCTCCTTAACCAGGTGAGGGGCTAACCGTTGCAGCCGGTCATCCAAGTCACTGAGGCGTGCTAGCACCTTCGCCTGCTGGATAATCGATTTCTGGCTTTTCAGTTTGCTATCAACGGCATCTCTAACCAATAACAGCCGAAGAATTTGTTGCTTGGTGATGGCGTCTGTTTTATCCAAACGCGCTAATTCTTGGCCATAGGCTTGCAATGCTAGTTGCATATCTTGACCTGGCCGTTGGGGAGGGGCTGTCTGTACCATTCCGTTTACACTGCCGGAAGACTAAGGTTCCTACAGATATACTGTTCCCCTAAACCGGGAGCAGCACAATAAAACAGGTGCGTCCTGGCACCGACTCCAGCATCAGGCTACCGCCATGGCGGTTTTCAACAATCCGCCGCACCACGTCCAGACCTAAACCAGAGCCTTTGCCCATGGGCTTGGTCGTAAAGAAAGGTTCTGTTAAACGGTTGTGCAGCTCCTCTGGAATTCCTGGCCCGTTATCTTCCACCTCTACCCGTAAACAGTCATTTTTTTGACAGGTACGAATGGTAATTTTAGGCACATCCCCGGTAAATCCTTCATTTAAGGCATCAATGGCATTGTCAATCAGATTGGTCCATACCTGGTTGAGCTCGCTGCCAAAGGCCATAATTTCGGGCAGGTCTTGGTCATAGCGACGCGCTACGGTGATGCCGTGTTTTAGCTTAAAGGAAAAGAGTCGCAGGGTATCTTCAATACCATTGTGAATGTTGATCTGTTGTTGGGCAGCGCGGTCCATGTAGGAGTAGGACTTCATCGACTGCACTAGGGTAGAAATGCGTTCGGCTCCATCCAAACCGTTGTGGATCATGCCCATTACTTCAAACGATAGGGCCAACCAACGCAGCCCCATATCTCTGAGTTCGGTGGGATCATCCCGCCAGCGTTCCATAATGCTGTCCAACCTAGCAGGGTCTACGTGGCCAGCAGCTAGCGGTTCTGCCAACTTCCATGCTTCTTCAATGCCGTAGTCTTCTAGCCAGTCTGTCAGCATATCCTCACGATCGCCTTGGGCTAGGGGGTCATTATCTGGTTTTGCAATGGCCTGAAAACCGCGATCGCGAATATCTTCCCACTCATCCGTATGCTCATCTTCCACCTGCTGCTGACCGTAGACCAAGTTCATCCGCTGCAGCTCTAACATGGCCGGTTGCAAGTCCTTGAGGGCACGGACTAGGGCGGCGGCGGGATTATTAAGTTCGTGGGCTAAGCCAGCCGATAACGTGCCCAGGGCCGCCATTTTTTCACGGCTCTGAATAAACGACTCTAACCCCCGCAACCGTTTACTGACGGTACGAAAAATATCTCGCTCGAACTCTCGACAGCTGTGGAGAACGTCTAAAAAGTCTAGACATTGGAGACGGTATAGATCGACATCTGTATCAGCAGTTACCGTCACCGGCACTCGGTCTTCTGTAAGTACCTGAATTTCACCAAAAAAGGATGGGCTCTGGTGACGGCCAACGGGCATATCCACACCATTACTTTGGCGGGTAATGGTAATCTGACCACTCAGCTGGATAAAGAAGCCCAGAGGACGGCCGCCTTCCCTAACCAGCACGTCGCCTGGTGCCAGTTGAATATGTTCGGCGCGATCGCAAATCCAATCTAACCGTTGTCGAGGCAGTGATTGAAATTCAACCATCTGCAACAGAGACTCTGCACACAACATTATTTGTTATTCTCCTTCACCCGTTAGGGCCACATAGCCACCTAAAGCAATTAATCCTGTTCCTGTTATATGGCGCTGTCTAGCCCTTAGCTTTGAGCTAGATTTTAGCCATTGCCCAATGGGGCCTGCCAAGCTAATGACGACCAAGTCCACACTAGTGTTTAGTACAACAGAAATCGTACCCAGTAATAGAAACTGGGCAAAAATAACTCCGTCTGGATTTATAAACTGAGGAATAAACGCCAAAAAGAATAGGGCTGTTTTAGGATTTAAAGCCTCCACCGTCACACCCTGAAAAAAGGCTCGCTGATATCCAGAACGAGGCATAGTCGCTGTAGAAATAGAGTTCTCATCCCGGCCCAAAATTGTCTTAACGCCCAGATACATTAAATACGCCGCCCCAAAATATTTCACCAAATTAAACGCTAAGGCGGATGCCGCCAGCACCAGCGAAATCCCTAAAGCCGCTGCAACAACATGGAACATGCCTCCAACAGAGGTGCCTAGGGCTGAAGCCAAGCCTTCCATCCGACCGCCTCTAATACTGCGGGTCATCACGTAAAAAATGCCGGGGCCAGGGGTGATGGCCAATACAATGGCCGCACTCAAAAACAGTGAAAAGGTCGAAAAATCAGGCATAGGACAATACCTAGCAGGGTTAGGGTACTAGTGAGCCCTGAAATACTAGCTCAAGTCAGAACTAAAGAGGGGTTCATTAGTCGATGTAAGGTGTGGAACTGCTAAAGAAGCGTAGCAATTGAATCAAAAGCTTGCAAAGTCGAGTGAATTCCACTTCCTTGATTCCCATCGCTGAAATACTACGCTGTAAAATATATTATCTTGAGGTATGGACGACATTTACATCGGAATAACCCGATAGTCTAAATTAAGCTCGAATTATTCGGTGAAAGTTGTATGACAGGTTCAGAAGCTTTATTTTTAGCTGCATTATCTGGATTGACTAGCATCATAACAGACGTCATCAAGGACACAGGGACTGGAATTGTCAAAAAAATAGATATCAGTCTAAATGTCTCAAGAAAGCGAATAATCGAGAGATATGTAAGGCATTACTTGCAATATTATGGTGGACTAAAAGTATCTTGTCTGGGGATAAATGAGCCTATTGACCTTGAGAAGGTTTATGTTAGTCCAAAGGTTTTTGGTCGTTCTATAAAAGATTATCAGTCTAGAGAAGATGTAGAAAATGATTTTTTGGCTACTTTGAATTATGGTTCTGGCAAATCATCGGTAGCTACAAGCAATGCAATTGATGTAGCTAATGAGAATCAGTTTTTAATGATTTTGGGAGGCCCAGGAAGTGGAAAATCAGTCTTTTTGAGAAAACTTGGACTGGAAGCTCTTAAGGGAGGGAAAGGGCCTTATAAGCAGAAGTGTTGGCCAGTTTTAATTGAACTTAGGTCTTTTGACGGAGAGTCAGGTTCTCTTGAGAAGATGATAGCCAAGGAATTTGTCGGTCACCTTGAGTTGGATGATGCTTATAATCTGGTGCGAGGGCTATTAGAAAAGGGCAAGTTGTTGATCTTACTGGATGGTATAGATGAGATACCTCTTAATGGGAAAAGGTTTGTTCTTAGTGAGATAGAGAGGTTTATTAAGGATTATGGCAATAATCGTTTTGTAGCTTCTTGTAGAGAGGCTGCATACACCTTTAGGACAGAGTTTAGGTTGTTCAAGGATGTTGTCATGGCGTCATTTGAGGATGATCAAATTCGGGATTATATCAACCGTTGGTTTGAGTATTCAAAGTCTGGCCATACAGAAGAAGAACGTGCAGAGATGGCTCGGGAATGCCGGAGATTAATAGGAGTAAGAGGACAAGAGCATGTTCAGCAGTTAGCCAGAACACCTTTACTTTTGACTTTGCTCTGCTCAGTTTATGAGAAAAATCTTAATTTCCCAAAAAATAAATCGCTTCTGATTTCCCGTGCACTGTCTGTGGTTATGCAGGATTGGGTGAAGGGCAGATCTGTTGAGTATTCTCAGGAGCATAAGTTTTTAGATCCAGACCTTCAGGAGGATTTGCTGTCGGATATCGCTTATTCCCAATTTGAAGAAGGCAATATTGTTTTTTATCGAAACAACATACTGGAAGTCTTTTTGGAAGGTATTGAAGGTAATCGAAATGCTTCAAAGTCTCTAAATGGGGAATCGGTTTTACAGATTACAGAGGTCCAGCAAGGCATTCTTGTTAAGCTATATCCAAAGATTTATTCCTTTTCTCATTTTACATTACAAGAGTATTTTGTTGCGCGGTACATCGTTGACAATGAAGAGTTGAATGAACTTATCTCATCGTATCTTTTTGTGGAGAGATGGAGGGAGGTTTTTGTCTTGGCCTCAGGATTAATAAGAGGGAGGAAAAATCCTGAGTTTTTTTTGTTTTCTATAAAAGATGAATTGAATAAATACTACGAACAGCATGAGTTAGAGGGCGTAGTTCATTTCTCTAATTCACTTGTTTCTTCCGATCATTCAGATTATCTCTATGCAGGTAAGTTAGCTGCATTCGTATATATCATAAGAACGTTTCTGGCCTTGGCTCGTTTTGAAATTGAATTTGATGCGCTTAAGGATCCCTTGTGTTTAAGAGCTTTACATTTAAGCTCTTCTCTCGGGCTTTTCCCAAATCCTGATGATTTTGTTGCTTTTGGGTTTATATTAGATGCCTTGTTTCATTTTGCCATTCTTAAGAGCGATTTACCTTCCATGAAGGGAGTAAGACTCCGTGGTACTTCTTATAGGGTTAATGCTACATGTGAAAATGCATTTAAGAGGATGGAGTATTTGGAAGAGATAGGAATTTTTAATCCGCGGAGCATCTTGAATATAAAAAAAATAATGCAGCATTATGGAGATGAAAACTTTCCTGTACCTCCAGACGAGAATAGCAAAAAGAAGCTTATTTATGAAATCTTAAGTTTATATCTCAAGGCTTTAGGCATAAATAAATCGGTGTTAAAGATAGTGGCTATAAAGAATGACTCTTTAGGTGCCTTCTTCTATGGAACAGACTTGCTTGTATGTTGTATGAAAGCATCTGCACGCATTTCTCCTGATGTATGGGATGAGCTTAGTACTCAGCTCATTTAAACTGATAGTATTTAGCCTGTCTCTGTCGAATACTTTTTAAGATTACTAATAGTATGGGCTTTTTGCTTCTTAGTGGGCTTTCCCAAGCTTAATGCAACTAAGGCAATCCGTCTGCAACAGTTTTTTATCTGCCATCATAGGGGAATGGTTTCAACTCTCTATGTGCCATCCCCATTAATACATTAGTATTTTCGCATTAATACGCACATGAGCTAATCATGTCGCTACTGAACTTTTAACTCATGTTTTGTGAGCTTAGAGTAAACAGAATGCTGTATTGATGAAGTTCAGTTTCCATGGTCTCCGCATTTACCGCGATCTTCAAGCAGCATCTATTCAGAGGTGTGTGCTAACTCTTTAGGAAGTCGAGTAGCCCTTAAAATCAACCATGCGGAGCCCATAAACCAAAGGGCTGCAATAATAAACGCCGTTCTCATCACTCCGCCAATATAACCTCTCAGGTCTTGAACATAGCTCGCGGTATAGGCCAAGGAAATGGCACCTACAAGATTATTGTTAGAGTCTCGAATCGGCGCGTAGATGTAGTAAAACCAATCATCAAAGACATTATTAAAACGGCGCTGAGACCTTGTAATCTCAGTTTGGAGACCATCTAGCTGTGCTTGACCAGAGGCATCAACCACCTGCCGAAAGGCATAGCCTGCGCCTGGTTTTAAATCTCGAGCAATGTCCCCGATAATTTCTATCTGGCGAGGATTTTGGGAGCGGATGTAGGTTTCAGGGTAAGCATCGGGCACGAGTACATGAATTGTGTTGAGCCACTGCTGATGCTTTTGATAAAGAGGGTTGTTTTGGTAGTAAGCGGCATTGTTTGGCGGAAACTGTGCCAGCTTGGCAAATTCATCCCCATCAATCCCCTGGACAGCGGTATTTAAGGTGGTTGCCATGTCCGCAGCGATCTCTCTTCTCACATGACCACTGAGGGATAAATCGATGGCCAGGAGCCCCAAACTAATAAAGATTAAGTTAGCGATGACCGTTGTTAGAACCACCAGATACTTGGCTTTTTGACGCGATCGCACAATCGCCTCATTGGCATCCAAGCTTGCCCCAACATAGTCCGCATGAACGTCTGTCGGTCTTGGATCCTTATTGACTCCCTGGGTCAGCCATTGTCCGGCTTCTTTTAGATCGCGGCCCCGCAGTAAGTAGCTAGCATCGCGATGCTTAGTGTCCCATTCCAAGGCCCGTACCAACAGTCGAGTGTGGGTAGAAACATGGTCTAAATCTGTATCTAACGCCTCTAAGAGGTCTTGAAATGCCGTTTTAAGGTTGTCGGTTTCTCGAAAGAATAACCAGTTATGTCGTGAGATTGACGAATGTACTTGCTGTGGATCAAACCCCTCTCGTCGAATAATGGGAAGAAACCGTTTATTGCACTTAGTAGCATACTCAATCTCATCGAGACACACCTTAGATGCAATGGAATCCGGAGTAACAACAAAAAGAAATGTGTCTGCGGACTCAATACCCCGTTTAATAGAGTTCCACCAATCTTCCCCTTTGCGGATATCATCCCAGTCGATCCAAGGGTCACGACCGATCTTACGAAATGCTTGCTCTAGAATTTCCACAAACGCTTTATCCCTACGGGAATAAGAGATAAAGACATCGTTAGTGCGGCTGGACTGTTGCTTTGGGGCCTCGGCTGAAGAGGGTTGGGAAGACATAATCCATTTTCGCAGATACAGTTATCGTCTAGAGGGGCGACCTAATAACAACTTAGTGATAGCACTCCGCGCACTTGCTGGTCGAGGACGATTCAGCAACCAGCGTAAGGGCGGAAAGGCAATTTCGTCCGGCAGCAAGATAGCAATAAATTCGAAGGGAAGTAACAAGTATGTAGTGTTACTCTCCTGTTGGTCCGTAATGTAGCGAATACCTAAACGCAGCTGCAAACTGTAGGCTAAAGCCTGACTATCCATATCCATTAAAGGACTCGATAAGGACGCAATCACATCGCCCATATCCACCAGGGGCATACCTGGCTGTAAGGTGCCGCTATTGGGATCCAAACTTAAACAGCCCTCTCCAGTGACGCTCGTACCAAAACTTTCGCCAGGGTTGACCACGCTAAATATTTGAGATCGCGATAGATCCCCCGCAAAGGGAACACCTGCCCGAAACACTCGCTGAGTTTGACGAGATTCATCGGTGGTAATGGAGCTATTGTCCCAGTCGATATACACTTGGGCATCTTCTGTGCCATTGTCAACAGACACACTTAAACCCGGTAGAGCCATGTTTCGGCTCATATTGCCCATGGGTCCAACGGTAACCTTAACCTTATATATCTGTTTTGGATCGTAGGGAGAGGCGACCTTGAGCGATAGATAAGGGGGGCGCTTCAGCCCCCGAAACTCAAGTTGTTCCACAGCAGCTGTAACTTTAGGTTGAGATGGGGATGACTGACGCTCTAACTGTTGATTGGTTTGTCCCTCTAAAAACTCACGATCCAGCTCCACCCGGACCTTATCTTCCAAGTTACTTTCTACCGCTAGGGCCATTTGGTAGAGCACATAGATCACTACCAAAAAGTAGATAGTCAAAATTAGAACGTCATTACCCATGGTGTGACCTATCCACAGCCCCGTCGATATACTACTGATGACGCCAGGTGGCGCACCTTTGGCAGGATCGTCAATACTGACGTACCCCAAAGGTGCCTATAGATTACACCGATTTTTAGAAAGTGTGCCCTGGATTGGGGGATTTGATATTGCTGTGGGCGTCGAGGCAGGATTTACCTGGGTTTTCCAATACTTTTCTAAATTGCGGGCCACCTGGTTGGACAGTAGTAGCAGCCCCAGCATGTTGGGAATACCCAGGGCAAACACAAGGATGTCGCTAAAGCGAATGACCGTATTTAGACTAATGGCTGTGCCTGCAAAACAACCGGTAATGTAAAGCAGTTTATAGAGAAGCAAACCGCGATCGCGAAGTAAATAGCGCCAGCAGGCTTCACCGTAGTAAAAACACGAAATAATTGTCGAAAAACTAAATAGACCGACAATAATCGCCAGGCCCCATTCCATCATGGGCACTTCCACTGCAAAGGCACGGGTGGTCAGTTCGATACCATTGACCATCCCGCCCGGTTCGTAAACTCCCGTCAGCAAACAAACCAGAGCCGTTAGATTACAAACAATCACCGTATCGATCAGGGGTTCCACCATGGCAACAATCCCTTCTCGCACTGGCTCAGAATTTTTAGTGGCCGCGTGGGCAATGGCGGCGGCTCCGGTGCCAGCACCGTTGGAAAAGAATCCCCGCTGCAGCCCCTGCATCATCACCCCGATAATGCCCCCTTCAATGGCAACCGGATGCCAGGCCGAGTGCCAGACCAGACCGCCTACGTCGGGAATGTCGCCCAGGTGATGAAAAATAATCCACAGGGCTGCGGCAAGATATAGGCCCACCATAGTAGGCACAATGGTGGAGGCCACCTGGGCAATCCGCTGCAGCCCTCCGATAATCACAGCCGCCACCACCAGAGATAGGCCCAGACCGTACACTCGCGGATCGCTCAACCAGTCCCAGTGCATCCGTTCTGCTAAAGCAGCGACCGCTATGCCCGACTGATTCGCTTGAAACATATTGCCGCCACTTAGGGCACCCACCATACTCAGCATGGCAAAGGTAACGGCCAGCAACTGCCCCATGGGTTTCAGGCCGCGCTCCGCTAACCCTTGACTCAAATAGTACATAGGGCCACCAAACACATGACCGCCTTGGACAACGCGGTACTCTTGGGCCAAGGTACATTCGGTGAATTTGGTGGTCATACCCAACAGCCCGGCCAGGGTCATCCAGAGGACTGCACCGGGTCCACCGATTTGGAGTGCGATCGCAACACCCGCAATGTTGCCTAACCCCACCGTTGCCGACATGGCCGTCGCTAATGCTTGAAAGTGGCTAACTTCCCCTTGATCATCTGGGTCATCATAGGCACCCCGGACCACTTTGAGACTGTGCGCCAACCCTCGCAGGTTGATAAACCCCATACGCAGCGTCAGATATATGGAGCCGCCCACCAGCCAGAGCACAATTAAGGGCATGCCCCAAAGTTTAAAAAACAGGCTACGCTCCAGCAGCGTCACCAGCATTTCAAAGCTCTGGTCAAGGTTTGTCAGCAGTTGATTCAATGCCACCATCACCCCTGCAAACCTCGATAACCGTGTTTAAAGCAATGAGTTAATCGTGGAGGCATTGAGGTGAGTTAATGAGATTAACAAGGTGTTTTTACTATTGTAAATGCATGTAAACGTAGATTGCGTAGCGATAGCCCACGCCGGGTTAAAAACCTAGCGCTCATAAATCAGAAATCACCTTCACCTGCCCATACAGCCGTTCCATTTCTGGCACGTTTACCCCCAGCTGCTTAGCAGCCCGCACTGGATTACCCAAAATCGCTTCTACCTCCAGCGGGCGGCCTTCATCAAAATCAATTTTCATACTGGTACGATAGGGCTTCATGCGGACCGTTGCCCCCATCATCTCCGTCGCAAAACTCATGGGAATTGCCCGCTCTGCCCCCGCCGCCGCATCCAGGCTGGTCGCCCAAGTATTGCCAGTGGTGATCACCTCGGTCATCAGGGTATAAATTTTCTGTTTTATCGCCGCATCTGCCATCAATTCATCGGTTGTTGCATTCAAAGCCACCGATAGTCCGTTGTAGGGCACATTCCACACCAGCTTGCGCCAGCGAGTCATAAACAAATCATCGGTGACTAAAATGGGAATTTTTGCATTGCGCAGATCATCAACGATGGCTTCCATGGCTGGGGTGAGCGTTCGTTTTTGATTCGTGACGCTGTAAGCCCCCAGCTGAATTTTGCCGTAGTCCAAATGTCGGATATGTCCTGGTCCTACTTTATTCGAACAAACAAAGCACAGTCCTCCCATAATCTGTTCCGGTGACACCAGCTGGAGAATATCTGATTCAATATCCAGCCCGTTTTGTAAGACCAGAACAACAGCATTCTCTTTTAAGGGAGGTAACAGTTTTGAGAGATGGTAATTTTGAGTTGTCTTTAAAGCGATAACAACGACATCTGCGATTGGTATATTTTCTGGATTGTTATAGGCATTCACCTGGGGCAAAAGGAGATCGCCATCTATCGACTCTACGGTTAGGCCATGGTGTTTTACATGATCGTAGTCGCTACGCAATAGAAAATGTACGTCACATCCACTCTGCTGCAGTCGTGCTCCGTAGTAACCACCGATGGCACCGGTACCAATAATGGCGTAACGTTTAGTCGACATACAAAATCCCCCACTGACTGCGTTCATCATTGTATGGGAGCAGTGCAGGTCTGGACGAAATGAGCGGCAATATGGAGACAACGACATCGAACCACCTATGGTTACCTGTAATCCTAATAGGTGTCAGTGGTCTAGGCATTTACTGGTATGGCACAACTTTAACAAAAGCCCGTAACACGGTGCATTGGTCGCCTGCAGCGGGTTATGTTACCCGTTCTGAAGTTGTCTATGATCCGACGATATCGAAAGCTAATCGTTATTTTCAATATGCTTACACAGTGGATGGGCAAGAGTTTGTTGGCAAACGTGTTACCTGGGGTAACGTGAGCACTTCAGGAACCAGTTTATTTCAGCCGGGTCAACAGGTAACGGTATACGTAAATCCTGAGAACTCTCAGGAAGCTGTCTTACAGACTGGCATGGACAGATGGACCTGGGTACAGCTGGGTGTTTCATCCGCCATACATCTGTTGGGATGGTGGACCGTTCTATGTTTATTCTCCAGTCAGCAAGCTCCTGATTGTTAAATCTAATTCTTTTAGGAATACACCCTATGTTTGAATCTGAAGAGTTAATCCATCGTGTTTTTTGCGATCCATTACCGGCCCATTGTGAAGCGGCTTATATTTTTGGTCAGACTCCAGATAATGAATATTCTATCTTTCGACGGGCTCAGATTTTGGTGGAGCAACAACAAACATCAGCCATTTGGATTCCTGGCACAGAGGCCATGAGTGGTTATCCAGGTCAGGCAGTGTGGTGCGATCGCATTGCCGCCTACATCCCCATCGAGCTAGTACAGACTGTACCCACAGGCCCCACCACCAGCCTAAATACCCTGATCGAAGCCCAAGCTACGGTGCGCTATGCCCAAACCCAGGGGGTCACTTCTTTACTGGTTGTTGCCACCCCCTTTCACCAGCAGCGGGCAGTGATGACCATAGTGACTGTTGCCATGGCGGAATACCCCACACTCCGAATTTATAGCGCCCCAGGGCTGGCCGTAGATTGGCAAGCGACGGTGGTCCATTCCCAGGGCATCCTCCGGGGGCAGTGTTACGAACTAATCTATAGCGAGCAGGAGCGCATCAATGAATATAGCAAGAAAGGCGATGTAGGCTCCCGCGAGGCGATATTAGACTACCTACGCCAGCGTGACAGCCAGGCCTAGGCCCGCGATATTTGTTGAAGCACCTGATGAATTATTCAAGCGTCACATGGCTAGGGAACACACCATAGCTCAAGTCATGGTGTTGTTCTCTTCAACGCTTCTACCCCCTTCACCCCACTGCTGTATGCGCCACCCCGCTGCTGCATACGACATAACCCTGGTTAACTCTCATTGAGGCTTCAGATACTCCATGGACACAATGGGACCATGACACACCTTCCATTCGTCAAGGACCTGAAACCATGGTGTTCACTCATGCCCAGAATTCTCTTGATTTAGCCGGCTATTTCCATCCCGAGCCCAATTACTTTCATACTCGGCAGCGTCTGAACTATTTAACCGAGCGTTATTTAGCACCAAATGTGTTGACCGAACGTCTGACAGATTTACCCAGCCAGTTTGTCAATCCCCACCAGCGCCCCTGGGAGAGATTTTCCTGGAAGACAATTTCACCAGAACAGATTGTTGGTGTAGATCCTAAGTTGTTTATTGGTCTAATCTCATCCTCAGCCGAAGTGGAGGCTCCCATTCGTGCCTATGCTGAAATCAGTCGTGACTATTTGCAGACGATTCATCCCGAGATGACGCGTTTTGTTAGCGGTTCCTATGATAAGACCGGTCGATTGGTTGAAGTCGGTGTTTGGGAAAAGGAAGAACGCCAGCACACACCAATTTTTTGCAAAATCTATCAGCAGCTGACGGGAGAGAAACTGGTGCCCCATTCCAACTCGATTACGGAGCTACCGACGGTAAGCAGTCCTTCGGAGGCACTTTACCGCCATGCGGTGCGGCGCATTACCACTGAGTGGAGTGCAGTCTCAGTTTATTTGTGGTTGATGGCCCATTCTACCGGGGCGTTACAACAGGCGATCGCGCAACCGCTGCAGGATGAGGTAAATCATCTGGCTAAGTTTTGGGGGATGACTCGCTGGGGCTTTGGGGATTCTGCTTCTCAGCGGATGGTGGCGATGATGAGTCAGCTGTTGAATATGTTCGATCATCATAAAAGCGATCGCAGTGATAGCCAGGCCATCGTGAATTTCTCGAACATGCAGTACGGTGCTGAACTGGTATATATTTTCACCCGCGTTTTACGCCAGGTATGTAGCTGGAATGCCCATCTTCAGCCTGCGTTGTTGGAGGGCCTATTTGGTCAGCAGCCCGCCGTTGCAGCCTAACCTCCCAGGGGAAAACGTGCTAAACGATCGATGGTAGGCTGCTGGATGCAGTGGCACGGCAACAGCTATGACCAAATGCGCTGTAGGTCCAAAATAAATCCAGGTAAGGTATCTTCCCCTGATAGTGTTTTTGGATCGTCTAAAACTTCTCTTTCCCGCCCGGATCGATACACTTCCACCTGTTTATCCTTGGGATTAATCAGCCATGCCAAGCTCACCCCATTGTCCATGTATTCCTGCATTTTATTTTGCAGCTTGGGGAGACTATCGGATGGGGAGCGTAACTCAATGACAAAATCAGGACAGAGGGGAATAAAGCCTTGGCGCTGTTCCGGCTTCAGGGCTTGCCAACGTTCTGTCTGAATCCAGGACACATCGGGGGAGCGGTCTGCGCCATTGGGCAATTGAAACCCCGTTGAGGAATCAAATGGAATGCCATGGCCCCCTTGTTCTTCGATCCATTTGACCAAGAAGTAGGCGATTTTAATATTGCGATGTCCGGTTTCTCCGCCAGTGGGTGGATTCACAATTAGCTCTCCTGCTGCGGACCGTTCAATTCTTAAGTCTCGATTGGCCAGGGCAATGGTTTCAAACTGCTGCTGATCTACCCGCAGGGTCAGGTCCAACGGAAATTCTAAAGCAAGTGTCTGGGGCGATACCTGGGACATATGGCCGGGTTGTGCCGAAAAGAGTACATGTGCATCATAATAGAAAGGAATAAAGTAGCCGCTAAGAATGACTCAATAACGTTTGTAAATTTGCTTATCAAATTTTATGTGCGTTAATTCACGCTATTTGCTGTGTCTAGTTTGATATAGCTTTGACCACCTTTTTTAAATCGATGAATCAATAGGTGTACTGACCAAATCAAACATCAGCAGCATTCTATCCCTAAAACTCCCGCAAGCCCAATTACCAATAGAGGTCAAAACAAAAGCCTTATTCTTTAAGATTAGGAATAAGGCTTTGATGAGAACTTCAATTACCCTTAATAAATTACTTCTTCAATAATGATCTCTTCTTCGACATACTCTTCCTCAATATATTCCTCTTCAACGTACTCGTCTTCAATGTAGACGTCTTCGATGTACTCTTCCTCGATGATTTCTTCTTCGATATACTCTTCTTCAATGATGATTTCTTCTTCGAAGAATATCTCTTCAGCTATGGCTTGGGGAACGGCTAGCCCCAGGGTCATCAACAATGTCAGCATTACGTATTTCATAACCCTTTTCCTAAATGCTGCGCTTCTCTGAGATTCAGCGCATTACTTCACCATCAGAATGCCCTGAGTCATCTAGGCGATAACCTATGGTTTATGATGCTAAACCTAAGCGTTGTGAGTTATTGGATTTAGATCGATGAATCAACAAATGTGCTGCAGGAATAAAGTACAGCGCCAATAGCGTTGCCCCCCCTAATCCTCCGGCAATGGCAATTGCCAACGGCGGCCAAAATCCAGTGGAATCTAATAACAGCGGCGTAAAGCCAATAATTGTTGTTACCGTTGTTGCCACCACATGGCGCGTCGCCTTCATCACTACCTGCCGTGTGGCCGCCGCATCTCCCTTTCGTGCCAGCGGATCGTCCCGTAGTGCGGCCAACACAACAATCGAGTCATTAATGGCTAAGCCAATTAAACCCAGGGTGCCAAGGATAGCCGTAAAGCCAAATAGCGAGTTAAACAACCACAGTGCCATGGCCGCTAGGCCCACAGCAGCCACCGCAACAACCGCCAGCAATCCAGCCAAGGCAAAGGAATAAAACGACAATACCAACGTTGCCGTCATCAACACCACCAAAACACCCACGGTCGACAACAGATTACCCACCGCCGAACCCCGCGCATCGGCTTCGCCTCCATAGCTCAGGCGATAGCCCGTAGGCAGTTCAAAGCCTTGGTCTTCCAACGCGGTTTGAAACTCGGCTAAAACGTTGCTGGGCAAAGAGCCCGCTGTAATAAACGCCTGTACCGTATTTACTCGCTGCCCATCTTCTCGGGCAATGGTGTTGAGCTCCGGTTTTAGATTGACGGAGGCCACCGCAGAAAAGGGAACCGTAGTGCCGTGGGCGCTAAGCAAATCTACAGAGGCAATGCTGGCCAGGTCACCTCTTTCCTCTTTGGGTAGCTGTACCCGCACCGGAATATCTTCGGTGTCTTCGAGAATGGAGCCGCCAAGCTGACCGTCTAGGAGAGTGCTGAGTTGGGCTGCGATCGCACCGTTACTCAACCCCGCTCGTCTAGCCGCTGCTTCATCCACATCTAGCGCCAATTTTGGCGACAGTTCTGTCAGCGTTGCCCTGGTGTGGGTCACACCATTCAGCTGAGATAACATCAGCCGTAGGTCGTTGCCCAAGGTTCTCAGCTGCTCTAGATCCGGCCCATACAGACTCACTTCAATGGGCGCATCAAAGGGCGGTCCCTGTTCTAATTGTTTGACCAAAATTTGGGCATCGGGAAAGGCCGCATCCAGTTCGCTTTGTAATGTGCGAATGGTGCCCTGCAAGTCATCTGTGGATTCTAGCTGAACAATACCCTGGGCATATTCAGCAGCATTACGACGACTGCCCACCACGTTATAGAAAAATGTTGGTGCGCTTTTGCCTAGGAACCAGTGGATGTCCTTAACGGCTGGATGTTGCTGGATGCGATCGCGAATAGCCAAAGTTTGATCACGGGTAACCGATAGGGCACTCGATGCCGGTCGTTCCAATTCAATCTGAAACTGGTCGCGATTGGTAGGCGGAAAAAACTGTTGTGGCAAACTGGCAAACTGAATAAAGCCCACCACAGGCAGCACCATAGCCACTAATATTCCTAAAATCGGACGACGAAAAACAGCCCTCAGACTTCCTTCATAAAGGCTAGAAAGCCATTGATTGGAACAGCCGCCAACAGCCCAATGTCTTGATTGTGCCAACGGCTGCCAACGATACACCAGACCCGCCAACGCGGCTAACACCGTCAATGACAAGGTTAACGAACTCAGCAGAGCCAAAATCACCGTACTGCCAATGGTGCCAATAAATTCTCCCGTCCCACCGGGCGAAGTGGCAATGGGCACAAATGCCAACACGGTTGTTAAGGTTGACGCCAGTAGAGGTATGGTCAAGTGCTTAACCGTCTGTGCCACCGCTTCCGCCGGACGACCGCCTTGTTGTAGGTGCACCCGCACCTCATCCACTACCACAATGGCATTATCAATCAACAGCCCCAGGGCAATAATTAACCCCGTTACCGACATCTGGTGTAAGGGAATGCCCAATGTCTTCATGCTGCCAAACACCATCAGGGTAGACAGGGGCAGCGCTATGCCAACAATCAAAGCCGAACGCCAGCCCAACACAATCAAGGAAATGGCAATCACTAAAACAGAGCTCAGCAAGAGATTGCCAATGACTCCATTTAACCGAGCTTGTACATATCGGCTTTGATCTAAGATCACGTTGAGGCCCAAGCCATCGGATAGGTTAGCTTCAAACGCTGCTAGCACCTTTCTTGCCTGAATGGCCCACTGGTCCACACGATAGTCAGACTGCACGGTAGCAGCCACCACAATGGCGGGTTTTCCAGCGACTAGGGCTAGGTCCGAAACGGGATATTGCACCCCCTTGGTTACCTGGGCAATATCCCCTAATTGAGCAATCTGTCCCGCTGCTCCCACTTGAATGGGAATCGCTCGCACCCGATCTAACGAATCGAGCGCACTATCTATCTCGAATAAAAGTTCTGTATTGCCGCCCTGGAGTTCTCCGGTAGAGACTTTTGCATCGCTGGCCCCAATCTGCTGTGACAGCTGCTGCGCGCTAAGGCCGAGTCGTAGCAAATTCGCCTGGGCGACTTCCACCTGAATCTCTTCATTGGGTTCTCCAAATATTTCCACTCGGTCGGTGCCGGGGATATTTCGCAAGTTAGCTTCTAAGTCCTCGGCCACCCGTCGTAAAATGGCATAGTTAACAGATTCATTTAGATCCCAAGTCAGTCCCACAATAATGGCATTGGCCTTTACTTCAGAATCTTCGTACTCTGGACGACTGGCCTCAGCGGGTAGTTCAGGAATCACATCATCAATTTGACTCCGTACCTTGGCCCACACGGGCTCTACATTGGCCACTGTTTCCTTTATTTCTACGGTCACCACCGACAGCCCAGGACTAGAGGAGGAGCTAATTTCTTCAACCTCTTCAATATCGGATAGTTCTTCCTCTATTTTGTCGGTTACCAGGGATTCCACCCGTTCCGCACTTGCCCCTGGAAAAATCGTTGTTACCGTTGACACTCGCTGTACGATCTCAGGATCTTCTAATCGAGGCAATGACAAAAAGGCAGAAAGCCCCCAGACAATCACCAACGTCAGGGTTAAAAACAACAGCTGTCGATTTCGAAAAAACAAATTAAACATAACAGTTTGCTATTTTGCAGGGCTTGACCGGCTCCAGAACTCAAATCTGCTGCAGCGACCACTGTGTTTATGGCTAAACGCACAGTCATTTCCACACTAGTTTTGGACAATCTGTCCAGGCACCAGACGATGGGTACCGCTCGTAATAATCTTTTCTCCTGGCTGTATAAGTCCTCTAACAAAAGCCTGATCGCTTTCGGTATAGAGCACCTCGACATCTCGGCGAGCTACCTCATACAGATCCACAGTCGTTTGCTCGTCGGGAGTGGCCAATACATAGGCCGACCATAGCCCCCGCTCTCCTGCAACAAGGGCGCTGGTGGGTAGCCAATAGCCCGTTTCATTCTGTTGGTCTTTTAGGCGTAGTCGTGCCGTTGCCCCAATGGTGAGCTGGGCGTCAGGGGGTAGTGTCACCACGACAGTAACGGTTTGACTAGCATCGTCTAGCTCCGGCAACAGTGCGGTCACCGGCCCGGTCCAGGTTTGTCCATTAACTTCAACAGCCTGAGAACTTCCCATCCTGAGACGACTGGCCATTTGATTGGGAATGCCAATACGAGCTTCTAAAGCATTGTTTTCCACCAGACGCATAACCGTTTGCCCCGGACTCACCACCGCGCCTTCATCCACCAGCCTCAGTGCAACTCGACCATCAAAAGGAGCGACAATCACACTTTTAGCAATGGATACATCCAAATTTTTGAGGCTTGCTTCAATTTGGTCCACTTGAGCATCCTGGGCACTCACCTGTTCAATGCGAGTACCGGCCTGCAGCTCATCTAACTGACTTTGGGCCTGTTGCAAGCGACTTTCAAGGGCAGAGGCACCAAATGCGGCTTCGTCTCGTTCTTCTAGAGAAATTGCCCCTTGAAGGTAGAGATCTTCCCGGCGCTCCTGCTGTAGACGGGCTAGCTGCAGCTGAGCCTGCAGATCCTGTACCGCCGCCCCAGCTGCAGCAATATCTTCCGGTCGCGGACCGCGTTGTAGTTCTTGAAAACGGGCCTGGGCCTGGCGACGCTGGGCCTGTAGCTGCTGTTTTTGGGCCTGTAAATTACGGGTATCTAAACGGGCCAGGGGAGTTCCCTGGGCAACGGTTTCGCCCTCATCTACGAGAACCTCGATGAGGGTACCCGCTTGCTCAAACCCGAGATCGCTACTGCGTCGGGCGACAATTTCCCCCGTGTAGGTACGTTCTACCTGATAGTCGCTCGCTCGTTCCAAAACTTGAGCTTGAACGGAGAGGGGAACAGCAGGATTTTCTGCCACAGCCATTCCTGAACGAAAACGACCTAGCCACAAGGCGGGCACGACCACAACGGGCAATAGCCACAACCATTTCCAATTAATATTTCCGGCACCTGGGGAGGAGTTAGACGGTGATAGGACCATAGTTTAATACCCAAATAGTTGATATCCAAACAGTTGATATTCAACTTGTTACCTATTAAGTCGTAGCGTATACTCAACATGTTGGATATGTCAACGTTCGTTAAGTCGGCAAACTTTATGGCCCTAGCCCACACCATCCTCGCGCTGCTGGCGCAGCAACCCAATAGCGGATACGACATTAGTAAGCGTTTTGATGAAGGTCTGAGCTGCTATTGGAAAGCGTCTCAACAGCAGGTATATCGAGAGCTAGGGAAAATGGAGGCCCAGGGTTGGGTCGATTTTAAGAAGGTGCCTCAAGATGGCAAACCGGACAAAAAGATCTACAACATTACCGATGCAGGCTGGGTGGAGCTCACGCGCTGGTATGCCGAACCGACGGAACGCACTCAAATTCGAGAAGACTTGCTGGTCAAGGTAATGATTGGCTACAAGATGCCGAGGGAAATACTGCTCAAGGAATTGCACCATCGTCAGGCACTGCATCAGGCTCAGCTAGACGAGTATCACACTATGGAAACCGCCTGCCTCAAAAACCCTGAGCCTTCGGTAGAAATGCAGTTTAAGTACCTGACTCTCAAACGGGGAATTGCCTATGAGACTAGCTGGCTGCAGTGGTGTGCGGATGTACTCGCTTTTCTGGACCAATACGATGCGGCGCGCGAGGATTAAATCATCCTTGATGTGCTCAAAGGTACCCCCAAGGGTGATGCGAAAGCCCTACTCACACTCCATACTCAAAGCAGTACTGTAGCACCACAGGTTCTATGGATAAAACAACACTGCTGCAAGAAACTCTTAATTTTCGAGCTTACTGTGATGAAGACTGGCTCGCCGTCTGTAGTATCCACGATCGGGCGCGGCCCTACGAACTCAAAGGAAGCTGTAGTCCCCAGGCTTTTGTGCCCCTAGCAGAGGATGCTGAAGACCTCAACAACTTCCATCACTCTGAAAAATTTGTTGCTTATATCGGCAACAAAATAGTCGGATTTGTGGGTGTTGATGGCACGTTACTGTCCTGGCTGTATGTGTCTCCCGACTACTTTGGCTATGGCATCGGTCGCGAACTATTGGCCTTGGCCCTAGAACTGACGGGTCCCAGGGCCAGAACCATCGTGTTGGCGGGCAATGCCCGTGCCCGGCACTTATATGAAAAGGCAGGCTTCGAGAGCATTCATACCTTCGAAAGTACTAATGCCGGCTACCCGTGTAATTGTTTAGAACTCGCCCTCAGGCAAGAGAGCGTGAGCCAACAATCACAATCTCATGCCGCTTAGGAATCGCAAGTTTCAGACTTTGTTGTCCCGCTAATTACCCAACAAAGGATTGGACAAAATACAGCGCAGTAAACAGCTAAAACGGCAATTAATTCAGCAGTGTTCAGAGCATTAGATGTCATAAGATTCGCCTCCAAATAACGCATCGAAGAGGCGCGTTCCTTCGGGATAGGTTCCCTACTTCCGTCCTTTGAGCTGTGAAGTTCTTAAGTTCAAGGGATGAACGGGCTCTATGGCTATATTTTAGACTAGCCTTTACCGAACAATCAGTACGGGTAGCCGAAACAGCAGCATTTTACACAGAAAACAACAATAGGATTACTGGGTATCCGGGTTGATGGGCGCGATGTACTGCTGATTCGCTCGAACATAGCAGGTATAAGAAATCGCTACGCTGTCAGTCACCCGCTGACGTACATCCATTAGGCTGGCTCTGACTTTAAGCCATGGCCGACCGTCCACAGTCTCAATGGCATCGCCTTGGTCAAAAACAGAATCTACAACCGCGCCATAGGCTAGGGTTACAACGACATCCCCGTTGGCATCCCGGCAGTTGAAACCGGCTTTATCTGCTTCAATAATCAGCCACTGCCAGTGGGGATAGGTCCCTCGGTTCCCCTGGACCCTGGCCGAGAGAAAATCACCATTCGCATTTGTACCGGGTACGTCCGCCATTTGAGCCTGTGCTGCAGATGAGCAAATACAGACTAAAACTAGCGACCCTAGAAACCTACGAATCATCAGCAAAGAACTCCTAAACTTAGGTTGAGCAATGGCATAGTCCCCGATGCCACTATAGGTAAACAACCTCGCTCAGCACCATCCGAAAAATGTCTTAATTGGCTAGCCGCAATAACAAAACATGCGCCCATAAACTATGGACGCATGTTAAGAACGTTTGGGGTTGTGGCTACTGCAGGGATTACCCCTATGGTCTACAGAGACTGTAGGAAGCGGACCAGAGCATCACGATCCTCAGCAGACATGGCTTCAAACGCAGCTTTGGAGCTTTCGGCTTCACCACCATGCCACAGGATAGCTTCTTCAAACGTGCGGGCACGACCATCGTGCAGATACCCAGAGTACGGCAGCACAGCTTGGGCTAGACCAACGCCCCACAGGGAGGGAGTGCGCCATTCTTTACCCGTTGCTTCATAGTCAGCGCGATTATCCGCCAGGGCATCTCCCATATTATGGAGCAGCATATCCGTGTAAGGATGAATATCCTGGTTTTCGAGAGCCGGATATTTGTGACTGCCCGTACGGAAGCTGGATACATGACAGGCCACGCAGCTAGCATCGGTAAAGAGTTGTTCACCCTGCTGTACCTGGGGATCGTCCATGAGGGTGCGGGCTGGGGCAGCCAATGTCTGAGCATAGGCCGCAGCTAGAACCAGCTTTTCTTGGTCAATTTCTGCAGAGCCATCTTCCCCTGGGAACATCGGGCTAGTAATCCCCATATCGTTGACGTAGGCATCGGCACTCTGTTGCAAAAGATTAGGCGCATTCGCCTTCCAACCGAAGCGACCCAGAGCAACCTCCTGGGCCTGTTCGTCCCAGACGCGGTTAGGACGTCCAGAAATGCCATCACCGTCGACATCATCCGGATCGGCGAGGGCAAGAATGTCGTCCTCAGGAATAGCTTCTAGCAAGCCTAATCCGTAGACATGGGGAGGAATACGAGGAGAAACTTGAACAGTCTCTGGTAAGGGTTCACCGTTGGCCAGGGTGACATTGAACTGGGGAGAGCGCAATCGGTAAGGCGTGCCATCAGCGTAGCTACCAGCCTGTTCTTTCCAAAGAATCTCAACCTTAGCTTCTGGAGTTTCGCCGACAATGCTAAAGTCTTGCACCTGGTTACCTAAACCTGCCACGGGAGGGGCATTCTTGAGAGCGTCGGCCTTATCAACCACCGCCGCCGCTTCTCCATCAGTCACCCGTAATAATAGCTGGCCGGGTTCTGGCATACCGCGACCGTTGCGAATATGGCAGCTAACACAGGACACGTTATTAAAGACCGGCCCTAGACCGGACCTTTCTGTGCCAGGGGTGGACACAAACGCTTCTTCAAAGACCTCATCACCCAGATCATGATCTACGGTTTCCCACTCAACCAAGTTGGGTGGAGCCTCTTCATAGGCGCTAGATGTGCGGTTAAAAGTAGTTGCGTCCCCTGCAGAAGCTACTGGAGAGATCTGGGCATTAACGGCACTAGAAAGAACGATGCCTCCTAAAGCAGTCAGTAACGTTGTGAGTAGCACAACTAGAGCGAAGCGTAAGCGCTTGGAAAAAGCCCCTAAGGCTCGTCGAAATTGCATATCAACTAGGTATTGGTAGATTACACATGTAGTCGGTCAAAAACCGCCGCGCCTAAAGCAGTATCAGGCTAAAGCAACACCTCTGTAGACATTGTTGCTGAGAGCAGCTGCTCAGGTGTCTAAAATTGTTGACGGCTAGTTTTGGACCAGTGGCAACACTTCGGTTTCCAATAGTTCAAAGGCTAACTCAAGGGATGCCTGGGCCTGGACCAGTGATGCTACATCGTTGGGATTACCCATGGCCTGCTCAATATTGTCTAGGGCAGACACAAGAGAAGTTTGAATTTGATCATCAATGGTGGGATTTGCGATCGCAACCAGCTCACTCACCCCTGCTATGTCTTCACTAGGTTCACCAACAACGCCTAAATAGGCCGACTGAATTCCCTGTAAACTGCTGTTCAAAAGCTGTAAGGTAGTTGCATCAGGAGTCTCAGCCATCATCGCCGATGTTTCAACAATGTCAGGTAGCTCCTCACCTGCCACCACATCTAAGCTATTGATAATGGTTCGAACAATCTCTTCAGACCCCGCCTGCACCGACAAATAGGCAGCATTCCCTGGACTACCCGCCGTCGATAGCAGCGTACTATAAGCCGGGTAGCTATTCCACCCCGCCTGCCACACAGTCAAGATATCCGTAGTCACTTCCTGTGCCCTGACTGTCAGGGCTGTAAGATAGCGTCGCTCCTGCCTCGAAAAATCAGCAGCTGTTTTCTCACCCTCAGTAGACAACACATAGGCCATCGCCTCAAACCCCTGTAAAGACGGCAGCAATAATGCCACCTTAAAGTCCTCCGACTCAGCAACATCTGCTAACAGCAGATCGATCCCGGTCTCATCCACAGGAGATTCCAGGGCCGTACTATAGCCCAATGAATGCACTGGGCCAAAAGCAACAGCATTGCTACTAGCCCATTGAGACACGACATTGAGCCAAGCAGACCGTATCGCGGCCAAGTTCATCTCTGTCGGCTCACCTTCAAAGGACCGGGCTGCCTGCACTAGACTCTCCATGTGCAACCCCAATGCCTGATATCCAGGAATAATCACTTCGCTAGAGAACTGCCGATTCAACTGTTCCATAGCATTTTCCATATCAGGCGTTGCCGCATGGCCAATCCCAGCCCAAAATACGGAAGTAGATACTCCAAGCACGCCCAAAAAGTGTTTAGGCACAGACAACCATGGACGCTCTCTATTACAGAAAATTGTTGGCATCATAATGCACACACCCTCACTAGTAACGACTCTTGCAGGTATTAAATTTGTATTTTCGAAAATACAAATTTAATACCTGTTAATACCTGCCTCTTTTAACTGACGGCTTATAAAGATTTAGCCCAATAGTCATCTGTCCGCCGTAGCAAGCGAAACACAAAGATAATATCGGAGTATCGAAACTCAATTCTTAAAATACTATGGAAGACGCCTGAATATGGCAGTAACCATTACACATTACCGTGTCTTAGGGATTACCCATAGGTAAACGAACATTCTTTGAAACTTGCTATTTCAAGGCATTAAGTCTGTAGCGGTCCGGATCAAGGCGTTTCCTTTCCTTAAAAGATTTTGAAGGTTATAGAAATTAGTTTCATGCTGGGTTGTTCTAACTAGCCAATAGACAATAACACCAAAAATAGTAATCGCAAAAGTCCTGGCGTTAGTAACATCCCAACGCCAGGAAGTAATCAAGAGAGCTGATGGCAAATCTTCTTACGGGCCAGAGACGTGCCTAAGCAACTGTCGAATAGGTCAAAAGACCGTATGCCAAGGCCATGAAAGTCACCAAAGGTCATACCATCTCCTATGCTGTCATATCAAACAACAGAATCTCAGCATCCTCTGTTTGTCCTGTAATATCCAGATTAGGCACCGCTGCAACAGCAACACCATCACCAGCAACGAGCTGATGCTGATCAATCTGAACGTTACCCCGTACTACCTGTATCCAGATAGCGCGACCATCCGGCACAGCATAGCTAAGCTCCTCATTGGCTGCGAGTCTTGCTGAGTACAGGTTTACATCTTGGTGGATCGTAATCGAACCATCACGACCATCCTGAGACCCCACTAGACGCAACTTCCCCTGCTTTTCCTCAGGGCTAAAGTAAATTTGCTCATACCCAGGCTCAATACCCTGCTTTTCAGGCAGCACCCAAATTTGGAGAAAGTGGACTGGCTGATCTTTAGAGGCATTGTATTCACTGTGGCTAATGCCGGTCCCTGCGGACATGCGCTGTACATCACCTGGCTTAATGATGGAGCCATTACCAATGCTATCTTTATGCTCTAAAGCGCCATCAATCACATAGGAGATAATCTCCATATCTCGATGGCTGTGGGTAGAAAACCCTTGACCTGGAGCAACCCTATCTTCATTAATCACCCGTAAATTTCCAAACCCCATGTAGCTTGGGTCGTAGTAATTACCAAAAGAGAAGGTGTGATGACTGTCGAGCCAACCAAAATTGGCATGACCTCTTTCGGATGCGGAGCGAATGCTGATCATAATTTTGGCCTCCCGTAGGTTTACGAGTAAATTTCGGACTTGGCTCTATTATGGATTGCATCTGAAAAATATACAATAATCAATTTAATAGACATAATGTCTATTATTAGAGGACAATAAAACAGTTAAACGTCGTTGCCGCACGATGTGGTCAGCCAATTATTCTGCAGCCCCGATATTTCAAAGGTTGTGGCGTATGGCCTATTACAGGCAGCGTCGGTGCCCCAATGCCTACGGCTCAACCATATTTGTGGATTGAAGCATCCTTTTAGGTATCAACAGCGTCAATTATTGTGATTCATTCGCATTCAAAGCATGGACAAGTTTGCTGCTATTCACGCTTTTGTAAGGGTGGTAGAGGCCAGAGGATTCGCAGCCGCTGCCAGGGAAATGGGTATGTCCCGTTCAGCCGTCAATAAGCTAGTCATTAGCCTCGAAAAGGATCTCGGGGTAAAACTTTTGCAGCGTAGCACCCGGAAGGTGACCCCAACGGCGACAGGCAGTGCTTTCTATGATCGGTGTTTGAGGATTGTGGCAGATCTAAAGGAAGCTGAACTCGCCGTTTCCCAAGCCCAGAGAGAACCGGTAGGCCCTCTACGCATTAATGCACCGATGACCTTTGGCACCATGCACCTAGGTCCAGCCTTGGCTGACTTTATGGTGCGATATCCAGGGGTGCAAATTCAGCTCACCCTAGACGATCGATTTATTGATCCCATCGCCGAGGGATTTGATCTGGTTTTACGCATTGCCCAACCCTCCACATTGCCTAACGTTGTGGTTCATGAGTTGGCCATGGTCCGCTGTTTGCTCTGTGCGTCTCCCACCTATTTATGGCATCGTGGCGTTCCACACTCAGTGCATGATTTAAAGGAACATAGTTGTTTAGCCTATGGAGAACTTGCCAATCATCATGAATGGACACTGACTAGCACTGAGAAAGAACAAAAGGTTTCTGTAGCGGGTGCCATGTGTTCTAACAACGGGGAAGTCTTACGAGATGCAGCCCTTGGCGGTTTAGGCATTGTGTTGTTGCCTGAATTTATTGTGAGAGAAAGTCTTAAAGAATGGCACCTGCAAGAAATTTTACTAGAGTCTCACCCACCCTCCTTATCCCTATGTATTATCTATCCCACAAATCGTCACTTATCCAATAAAGTACAGTTGCTAACAACGTTCTTGCAACAGCGGTTTGACACGCTATTTGAAGCAGATAGCTACCCTTTGGGTAAACGCGCACAAACAAACTCTTCCATTTCTTCATAGAGAAACTGGAGCTTGAGTCCCGATACCGGATCAAAAGCTTGACCGCTGAGGTCCATGAGCTCCCCAACTCGATTAGCGATGAGTTCGCTAGAGCCACGCAGCGTGTCTGGGGCAATGCCACCACGACGTCCGGCTTCTAAAAAGGTAGCTTCCAAGTCTTCTCGTAAATAGGCTGGGTTAATGATGCCATTGGGAAAACTGACTGCCAAATAAGCCCTGCATTCTAGCTCCATACGATCCACACCGTTGCCCAGCATGATGGAGTAACCCTCATTATTGACAGTATCTGCCACCTCTGGAGTGTTCTCTATAGGAATAACCTGGGCGAACGCGGGGGCAGCAACGACAGCACAGACGCCGAGAATAGAAAACAAGAACGGTTTCATGGGAAACGAAGGTATATCTACTGAGATTGCAGTCTAACCCGATACTATATCTTTGGCGTTGCTGATCTCGGCATAATTTTAATTTTCACAGTCTGTATCTTAAACAGGCTTGCAGTTTCATCCGTTAAATCAGCAACGGTGATTTTGCAGCTCATTGCTATCGCCGAGATCAGCAACGTACTTATCCTTACACTCGGCTCACCATAGGTCCGGGTATCGTTCCCTAACGTGTTTTAACCAGCCCTTTTCATTCATGCAATTTACGCCCCCTCAAAGTCCAGAAACACCGATTCATCCAATTTTTGATCGTCCCTGGTATCGTCGTTTTGAAGCCTGGCTAGGAAACTCTTCCCCCCTGGGGAATGCCCCTATTTTTCCAGCAGATACCTTCCCTTGGGCCAGCCAGCTTGAAAAAAACTGGACCGTGATTCGCCAAGAACTGGACCAGGTGCTAGCTGATGTCAATGGTCTGCCCAGCTTTCAGGACATTATGCCCCGGCAAAATCGCATTAGCCCGGACAATAAGTGGAAAACCTATTACTTTTGCGCCTTCGGATTTGTTGCTACTAAAAATTGTGAGCAATGTCCCGGAACATGGGCACTCCTCAAGGATATTCCCGGCTTAAAGGTGGCGTTTTTCTCAATTCTGGCACCGGGGAAACATATTCCAGAACATCGGGGTAAGCACAAGGGGCTGGTGCGCTACCATCTGGGGCTACGGGTGCCCGAGCCCAAGGAAAAATGCCGGATTCGTGTAGATGACACGATTACCTATTGGGAAGAGGGTAAAAGCTTGATTTTTGACGATACCTATTACCACGAAGTCTGGAATGACACCGACGGCTATCGGGTAGTGCTGTTTCTAGATATCGAGCGTCCCTTTGATTTTCCTCTCTCGTGGGTAAATGGGGCTATTTCAAAACTTTTGGCGCTATCTCCCCAGGTAAAACAAGCTAAGGAAAACTACGAGAAATTTAGCTAAAGGGTGCTATCTTGCAAGCTGCCTACCACCAGCGAACAGCGAGCATGGATGCCTCAGGAATGTCATCTTCCGCAGGCCATTCCATGGGCTTGTAGGTACCGAAAATATGGTCCCACCAGTCCACGCCCAGGCCAAAATTATGGTTCCACATGCCGTACTTATGGTGCACATAGTGGACTGGCATTTTCATCCAGAAGCATTTACGGGGGTTCTCATGCTGAAGCTGGTGGGCATAGGCAGAAAATGCGGCATAAACAAATGCGCCACTGGCCCAGCCCAATCCCACTACCAGGGAAAAGATAAAGGGAACAGCCATTGCGATCGCACTGCCTAACACATAATCACGAAACTCCCACAGCACGCCTTGACCTTCGTTGCGGCGATGGTGGTCGCGGTGACGCTTACCAACTTTGGGAGACACATGCATCAGCCGATGCAGCCAGTACTCCACAAAACTGGCAAACACAAAGGCTGCAATCAAACTAACGGCAAACACAACGGTCTGGGGCATGGGGAAATCCATAGAAATACGCCAGCAGGGAAAAATATATGGGCAAACCACAACGCCACTGCTCATCCTATTATTGTGAAATCTTTTTAAGTTTACAAGCCGGATTGTTAAGTAACCTATGGCTCAGCCAGTCTTATCTGTGTTTGCGATGGCGGCCCAATGGCAGCAGCGCGCATTTACCAGCCAGCTCCCCAAAGCCGAAACGATCCAGGCGACGTTTCTAAAAAACCTAATCCAGGAGCACCGCGATACGGCTCTAGGCCAGGCCCTAAAACTGGAGCAGATCAGCAGCATTGGTGAATTTCGTCAGCGGTTACCCCGGTGGACCTATGACGATTACGCTCCTTACTTTGAGCGAACGGCTATGGGGGAAAAAAACGTGGTCTCACCACTGCCGGTACACACCTTTAATATGAGCAGCGGCTCCACCGGTAGCCGTAAGCTCATTCCCATTACTAAGCGGGTTCAGCAAACCCGTGCCTATGCTAATCAGGTGGCTATGGGGTATGCCTTTGAACAGGCTAAAAAACAAGGCCATAGGGTCGGTCAATTGCTGTTGACGACTCTCATTAAACCTTTGGGCAAAACCGATGGAGGCATTACCTATGGCCATGTCAGCGGCAACCAGCTACGCACCACATCGCCGTTGGTTTATAACCGGCTATTTGTCCAACCCTATGAGGCACTGCTGATTAACGATACCGCTGCCCGCAACTATGCGTGTTTATTATTTAGCCTGAGGCAGCCACAGCTGGCCTATATGGCAGCCAACTTTCCACTGATTATGCTGCAGCTGTGTGCTTACCTAGAGCGGTTTGGCCCAGCCCTGGTCGAAGACGTAGCCCAGGGCACCCTATCTACCAAGATGCCCATTGAGCCTGATTTACGACGTAAGTTAGAGCAAACCCTATCGCCTCAACCTCAGCGCGCCCAAGCATTACAAACCCTACTCAGTACCTACGGTCGGTTACTGCCACGCCATGTGTGGCCCGATCTTGCCTTTTTAATTACGGCCCGAGGCGGTCCGTCAGACTTTTACCTTGAGCGCTTTGGTGAATACTTTGGTGATGTTCCTACCTTTGGAGGAACCTATTCGTCTTCGGAAGCGGTGTTTGGTAGCTGCTACCAGCTAAATGGTGATGGAGCCATTTTGGCATTAAAAACAAACTTTTTTGAGTTTGTTGCCCCAGACCAGTGGGATAAGGATACACCGCAAACATTGCTGCCCCACGAGCTACAAGTTGGCGAATATTACCGGGTATTGATAACTAACTATTCTGGATTCTACCGTTACGACATTGGCGATGTGCTTCAGGTGGTGGATATGCGCCAAGGGGTGCCAGTGATTGTGTTTCGCTATCGGCAGGGGGGCACACTGTCAGCCATTTCAGAAAAGACGACAGAGTACCATGTGTCGCAGGTAATGGCTGCGTTGCAGAATAAATTACCGGTGGAAGACTTTTGTGTCACCCTGTCGGAGGCCTTGGTGGAACCTTATTATGTGTTGAATGTAGAACTCACTGGAGAGACAGTTGAGACGGAGCTACAACACTTGTTGCACGCATTTGACCAGGGGATGCAACAGGCCAATGAGTCCTATGGACTTAAACGTAAAAAGAATGACATTACGGTTCCTCAGCTCAATGTGCTAGCAGCGGGTAGCTTTAAGCAACTGCGGCAGCAGCGATTAAAGCCTGGAATTTCTGACGATGCCCAGGTGAAGTTGAGCCACATTAGTAGCGATCGCGCCCTGCTAAACGGCATCAATATCATTCATCGACTGCGCATCATGTAATGACTTCAGACACATCGCTACAGATTGAAGAGAGGGTTGAACAGTGTTCGGAGCAATTAACTCTAACCGCCCATTGGTGCCACTGATTTGCCAATCTATGGCTTCTACCGGGAGACTATTAGCAGCTGAAGACTGGTTCTCTAGGCTGACGGCGATATCGTCAGCCGTGTAGGGCTCACGGGTATCACTCCAAACATTGTCAGCAGTGAGAGATTCGGTGGGTATCTGAGGAGATCCTCCCCGACCCGTCATCACAAAATTTTGGGCACCGACTCCACATCCTTGAGTAATTTGACGGCTTCTATCTTCCAAGTTGTCAGGTAACTCTACTAAACTAGCCGCAATCTCCTCACCGAGATTGGTAATCACCACTGAACCATCGATACCAAATTCAGAGCTCGCCGTAATGTCACTCTCTGGAGTCAGTTGATTGCGGAAAGCTAACCCTACAATTCCCTGGGTTTGAATATTGATATTTCCTCCGTTTCCAGTGACCGCGTTGGCAACAATATCACTGTTACCAACACCTAAAATAACCGGAGCCGTGATATAGATATTTCCTCCATTGCCGTTGCTCAAAGAGCGCACATCAATTTGACCACGCTCCTGCAGGCTCAATAGGGTGTCAACATTGAGGTAAACATTCCCACCATCCCCAGCAAAGGTCAGAGCAGATATATTTCCCTGCTGCTCAAGCTTAAGAATATCAGCATTTACCGTTAAATCTCCCGTATCACCAAGACCATTGTCAATCACTCCGACACTTAATGCGCCTCGATCGCTAACGACAATGTTTGATGCATTGATAGTGACATTGCCAGCATCTCCTTCAACAATCTCTGGTAGCCCGACTAGTATGCCCAGAGCCGTATTGGCAAGAGAAACCGCCGAAGACCCCACCAGTGTAGGATTTCTATCGACACCTTCCCCTGGGGTTCCACGGACCTCAAGGAGTTCAGAGATATTTAGTAGAATGTCCCCACCATTGCCTACGTCATGGGTAGACGCTAGCACACCTGCCCCTTCTTGAATGCTGAGCCTAGGGGTTGTAACAGTGACAGAACCCGCATTGCCTGCCCCAAAGGTAACTGTATCAATGGAACTCTTAGAAAAAGCGCTCTCACCGATCAATGTAATGGATTCGGTCGCTGTTACTGAGAGATCTCCCCCTTGCCCTGCCCCTGCCGTAAGCGATGAAATACTAGCTGAATCAGTAATTAAGATGGTTTCGGCATCCACGGTGACTGTAGCGGCATCGCCTGAACTAAAAACCCAACTTCCAACCGTACTCGGCTGACTTGGATCGATAACAGCTGCCCCAGTCAAGAAAATTTCTCCTTGACTAGCCACTTGCACATCTCCGGCTGGGGCCGGTCCATAGCTATTGGAACCGACAAAGCTTCCCTTGGTCACAACAATATCTTGAGCATTGATAACCACATCTCCCCCTTCACCAAGACCAAAATTCTGGGTAATAATCTGGCTAGGAAGTGCACCCAAACCACCGTCTACAGTTAAGTCATTATCAGCCGATAAGCGCAGAACTCCACCTGGCAGAGATCCATAATTTTGTTCCACAATAACCGAGCTCTCTTCAACGTAGATATTATCTCCTTGAAGGGTAATATCACCCGATCCAAAACCACTAACATTCAGCAGTGCTGAAGATTCTAGGGAAATATCTCCCAATACTGATGTAGATGACGTGGCCACATAAGAGCCTGAACTATCGGGCTGTGTAGAAAACTGCCCTGACGCTAACGCCGCAAGATTAAGATGGCCAGAGCTCGCAAATAAACGCCCACCGTCCACCGTCACATTTCCCCCTACGAGGGTGATTTCCTGACCGGGTTGTACCGCTAAACCGAGAGGCGTTGTTGATAAATCGAGAGGAGAAAAACTATTGAGGGTAATATTGTGCCCGCTGTTGTTTACTTGAATGTCGCCAGGATTATTCCCCATATTCAGGCCAATCGGGGTGCTAACCGTCAACATGGGAGCTACCGCTGGTGCGATCGCACTAAACTCTACATTATCAGCAAATACAACCGAATCTGCCGTGCTAGCCAGAAACGACCCTGGCAATGCCAAACTGGCATTAGGGCCAAGCGTAATGCCATTGGGGTTGATCAGATACAAGTCAGGATTATTCCCTCCAAACAGTCCTAACTGACTGTTAATCAAGGATACATTGCTGCCAGTCACACGGCCAATAACGGTATCTACGCCACTTTGAGCACCATCGAGTAGAAATAAAACATCCGTCCCCTCAGGGGAAAAGTCAGAAAAACTATGAAAAAGTGTTGTTAGCTGCTGGGTACCACCTGTAATCAACAATCCACCACTGCCGTCAGGAATAACCGCTGTCCCCACTGTGCCATCCGGGTTAACAGTCGTCTGAGCCTGAACAGGCATACTCAGCACGTAGCAAAGGCTCAGGAGTACTGAGCTTTGTTGTACAACAGTGGTAAACAGTGTTTTCTTTAACACAGTGGATATTGCTTTATCTAGGATCTCTGTTCACTAGATTGCCCTAGAAGATAAGAGATTTATGTCCGTAACTTTTCTGAAAGCCTTTGAGTAAAGCTCAGTTTACTGTAAGCCCAACAGACAGATTCTAAAATATAGCTACAGTTATACCCTCTCAGGGCAGTCGTTTCCACCACAAAACAGACGACAGAAACGCCTACATAAGGCGAAGCCAGATCGTGCTAATCCAAAATGCCTTTGCTACAAAGTTAGTGAGAATGTCTAGAAGGGAGTGTACTGAATTGAGAAATAAATCCCGCTATCCTGCAGCCCGTCATCATCGTCCCCAGTATCCAAATCCACTAGGGGGATACCCCAGTCTAGCCGAGCGGATAAACGATTTCCCTGTTGCCACAACAATCCAAACCCAGCCCCTACAAGGGTATCTTTGCCAGGGTTGTTGCCGTTATGGTTCCAGACCGTTCCCATATCGATAAAGGGAGTAATCTGTAACAGCCCATTTACCTCGGGTACCGTTGCAACGGGCCAGCGTAGTTCTGCCGACAGCAAAGCACCACTATCACGACGCAGTGCATCTTGGCGATAGCCCCGTACACTTTGGCTACCCCCTAGACTAAACTCTTCTTGAGATAACAGATCGTCCGCCGCTACCTGTAAATCTCCCCTTAGGAAGAACAAGCGATTTGGTTTGCCAAGCTGTTTTACCCATTGCCCTTGACCACGCCAGGAGAAAAATCGGCTGTCGGGGGCATTGTCGTTGATATTAGAATCCAGCAGATCTAAACCCAGGTTAAACTGCGATCGCAAGGCTAGAACATGGCTTTGACTGCGCTGGGTCCATTCCTGGGAAAATCTTAGGGCACTAATCCGGGTACGACCATTTTCATCGGCACCAGGAGATAGGGGAAACGGTCCAATGTCATCTAACCCTAAACTAGTTTGACTGGACTGGTGGGATAGGGTTAACCCCAAAGCCGCTTCCTGGGTCGGTGTTTCAATCAGCGGATGACGATAGCCCAGTTCGTAATAAGAACTTTCAGAGGAAATATCAAGTACCGAAAACGCCGAGTTGATCACCCGACTGTCAGAGTATCCTGCTGCCAAACGTATAGTGTCATTGTTAGGGCTAACTGGAATGGTGTAGCTAAAGTCCACACCGTCGCTGCCTTCAGTATGCTTATAGGTCAGATTAATGCGATCGCCAATACCAAATAGGTTGCCTTCTTCAACACCTATCGTGGCTTGAGTCCCCCCAATATTAGGAGAACGGGTATTGGCCAAACTCGTGTTCACAGCAAATGAATCGGCTTCTACCACATCGATCACCAGCACGCTGGTCCCTGGCTTGACCCCAGCCTGTAAATCAGCGGATACCGTTTCAATTAACGGGTCCAGCTGTAATCTCTGTAACCCAGTCAACAGCTTGTCCACATTGAGGGGGGGCTGGGCAACTAATCCCACCCGACTGCGAATGTAAGCTTGATCTAAACGATGAGTTCCATTCACCACCACCTCTTCTAGCTGGCCCTCAATGACCTGAACGGTGACGATATCATCAACAACCGTCTGGGGTGGAATTAAGGCACCAGATGTTAGATACCCATTATCGACATAGCGTTGCGTCACCTCAGAACGCAGCTGTAGGAGCTCATTAAAACTAACCTGCCGAGCGCGATAGGGAGCAATTAAGTCCTCCCAGTCGGCATCTTCAAACACAGTACTACCAACAATTTTAATGTCGGCCACATAAAACGTTGCGGCTTCATCATCCCCTAACTGTTGCTGAGAGGGCAGCGAATCATCGGTAGGACCAAGCAATTCATCGGGCGGCGGTAACGGTGGCAACAGCTCATCCGGCAGATCTGGATCTGGAAGAGTCTCTGGTGGCAGCGGTCGTGGCAAAGCAGGGTTAGGAGAAGTGCCTGGCGGCAGCGGTGATACTTGCGCCAACAAAGCACTGGGCGCTCCCTGGCGCATAGCCGGATAGAGTAAAATGCAGCCACACTGACCCAGGCCGAGCAAAACCTTGGTGATTCTGTGTTTGTCGATCAATGCCATAGCCCTTTACTAGATGCCCTGAAGTCGAGTACAAACCCGTTAGCAATTTCAGAGTGCCCTGGCACATCGTAAGATCCACGCCCTACATCAATAACCTTTGAAGAATAGGGTCGATTGTTTAGTAAAACACTCTGATAACGGGCAAAAAAACCATACCACTGAAAGTTGATAAGTCATGGTTACCAGACATTTTGATGCTACCCCCCCAAACCATCACAGCGTCATGTCTGAGTATTGGCCTTGATCTGCTCAGGGCCTAGGGTAACGAGGCGTTGCTGCTCCTGGGAATGATCTTATCTGTCAAATCTAAACCGGTCAGTTCTATAGATCGTTTTATCCCCTAAATTAACAACGGCTGTAGCGGCTTTTATTGAGCAGAATTTCACCGTCGACCTGTACTAAGTAGCCACGAGTTTAGGCTCTCCGCTACCCTAGAGAAAAACGTCTTAGACAACTACTATGCCCGCGCCCCTTTTATCCCTTAAGGATCTTGATAAGGTCTATAACAATGGGACAGTTGCCCTTAAAGACGTCAATTTCACGGTACATCCAGGAGAATTTATCAGTTTTGTAGGACCTTCAGGCTGTGGCAAAAGTACAATACTGCGGTTAATTGCTGGGCTAGGAGCCCCAACCCAGGGAGCCATTACCTGGAATGGAACTCAACGTAATCTTGCCTTTGTGTTTCAGGATGCCGCGCTCATGCCTTGGGCTAATTTGGTAGACAATATTTATCTTCCTTTAAAGCTTAAAGGACAACGACTACGCACGGTGCGGGGAGATATCCAAGACGCCATTAATACGGTGGATTTAAATGGTTTTGAACACAGCTATCCTCGACAGCTATCAGGGGGCATGAAGATGCGAGTGTCTATCGCTCGTGCCTTGGTCACTAAACCCGACGTTTTGTTAATGGATGAACCCTTTGGGGCGCTAGATGAAATGACCCGCAGTCGCTTAAATAGTGACCTATTAACGCTCTGGGAAACCAAACAATGGACCGTACTATTTGTCACCCACAATATTTATGAGGCCGTTTATCTATCTACCCACGTGGTCGTCATGGCAGCTCATCCAGGTAGAGTGGTGACTAAAATTCCTATCGAAGCTCCTTATCCAAGGACGAGTAGCTTTCGGACCTCATCACAATTTAATCATTATTGTCGAGAGATTATGACGGCGTTATCAGCAGTTGAAGATGTTGGTGTGGTCTAGAGTGACTACATCCTAAAAGCTATGAACCAAGCGTTTTAGACTATAAGATCACCAGCTCCAACAGCATTCAACAACAGACTTAAAAACAGCGGGTATTAAGCGTGTTAAAAAAACAAAAATCAGACGTCTTGTGGAATTGGATCGCACCTCTTTTAGTCGGTCTCACCGCTGTGATTGGCTGGGATATATTTGTTCGGGCAACAAACACCCCTGCTTATCTGTTACCAGGCCCATGGCTAGTGCTCAAGACCTTAATAGAAGAATGGGGTGATTTGTTTCCATCCTTATTGGTGACCATTCAGATCACGCTGTTCGCATTTGTAGCAGCTGTTATATCCGGTGTGTTGATTGCGATTTTATTTGCCCAAAGCAAATGGATTGAACGGAGCTTTTTTCCCTATGCGGTAATTTTACAAACGACACCGATTGTTGCGATCGCACCTCTAATTATTATTTGGTTGCAAAACAACACGTTTATGGCCTTGGTGGTGTGTGCCTGGATTGTTGCATTTTTTCCGATTGTTTCTAACACGACCCTGGGGCTTAACAGTGCGGATCACACCCTGCAAAACTTGTTCGAAACCTATGGTGCATCTCGCTGGCAGACCCTCATCCATCTGCGGCTGCCCAGTGCTTTACCCTATTTTTTAGGTGGGCTACGCATTAGCGGTGGTTTAGCGTTGATTGGGGCAGTGGTGGCTGAATTTGTAGCCGGTACGGGCGGCACCCGGTCTGGCATTGCCTATCAAATTCTGATCTCTAGCTTTAACCTAGAAATTCCTCGCATGTTTGCAGCCCTGTTGATGACAACAGGACTAGGTGTAGGTATTTTTGTAGGCCTAACGCTACTCTCCGATCGCTTACTTCGCCACTGGCATGAGAGTGCCGTTAAACGAGAAAATTAAAGGCTAGAAACTATGACAGGCTTTGTTGAGGTTCCTGATGTCCCCCATTACTGGCTAACCAATGTTCGCATTCCCCACTGCTTTCTTAAACCAGAGGACGGACTAGAGCCTATTCCTTCTCGTCAGGTATCTCCCCATCGAGAAGAATTGGTGGCGGCAGATGTAGAGATTATGGCGGGGGCAATTTCAAGGATTTTACCGGCAGGTACTACCCACTTAGCCGATACCCATGGGGTAAATCTTGGCCAAGGGCTGATATGGCCGTGCTTTGTGGACATGCATACCCATCTAGATAAAGGACACACCTGGCCCCGTTCACCTAATCCAGATGGCACATTTTCAGCTGCATTGACCACCGTCCTTGAGGATCATAAAAATTGGCAGCCCGATGAGCTATACCACCGGATGGAGTTTGGGCTTAAGTGTAGTTACGCCCATGGCACCCAGGCGATTCGTACCCACTTAGATAGTTTTGGGCCGTTGGCGCAGCAAAACTTTGAGGTATTTGATCAGCTACGTCGTCAGTGGTGCGATCGCATCATACTACAGGCTGTTTGTCTGGTGTCCCTAGATTATTTTTTAACTCCGGCAGCCGCAGCACTCGCTGAGCTTGTGGCTGGGTTTGACGGTGTACTGGGGGGGGTGGCCTATATGAATGAAAACCTGGTGGCCCAGCTGGATCAAATATTCACCTTGGCTAAGCGGTATGGTTTGGATCTAGATTTTCATGCCGATGAAAGCCTAAACCCCGACGATATTACCTTGCGCTACATAGCTGAAGCAGCCCTACGTCACGACTTTCAAGGGGACATTACCTGTGGCCATTGCTGCAGTTTATCGGTGCAGCCACCGGAGGTCGTTGAGAAAACTCTGTCGCTGGCAAAAGCCGCCAATATTGGCATTGTGAGTTTACCCATGTGCAATCTATACCTACAGGATCGACAAACTGGACATACCCCTAGATATCGAGGCGTTACCTTACTCCATGAACTTCACAAACGGAATATGACCGTCGCCCTTGCTAGCGACAACTGTCGAGATCCATTTTATGCCTATGGGGATCATGACGGATTAGAGGTGTTTAAGCAGTCCATACGCATTGGCCATTTGGATCATCCCTTTAGCCATTGGCCAAAAAGTCTAACGAGCCGTCCGGCACAGCTGATGGGGTTGGACAATATTGGATACTTAGCCCCTGAAGTCACGGCAGATTTTATTTGCTTTAAGGCGCGTAGTTTAAATGAGCTCGTTGCTAGACACCAATGCGATCGCGTTGTTATTCGCAAAGGTCAATCCATCCATACAAAGCTGCCAGATTACAGCGAACTAGACCGCTGGATAAACTAAAGTCGCCTGCCAGCTTAGACCAGGTCCTATCTATCGAGTTCTGCAGTTGCCAGATTATCAGTTAAGCGCTGTAGAGAAATTTGGGCCGCTTCCGAAACTTGGGAATGATTGTCCTTTGCCAAATAGCGCAGTGCCGACATTGACTTTGAGCTGGGTAAATTCCCCAAGGCTTCCGCTAAACGCTGTCTAACCAACCAGTCATCTGACTGGGCAAAAGCTAGGATGTCATCCACAGCACTCAGATCGCCAATTTCACCAAATGCAGCAATGGCAGCCTGCTGCAAAATAATCTCCGGACTGTTTAGAGCCTGAATCAGCGCATCATGGGCGCGAGGGTCTTTAAGATTGCCCAAGGATACGGCAGCACTAAAACGCACAAGCCAATCAGTATCTTCGTAAAAAGACCGAATCAGTGGCTCAAAGGCTCTAGGGTCCTCCAAATAGCCCAGAGCTCCGGCCGCATCGGCACGAATGCCATAATCCGGGTCGGTTTCTAAAATTTTGACCAAAAGAGGAAAGCTTTCAGAGGTTTGCTTGATACCCAAGGCAAAAATCGCCATGGACCGCACTTGCTGATTATCATCATCCAGCACCAATTTAATCAGCTCTATGGCATCTGGACTGGGAACATCTCGCAACGCTGCCAGGGATAGTTTCTTGTCCTTAAGATCACCGGTTTGGAGTTTATCAGCAAGGACGGCGAGATCAAACATGGTATTCCAAATAAGCTCTTATTATTGCTATCTATGGCCCAGGCATTAAACACGGCATATTGCCCATGGATAAAACTTGCAGTTCTCATTTCAGAAAACGTCACCCCATATCCGGACATCGGCCAATGCCACCCACTCCCCCCGAGGGTAGCAGCAGTTCAACTACCTACAATCGAACTATCAATCCCAGGCATAGAATTACCTATATTTTACAAAAGCCTTAGCAAAACGAAAGAAATAAATCCTAATGCTTAGGTGGGCCAGCTACTCCAAATTTTTGACCAGCGCCTCAGAGGGGCATTGCCAAATGAGCTTGTGCCCGAAAACGCCAAATTCATTCATGGCAATATTCGGAATTCTGCCCCAGCAGCCTGAAGACAGGTTACAGACTGAAATCTATCTTTGTTCTATCTAGGAGTCTGCTTCTATGGCTTATCTTGCTACTCCCAAACGCCGTAAGCGACGCAATCGTCATCGTTACACGCCAGCCCCAGCCGGTAAGCCTAGACGGACTCGATCCGGTGGATCTCGGTAAATTTTCTGTTTTTGTTAACGTTACCTTGAGGTGAGAGTTGTTATAGCTAATGGTATGAATCAATCTATTGGGGTTTTACCTTTCTAGGTGGTTCATTGGAGACCCACTAAACAACCTACCCTGGATATTTCCTATGACTACGAAAGCTGTACTGCAATTTATGCAGAAAACTGCTGACAATAAGGCTTTACAACAACAGCTTGAGACATTGCTTGGTTGCGGCGATGGCGATATTAGCACCAGTGTAAACCTTGATCCCGAAGAATCTCTTGCCCTCAGCCAACGAGCCCCCAAGGTCGTTGAGTTAGCCAGTAAAATGGGGTATCAATTTTCCAATACCGATCTCTTAACGGTTATTGATGCCTTTAATCGCCACCAAAGCGGCGATTTATCTGATCAGGATTTCTCCCAACTTTTGGGTCTGCCCCAAGAAGAGAGTGTACGGCCAGCTGTTCGTAATAACTTCAAGCGTTTAGCTAACTATCTTTCTAAGACCTATTTAGGGGTTAATCTGTCTAAGTAATGTTTTCTGTTGATAACATCAAGATGGCAGCGGTCTGCTGAAGTTTTTTTCAGTAGACCGCTGCCAATTTTTTTAGACTCTCTTGACCATCGGGTTGTGTAGACCGATACAAACAGCACCGCCTTACAGCCTGGGATCACCTTAGCTAGGCTATTGCAGCTATCCTGGGGAGCATTTACTAACTGATGGAACTCCCCTAGGATTTTCTATATGCCAAATAGAAATAACAAGGAATCCCAATATCTTCAGCGTTGCACTCTCATCAAAATGTAATTCTGAAAACAATCTCTAGATAATCTTTTAGAGACGCTCTAAACAACAGGAATATTGTGCAAGGTAACAATCTCTTGAGAAACGTAACGGTTTTATATAAGAAACGATAAGTCCGTTAGAGTAACACTAGCTCAGGAAATAGATCCTAACTATCGTGTGATTTCGTAATGCTTAGGATACGGGCTATGTAGGCTTTTCTGTTGACGTTACCTGCTTTAGCGTGGTGGATGCCTAGAGCAGTAATCACGATGACTCTTATTCTCCATTAACAGTTTACTGTCACATTCTTATGGTTAACTCCCATTCTGTGACGTCATCAGACTTGGTTTCCCATGAGCTGATGACGTCGGAAGAACGAGCCTTTGATGGTGTTTCCTCAGAGGTGTATGTCTGTGTTCATGGTCATTTCTATCAGCCGCCTCGAGAGAATCCTTCTTTGGAAGCTGTGGAACGTCAACCTGGTGCAGCTCCGTACCATGATTGGAACGAGCGCATTCTCAAGGAGTCTTATCGCCCGAATGCCTTTGCCCGCATTTTGGATCAGTACGGTCAGGTACTGCAAATTGTTAACAACTACGAGTTTATTAGTTTCAATATCGGGCCTACGCTGATGAGCTGGTTGGCTCGCCATGATATTGAGACGTATCGGCGGATTCTAGAGGCGGATAAGCGTAGCTGTGAGCGCAATGATGGTCACGGGAACGCCATTGCCCAGGTCTATAACCACATGATTCTGCCCCTAGCCAATGAGCGGGATAAGCATACCCAGGTACGCTGGGGGATTGCAGACTTTCGTAAGCGGTTTAATCGTGATCCCGAAGGGATGTGGCTGGCAGAAACGGCTATCGATCAGGCCACATTAAAAGTTCTGATTCAAGAAGGGATCACGTTCACCATTGTTGCTCCATCTCAGGTGCAGCGCTGTCGCCCCATGACACAAGGGAATGGTGTAGATCCAGACTGGCATGAGGTGGGCGGAGGTCAAATTGATCCCACCCGCCCCTATCGATGTTTTGTGCCAGGGCTACCCCCAGGGAAAGATTACATCGACATTTTTGTGTATGACGGCCCCATTTCTGGGGACATGGGATTTAGCGATTTGCTCCAGTCGTCCCAGTCGTTTGCAGAGCGCATTAGTCAGGCAATTCGTGGGGATCGTCAGGATGCTCAGCTAATTTCTGTGGCGACCGATGGTGAAACCTTTGGTCACCATCGGGATGGGGCAGAACGTGCTTTGGCCTATGCCTTAAAGACTGAATTTGTGGAACGGGGCTGGAACATTGTCAGCTATGCTCACTATCTGAATTTATTTCCCCCCACTTGGGAGCTGGAGTTGAAGCCAGTCACTGCGTGGAGCTGTGCCCACGGTGTAGAACGATGGCGCAGTGACTGTGGCTGCGGCGGTGGTGGCGAATGGAATCAGGCTTGGCGTGCGCCTTTGCGTGAGGCACTTGACTGGTTACGGGATGAACTCATTGAAATTTATGAAGTCACTGGGGAAGATCTATTTAAAGATCCCTGGGCTGCTCGCGATAGCTATATTGATGTGGTGTGCGATCGCACTCCCCTAGTAATTGAACAATTTTTTGCTCAACATCAGCACCATGAGCTCACCCCAGTAGAGCGGACAGATGCCCTCTGTCTCTTAGAAATGCAGCGTCATGCGATGCTGATGTACACCAGCTGTGGCTGGTTTTTTGAAGAAATTTCTCGCCCTGAAGGCACCCAAATTCTGCGCTATGCCGCTCGTGCCATCGAACTGGCTGAAGAAATTTGCGGCGAATCCTTAGAGGCGGAGTTTATTGCCAAGCTGTCCCTAGCCCCTAGCAATATTCCCCACTTCAAAAATGGAGCAGGCGTCTACCATCATCAAGTAAAAACTGCCCAAATTAGCCTGGAACAAGTTGTAGCGCAATACGCGATGTCGTCCCTGTTCCATACCTACCATCGAGAACAGCGCCTATACTGCCATACCTTAAGCCATCAGGACTATCAAAAGCAGACGATGGGAGCTTTGACCCTAGCCCTGGGGCAAGTGACCCTCATTTCAGAAATTACCCAAGCAAAAGCCAACTTTACATTTGCTGTTTGCCACTTTGGGGGACAGGAATTTCTCTGTGGGATTCAACCCTTCAAAAATCGGTTGGCCTATACCCGAGCTAAGGACACTGTCTTAAAAGCCTTTGGGCAAGGCAGTATGGTGCAGACAATCGACGCCATTAAAGACCAATTTGGCGATCACACCTTTAATTTACAGCAGCTCTTTAGTGAAGAACGGCAGCACATTATGCAGCTATTGAGCCAAAATACGCTGCATCAGCTCAAACAGCTGTACACCCAGATCTATCGAGAAAACTATGGTGTACTAATGGCATTCCATCGGGAGCATATGGAGGTGCCTCGTGAATTGCAAGTGGCGGCTGAAATCACCCTTAGTCAACGAGCAGTTGATGTTCTGCGCCATCTAGAACAGGACTTGAGTGAAATTGATGAGAATGTACTAACCATTAGTACGGGGTACTTAGGTGAACTAGAAGGTATTGCCATTGAAGCCAACCACCTACGGTGCCATCTCACGTTACCCACTGCCGCCACCCTGCTGGAAAGTTTGATCTTGCAAGCCTTGCGTCAGGTTTTGCGTAGCGAGCCTGGAAGTTCTACCTTAGACTGCACTCTAGCGGCTAGTTCAATTGCTATTCAGGGCATTCAACGGCTGATAAAACTAGGAGGCAACCTAGGACTCCCCTTGGATCTATCGAGGGTCCAGGAAGTCTACTACGATTACATCCAACACTGCCCGCCGATTCCCAATCTAGGGCAGGCACTGGATATCGTAGATTACTAACCAACACTGTAACTAGCCAATGAGAAGCTCACACGGCTAGTTACAGTAAAATTACAACCATCATCGCTTGTAGAGAATACGAGCATCAAAGCCAAGACGGCGAGCGTCTCGTACTCGATCCGCAGCAGCTGAATAACTGCCGTAACGACCGATGTTAATAAACTCACCCTGACGTGCAGAATCGAGAGTCGCATTCCTAAAAGATTGCTGAGCTCTAGGTAGTTTACGCCTAGATTCTGTGATCGCAGCTACATAGCGTAAAGAGCTGCTTTGGCTGCCAGTCGCTATGGTCTGACTGTCCGGATCATAAAGGCCCAGCACATCTAATGTGTCTGGTCCAGCAACACCTGTCACCGGTAAATCATACTCACGCTGGAAACTTTCAACAGCGCCAAGGGTCAGGGGGCCATAGGCACCATCAATGGGTCCAGGATTAAACCCATTGATAGATAGGGCATTTTGTAGAGCCGCTACCTCATTGCCAGAATCACCTAAACGGAGGCTAGGACTAGAGACCGAGATAGGCACACTACTAGGACTAGGTAACGGTGGGGGCTCAAACGGTGGAGGCAGAGTTTGTTGAGCATATCCAGGTGCTCCTAAGAGAACAGCCACACCTCCTGAAACAGCAAGCGCCAGCAGTCTAGACATGAGAAAATTCCTTGATAGAAGACCAACCAGCCATGAAGAAAAAACCCTTCCATAACTGGATGGCGTCTATGTTAGCGAATAACGCCAGAAAATTACTCGATTAATACTAATCCCCAAAACTAATCTTTAAGCACTCTTGAATCGTAACCAAAGGAACGAGCTAAATCAGCTTTAGCATCCGCTTGGGAATGCCGCTCATAGCGCCCTATGCTGATGAACTCACCGAGAGTGCCACTGTCCATAACTGCTTCAGGAAAGTCTTGACGCACACGACTTAAGTCTGACTCGCCTGCGATGATAGCGGCTACATAACGATTCTCTTCATCAAAGTTACCGTTAGACTCAAACCCCATGTGAGTTAACGTTTCTCGGTCAGCAACGCCGGTAACATCGCCGTTGGGTTGTACGATGCCGGCAGTGCGCTGGTAGGCTCTTACCGCTTGACGTGTATCAGTTCCATAGACACCGTCCTCAGGTAAATCAAACCCAAAACTTCTCAGGGTTGACTGCAGTACCGAAACATCTGCAGAACGATCACCAAAGCGCAACTCATCCGTGCGAATAGCACCGTGTACCGGATGAGTCATACGAGGTAAAAGGCTGGTTGGGTCAACCCCCAAAGCGCTCAGGGTTTCAACATTCGCTAGACCGGTGACTTCCAAACGACGGATGCGTTGAAACTGTCTTACAGCTTGGCGAGTATCCTCACCATAGACACCGTCAATGGTGTACGGAAACAAACCATAGCTGTTGAGCGCTCGCTGCAGCTCTATAACTTCTGGACCAGAGCTACCAAATTGTAATCTGACATCAGCTGGTAATCCTTGGGCAACCAGAACAGAACCCTGCGGTAGCTTAGCGATGGCTGAGGTAATGGTCAGTAGCCAAATCCCTGCCAATATACTGAGTTTCCTAGGGGAAGAAAACCGACAGCAAGCATTGAAAAAGTGCCTAACAACGTTCATACGTACTACTTAGATATTACCAACCTAACAGAGCCAGTATGATGCCTGGGTGATATTACGGTTACACATACTTCAATTAAATCATTTCTGTGGGAAGTGTATGGTCTGGCTGAACGTTATCAGAGGTATTCAGTAAAAGACCTTTGCCTTTATAAAGCTGATATTAAGAACCCGATGATTAGCGATTAGCTCCAATGCCAACGGCACATCACTACAAGCTAGCCAATCAATTTAGAGAGACCCCTGGGAACTTAATCGCTTTTAGATACAATGAGCGGAAACAAAGCTTGAGATTTTTTAACATACTGCCCAGTTCATTCTATTCATGGTTCTTCTTTAAATATTGGACGGTGCTGGTTTGGTTGTCTGCAGCGTTCGATCTAGACGATTTTTTATGCCGGGAGAATGTACTTGACTAGGGTGTTAATGATTATTCCGATACTTCTCAACTAGCTGTTACTAATCCGTTCTACTTATCCTATATATGTTAAGACCTCGTCTCCGCCGTGCATCGAGGCGGCTATTGTTATATCGAGAACAGCGTTACCCGAACATTGAGCGGCTTGGTGTTACTCATTCCTACTGGGGAGATTCGTATCATATTCTGCTGACTATTTCCTGGCCTGCTTTTATGCTCCTAGTCGGCGGCTGTTATCTATTGGTTAATGCCTTATTTGCCATTGCCTATGGACTCAATGCGGATGCGATCGCAAATATCCGACCAGGGCATTTTCAAGACCTCTTTTTCTTTAGTGTGCAAACCATGGCCTCTATCGGCTATGGCGCTATGTACCCAACGAGTAACTACACCCACTCGCTGGTAGTTATTGAAGCTCTTTTTGGCCTCTGTTTTACAGCAGTCACAACAGGGCTTGTCTTTGCCCGATTTTCCCTACCCACTGCCCGTATTCTTTACAGTGCCGTTGCTGTGGTAGCCCCGTTTAATGGGGTGCCTACCCTGATGTTTCGTACCGCTAACGAACGTCGCAACTACATTTTAGAAGCTCAGCTATGGGTCACCTTAGTACGTGATGAAGTCACAGAAGAAGGAGAGCATATCCGTCGCTTTCATGACCTACCGCTGGTGCGTTCCCACACTCCAGTATTTAGCCTGTCTTGGACAGCTATGCATCCCATCACCATTGACAGCCCGTTTTATGGAGAAACACCTGAAACTTTAGAGCAGAATCGGGCAGAAATCATTGTCACCCTTACCGGTCTGGATGAAACTCTATCCCAGACAATCCATGCCCGTCATGCCTTTAGCGACAACGAAATTCACTGGAACTATAAATTCGTGGATATTATTTCCACCAATCAAGCAGGACGCTTGGTAATCGACTACAACCACTTCCATTCAATTGAGCCGGTCCGAACTCAACCTGGCGGCATGTATCACAGTTCAGAAAAGGTAGCCAGTTGGATAGGCTCTGAAACCCACAGCGTAGGACCGCTAGCATAGAGGACCATACCCCGAATTTACCAGAGCTCCCGGCAAGTTCGGGGTATAGCATGTCCAAACCAGCAACAAATATAGCTAAACCAATAGAGTAAACAGTTTAACCATCAGCTTAGTACGGTTGACTGGCTTGGTGATATAGAAGGAAGCGCCCGCCAGTTTGGCCCGAATACGACTCAGAAGACCAGATTTCGGGGCTAGCAGAATAATCGGAACATCTTTGTACTGGGGATGACGATGCAGATGGGAGCATAAATCAAATCCATTCAACCCCTCCATAGCAGTCGTCAGTATGATCAGATCAGGCTGGCACTTAGCTAAATCAGCCACCGCCGTAGCCACATCATCTACAGAGGTAATAGAGAACACCGTATCCTCCAAGTAACCCCGAAGCTCTTGAATAAACTGATTATCTGAATCAATACACACAAGCTGATAGGAAGGTGCTGCAGACTGATCAGTTGGTGTAGATCCTAGCGAGTCCGTCCCAAGTACAGATGATGATTGCTCAAACGACTTAGTCGAAGCTTGTTGCAGCAAGGACCTAATGTCATTACCAGCAGGGACTATTTGCTCAAGAGTGGATGCTTCAGCTACATTACGACTGCTATCTAGGGATTCCCTGGGAGAACTAGACGGCTGGGAAGATAACGCTTCTTCCTGCTGGTGACATTCTTCCACCAGTGCGCGAATGTCTAAGGTGCAAAAAATAGGATGGTCAAATATGTTGCTAAAACCATTGACCTCGTAGCTACCCTTGGTCACCCGTAGCAAGGAAGTAATAGTAGTCACGGCAAGAGCACGCACCAATTTACCAGCTTGTTCAAAGCTAATATGCTCTTGTTCCACCAACCACCGAATAGCCCGATGATCGGCGCTCAACGCGTCTCCTTGATGCACATATTGCCGATGGTATAGCTGTAACTGAGCCAAAACTAAATCAGTAATGACTTCAGGAAAAAGCTGACGAGACTCAAATCGAAGAGCGTCAAAACCATTCTGAGAACTTGTTGCGAATAAAAGCTTACCCCGCTGTAACCACAGAGACCAGCGAACATTATTGGATACGACCAAAAGTTCACCACTAATTTGACGACCCACCAGCTGTGCTAGCAAAGTGAGGGGGTGTAGTGTTTTTTGTGTAAGAGTGCCTGCTAAAACCATGAGAGAAGGCCCGGTCAAAGAACGGTATTCGAAGTGGTAAGAATCAGATAGAGCAACGATATATCAGGGACTAAAAAGACCTGCCTAATATAATTAATATCAAGCTTGAGTCCTCTCCCAAAACATCAATTCAAGTGGTTATGTAGAGGCTAATTGATTCCTATTCCCTTGTTGTAAGCAAAGTTAGTAAGCAATTAACAACTGAATAAATACACTTAGATTGATTCTTAAGTTTAGATTGCCCTGGTGGAGTAAACTGCTTCTCTCCAAAGACTCTTGCTAGCTTTTCGCTATTAACAAAGATGGAGATATCAGTATTTACCCCTTGAGCTATGTCGACCAATGTCAACTAATTAAATTAAAGGTGCAAGTTTTTTCGTAGAAGCTGGTCAAAAATTTATATCTTCGGCCTCACTAGTTTACACAAGCAAAATTTTAAGATTTCATGTGCCGAATAACAAATTCTCCGAAAATGTACGTAACCCACAGCAATTGATTCGCCAAGCCTACAGAACATTCCAGCCGTATTATTAAAGTCAAAGATGTTCATATATTTGAACATCTTATCAAGAGCTTTACAGCGCCTGTAGGTAACTAGCTAACCTCTAAAATATATAGACTTAATTTCTAACAAATAGTTCAGGTTTACAACAGGTATTTCTGTTGAATATTTATCCGCAATTCCACGGATGATTTTATCTCTTGATAATGTGTTTCTTTCTGATAAATATTTTATGCGAGTAATTTTTTCCGGATTTTGCATAAACGTTCTGAAATAGAACACTTTATCTAGAACTAGAGCGATTCTGGGTAACTTTAAAGAACACCAACGGGTTCTATACTCCATACATGAACAACGCCTATGGGCTGAGTACATTCAGTACATAGGCTTAGTCATTTAAGGAAGGTTTTTAACAGCAGGCGTTGTGACTAGGTGTATACACCAGACAAAAGAGCTATCTTTGCTTAATGGATGCTATCTTTCGCCTGCTGCATTAGATGTTCATGGGTACTGTGTAATGCCTCATCTGATGCCGGCTGACGCTGGACGTAAGTTCCATCGGGCTGCATTTGCCAGGCTTGACGATTATCGGTTAAACAGCTGTTTAAAGTGCTGGTTAACTCCTGTCGCAAACGAGGATCGATGATGGGAACGACAGCTTCTACCCGCCGATCTAAGTTACGTGGCATCCAGTCAGCACTACCAATGTAGAACTGCTCGTTGCCGTCGTTATGGAAATAAAAGATCCGTGAATGTTCTAAGAAACGGCCAATAATACTAAGCACTTGAATATTTTCACTGACTCCTTTGATGCCTGGAGTGAGGCAACAGATGCCTCGGATGATCAAATTAATATGCACTCCTGCTTGAGATGCTTGGTACAGGGCTTGAATCATACCAGGATCGACCAGGGAGTTCATTTTGGCAATAATTTGTCCTTTGGTCCCGTAGGTTGCTTCCTGATGAATCATGGCCAGCATACGCTCTCTCAAGGTGATAGGAGCAATGAGCAATTGCCGATAGGCCTTTTGCCTGGAATATCCGGTCAAATAGTTGAATAGGTCTGTGAGGTCTGCCCCTAGTTCGTCACGACAGCTAAGCAGTCCTAAATCAGTGTATAACCGGGCGGTTTTTGGATTGTAATTGCCAGTACCAATGTGTACATAGCGACGGATGCCATCCTGTTCTTTACGAACGACTAGGGCAACTTTTGTATGAGTCTTCAGACCAATCAAACCATAGACAACGTGCACCCCAGCTCTTTCAAGGGTACGAGCCCAGTTGATATTGTTTTCCTCATCAAAACGGGCTTTAAGTTCTACAAGAGCCACGACTTGCTTACCGTTCTCAGCCGCTGAAATCAGCGCATTAATAATCGGAGAATCTCCCGAAGTCCGATACAGCGTCATCTTAATGGTGAGCACATCGGGATCTGCGGCTGCTTGGGTAATAAATTGCTGGACAGTTGCGCCAAAGGATATATAGGGATGATGAACCAACCGATCTCGACGACGAATGATGGAGAAAACATCATCACCTTCACCATCGGTTTCATCGCGGTTAATACGATGCCAAGGAGATGGAATAACGGCAGACCAGTTCTTATCTTTGAGCTCTGGCAAGGGCAGACCGAGGAGGGACATTAAATCGCCTAAACCAATCAGGCCAGGAACATCGTAGATATCATCCTCGGTCAAGTCCATTTCAGACAGCAACGTAGCCCGGACTTCAGGTGCAGTGTCAGCCTGCAGTTCCATGCGGACCGACGAGCCACCCAAACGGCGTTTTCGCAGCTCTTGCTCCATGGCCAACATCAAATCATCTGCATCATCCTCCTCCACCGAAAGATCGGCATTGCGAGTAATGCGAAATGTGTAATATTCCTGCACCACCATGCCTGGAAACAGAAAGGTAAGGTTTTTTCCAATTACCTGTTCCAGAGGAATAGCCGTCCAAATTGAGTTTTGTGGCTGCAGCGCTTTAGGGAGCTGAATAAATCGGGGCAATACTTTTGGGACCTTAATTCGGGCGAAATGGGCTTCGTCCGAATCGGTTTCACGCACCACGACGGCTAAATTTAGACTGAGATTGGATATGTAGGGAAAGGGGTGACCGGGATCAACCGCTAAAGGTGTTAGTACGGGAAAAATTTGTTCTTCGAAGTAGGTTTGCAAGTAAGTGACTTGCTTGCTGTTAAGTTCATCGTAATTGAGCAAATGAATTCCATGGGGGCGCAATTGGCCAATAACCTGTAAGAAGCAATCGTGTTGCTCGGCAACAGTAGGTCTAAGCTTTTGGCTAATGGCTTGGAGATGATCGGAGGGAGTGCGGCCATCGGCAGTACGGCGTGTGACTTGGGCAGCGATTTGTTTTTTAATGCCAGCAACACGCACCATAAAAAATTCATCTAGGTTATTGCTAAAAATGGCTAGGAATTTTAGCCGCTCTAGCATGGGCGTGCGTGGGTCCAACGCTTCATAGAGAACGCGCTCATTAAAGGACAACCAGCTTAATTCTCGACTGATGTAATACTGTGGTGCAGTTAGATCAATGTCTGCATAATCGGTAGAAGACTTTGCTCCCTTGCCTGGGGAGTTACTTTCAGTGTTACTTTCAGCTTTTTTTTCTAACATACTGCTTTGTCACTCTTAATGTTCCTGTGCGGTTAAGCGGTGTGCCTCAGCGTCTATCTAACGTGGCCTTGCAAACGATGCCTTTAGCAGTCTTCAGGAGCTAAAAAACATCCTTTTCACGACCGACCCACCATTCTCCCAATTTCATGAGGTCCCCATGGATGTCGGCCACCTGCTGGGCATAATCATCTGGCGAGAGTTCATGGCGACGTTCCTGTAGCTTTTTAAGTCGCAGTTGGATCAATAACCAGGGTTTGCTAATGCCGCCTGTAGATTCAATATATTTGGCGAGTTCGTTGCTATTCATAAAAATGATTCTTTGAAAATTTAAGGTGTAGATTCTGAGAATGGATATGTCTTTCAGACTATCTTTACCTTACTGAAGATTTAATTGGTCTGATGTGTTGGGCATCCCTTTCTATCGAAAAACCCGCGAGTAAAAGCCAGGTAGGCCCTTACTTGCGGGTTTTTATAAAGGAATAGGTTATTCCTAGGTCTACCATAGACTAGCCATGCCAGTCTGAGGAGTTAGCGTTTGAGATGGTCAACCCACTCGCGTAGGTTATCGGCGGCAACATCGCGCCCTCCTAAACCAAACGAGATTGCGATCGCTACAGCAATTGCTCCCAGCAATAAACCGAACGCCAGGTTGACAATGCTAGTCGCCACACCCATCTGCTGTAGAGCCATGGCACCCACAAAGGCAATAATGGCAATCCGAGCAGTTTGGGCCAATGTGTTGGAAGAAGACATGCCCATGCCATTCACCAAGCGGAAGGCCAAATTAGCCGCATAGAGGCCAATAGCAAACACCACAATACCGCTCAGAACACGTACGGAAACCGCCATGATGTTCTTCACGATTTGAGTCAGAACAGGAAAATCCAGAATTTCAGTCGCCGTAATCGCACCAAATAGGACAATGCCGACCAGGACAAGCACACCTACAATTTCAGAAGGCGTCTTACTAGGCGCTTCTACAGCAGGAATAGGCTCACCTTCAGCTAGCGTTATTTCAGGCTCTGGTGTGGTGAGCTCAGGCAGACCCAAGATGCTTGTAATGTTGTCAAAACCGATACCCGAGAGCAGACTAACAACTAGGTCAGAAATAAACTGACCGATGAAGTAGAAGATTGTTAGAACAACACCCGCTGCCAGTACCTGAGGAATAATAAAGAGCACGCGCTCCAACATATCCACCGCTGGACCAGAAATAGCTTCTATGTTTAGCTCATTAAGCGCGGCAATCGAAGCAGGAATCAGGATTAGCGTGTAAACCAGTATCCCAGCCAAGCTAGACACGGAGATACCATCATCAGGACGAGCTGCTAGACCAAAACGGGCACCAAAGTTATCAGCTCCAGTGGCCATTAACAGATTGGTCACAATCCCCTTAACAATGTTGGCCACTAGCCAACCGATACCAAATACGATGGCTGCGGTAATGACTTGGGGGATCGCCGATAGAAACTCATTGAGTAGCTCTTCTACAGGCCCAAGCAAACCAGGTAGCTGGAGAGCACTCAGTACCAGCGGTAGCGCTAGTAGAAAAATAAACCAGTAAATGACATTACCAAGGGTGTCATTTACTTGGAAGGCATTACCCTCGGCATCAACACCCGTTTGCTCAGCCAGACGCTCATCCAGATTAAAGCGGCCTAAACCGTTGACAACGGCTGCTTTGGCGATTTTTGCAATTACCCAGGTAACAAACAGAATGAGCCCTGCGCCCGCTAATCGGGGAACATACTCAAAAACAGTTTGCAATAAACCACTTATGGGCTGGGAAACCGCATCCAACTTGAGCGCATTCAAGATGGCAATGATAAAGAAGAGCATTACCACCCAGAACACAACACTGCCGATTGTGCTTTCGATGGGGGCATCCTGCCCAATGCCAGCTTTAGCAGCTAGCTGATTGTCCAAGTCTGTCTTACTTAGCAAAAACTTGGCAAATGCCTTAGCGATTGTGGCGACCACCAAGCCCACAATCAGCAGCAAAAAGGCAGCCAACAGTCCTGGCAAAAAATTACCGAGCTGACTGCCGATGCTATCCGTAAACTGTGTAATCGAGGATGTGTTTGCAATGGCAAGGTTAGTCATTGGATCTAAACCTAGCCAATCAAACCCAATTACCCCGTGGAATTGAGTCATTGTTCTATCTATGCCTACTGAACATCTACGCGTACCGAACACGGAGCACTCTAGTCAGAAGTGCTGCCATTAAGGTTAACGCTTAATATCAATTTTTTTCCGTGGGAGTCTTACTAATAGCAGACTTTGTAATAAATTCCTTGTATTTATACGTACAAGCGCGGAAAATCGTAGGATTTTCCGCGCTTTCTCGGAGTTTGTTCACTAATCTTCAAGTAGAGGTTGATACTTAGGACATCCAAGATCGCTAATTACTCAGTCTCATCATCGGTATCAGTGGCGGCCGCAGAGGGTGAAGACTCTGCAGCCTCTGCGGTCGCATCATCTGCGGTTACGTCATCCTCATTTGCGGTCACATCCTCCTCCTTGCCTTCGGCCAGCTCAGACGCTTCCTCAGAGGCGTCCGCCAAGTCTTCTTCATCGATATCTAATTCAGGTACAACCGCAACTGCTGCGATCGCATCATCATCATCCAAGCGTTGGAGCTGTACCCCCGTCGCCATCCGCGATTGGACTGAAATCGCATCAATAGCCTGACGAATAATGATCCCCCGCTGGGTTACTAGCATCAATTCATCTCGAGGACTGACGACGCGTAGAGCCACAAGCTCGTCATTGTCCTTACGGAATTTCATACCTACCAGACCCATACCAGCTCGGTTTTGTAACCGGAAGTTATCAACTGGGACCCGTTTACCCAGGCCACCCGCCGCAATGACCAGTACCCAGGGACCAGCATCTGCTTCCGCAATAGCGGTATCTTCTTCATTTTCAGCAACCTCGGGATCATCCTCAGCACCAGAAGCCGCCACCTGCTCAGTTACCGACGCAGGCAAAATATCCATACTGATCAACCGGTCACCCTCTCGCAAAGACATGGACTTAACCCCGCGAGTAGGGCGTCCCAAGGGCCTTAGCTGAGTACCATCGGCCCTAAAGTGGATAGTCATGCCGTGGTGCGAACCGATGATAATGCTATCTTCTGCCCGAGCCAGTCGAACCCAGCGAAGCTGATCGCCTTCCTCCAAAGCAATGGCCTTTAACCCACTGGCACGGATATTACTAAAGGCTGACAGGGCCGTCTTCTTAATAAACCCGCCCTGGGTGAGCATTACCAAGTAAACATCTTCAGCAAATTCCTGTACTCCCAGAACCGAAGTCACCTTCTCTTCGCGGGGAATGGGCAGCATTTGCACAATGGGATTTCCCCGAGCGACCCGAGATCCTTCAGGAATCTGGTAGGCTCGCAACGTGTAAGCCACACCTCGATCAGTAAAGAACAACACATGATCGTGGGTACAGCAGGTGATGAAATGCTCAATGGCATCGTCATCCTTCATACGGGTGCCAGACTTACCCCGAGTGGCTCGATTTTGAGCCTCAAATGTAGAGACGGGCATGCGCTTTATGTAACCCTGCTCAGTGACCAAAATCACCACTTGTTCATTGGCAATCAAAGAAATATCGGTCAGCTCATCCTCGGCTGACTCAATGATTGTGCGACGCTCGTCAGCATGGGCATCGCGTAGCTGCACCAGCTCCTCTTCAATGATTGCCAAAATGCGCTCGCGGCGGGCTAGGATATCGCGCAAATCAGTAATTTTTGCCTGTAGTGCTTCATGTTCCTGCTGAATCTTATCGGCTTCTAACGCTGTCAGACGACGAAGCTGCATTTGCAAAATGGCATCGGCTTGCGCAGAAGAGAGCTCATAGGATTCCATCAGTTCCTGTTTTGCTGAAGCCGCATCAGGCGCATTGCGAATTAGGCTGATCACAGCATCCAGATTGTCTAACGCAATCAGATATCCTTGGAGAATATGATCTCGCTCTTCTGCTTTGCGTAATTCATACCGGGTGCGGCGGGTAATTGTTTCTACACGAAATTCTAAAAAGACGTCTAAAAACTGCCGCAGGGTCAACAACTGTGGCTCACCATTGACCAAAGCGAGCATGTTGACACCAAAGTTGTTCTGCAGTGGCGTCTGTTTGTAGAGATTGTTGAGCACCACCTTGGGATAGGCGTCCCGCTTGAGTTCTATTACCACTCGCATACCATCGCGATCGCTCTCATCACGAATATCTGAGATACCATCTAAACGGCGATCGTTCACCATTTCGGCAATCTTCTCAATCAGCCCTGCCTTATTGGTTTGGTAAGGTAATTCCGTGATAATAATCGCTTCTCGGTCAGGGCGGCCTGTGTATTCAAGGGTCTCGATGGTAGCGACACCCCGCATCGTGACCGACCCTCTTCCGGTGAGATAGGCATCGCGAATACCGTTACTGCCAACAATGAGTGCCCCAGTTGGAAAATCTGGCCCATGGATATGCTGCTGCATCAGTTCCTGACTGGTGATTTCAGGATTTTGGATCAAGGCGATGACACCATCCACGAGTTCTCCCAAATTGTGGGGAGGAATATTGGTGGCCATACCCACCGCAATTCCCGAGGAGCCGTTCAACAACAGCTGCGGCACCCGCGCAGGCATGACTGTCGGCTCTTGCTGCGACCCGTCAAAGTTGTCGGCAAAATCAACAGTTTCAGATTCGATATCTTGCAGCAGTGCAGAACTGGTCAACGCATGCAGCCTCGACTCCGTATATCGCATTGCCGCAGGCGGATCGTTGTCGATGGAGCCAAAATTACCATGACCAGAAATCAGCGGTGCTCGCATGGAAAAGTCTTGGGCCATGCGCACCAGCGCATCGTATACAGCCGTATCGCCGTGGGGATGATATTTACCCAGTACTTCCCCCACTACACGGGCGCATTTTCGAAAAGGCCGATCCGCCGTTAAACCCAGTTCGTGCATGGCGTAGAGAATGCGACGATGCACGGGTTTTAGACCGTCCCTGGCATCTGGCAAGGCTCGCCCCACAATGACGCTCATGGCGTATTCTAGGTAAGAACGAGACATCTCGTTGCGCAGATCAGTGGATACAATCCGGTCCTGGGGGTTACTCATACAGAAAGGAGACTCCAAAAAAACAGGAAAATTTGCGGTTGAACCGCCTAATCTTTAATATTCTTGTCAGTTAGGTTCTTAAACTCACCGAACAAGGCATTTAAGACTACTTTCCCTAGATGTTTTCTTTTATTTAGAACGCATAGAATTCTAGCATATCATTGCTGTTCTTGGACCATGCTGTAACCCTAATAAATAAAGGGGTTTAGCATTGATTTTAGAGGGTAGTGCTACGGGAGTATGTCTCAGAACAGTTTATTGAAAAAATAAAGTCCGTAAAGCCTTCTATCGTCCATCATCTTAAAACCTCCAGAGAGAAAAATATGGTGTCTCCCTCCTCCTCTGTACCAGCACCCATGCGGGTCATCTATTCCAAGCGTTTTTTAGACCACGATACAGGGCGAGGACATCCTGAAAACTCAGGCCGGTTGGAGGCAGCAGTAGCCGTTCTAAAAAATCACGACATTAACCAAGATTTGGAGTGGGTAGAACCGAGCGATCGCAATCCACTTCCGGAAATCAATACCGTCCACGACCCTGCTTATGTATTGACCCTGGAGCGTATTGCCCAACGGGGTGGGGGACGACTTGATGGCGATACTCCTGTTTCTGTGGATAGTTACGAGGTTGCTCTACTGGCGGTTGCGGCCTGGTTGGATGGAGTCGATTATGTCGTCAGTCAGCAGGCATCGAGCTTTATCCTAGCCCGCCCCCCAGGGCACCATGCAGAGTTCGCACAGGGAATGGGGTTTTGTCTCTTGAGTAATGCCGCTATTGCCGCCCACTATGCCCTTAAACAACCGCACATTAATCGCATTGCCGTTCTTGACTGGGATGTGCACCACGGTAATGGCACTCAACAGTTAGTCGGTAGTCACCCCAAAATTGCCTACTGCTCTCTGCATCAAATGCCCGCTTACCCAGGTACCGGGCGCGCAGAAGAAACTGGCAGCCATGGCAACATACGCAATATTCCCATGGCACCAGGAAGTGTTTTTAAGGATTACCATAGTTGTTTTGAAAAGCAGGTTCTTCCCTTTTTAGAACAGTTTCAGCCGGACCTGTTAATCATCAGTGCAGGCTATGATGCAACAGCGGCAGATCCATTGGCTGGCATTAATCTTATGCCAGAAGACTACGAGGTGTTTACACAGTTGTGCAAAACCGTATGCCCCAAAATACTCTTTGGCCTTGAGGGGGGCTATGACTATCAATCCTTGAGCCAAGCTATCCTACACACTGTCAAAGGTTGGGTGGAAAATTAATTCCAGATTATCGTCTATCTAAAGCTATTGTTTCTCTCTGTTTAGTTGTTTTTTTAACAAGCTCGGCGGTGCTGATCTCCAGGAAGATTTTATCTGCCAAATCCAGGTAAATACTAAGTTCTACAGATCGTCTCCTCCCCTAAATCAGCAACGGCACAAGCCCTAATATGGGTTTATTGGGCTGATTGATTAGGGGTATCGAACACCTAATTTAAACCCACTAAAAAAGGAGCCTCTAAATAAGGCTCCTTTTTTAGTAAACCGATATCACACGGCTATGACAGCTTGTAGCGTCTATGCACCAACTTGGGCAAGGGTGGGAGACTCCACTGAGCCAATAACAATGCGTACACGGTCTGGGTCAGCCCACATCACCAAACGAGGAGTGTAGGGACTGCTCAGATGCTCATGCTGGGGCAACACGCGCAATGAGAACCCTTGGAGACCACTCTGTCCATAAGCCACATTGAGGGTGTACAAACTGCTGCCATCAGAGTCTTGACCTCGATAGACCATAGCGGTAGCTTGACCACCCTGCAATTCTCCATCAACATCGATACCGCCTTGGTAAAATTCAACGGAGACATCAGCTGCCTGGAGATGGCCTAAATACACCCGCGCAGTGACCTGTAGGGGCTCATTCACCTGTAGGTCAACATCATGGGACAGATAAATCTCTGCAATCGAGATTTGTTGCCAATGTTGGTACAGTTCGGATTGCCATTGAGCAAGAGCTTTAGCAGGCGCATAGCCCTCGACTACAAGCTCACGGCTCCGATCCGATGCGGCAAAATATCCATGGTTGGCATAATCTTGTAGCATCCGAGCGGTGTTAAACGCAGGGGTGTTTAACCGAATAGCAGACTTCATCTTGGCGACCCAGCCGCGGGGAATGCCATTGGCATCACGATCGTAAAAGAGGGGTACCACAGCTGTTTCCAGCAACTCATAAAGATCGTTGGCCTCTACTTCGTCCTGGTAATCAGGATCGTCATAGTCTTCACCAGAACCGATGGGCCAACCGGTGCTGACATAGTCGGCTTCATCCCACCAGCCATCTAGAACACTGAGGTTGGGCAGACCGTTCATTGCAGCTTTCATACCGCTCGTGCCAGAGGCTTCCCGAGGACGACGGGGATTATTAAGCCACACATCACAGCCAGAAACCATCCAGCGCGCCACGTGAATATCGTAGTTAGGAACAAACACAATGGAACGATCCAACCCTTCATCACGGGTGAAGTGAATAATGTTGCGAATCAGCTCTTTGCCAGGAATATCCTTGGGATGGGCCTTACCGGCAATCACAAACTGTACTCGACGACCGAGAGAGTTTTGAACAATCTTGCGCAGACGCTCCACATCTCTGAGAAACAGAGTAGCCCGCTTATAGGTGGCAAAGCGGCGAGCAAAACCGATGGTCAAAATGCTGGGGTCCAATACCTCTTGGGCTCGTTCCATTTCTAAATGGGAACCGCCCCGTTCCTTAACCGCGTTATACAAGCGATCGCGAACGGACATCACTAAATGAGAGCGACAGCTTTCATGGTTGCGCCAAACTTCTTCATCGGGAATAGCATTCACCTTATCCCAGAGGGCATCATCAACGCCAGCGCTATCCCAGGTGGGGCCTAAGTAGCGATCGTAAAGTTCCTGAGTAGAACGAGCAACACAGCTGCGGGCATGAACCCCGTTGGTGATCGACGTAATAGGTACTTCGTTGATCGGTAAATTGGGCCAGAGGCCGCCAAACATTTTGCGTGAAACCGCGCCGTGTAGTTTGCTAACACCGTTAACAAAAGACGCCATCTTAATGGCTAATACCGCCATGCTAAAGGAAGCATCGTTATCGTTATCATCCTCACGACCTAACGATAGGAAGTGCTCGTGAGAAAGTCCAAAGCGTGCGGCATAGTGCCCTAGGTAATGGAAAACCTTATCTGGAGGGAAGAGGTCGATGCCTGCAGGTACAGGGGTATGGGTGGTAAAAAGCTGAGTGGCTTGAGCAACTTGCTGAGCTTCACTAAAGCTCAGCGACTGATCGTCCATCAGCATGCGAATACGCTCTAGAGCCAAAAATGCAGAGTGCCCCTCATTCAGGTGATAGGCAGAGGGATTTAGCCCCAGAGCCTTCAGCATACGTACACCACCGATCCCCAGCATCATTTCCTGCTGGATCCGCATATCAATGTCGCCACCGTAGAGGCGATCGCAAATATCCTGGTCGTGGGGAGCGTTGGGTTCGATGTTTGTATCTAGCAGATACAGGGGAACTCGACCCACTTGCACTCGCCAAACGCGAGCGTAGACCTTACGTCCAGGGAAATCTACGGCAATCCGCAGTTCGTTACCTTGGCGATCACGCTCCAGAGTCAGGGGCATGTTGTAGAAATCATTGATGGGGTAGCGTTCCTGCTGCCAACCATCGGCATTTAGGTACTGAGCGAAATAACCTTCTTGATAAAGTAAACCCACACCTACCAGGGGCAGGCCCAAATCACTGGCGGTTTTGAGATGATCCCCTGCCAGTACGCCTAAACCACCAGAATAGACCGGCAAGCAAGTGGTCAGACCAAACTCCATGGAGAAGTAGGCATAGCACTCATTATCGGTGGGCTGCTGACGATTTGTATCGTACCAGGACTGGGCATTTAGATAATAGTCTAAACGCTCCACCGCATGGTTCATTTGAGCAATAAACCCACCATCTTCAGCCATTGCCTGTAACCGCTCTTGGCTGATGGTACTGAGCATCAGCACAGGGTTATAGCGACTGGAGATCCACAAGTCAGGGTCGAGTCGCTTAAACAAATCGATAGTTCCGCTATCCCAATCCCAATGAATATTCTCTGCTAAACGTTGCAAAGGACTTAACGAAGGGGGCAGTGTAGGCGTAACGTTAAAGGTACGAATCGGGCGCATAGTTAAGTGTTCTTCTTCCGATGATATGCGAATGCTTTTAGTTCCCTCATATTCTGGCCTTGCCGACCAAGTTTGAAGTGCGTTCCTTAATACTGTCTTTGCTCCCATCAGCTACCTACAAGGCAACAAATCACCTAGGAGTAAGGACTATCACCAAAGCTAAATTTTTTCTTCAATTAACAACGACAGAGCTGTTTTGGTTGCGTTCAATTGCCTTTTGTTTCATTTTGTTTTGTGAGGTAACCTAAATTGAATATAAGCATCCTATGTGCAACACTTGTGGGCTTGTTAAAAATCAGCATCACGGCCTTGTATATTTACATCATGGTTTAACAAACTTTTCAGGCTTAAACCGTGAAGTCGTTTCTTAACAGCTCCGATGTTGCCGTTATAGATATCGGCACCCATTCAATTTTGTTACTGATTGCTAAAAAAATGCTTCCCTTGAGCAGTGGGCTTGCGGGTCTGACCCCTCGCCCCTCTTTAGCACCCGCTCCCAAGTAGATACCCATTTTGGACGCTAGAGCACGAAGCCCACTACACATCTCTGGGAGCCTTAAGTTCTTTAGTAGAGGTACCACTAGAGCATCAGATTGAGTCATTGATGCTAAAACGACAGGCTTAATAAAGAGTGGGACTGCAACGATCATCCCATAGCGTTATTAGAGCGCGAACGATTGAAAGTAGTGCGAGGTGCACGCGATGGCATTGCCCTTTAAGCTCCGACTCCTTTAAGACGACAACCCACTCCCCCCTGTTCTTGAAGACTCTTTTGGGCTAAAGCCTGGGGAGTAAAAAATATTTTTTCAACCACGCCTAACTCTTTAACTAAGAGATCTTCCAATGCGTCTTCTTGTTCCTTTAATCCACCATTAGTGATGTAGTAAGTGTGGCCATCAGCGCCCTCCACAAATTCACCATTAAAAAAATTGTAGAACACATCGTTTTCCAATGTCTCGCGTCGCACATCTAGGCCAGCGAGTTGTAAATCTCTAGCCGCATCATTCTCAAGCCTACACTGCAGTTCCCGTTTAATAACCATAGTCTGGGCGGTTAGACTGGGGACTAATTCTGCCATTTCTAGGGCATCGGCAAGAGCAGCACTGCTGTCATTGACAATGACCATGCCATTGCCCACAAAAAGTAACCCCATATCTAAGTGAAATTTTCCAGGCTGTTCTACGCAAATGACGGACTCAATGGTGTCTAATCCAAAATCTTCGGCAATAATTTGTCTAACATCGTCATTGCTTAATTGATATAGATGGGCGGTGGTTGAGATTGCATCCTTACCCACCAAGGTAATGGATTTGCCAGCTGCGTCCTCCCCTGTGATCATGTTGCCGCCTTCAATGTAAGCTCGGATATGACCCACATATTCTCCCTTAGCCCTAGCTGTCTGCGCCAGTTCTAGTCCTGTCTCTAGCTCATTCACCCGCACCCCCAGAACAATCCATAAATGATCGTCTCGGAGAATCTCTTCTAACTGCTCTGGGGTTACTTTACCCTGCCATCGTTCGCGTCTACCTGTTGTCATAGCCCACTCAAGCAGCTCGTTGTCAAATGTTTGCAAGACAGCCATCTGACCATCTTCCAAATATTCCACACTGTCCTCTGCCCATTTAGAAACTGGGTTTTGAGTGATCGAAAGACCGTAATCAAGTGTGCGATAGCTATCCTGAGAAAACTCTTCTAAAATCTCTTCTCGACAATCTTTATCGGTAACAATCTCCAGCCGAATCCCAAGGGTTTGGATCGTTTTGGCAAAGAATCGCAAATAATCGAGCTCGATCATCCCCGATGAATCGGTTTGGCTACGCATATAGTTCATATGCAATACCCGAGTACGGCCACTGGGAGTTTTTTTATGGGGCAGCGCTCTCACGGTATTCACATCTGGAAGGTGCGCACGAATACTACCTTGAATAGCCTTAATGCGATCGCAATTACCCTTTTCAAGACTTCTGAGCTGTTTATGCAGCTGAGGTAACGACAAATCCGTCATAGAGTCTGATGTATGAGCATTCAGAGGGTCTGTCGTTATATCCTGCATTCTTTATGAATCCCCATCACATCTTAGACACCCATCCATCAAACCATACCCTAGAGGGAATCAACCCCCCTGGCCTAAAACATCGTCAACGAGGGCTTGTAACAATTCCTCAAAGTTTATAAGCCCCGATCTTAATAGAATGATAACAATACTCACTATTTAGTAGAGCCAGGTTTTGCTATTAGCTGATAACAACAGTTGATAATCCTGGTTCAGCCCATACACGATAAAAAAAATTGGAGATAGTAAATGGTTAGCACATTTGCGAGTCCTGCTACAAATACTGCAATTAGTTTAGGTACACAGTGTTTTGATGAAACTGAACCTGTGCAGCTATGGCTCAACGATTCTTTAGAAACTATTAATGTTGTAATTCGCGCTATTTACAAACAAGTTTTTGGTAATTCCCATGTGATGGAGAGTGAGCGGACTGCCCTAACGGATGCAGAATCACAGCTGCGTAACCATACCATCACTGTACGAGAATTTATTCGCCAAATTGCTAAATCTGAGCTGTACCGCAGCCGCTTTTTTGAACCCTGTTCTCGTAGTCGATTTATCGAGCTTAACTTTAAGCATCTCTTGGGTCGTGCTCCCAATGACTACAGCGATATTGCAGACCATAGCAATATTCTTGAAACCGCAGGTTTTGACGCAGAGATTGACACATATCTCGATAGCGAAGAATATCTCCTATCCTTTGGAGAGAATACAGTACCCTATTATCGAGGCCATCAGTCCCCAACTGGACAAAAAGTGGCTGGTTTTGCCAATCTCTTAAAACTGTTGCGAGGCAATGCTAGCAATGACAACACGCCCGCTTACTATCAGTCTCAAGCACGCTTAATCCAGGCTTTGATGGCTGATCATGTGGGTGCGATCGCCCCCGTTAGCAGACCAGCCACCCATTCCCCCATGTTCCTACAGGCAGAACCCAAACTTACCCAAGCGCAAATTACGTCTCAGAAAACAGTTAAGGGGTATGAATCTTTCCGCCAAACACCACCGGTAGAACTCGTCCCTGGTGCCTCAGAAGACGACATTGAAATCGTCATTCGAGCTGTCTATCGACAGGTTATGGGGAATGCCCACATTATGGAAAGTGAGCGTTTGGTGGTTCCTGAATCTCAGCTTAAAAATGGCGAATTGAGTGTCCGAGAGTTTGTGCGTCAGGTGGCAAAGTCTGAACTTTATCAATCTCGGTTTACCGATTGCTATCGCTATCGAGCCATGGAGCTTCACTTTAAGCACTTATTAGGCCGTGCCCCCCAGGACTTTTCCGAAATGAAGGCCCACAGTGCTATTTTGGACACACAAGGGTATGAGGCAGACATCGACTCCTACCTTGATAGCGACGAATACAACAACGCGTTTGGCGAGAATATCGTGCCTTACTATCGTGGTTACAACAGCACTCCAGGGCAGACCATGGTGGAATTTGCCAACATGTTGCACCTGCTTAAGGGAGCTTCTAGCAGCGATAAAGACCTAACGGACAATCGCCCACGGGTTACTAATGGCATCCTGCCCTATCAGGAACCCAAGGTTAGCAAACCTCGGGATGCCCAAGAGATCTTGGCAGAAGTGTTTAAGTTCACTCCGTCGACAACAACACCTGTTACGCCAGTCCCACAGACTCAGGAAAGCGAACAGGATTTACTCATTGCCAAGCTGCAGCAACAGTTGGCAGCCCTACGTCCTTCGGCAAACATCGGGGCATCGGTTCTACGGAAAGGTGCACAGCCTTTAACAGTGGCAGGCAATCAGCCCTTTGCACAAGCTGATGAAAAAGCAGCCTTAATCCAACGATTAAGAGGAGAACTCATGGAAGCTCAAGCCCTGGCAACTATTGGCAGCAACCGTCTTAACAAGTGGCAACAGCGTAACTTCCGTTAGTAGAGATGAGTGAATAGAGGGATTTCCCCTATTCACTCAAACTGCTTGATATATGAAATGGGAGGGGGCACTCAAAGATGTCCCCTCCCATTTCATAATCGCGTATTGCTAATCTTGTCTCTGTGGCCGCTAAGACACAACTAAAGTACTAGTAGCGATAATAACCACCCTTACCTTGCTTCTCCTGGATTTCTCCCAAGATTTCTCTTGCCATCGTCTTGAACTCCTTGGGATAACGAGGCATTGGAACTTTAACAGGTTTCACCTTAGATGCATCTGGAATAGGCTTAAGGGGAGGAATTTCTCCAGGGCCATTTTGCAGCAAAACAGGCTTTAAATCTGCAGTAGCTGCATCAGCAAACTTAGACTTATCACTGCTGCAAGCTGCTCCAAACAGGGAGAATGAGCGGGTGAACCCGACTGAAGTCTGACCAACTTGAGTGCTGTAGCCGCGCACATAAGGAACCTGCATCGTTCCGAACGTACGAAAATACTCATCGCTATCAAGGTAGGAGTCAATCTCTGCCTCGAATCCTTGTTCGGATAAAATTTTCAAATGCTGAGCCACTTCGGCATAACCGTCAGGAGCACGGCCTAGCAAGTGCTTAAAGTTAAGTTCAACTGCAGTGGCATTAGGGCACTTCTCAAAGAAAAGCATTCTGTAACGGTCAGACTTCGCTAATTTGCGAACAAATTCAAGAACGCTAATCTCACCGCTGCGAACTTGAGATTCAGCTTCCCTGGACCGCTCGCTTTCCATTAAGTAAGCATTACCAAAAACCTGTTTGTAGGCCGCTGCAATGACTAGGTCGGCATTCTCAACGGATGTCGCATCGTTGGTAAATTCTGCGATCGCACTACCAGCGACCGCAGCCATGTATTTTGCTGGCAGGCTTTTTGGCTGATCGCTTGGGGTGATAGGAGTGGCAGCCGCTGCTTGATTATTTTCAGTAAGCTTGGGAGCAGAAACAGGCTTCGGTTCAGGAGCTTTTGGCTGACTTGATTTTTTTCCATCAAGGAATGGCAGCTTTAGGTCTAAGACACCAGACAAACTTTTAAGCATTTCCTAAGCCCTAAGAAAAACATTTTTACAGCTTTACCAATTCAATAATTGCAGAAGGTCCGACTATTATTAAAATATGGCTTTACAATTCTTATCCCTTCAACAATTTGAGTGCGAAACCCAAACAGGACAGAGGATACAGGGATAATCCTATCAGCGGGGATGCCTCCCGTCAATGAATCGTAAATACAGCAAAAGGGGCCTCTTGCAACCGGGTCTAGACCTAACACTCTAAGTGTAGAAAGTCCTACCTACAATGCTTTTCACTAGTTTTACACTAACAGGTATTAATCGACTTCATTAACATCTGGAGTCCATACGCCCACTCAAAGGGCAGCAGCTGAACATGTCTAAGCTTAAAAAAGTTGCAAAACGCAAACTTTACCCAAGACATTCTAGCCATCGACCCAGTTAGTCAACGCTATTTCCCTATCCGTTAGGGCGAAGAGTAACCACCACACAAAGATTGTTTAAGAAAAACATAAAACATTAGAAAACCCATCAGGAGAAGGACAACACTGTCACAACTTCAAATTGAGTACTTCAAATAAGCGCCAACTCTCAGCCAACTTCTTAAGGCGATTTACTAGACACATCCTTTTGTCAAGCTTGGTTAGTGGCGGCAACTTCAAGAAGTTAGCCAGAAACTAGCGACAGGTGGGTTTAAGCTTCTTAACAGAACAATTTATTTGCAATTTTGCTGATGCCATTGTTATGGCAGCAAGTTTTGTTAGCACCTCAAATAAAATTGTTGCGACCTTCTTTAAGAATAGGTGTTAGACCTCAGCAAGAGACTAATGAGCGCATAGATCAGCTATTTCGAAGGCATTGCCGATTCTCGAGATGATTTTAGTTTTCCAATATTGCACTTTGAAAAGTCGTACAAATCGTTTCATTCCGTAGAGCAGCAACGACATTTCAAGATTTTCAAGAGGTCGTTCACAAAACAAATTGACAAACTCGACCCAAAATATTGATTTTTATTACATCTATCAACTCCGCTAGCCTAGCCTATCCTCCCAGAACAGGGCTTTCTGAGAGATATGCAACATACCGCAATCAAATAAGTAAATATACTTATCACTTTTTCGATTGTGATCCGAGATTTATTTAGTATGGCCATGGTTGGATAAATCAATTCAAAAAAACAGATCCATTTACTAAAATCAATACTGAAAAAAGATGCAGACACTAGCCACTGATAACCAGTTCATCCCCACAACTCAAAATGGTTACTACTCCCTAGAGAATGTTGAGTCAGGTTACGCTGATGCACTATCTGCAATGGATAAGCGTGATTGTTTGCAGGCTACTTATCGTGCCATCTTCAAAGACAATCGCAATATTGATTTTCACCACAACGAGGCGCTTGATTCTGCCTATCTCAATAACGAGATCACCACACAGGACCTGGTACGAGAGCTAATTTGCTCCGATATGTTTGTCAACTTTATTTTGTCAACCAATAGTAACTATCGATTTGTACAGCTATGCTTTGAGAGAGTTTTGGGCCGTCCTGCGATCCAAGCAGAAGTCTTCAAGTGGAGCTCTCTACTAGCATCTGAGGGCATTGTATCTTTTGCGGAAAAACTCACTAGCAGCGATGAATATGTTGCGGCTTTCGGGTTACACAAAGTCCCCCATCGTCGCTCGATTAAACTGTTTTCCAGCAACCAAAATATGCCCGCACTTCCCAAGGAGTTGAGCATCAAGCGCTATCAAGGGGAAGGTAATGAGACCCAGTATTACTTCTGGGGTGCAACCAATCCTCTTTGGGAAGGCAATATGCCTCCAGCTATCATTCGCAAGATTGGTGCTGTAGCGACAGTAGCAGGTGCTATCGAAGTAAGTCGGATAGTCCTGACTGTTGCAGTGCAGGCTATTACTGGTGGTCACCTGTAAACCGTAGATATCATCTACAGCAACAACATAGCCTAAAATGTTTCCAAAGTTCCCCAGTTATGGGGAACTTTGTTTTTATTGAAAACTGATGAATAAATTCATAGCTTGAGCCTCACATAGCTGTTGCTATCCAAAGCCTTTATCGATCCCCTATGGCTTGAGCTATGTGCACTTCGCTATATTTTTAATTTCAACAATTGGGAGATAAATAACGATGCTCTACAACATCCAGATCTGAAGTACGGTGTTTTTCTGAACAGCATACTCATGCAATACAAAACCACTGCTGATCTTCAAACCTGTATCAATTAGTGATTGGTAGAGCCAGTTATTAGAACTTCTCAAGTAAATTTATTCTGCGAATCACATGGGCATATAGACAACTAAAAGAGATTTAATTCAGTTGCTTTATTAAAAAACAAGAGATACTAATCCTGAACGGCAACTTCGCTTTGTTTGTACTCAGTTGCCAAAGCTCTTCTCTGTGATCCGTGACCAATGCTTCGAACTTGACCTATGGGCATAATGACAACAAAAAGCAAACCTGGAGATTCATGAGAATCTCCAGGTTATGACTGACTAAGTCAAGCCTTTAATCGAGTAATCAGCCCTTAGGATAGGGTCCCAATCCCTTAGGATAGGGTCCCAATCCCTTAGGATAGGGTCCCAATCCCTTAGGATAGGGAGTTGATTACATAGTCGATTAGAGCGTTGTACTCAGTTAGAGCCTGAGCAGACATGTCGCGAGGAGCGCAACCACGGTTACGGGCAAAGCTTAGAGCCGCTACGTAAGGGGCAGTGGGTAGGTTTAGAGCGCGATATACTTCACGCTGACCTGCAATACCCCACTCGTCCAAAGGACCAGTACCACCCACTACTAGACTGTAGCTGATGAGACGCATGTAGTGCTTAACGTCACGTAGGCACTTTGCTTTGAAAGTGTCTGTGGAGTTTGCTTCACCCGCGTTGTTTAGGTAGGGGTACTTAGCGATGCATGCATCGTAAGCTTCTTTTGCTACGTTATCTAGGTTGCCAGCTAGCTTCTCAGCGGCTTCTAAACGTGCAGCAGCACGCTGTAGGCTACCTTGTACGGACTCTAGGTCAGAAGTAGTAGGGAAACGACCAGCTGCATCAGCTGCAGCGATCACAGTGGTAACAACAGATTTCATTTTGGTATTTCTCCAGTAGTTAGTTTGATCGTGTTTAAGTCAGAGCAATCCCGCTAGGGTGTCAGTAGATGACTAACCTAGAGCGGAAATTACGCGATCAAAGTAGCTGCCAGCTTCAGCAACCAAGGAAGCACAACGGTCTTCTACAACGGGAGAACCCATCTTACGTAGACGTGCGCCTGCGCGTGCTTCGCTAGGAGTATCTTGAATGTGAGCAGCGGCCTGTGCCTTCATGATCTGTACTGCACGTACAGTGGAAGTTGCAGGTACGCCTAGGGCAGCGTAAGTCTCTTTTAGACCGTTCAAGCAACGATCATCTAGAACGGAAGCATCGCCTGCTAGTAGTGCGTAAGTTACATAGCGAAGAACGATTTCACCGTCACGTAGGCATGCTGCCATACGACGGTTGGGGTAGCAGTTACCACCAGCTTGGATTAGGCCCTGGTTCTCACAGATCATGCCAGCGATAGCGTCAGACACCATGCAGCTTGCGTTGGATGCAATTGCATTTACTGC
>JBCCQQ010000015.1:0-103626 GCA_039024555.1 Cyanobacteria bacterium P01_D01_bin.156
CCTCCGGGGTAGCGCAGTCTTCCAGCAGTTCGTCTAGTAAGTCATCAACGCGGTTCGGTTCTTTTTTCTTGCGGGCCATGGGGCGATCTCCTGATGTACATGGATGATAGATCGCTTACACAAAATTCTGTACAGTCCCTGAAAGGCTTTGATCACATTGTTATCAAGAGTCTCTACACTTTGTCTAATTTCGGCACAGAGTGTTTTCTTACATTCACTCTGCTACCGGACTCCCATGATGATGCACCAAATACCACTTCCCACCCATACACTCAAACACATTCGTCGCCATCGACTTCGCCTCTAACCGACGACTCCCCGCCACCTGCATCACCTTCTCCACCAAAACAACATACGCCAACTCCCCAGACACATCCACAGACACCACATCCAGATCAATCTCCAAATAACGCGTCGCCTTAAAAATCTGCACCCACGACTGCCGAATCGCCTCCCACCCCTTCAGCGCCTTCCGCCCCGGATGAATACACAGGCCACCAATGCCCTTAGAACACACCGCCTCCATCGCCTCAATATCCTTCTTCTCAAAGGCACGATAAAACAACCGATTCGCCTCTAAGACAGCATCTTGCGCGTTTGACATACAGGCCCATAAATCACAGCACCTGGATTCTATACGATCCCGTGAGTATTGCTGTGCTGATATTTGCGGTATGGACTGCTGAGAGTTGCACATGAAAATAAAATTCCAAACAGGATTCTGTTAAGCAATTTCCTCCCCTTATCAAGGGGAGGTGCCGTAGGCGGAGGGGTCTTCGGTTGTTATTGCAAGTGATCCATCCCCCTCCCTGACGGTTCCCCTTGGTAAGGGCAACCAGGTATCGCCAAGCTCTACAGCGGTATCTTATTTTCGTGTATGCGCCTGAGAGAAATGAAGACAACAAAAAGTCCCTAAACTTTTCAATTTAGGGACTTTCATGCTTTCAAAGGTATTTTGGAACAAGAAGCTATGGGTTGTTTAGGCCCCCAAGCCCCCAATTCTGTGGGATTTGAATTAGGCTTTCCCAATAGTGGAAAGAGATAACCTAAACCATCAACACTTTTCTAAACTGTTGCATCCTCTTTTACCAGCTTGTCCCAACCCAATTCCTTCAGGTTGCTATTACGACGCAAAGGACGAGTCACCAACTCAAGAATATCCCGAGTATTACTAAAGCCGTGAATCTGAGCAAACGTAAACTCCACAGACCACTTAGTATTAATCCCCCGCGCTTCCAACGGATTTGCATGGGCCATCCCCGTAATTACCAAATCCGGCTCAATTTCCAGAATGCGCTGAATCTGGTTGTAATTATCCGGCTTTTCAATAATCTTGGGCTTGGGCACTCCCATCTCATCACAGGTCTGCGCCAAAAACTTGAGCTCAGCCCCCTGAAAACGTTTGTCCATGTAGGGAATACCAATTTCTGGTACCGTCATGCCGCAGCGAATTAAAAAGCGCGCCATGGCAATCTCTAGCAAGTTGTCTCCCATAAAGTAAACAGACTTGCCACGGATAAGGCTCACGTAGTCTTCCACTGATTCCCAAATCTTAGCTTCCCGTTCGTCCAGCCCCTTGGGTTCTATTCCCAAAACAGAACAGATTTTCTCAACCCAGGCACGGGTACCATCGGGACCAATGGGGAAGGGAGAACCGATCACCTTAGCTTTTTTCCGACGCATCAGTGTGGATGCAGTCCGGGATAAGAATGGATTCACCCCCGAGGCAAAATACCCTTCTTTGATAACGGGTAGCTCGGTGTAACGATTTTCGGGTAGCCAGCCAGAGACTTTAATACCCTGTTTTTTGAGTTCTAAATTTAGCTGGGTCACTACCGGATTGGGAACTGACCCAAAGAGAATCAAAGGAGTGTGGTCGTGGTATTCATCGGCAGCGGGTGCTTCATCGGGAGCAGCTGCCTCGGTCTTGCGACCTAGGGAAAGTAGCTTGCTAATACCGTTGCGCTCTTGCTTAGCTGGCTCTACAACAGCCGGAGTCGCAGGTTCTTCAGTAGGGCAGCGCTGGGCCATGGCGGCAAGGACGGTGTCTTCCCCTTGGGTAAAGGCATAGTCAAGACCGTTGGCACGGGCAACAACAATGGGAATGCCAATCTCTCCTTCTAGTTTGGGAGCAATGCCCTCCAGGTCAGTTTTAATAATCTCGGTGGTGCAGGTGCCGATCCATACAATTACGCTGGGGTTGCGATCGCGCTTAATCTGCAAACACAGACGCTTGAGCTCCTCATAGTCATTGAGCTTGGCAGAAATATCTCCCTCTTCCAGCTCCGCCATCGCGTAGCGTGGCTCAGCAAAAATCATCACACCCATGGCATTTTGCAAAAAATAACCACAGGTCTTGGTCCCAATCACCAAAAAGAAACTGTCCTCAATCTTCTGATAAAGCCAGGCTACACAGCTAATGGGACAAAACGTATGATAATTGCCCGTATCGCAGTCAAACTCAAGGGCAGGAGTATTGGCAGTTGTTGTCATGGTGATTAAACGTCCTTAGAACAGTGTGGGTCTGGGCCAAAAGAGGCGACTAATGCTATGGGGCAAAACCTCTTTTAGCCATTGTTCGTCCGAGCAATCATCCAATAAGTTGTCTCTGTTTCTTGCCTAGAGTCCTTCTAGCCCCTCTAGCCCCTCCAGCAAGGGAGTATTATCTTCACCGGGTGATGCATCCAGTGTGGGACCTACGTCACCGCCACCATCCAACGCCATCTCAGGGTCAAAGTTTAACCCCAGTACCTCCACCAGTGCATCCTCATCGGAGTTGAGCTTATAGAACGGCACCATCAAATTCGATAGCTTAGGCTCTATGGCATTAATCACCCCGAGAATCAACAACGATGAAGGACGTCGGCCACCGTCAGGGGTACGCACCGACACATTGTTCATCTGTAACTCTAACCAAGCGCGATTATCTTGCACATAGTTCAGCCACTTTTCACGGATAGAGGTGGTGAAATTCTCAAAAAAGGCCATATCTAGAGACGGTATCTAAAAATGAATTGGCACGCAGCAATGTAGCACCTCCGCGTCAGAATGGCCAGTCCTTTGAGAAAATCAACGGTTAGAAACAGTTAGCAACTTATCAAATTGCCCAGAAATTCTGGGTTATAGCTAAACCCGCAAACCTAAACCATCATTAAATCCAGCTCATTTTCAGTTTTAGGCGCATCCTCCGGCGGATTGAGATAGAAGTCCGATAGCAAAGCAAACAGCTCGCGATCCACAACATCCTTAGGCACCACCCCTTCCGGCTGAGCAATCAGCTGATCGGCAATATTCAGATAGTACTGACACACGGGCTCCAAGGACGGATCTGTCTCGGCCATCTCAAACATGGTCTTACCCTTCACCCGCGATACGCGAATGTCTTCAATTAGGGGCAAAATCTCCAGCACTGGCATGGGGACCGCTTCTATATATTTGTCGATCAAATCTCGTTTAGAGGTGCGGTTACCGATTAATCCCGCTAGACGTAGGGGGTGGGTGCGGGCTTTCTCTCGTACCGAAGCTGCGATGCGATTAGCGGCAAACAGGGCATCAAAACCATTGTCTGTGACGATCATGCAGTAGTCCGAGTAGTTTAGGGGGGCGGCAAACCCACCACACACCACATCACCCAGGACATCAAACAAGATCACATCGTACTCATCAAAGGCATTGAGCTCCTTGAGCAGCTTGACGGTTTCACCAACAACATAGCCGCCACAGCCTGCCCCCGCTGGAGGACCACCAGCTTCAACACAGCTGACACCGCCATAGCCTTGATAAATCACATCCTCGGGCCAGATATCTTCGTAGTGATAGTCCCGCTCCTGGAGGGTGTCAATGATGGTGGGAATGAGAAAGCCCGTCAGGGTAAAGGTGCTGTCATGCTTGGGGTCACAACCAATTTGCAACACTTTCTTACCACGTTTGGCCAGAGCAACGGAAATATTGCAGCTGGTGGTGGACTTACCAATACCGCCTTTTCCATAGACCGAGAGTTTCACGCTCGTTGCCTCCTTTTGGTGGGTGGTCTCAAGGACCGAATCTGTGGGCCATTGTGGACAATAAACTGGCCTTTGGATAGGGATACGAAAAATAACGTTACTCGAAAAATTAAATGAGACAGATTAAAAGGGCTTCATTTACCTTCAATCCCAGCTTAAATCCTAAATAATTCGATAACTAGTATTTAAATCAATTTGCTGTACCAACTAGATAAAAGTCAGAACAAAAAGCAAATACTCCCATACGCTAAAAAGCCTTTCAAAATAAGCGTTTTAAGTTATTGCCACCACTACCTAGCCCGGTTGGCTAATTGCGTTCAGGTCAGGTCACCCTGCGTCATTCGCAAAGACGCTGATTGTTTCACTAAATGCAGTTTAATATCTGACAGAGCTATCTGCTTAGCCCTCCTCCCCTAGCCAATCCCCCGTGGGGTTTCAAGCATTTCTGACAGCCAGAGGGATGAGCGATCGCACCCCCATTAATCAGAACAACAACACTACTGACTCCCCGTTAAACATTCAGAAAATCAGATAGTCCGAACTCAGGCTTTTGTTAAGAATGTTTTACTTGGGAGAATATAAAACAAAATACTAAGACTTTGTTGCTGATATTAAAGTTTTAATCGCACATCTTTATGTAGAAGGCCGCAATCGGCTCGAACCGTACAAATCAGCCATCAACATATATTTGCAGTAATCTAGGAGCAGACTATACGGAGGGTTCGATATGAAGCCATGGCTATTAGGTACAGTCCTGCTTATGTTGAGCGCTATGCCAGTTCAGGCCAGCTCCAGTCAGCTGACGGTAGATATTAGTGGTGTTAAGGAACCTGAAGGGCAGGTATGTCTCAATCTGTTTGATCGCAGTGCTGGGTTCCCCAGTAAGCGAGAAGAAGCCCTACAATCCGTCTGTCTTGCCGCCACAGAAACCATCGCTACATTTACAGACTTGTCCCAGGGCAGCTACGCAGTCTCTGTATTTCACGATGCCAACAGCGATAATGAATTTAATCGCAACTTTGTTGGTATGCCCACTGAGGGTTTCGGGTTTTCCCGTAATCCTGATGCCCTGACAGGCCCACCCGACTTTGGTGAAGCCGTCTTTTTAGTGGCCGGTACCGAAACCCGCATTGAAATTGAGCTGCGCTATTTTTGAAGGACACCTTTTAGGATTCTGCACGAGGAAAGAATCGTTAATGTGCCTTCCAGAGTATTAAACCAATTTAAAACAGACCACCAACTCTCAAAGAGGTCCCTTAAGCTACGGTGTATAAACATCTCGGTCCAATGCTCAAAGTTCTGCATTATCCCCCTTAATCCCTCCTTCGTAAGGGGGGAAGTGTCCGGTCTCCACCTTACGAAGGGGGAGTTAGAGGGGGTTAGACGACCGAAAGTGCTAGCTTTTAGGACTTGTGTATACACGGTAGACCCCTTAAGGGATTAAATAATTTAGCCGACAGGCGAAGGATCTCTTTAGTGGATGCTAAATTGAGCTACAAACATTTAAGAAACAGGCGTTGCTGATGCTCGGGATGATTTTATATGTCAAGTCTAGGTAACTGGTAAGTTCTAAAAATCGTTTCACCTCCTAAATCAGCAACGACAAAAACTAAGGGTCGCTCATCTTCTGTTCACCGCTATGCAGATTCTTCACGGTACCTGGATCCCTGAACCTGACGCTGACTTTATGCAAGCAGGACAGTTTTACCTGTGGATAGAGACGATTGATAAGCAGCCAGACCTTGAAGAACAAGGCCGCTATCCCATGCAGCTAGAAGGGGATCATCTGGCTGATTTTCTAACCAACGAGTTCAACCTCCGATCCCCAGAAAATACATCCCTGGAAAGTTGGATAGAACCCTGCTATTTTCTATTACCTACCGTTGACGATCGCCCCCTGCCCTCCCTGGAACTATCGCGCTATCTGGAGATAGAGCTGCCGGACACCTTTGAATTTGAATATTGGGAAGTGGACTGCTGCCCCGTTGCCTGCGCCGCTACCACAAAAATCAAAGGAAATGCCAACTCTCTTGTTCCGTTACTTAATGAACTCCATTTCCTAACAGTGCACAATTTGAGTGAGCTCCAGTTGGGGAATGATTTACTCTTTTGGTTTCATTTCACCCAAGCATTGAAACGGGTGATGCTCAAGGACCACTATATTCCTACGCTCAAGTATCGTGCCCTGGAGCCTCGGCAAAAAGCTAAGAAAAAATCATCCGCCGCTCCCTTTGAAATTTATTCAGGCTGGGAATTTATTGGAGAGGAATATGACACTCTCTTGAAGGAGTATGTGGCCTATATGCCACTGATGTGTGCTGCAGGGTTTGCCGACCCCTGTGAAGATCCTCAGCTGTACGACCGGCTATCGCTGTTGCGTCATTTTTCCGAATGTTTGCTAACCGAAGTGGTTACCCATACCCAGCTTACAAAGGGGTTTGAGAAGACCATTGAGGGCTCTATTTTAGCCCATTGTTTAAATTTACATATCTCGCCCCAGTCCCACGGGCTAGAGCAGTATCAACAATGGCAAACCTGGCGCGATCGCATCGTCCGCACCCAAACCCAACAGCCTTTCTACTTATACTTTCATCTGCAGGACCCGCTTCAGCCAGAAGAACCTTGGCAGCTAGAATTTGAGGTTGCTCCCAAAGAGGATCCGTCCCTAAAGCTGTCCCTAGACGATTACTGGCGCATGGGTGCCAACCAACAAAAACAAGCAAAAAAACAATTAGGAGAAGACTTTGAACAAAACCTGTTGCTAAACTTGGGCTATGCGTCTCGTATCTATCCGGCATTGTGGCAAGGGTTAGAAACAGATCAGCCCGTGGGAATCGAGCTAGATTTAGACGCTGCCTTCAGCTTTCTCAAAGAGTCTGCCTGGATTTTGGAAAATGCAGGGTACAAAGTTGTGGTTCCAGCCTGGTGGACACCCCAGGGACGTCAGCGGGCTAAGGTGCGTCTCAAAGCTAGAGGGAAATCACCAGCGGATGGAAAAGATAAGTCCAAGAGCTATTTCTCATTGGAGCGCCTGGTGGAATATCAGTATGAGTTGGCCATCGGCGATGAGAACGTCAGTGAACAAGAGTGGCACCAGCTGGTGAATGCGAAAACGCCCCTGGTACAGTTTCGGGGGCAGTGGATCGAACTAGACCAGGACAAGATGCAGCAGATGCTGGAATTTTGGAAAACCCACCAGCAGGAAAATCCGGAACTGTCGCTATTGGACTTTATGAAGCTGACGGCCAAGGAGAATGATGGCGAGCTGGAAGTGGAGTGCGATCGCAAAGACATTCTCGCCGATATGCTCAACAAACTGGGTGATAAGACAAAGCTCCAGCCCGTGGACAATCCTGACAGCTTTGAAGGACAGCTACGGGAGTATCAAAAGCGGGGCGTCTCCTGGCTGCAATATTTAGAAGAGCTAGGGCTCAATGGCTGTCTGGCCGATGACATGGGTCTTGGTAAAACCGTCCAGGTGATTGCCCGGCTGGTGCAGGAGAGGGAGCCTGAGAAATCAAGAAAAGGCCGCAAAAAATCTAAAACAGAATCTATTCAGCTGCCTCCCACCCTGCTGATTGCCCCCACTTCTGTTGTTGGTAATTGGCAACGAGAGATTCAAAAGTTTGCCCCCGAAATCAAGGCCGCTGTTCACCATGGGGCCGAGCGGGCCAAGGATGCTAAAACCTTCAAACAGGGATGTCGCGATCATGACATCATCATCACCTCATTTGCCCTAGCCCGCAGAGATGCCAAACTATTTAATGCCATTGAGTGGCACCGTATTGTGCTGGACGAAGCGCAGAATATCAAGAACCCCAAAGCCGCCCTCACCAAGGCCATTTACAAATTCTCTGCCCACCACCGTCTGGCCCTCACGGGTACACCCATTGAAAATCGACTGTTGGATCTATGGTCTATTTTTCACTTTTTGAATCCTGGATATTTGGGTAATCAAACCCAGTTTCGTAAAAGCTTTGAGGTACCGATCCAAAAAAACAACAACCTCCGCCAGTCCGCCACCCTCAAAAGGCTAGTAGAACCCTTTATTTTAAGGCGGGTAAAAACAGACCAGTCGATCATCAAGGATCTGCCAGATAAGGTAGAACAAAAACTATTCTGCAACCTCACTAAGGAACAGGCCTCCCTTTATGAAGCGGTGGTCAAGGATGTAGAACAACGGCTGGAAGAGGCCGAAGGCATCCAGCGCAAAGGGCTGATTCTGGGGACGCTCACCAAACTCAAACAGGTGTGTAACCATCCCCGACAGTTTTTACAGGATGATAGCGACTTTACGGCGGTGCGATCGCACAAGCTAACCCGCCTCACCGAAATGATTGAAGAAGCCAGGGCCGAGCGCGATAGCCTGCTAGTCTTTACCCAATTCACCGAACTGGGAGACGCCCTAGAAAAATACATTCGCCACACATTCCATTGCAACACCTATTATCTCCATGGGGGCACCTCTCGCAAAAAACGTGAGACCATGATCGCCGAATTCCAGGATCCAGAAACAGAGCCCTCTGTGTTTATCCTTTCTTTGAAAGCAGGCGGTGTCGGCATTACCCTAACCAAAGCCAACCATGTGTTTCATTTTGACCGCTGGTGGAATCCATCCGTGGAAGATCAGGCCACCGACCGTGCCTTTCGCATTGGCCAGAAAAAGAACGTGTTTGTCCATAAGTTTGTGGCTATCGGCACCCTAGAAGAACGCATTGACGAAATGATTGAAGACAAAAAGAAACTGGCAGGCTCCATTGTGGGTTCCGATGAATCTTGGCTAACGGAGCTGGATGACAACGCCTTTAGACAGCTAATTTCATTAAATAAAACCGCAATCATGGAATAAAGGGAGCAATACCATGGGCCAATTTAGTCGAAGCTGGTGGGGGCAACAGTTTATCACCGCCATTGAGAAACTCACCGATTCGGGTCGCCTTAGCCGGGGGCGCTCCTATGCCCGAGGCAACAAAGTCAAAAGGTTTGACATTGATGGAAATCTGGTTACGGCCCAGGTTAGGGGGTCTGTCAATCCTTATTTTGGTGTCTATAAAGAACCGCTTTACCATACCACCATTGAATTTCAGCCCCTGAGTAAGGCCAAATGGTCAGCAGCCGTAGCCTTAATGGCATCCAAAGCCAGCATTATTTCTCGATTGTTGCTCAACGAAATTCCAGACGATATCGAAGACACCTTTGCACAGTTAAACCTGAATCTATTGCCGGGTAGCCGTAAAGACTTTAAAGCTAGCTGTTCCTGCCCGGACTGGAGCAACCCCTGTAAGCATATTGCCGGGGTATACTATTTAGTAGCCGCAGAGCTCGATCAAGATCCGTTTTTGTTGTTCGAACTGCGGGGTTTATCGCGGCAGGACCTATTAAACGAACTGGCAAAGTCTCCATTAGGGCAGGCTTTATCAGCAGAGCTACAGTTAGGGCAGGCGGAACCACAGTTAACTGATGCCTACTACCCACCCCTAGAAACACGAGACGTGCCTGCAAAAACAGAGCTGCGTGAGTTTTGGCATGGCACAAAGCGATTACCCCAAACGATGGAGGCTCTACCAGAGAATCCGGTATCAGCGATTCCCATCAAAAAACAGGGGGATTTTCCGGCCTTTTGGCATCGGGATAATTCATTTATTACCGCCATGGAGACCCTGTATGAACAAGTTAAAACTAGGGGACAGTTATAGAAACTGAGCAAACCTCTAAAACTGTCGGGACCATTCTTTGGGCCAGCGCTCGACAACAACTTTAGTTTGGGTAAAGAACTCCACCGCATGGTGGCTCTGCCCGTGGAGATCGCCATAGAAACTCTCTTTCCAACCGCTAAAGGGGAAAAACGCCATGGGGGCAGCCACGCCAATATTGATGCCAATGTTGCCCGCTTCTGCTTCGTAGCGGAACTTGCGAGCTGCGGCACCTGAGCTGGTAAACAGACAAGCCATATTCCCCCAGCGGCTTTGGTTTACCAGGGAGATGGCGTCGTCCAGGGTTTCGGTATGGATCAGACCAAGCACGGGACCAAAGATTTCGGTGGTGGCAATTTCACCCTGGCTAGGAATATCCTGCAGTAGGGTGGGCCGGATAAAGTTGCCCTGGGGGTGTACATCCGGACGGCGACCATCCACCAGTAGCTTGCCGCCTTCGTCAATGCCGGTTTGGATCAGGGAGTGGATGCGATCGCAACTCCCCTGATTAATCACCGGTCCCATTTGCACATCGGTCTCCAGACCGTTGCCCACTACCCGTTGCTGGGCCGCCTCGGCGATGGCATCGGTAAAGTCCGCTTTTACTGTTCCCACCGTAATTGCCAGGGACGCCGCTAAGCATCGCTGTCCGGCACAGCCAAAGGCGCTGTCCGCCACAATTCGGGTAGTCATAGCTAAATCCGCATCGGGGAGAATCACCACCGGATTTTTGGCTCCACCCTGGCACTGCACTCGCTTACCCGTTTCCGCTGCCCGACTGTAGATATAGCGCGCCACCGGGCTCGACCCCACAAAGCTAATGGCCTTGACGGTAGGATGGTCCAGCAGCGCATCCACCACCGTTTTGCTGCCATGGACCAGGTTCACCACCCCTGCCGGTAGCCCCGTTTGTTCAATCAGGGCCATAATCTGTTGCATGGTCTGGGGCACCTTCTCCGATGGTTTGATGATGCAGGTATTGCCACAGGCAATGGCATAGGGAAAAAACCAGAAGGGAATCATCGCCGGAAAGTTAAACGGAGCGATAATGCCCACCACCCCAAGGGGCTGACGAATCATCATTTCATCAATGCCCCGGGCAATATCTTCAGAATTTTGCCCCTGCATCATGGAGGGAATCCCGCAGGCTACTTCCACATTTTCAATGGCCCGCTGCAGTTCTCCCTGGGATTCTTTTAGGGTTTTGCCACATTCTTCTGTAATGGTTTTGGCTAGCTCATCTCGATGCTCTTCCAAAAGCGTTTTGAGCTTAAACAAATATTGGATACGCCCAGTGGCCGGAATCCGTCGCCAGGATGTAAAGGCTTCTTTGGCTGCAGTCACCGCTTGGTCTAGATCGCTGGCTAGGGAGAGGGGTACCTCCGTTAGAATGTCGCCTGTCGCCGGGTTGATAACGTCGAGATAGTCGGTTGTTTTAGAGGGGCACCAGGCACCAGCAATGTGATTTTGAAGTTGTTGCATAATGGTTAAATTCTAGAAACGGCAGGTTAAATAACAAATTAAGTGCAGAGCACTAAAAACTTAAACCAACAACTCTCCCCTCCAGGGAGGGGCTTCTCTTACTGAGTCCCAAACATCCGATCACCGGCATCCCCTAGACCAGGCAAAATATAGCCATGGTCGTCCAGCTTGTCGTCAATGGCAGCGGTAAAAATAGGAACATCCGGATGTTCTGCATGAAAGCTTTCGATGCCTTCTGGAGCAGCTAAAAGACAGACAAATCGAATGGACTGGGGTCGAGTCTCTTTGAGGCGGTGGACGGCTGCGATCGCAGTATTTCCCGTGGCAATCATCGGGTCCACAATCAGCATGTCTCGCTCGTTGACATCCTTTGGCACCTTAAAGTAATACTCCACCGGCATTAGCATACGCGGATCGCGGTAGAGGCCAATGTGGCCCACCCGCGCCGACGGAATGAGCTTGAGCATACCGTCCAAAATGCCTTGCCCCGCCCGCATAATCGAAATCAGTACCAGCTTTTTTCCCGTTAGCATGGGAGCCTCCATGGTGGCAAAGGGGGTTTCAATCGGCACCTTTTCCAGGGGTAGCTCTCGGGTGACCTCGTAGGCCAACAGCAGGCTAATCTCTTCCAGCAGCTGTCGAAACTTGGCGGTACTGGTGTCCTTTTGCCGCATCAGCGTGAGTTTATGCTGAATCAGGGGATGGGCAATTTGGGTAACTTGGTTGTTCATTCTCTTCAATTTTCTAAAAAACAGTGCCGTCGCTCTGGATAGAAATAGGCGGTACACTCGTCGGTCGAAGTTCCTTAGCAATGCGACGCCCAGCAGCCCAGGTCCCCCCTTCTAGCACCTTGATTAACGGCAATTCATCAGCAGATTTTTTCAACAACTTCCGCACCCGTTCCCCAATCAGATCCAGCATCACCACCGTTAGGGCACGCCATTCCACCACCACAGCAGAACTGGGCAGATGGGCCTGCTGAGTCACATCTGAATGTTTGGGCACCAGCAATCCCAAATCCACACAGAGACCGCCATTGCGATATTCCGCCAGTCCCGTAAGGGCATTTAGATTAGTCACCGTAACCCCAGCCACCGTCAAGGGTTCCACTAGGGAGTAGGTCAGCCACTGGGAGAGTTTATGAAACGGCATAAGGTCTGTGCCTGGTCCTGTGTCCGGCAGGGCCGGGTGGGGCCACACATCCCCCAAATTCACACCCGCTAACGCCACACGACCGGGCCAGATAGAGCCAAAACTGCGTAACACTTCTGTGAGCAATACGCCCGCATCCATTGTGTTGCCATAGCGACCAATCCAATAGTCCAACAGATTGCCCAGCCGACCGGCCTTACCAAAGCGTTCCGGCTGACTGGCCAGGGTCTCCCCCAGCTTGTGCAACAGATTTAACCGACCGGATAACCCCACTAGAGGATTGTTACCACTCACCTGAAAAATCTGGCTCAGATCGCTTTCTGAAAGAGACATTAACCCAGCGGCATCCACCTGATGCAACGAGACAAAGTCAGTGGAAAAGAATCCCTGTTCAAAGGCGCGGAGACTGGCCACCGCCAGCCCCTCAGAACGGCTCAGCACCTGGTCTGTAGCCACATCGTGATACTGCCACTGGCTCCCGGCTCCAGCATCTAAAAGAACGCTAACAATGGCTAGGTCCAGCTGGGCTTTGGCCACTAAATGCCGTGTTTCCAAAGCGTCTGGAGCATTAGGATCAAGCACTAAAGGCGGCGTTAACCTTGCCATCTCAAAGTGTCGCCAGCGGCTGTGGAACGGCACATCAAAGCTAGGGTAGAGCTGCTGGGTGGTCTCCACCACATAGTTGGCCACCGCATCCAGCCGAGAGAGATCACAGCGAAAATGCGCCAGCTGGTCCGCTTTGCATAAATCAAATAGCTGATGGGCGCGATCGCGAATGGCCTGGGGACTTTGCAAATAGTCAATGGCCGTCTGTTCTGCTGATATCATGGCGACCTCCTAGGCGTCTTCGTAGACGTCTTCGTGGACGTCTTCATACTGTCGGCCCATGGTTGATTTCAGCACCGCTTCGTCAGGCACTTCTCCTTCGGTGTAGTAGCCCGCCGCCTTTTTCGCCTTCATTTCCACCTGGGCATCCGCCGGGATTAAGTCTTCTGGTATGGAAACCCGTTCAACAATTTCAATACCCGATTGGGTGACCGCGTCGTATTTTAAATTGCTCATGGACACAAACCGATCAATGCGGGTAATTCCCAGCCAGTGCATCACATCGGGCATCATCTCCTGAAACCGCATATCCTGAACACCGGCCACACATTCTGTGCGGGTAAAGTAGGTATCCGCCCGGTCTCCTCCCTCCTGGCGTTTGCGAGCGTTGTACACCAAAAACTTGGTTACTTCCCCTAGGGCACGACCCTCCTTACGGGCATAGATAATCACCCCTGCCCCACCGGACTGGGCGGTTTCCAACGCCACTTCGATGCCGTGCACCAGATAGGGACGACAGGTACAAATATCGGAGCCAAAGACATCGGAGCCGTTGCACTCGTCATGGATGCGCACCGCCAGGGGCCGCTCCGGATCGGTAATCGCGTCAATGTCTCCCATAATGTAGACCGTATGGCCGCCAATGGGGGGTAAGAACACCTGTAAATCGGGGCGCGTCACCAGCTCAGGAAACATGCCACCAGTCTGCTCAAACAGGTGGCGACGCAGCTCGCTTTCCTTCACCCCAAATCGTTGAGCAATACCCGGCAAGTGCCACACGGGTTCAATGGCCGCCTTTGTTACTACCAGCTCGCCACCGGATTTAAGGATTTTGCCATCCACCTGAATGCGGCCCTGATTAACCGCCTCCTGCAGTTCTGGAATGTTGATGTGGGCCTTAGTAATGGCAATGGATGGACGAATGTCGTAACCCTCTGCCCTCAGGTCTGCAAATAGGTCATTATCTAGGGCACCAAAGGGATCGAGGGAAATAATTTTGTCCGCCTGCGTCCAGCTGGGGTGGGGGCCAATGGAAACGGTGGGGGACGTATTGGTTAAATCTGCACGGTGGCTGCGCTCCAGGCTACCGCTAGCCACTGCCAGGGCGCGATACACGGCATAGCCGCCAGAATGGGTACCAATCACATTGCGATGGGCGCGATTACCTAGGGTGGCCACCACAGGTCCCCGTTCCTTCGGATCTGCCTTCCCCCACTGAATGGGAATGGACTCTTCACCAAAACTGCCTGGATGGGACGTTAGAACAATGTGCTTATGCCGAGGCGACTGTGTCTGTGCCATGGTAGAACCCGTTTGTCAACGAATCCTGCATTATCCTACATAGCTAGCATTTGCACTGTGATTGAAGTAGCAATCTAGCGGTCTGTTTGTTGATAGCTGGTGAGCCGAGGCACATAGAAGCTGGCAATTACCGCCATACACATCCACCACAGCGTACTGACCTGGGGCCGATACCACACCGTATCCACCAGACCGTGCACCAACATACCAAAACAGGTTGCGATCGCGCCAATCAACCAATAGCCCTGACTGTTCATATCCATCCGCAGTCGCCGTAGCTGATACAGCCCCTGGTAAAACGTGGTGGCCAACAGCCATAAAAATGCCGTAAACCCAATAATGCCAGCTTCCACCAAATGCTCTAAAAATACAGAATAGGCACTGAGTGCTGTGTAGTTAGGCCGCTGGAAAAATGGATAGACCTTATTAAAGGCATCATTCCCCGGCCCAATGCCCAACACCGGTCGGGCTCGAACCATAGCCATCGCCCCTTGCCACACATTGATGCGAAAGTTGTTGCTGCTGTCGCCACGACCGGCAAACATGGTCATCACCCGTTCTCGCACCGGCCCCACAAACAGCACGGCAAACAATACTAAACCGGCCATGGTTCCCAATAGCAAGGGCAAGGCCCATCGTCTCCAAAAGGAAGGAAACAGTTCACTCCACCAGTACACCAGCAGCATGGCCAACACAAAAAATAACCCCAGCAGCCCGATCCACCCACCCCGGCTGTAGCTCAGCACCAAACAGGCCAGGTTGAGAAAGAATGCGATCGCAGCCAAGACTTTAGGCAGCCAGCGGGGCCATACAAAAAAAGCACTGACACTTAGGGCCACCGCAGGCATCAAATAGGCCGCCAACAGATTTGGATTTCCTAAATAACTATAGACTCGGGTAGCCCCCGACAAATTTGTTGTGGGGTCTACCCAAGTAGCTAATGCTTCTGCTCCAAAAAAGTACTGACGCATGCCATAGACAACCACAGGCAATGTCGCCAATACATATACTGACAGCACCCCCGTCCGTAGCTTAGGCTTTCGCAACACTCGCGCTAGCAACATAAACAACAACAGGTTGAGGGTAAGTTTAATTAACCCAGATACCGCTGCTGCCCTCACGGGCGACAGGGCCGTTGCCAGTACCATGATGCCCCAGTAAATCGTGACGCCCAAATGAATGGGGGTAAGCCAACCGTTGGCCTCATCACTCACCGTTAGCAGCATCCACAGAGCGGCACAGAGCATCAGCAAAATACCGATCAGCGTCGTGGAAGTATACGGGGATAGCACCAGCAATACCGCCATAATACCCGCTGCTATCCAGTCACCATAGGCCAGCAGACTACTGCCCTGGCGCCACTGACGTAGGGGAGACAGCAACCGGTGAATAAGGCTCACCTGTCGCCACTGGTGAAGCGAAAACTGACCAAAGGTAAGCGTACGCACTACTGGGTCAATCATTTAGAAAGGCCGACTACAAAACATGCGCCTGTATAGTAGCGGGTCGGTGCATCTTCCCTCAAGCGGCAGTGGGCAATCCCTTTTGAATCCAAGAGATCGCCTTTCACAGGAACTTGTGCTCTATTTATATTTACATATCTAGAAATCTAGATACAATTATAGTGCTTAAAGCAGGGGTAGGCATTATCTAGCAGGCTCATGAACGAAATTCAGATCATGAAAGCATTAGCTCATCCAAAAAGGCTGAGCATATTACAGTGGCTCAAATCTCCAGAAGAACATTTTCCCCCTCACCAGGAAGTAGACGGGTTCAAACAGGGAGTTTGTGTCGGGTTCATTCAGGCCAAAGTAGGTCTTTCTCAATCAGTAACGTCGCAGTATATGACCCTTCTTCACCAAGCAGAGTTAGTGATTCCTACCCGTATTGGTAAATGGACCTACTATCGACGCAACGAAGAGACGATAGCCAAGTTTAGTAGCTACATTAGTCAGTCGCTATAGATGGGGAGTAATTCTATGAGTCTAATTTTTAACAAACCCTATGCTAGTACTTGATCAACGCTTTACATTCCAGGAACAAGCAATCGCTTGGGGCCGTGTTGGAGAAGGAGACCCGGTAGTCTTAATCCATGGATTTCCTTGGTCGGCCCAAGCCTGGCGAAATATTGTTCCTTGGATTGCGAAAACCCACCAAGTATATTTCTTCGACATGCTAGGTTGTGGTCTTTCCGAGAAACACAATAATCAGATCGTTTCTGAACATGTCCAAAGCGATTTACTAGAAGCATTAATTGAGTTTTGGCAATTGGATAAACCACAGGTGGTTGCTCATGACTTTGGGGGGTTAGCCGCTCTACGTGGACACTTTATTAACAAGATTCCCTATGGGGCACTACACCTAATAGATGCTGTTGCGGTACTGCCATCAGGGTCTCCCTTTTACGCCCATGTTGCCCATTACGAAGAGGCGTTTGCTGGACTTCCCGCCTATGCCCACGAGGCTCTATTTCAGGCATACATTCAAAAAGCAGCCCATTACCCGCTGCGTGAAGAAGCTATAGAGATTTATGCCGCCCCTTGGCGTGGGAATATAGGCCAGGCTGCGTTTTATCGGCAAATTGCCCAAGCCAACATCCAGAATATTGCAGACGTACAAAAGCTGTACAAGAAACCAGATTTTGAGGTCCACCTGATCTGGGGCGAGAACGACACATTTATCCCACTCGAACAGGGACGCGAACTGCAAAATCTGCTGACTGCAGACAGCTTTACCATTATTCAAAATGCTGCTCACATTGTCCAGGAGGATGCGCCAGAAGCCATCGTATGCACACTTCTACAAAACCTGTAAGGGGTTGTGGCAGCGTTCTTGTTAGTTTGCCAACAACATTCTGATGTGCCGTTACACCATATATTTTTGCTGTTCTGCCTGAAACTGTTCAGGGTTAATGACGAGGTCAGTGCCAGTACCATCCACTAGAGCAATGAGTGCATTAGCTTCAAACTCTAGATTCAGAGTTGTTTTCTTGAAAGGAATTAGTTCAAAGATGATCAGACGTACTGTTGAATCCGATCACGATGCCTTGATTGAATTGGCTAATGCCTCTGGTCTTTTTGCATCAGAGCAGACCGAACTACTGTCAGAGATGCTGGGATCTCCCGGAAAGGAGGATATTTGGTTTACAGATGATGATGGAATAGGGCCGGTTGGTGTGGCCTACATGGCTCCTGAAAAGATGACCCACGGGACTTGGAACCTTTACTGGATAGCAGTTCACCCGAACCAACAACGACAAGGGCGGGGGAAGACAATGCTCAGTTACGTTCAGCATTGGCTGATGGCGCGGGGAGAAAGAATTCTTTTGGTTGAGACCGCAGGTACTGATGATTTTGACTATGTCCGCAGGTTCTACGCTAATAATGGCTTTGAGAACGAAGCTCGGATTCGCGACTTTTACGATAGCGGAGTAGATAAAATTGTTTTTCGTAAAGCGCTTGCACCAAGCAATACGTAACAAACGCTGTACCAGAATTTTCTAAATCGCCAAGTTTTACTATTACAGGGTTTTATTCTCTGTCCTAAGATAAGAGTTAGGTTTGGCGAAATAATAATAGGCAAGCTTTATGAAAAGCCCTATTTTCTTTGATCTAGATGGCACTCTCACTGATCCAAAAATAGGGATCACTAAGTCGATACAGTTTGCGCTTCAGAGACTCAACTGCGAAGTTCCTGAAGCTGATGAATTAGTTTGGTGTATTGGTCCCCCTCTGCAGACCAGTTTTGAGACTTTGGTTGGCAAAGAGCTGACGTCACAGGCAATAGCCCTGTATCGAGAACGATTTTCGCAAGTAGGCTGGTCAGAGAACAGCCCCTATCAAGGGATTGCTCACGTACTGGAAAGTCTGCGTGGTCTTCAAATACCTCTTTATGTTGCAACTAGCAAACCCCACCTATTTGCCAAGAGAATTCTTGAACACTTTGAGTTGAGCCAATATTTCCAGGCAGTATTTGGGGCGGAATTAGATGGAACCCATGCTCAGAAAACGGAGCTACTGAAATACGCATTAAAGGAAACCCTCTCTCCAGCAAACTCTACAATGGTCGGCGACCGGAAGCATGATGTGATAGGTGCTCAAAATAATGGAATGAATACTATTGGAGTAACCTACGGATATGGTGCTTACACAGAACTACAGGCTGCAGGTGCTCAAAGAATTGTGAGTTCTCCAGCTGAGATACTTGAATACTTTCGTTAGTATAACAATGTGAACGTTTTGAGGATCAGCAATGGCAAGATTATCTAACAGTTGAATAAAGCGTGAAGATCAGCTCTATTCAAGTAGCAGCCTTAAAGCACGACGAACATAGGCCGTCCAAGATTCTGTAAGTGGAAAGATCAATGCGTAGAGCATAATGCCGCTCATTGTGTCGAAAACCAGACCTGAATCGATGTCTGTTGAAATTTCACTTCTTTCTTTTGCTCGTTTGATAACAATATCAAACGCTTCTCGTCGGGGTTGCAGATACTTGTCCCAATAAATTTGAGCAAACTCTGGATTACTCGATGCACTGCTGATAATCATGGCAACAGCCTGCCGCCCAAGGGGGGTAAGGGTTATTTGCGCAGCATTTTCAATCAGTGCATTCATATCGTCCCAAAGGGTTCCTGTATCAGGAATTAATACCTCCTCCCGCATACTTTCAATGGCATCAGCAACCAGTTCATCTTTACTGCTATAACGCCGATAGATGGTTGTCTTTCCCACACCAGCACGAGTTGAGATCGCTTCTATACTCATCGCCTCAAATCCAACTTCTGCTAATAGCTCTAGCGTTGCTTTCAGCATTGCTTGGTGAGATGCCTTGCTGCGCGGTCTTCCTGGTGATTTTTTTCGAACGTCATTCATAGGTGCTACTATAATTTACGATACAGTGTCGTATCGAAATAAAATGAGCCCAAAACCTGGTTACATGGATAAGCGGAGTTCTCAAACCTTGCGAGAGGGATTGGTAGAGTACTATGCTCTCAATCCACATGTTACTGATCCGGCGACACAACCCTCAGATTTTGGAAAAATCTTGCGAGCACACGATATTGGGCACGTGATCTATGGGTGTGACACGGGTATGTACGATGAACTAAAAATTCTGCCGCTATTTTGGTGGACGAGTGAATGTACGTTTCAGGTGTACTTAACCATGAAAAACTCTCCTGCCGTTGATGTAATGTACGAGGACATGATTAGGGAGAAAGGGGTCCTCTGGCTATATGGAGCCGTTTTAAGAGTGCTTCCTGGGGTGATTGTAGAATTAATTCCAATCTGGTTTAAAACTCGCAATCGTCAAAAACGTTTGCCATTTCTTGAGTTTGAAGCATTGCTTGATCGTTCTCTCTTAGATATTCGCCAAGAGTTCTCCCTGTTATCTTTAATAGGATAAATCTTGAAACTTTAGAGTATACAGAAACCGGATTTTTACGCTCTGGTTTCTAGGTGATAGATTCAGCGCACTAGCACCATTAATGAGCCGTGGTCCAGCTAGACTCAAGGTATTTCACCACACTATCGTCCCGATGATGACCAATAATTTCGGTTGCATGCTGTTGCAGTTCTACAGTGGCATTCGCTGTAGCTACGGCAACATCCGCTAACTGGAACATGGAAATGTCATTATTGTGATCGCCGAATACAGTGAGCTTATGGTCCTGCAAATTGTGTAGAGATCGCAGTTCTCGAATACCGTTTGCTTTTGTTGCCCCCTGATCCTGTAGTGTGAGCCAATACCAGTCAGGCTGGTAAGGGTTTTCAAACAAGTGCATATCCAGACGACAGGGAAAGCGCTGTAATAATGCCTGGGCCAATTGCTCTAAGCGAATCTTAGTATCAATCAGGGTAAACCGCATTACCCGCTCGCTCAAAATCGTTTTCATGTTGGGGCAACAGTGCCAGCGGCCATCTTCATTACGTGCGGCATCGTCTATGTACCAACGAATCCCAGGGTTCACCTCGGTTGAAAAATAAACATGATCGTCCTGACCATTGTAGGTAGAAAGCAGGGGACTAATTTTATGATGCTGTACCACATCTAAGATATCGGTTGCCAGGTCTGTGGCAATGTCATTTACAAACAAATGCTGGCCAGTAGTCAAGTCAGTAATATAAGCTCCATTCAATTCAATGACCGGCAATAACAGATTTACTCCCTCAAAAATAGGTCTAACAGAACTTACACTGCGGGAGGTGGCAATTGTGAAGGGAAGTCCCGAGGCTAGCAAACGATTTAATGTGTTTCGAGTATACCCGGAGAGGGTAGCTGTTGATGTCAGTAAGGTGCCATCTAGATCAGAAACATAGAGGGTAGGCATAGAGAATAGTTGATATAGAAAAACTGGGGATACTTAGGAGTGATCGACCAGGGGCTACCTAGTTATGACAGGTATACAATACTCATGTCTAGATTAGCTGAGGTTACTTTATTTCTGAATAGATGCGGGTTAGTCGCCTTATGGTTGTAGAAGTTTATTAGGACACGACTACTTCATCAACGTCTTAAAAAATACATTTCCCGTAGTAATTTTACTGACCCTTTTCCATGCCCGCTAGCACCCAGAATCACCGTACCCATCTTAGAGAACTCGGATGTATTGGTATTGTAGCGGTGACGATGTTAGGAATTGGTAGCCTCTGGTTACTAGCCCCCAATTGGGTTGATAATCGCAATCCTGTAATGCAACCCCACATGACCGAAGTTGCCTGGGATTGGGGGCAGTTTGCACCGCTACCACCATCCGCCGAGGATTTTCAGATTATGACCTCTGGTAGCTCATTTTCTAGAACTTTTAGTGGCTCCTTTAAAGCTGAACAAGTTGTTCTAGAACGCTGGATTCAAGATTCTCCTGGTTTGAACTTCGATCAAGGGGTACAGCTTGAGTCGGGCCATATACGCTATGCCATTGAGGCTAGAAACGGCTTTGGTTCAGTCGAGCTAGATACCTTGGACAAAATTATTTATTTTCAGGTTTCTTGGAGCTGAAAATTTGTCCACAAAATTGAAAGTGTTTTCTTTCAAAAGAATATATCTTGAAAGTCTTAAATATTGATTGCTGTGTGTGCTTCAATCTGTTGAATATATTCGGAGATTTTGCCGATTGAGTTTAGCTTTGTCAATTTGCGCAAAAATCCCTACAAATTGCAGCAACAAACCGGGGCAATCTTAAGTATCTCGAACCCTATAAATTCAACATTTCAAGCTACTAATCAACCTGACCTCAGTGTCAGGTATTTGTAACTATGGATATCGTTTCAAAGATGTCTTATTCGGAAAGTACTTCATCTATTTTGATCGCTGACGATGATCCTGTTTCAAACCTGATGCTGTCTCAAGTGTTGGAAAAAGATGGTTACCAAGTCATCGTTGTTACTGATGGGCAAGCGGCTCTATCTGCCTGTGAAGAGACATTACCCAATATTATTTTGATGGATGCCATCATGCCGACGATGGATGGGTTTGATTGTTGTCAAAAACTCCAATCAAAATACGGGCAAGCATGTCCGCCTATTCTGATGATCACGGGTTTAAATGACAGTGAGTCCGTCGATCGTGCCTATGATGCTGGTGCGGCAGACTATGTTACAAAACCATTTCACTGGGCTGTTTTACGTAGACGTGTTCAACGAGCGATTAACTCGCACATAGATCATCAAAAACTTCAGCATTGTTTGACCGAAGAGCGGTCGTTGCGTCAGAAATTAAAAATAGCCAACCAACAGCTGGAACGGCTGGTCACTGTGGATGGTCTAACCAATATTTTCAATCGGCGCCATTTCAATAACAAGCTTGAGCAAGAGTGGAAACGACTGCGCCGAGAGAAGTCTCCTTTGGGGCTCATTTTGCTAGATATTGATCACTTTAAGGCCTATAACGATACCTATGGCCATCCGGGAGGGGATCAATGTTTACGTCAAGTTGCTGAAATTATTAAGGACGCCGGTCGTCGCCCTGCTGACATTGTTGCCCGCTATGGTGGAGAGGAATTTGCCATGATTCTTCCTAACACAGATTTAAATGGAGTCGTTTGTGTTGGCCAGACCGTACAAGAACGTGTTTCCCTAGCGGCAATACCCCATGCTACATCCTTAGTTAAGGCCCATGTTTCTGTCAGTATTGGTCTGACAACTATGGTTCCTGGGGATTTGGAGTCTCCCCAAGTGTTGATTGACCAGGCAGATAAGGCCCTATACGATGCTAAAGCCAATGGCCGCGATCGCATTGTTGCTTATTCCGCCTCTCAATCTTTAACCACCTGCCATCCGAGCCGATAGCCAATCTTGATAGATCAGCAACGCCCAATGGTTTTCTGAAAAACAGTTGAGCGAAAGTCGTTTGTAAACCTGACTGATGTGTAGAGTGCTACGGTGCCACTGGGGTTTTGGGCATCTAACCCAGTGGTGGCCATGTCCATATCTGCTCCGCCAGCATATCTACAACATCTAGAAGTCAATACAGTGGCCATGGAGCCTCTTAAAAATCAATGCACACAGTGCAGCTATAGAATCACTCCTGGAAATTACGGAGGTTTTGTAGCATGTGTAACTGAATGTCCCCAATCCATAGCGCTGTCATCGTATTAACAGACATTATCCCAAGGCTTTATAGTTTTCTATAAAGCTGCATCGGTCTTTTTACGCAGTAAGTTGATGCATTTGATCATTCCAAAATTCTGATTCAGGGAATATTCTGAGTCTATGGTCAGAGGACGCACATTTAGAGCCTTCGGCCATGGGTGCAAACACCCATTGTCTTTAATACGTTTGTGGAGAAAAGATAATGTCACCTGCTATGCTGATTTTTCTTCCGCTCACTTTATTGCTTTTGATGTCCAAGGGAGCGGGTGCTAAAGCGACAACTCCAAAACAGACAGACTCTGAAAAGGTTATGGGAGTTTTAACAAAGGAGGGAGAATTTATCCCCCTACCCTCCATAAACGCTTATCGTGAACTTGATACCGATGAACAAGGGGTTGTGATTGAGCAAAACGGTCAACGTTATTTACTGGCAAGTATCGATTAGTCAATGCAAAAGCTTTTTGCCCAACCGCTATAGCTGAACGTGGGACGCCACCTGCTGAATGAATTTCGCAGGTGGTGTCACGAATGAATAGTTAATGTGAATTGAATCGAAACTACCTGAATTCAACGCCTATATTTGCATCCTGCCCAAGGGTACTGTCAATTTCTTCAGTCAAGCTGGAAGTCCGTTCAGAAGCTAGGGTCATGAGTTGGATTAAATCATCTACGGCTCGGGTCATTTGTAACTGATTGATGTTAATAAGCGACATTCCTTGCAGCAGCTGATCTAGCTGTTGTCCGCCCTTGAAGGCAGCTTCCATATGTAGTTGAGCATCCTTGATTTGATTGGAACCGCCGTTGACTTGTTGCTCAATTTTTACTAAAGCCTCGCTGATATTATCCATTTCTCGATGGACTAGGTCCAGAAAAACCTCCGTATTTTGCGGATTTTCTGCAGAGTTTTCTATATCTGGCAAGACATCTTGTGAATCTAGAGTGTGCAATTTGGACAAATTGCTACTAATGCCTGAAAAACTTCGGCACCGCTTTAGGGCTTTCTGGGCTGTTTCCACCAGGGTAGGGACATCCTGGGTAGCGAGTTGAAGCGTTTCTAACATAGCTAATGCTGCCTGCGTTTGACAATTCATGGGCTCGACTACCTGGATAGCCGCTTCCTCCGTTTGGGTCAGGGATGTCTTGAGCTGGCTATTAATGTGCTCCACATTAGCTGTTAACTGCAATAGTCGAGAAAATGTATTTTGAAAGAGATCAGAAATATGTTCAGTAGATACATCTTCAGCCAGCATCGTTAGTGGCTCTGATGATGGCTGGGTACTGAGTAGCTGGGTTAGTTCAGCGACTTGTTTCTGTAGTCCTAATTTCTGTTGTTTAAGCTTATTGGACAGAGTTTCACTCACCTGGCGAGCATCACGGGCCTGATTGAGGGACATCAAACGCTCAAATACTAGTTGGAATTGTGTAGCCAGTTGCTCCATAAAGGCAATTTCGACAGGCTGCCACTGATGTAGGTTTTTGCAATGATGGGTGACCCAGAAACCATACAATGCTCCATCAACATACAGAGGGACAATTAAACTAGACTTTACATCCAGCAGATCCATACACTGATGATAAGCCGTTGAACTGTCGCTAACCCTCATTAAATCGTTGATTACAGCCGTTTTTACCTTAGTACTTTCCACTAGTAGCTGAGGGGGTATCAACGCTTCACGGTGAGGATAGTTGGTAGCCCGCTGGTAGGGATCGTTTAGCACTTCAGATTCAACAATGCCACTACCGTTTAAATTTAAGCGGTAGAAAAAAGCTCGGTCTACTTGCAAAATGCCTTGTATTTCAGGCAAACTTTCTTCAACAATAGTGCGAATACCACGCAAACTTGTAACAGGGGTACTGGCAATGCGGGCAAAGAGATTAGCTTTTTCGGTTTCTGCCTCTTGAGCCGTTAGTAGCGATCGCGTACTTGCTACCAGCTGATTAAATGTATGGGCTAATACATGGGTCTCTTTAGTACCTTCTGGAACTGCCTGTACCGTGAGATCGCCGGTAGCTACCTGCTTACTGTAGTCGGAAAGATGGGTCAAAGGTAACGATAGCTGTCGTGCCAGAAAGATAATTAACCCTGAGGTTAATCCACCCAACAAAAGGGATGTTGCTGCAAACAACAGCAAAAGCTGCTGACCCGCTGTGACAATTTCCCGACTTTCCATGGAGGCTACAGCAATCCATCGAGTATTGGGCACATTGGCAACCTTATATAGCCTATTGCCATGAACAAAGGATAATAAAACCGTATCGTTTTCTGATGGTATAACCGCCAGCTGTTTGAGCTGTGTTTTATCCTCCAGGGTACGGGTGATTTGGCTAACGTAGCTATCTATACTAGACGGTGAATTATCGGTCGAAGATTTTATCTTGCTAATCTCTGTAATCACCTCTTCGAGGATTTCACCCCCGATCACTTTTTCACCTTGGCGAAACCCCTGGGGAGAGAAGGTATCAATAATGCCTAGGGTCTCACCGTCGATTAGCTGTACCCTCTGACTACCGCTAATGCCGGTACGTTTTAGATAATCTGCCACTAGACTAAACTTGCGGGCTGGTAGCACTGCCCGAATCACTCCCACAAATTCATCGTCCTGAGGATTCACAATTGACTGTACAAGTTCGACTACTCGAGCCTTAGAGGCAAAATCAAAGTCAGGGGGACTAATCCAAACGCCATCTTCTTTACCGCGCTGCCACCATTCCTCATCACTTTGCACAAAATCTGTGGTGGGACGACTATAAGCGACATTGAAGCCATATCGGTTCGTTACCAAGATTTCAGAAATATCAGCCGTTTCAACAGTTTCCTGAAGATAATCATTCAAGGCCCGATGAAACCTCACCAGCTTTTTATCGGCAAATTGAGATTCTAGGTCCGGCACCGGTAGCTGGTTTAATCCTGCTTTTTCTGCCTCATTGCCACCTGCTAATGCTTCATTAACGACCAAAGGACTGTTAGCAATAGCTCTTGGTAGAGCCAGCAATTCATCTACAACAGCACGGGTGCCACCACTTGCAAGCAGTGCCTGGTTTGCCAGCTGGGTTTGGAGACGATTTTCTGTACGCTGCTGTACCACCCGGTACCCCACCGCACCAGCAATTAACAACGGGCCAATAACCACAGGCAGAATCGTCAATAACAGCTGAGCTCGCAAGCTTTTTCCCCGGGGCGTCAGCCGCTTTGCAAGCCAGTCTACCTTTTTGGGTGACCGAGCACTATTTTTGAACCGACGTAGGTTTGTATTCAATGGGGTCATTGCTAACAGCATTTAGTAAAGAACGAGCGTTGCTAACCCTGGTTTGGAGCTAGTCAAGTGGTTGACACCTACAGCGAATGTTTTAGAGCACTTACTATGGGCTAAACCGATAACCAAACCATCTGCTAAATCAGCAACGATAAAAAACAATATGAGTAGATTTTGGGTCCACCTACGGGGTGGCAAAACCCTCGAAGGCAAGGGCTCAGAATTCTGCTGACGGATTCATCGCCTGGTGTTGCTGACCCTCGGCATAGTTTTATCCTCTGAATCAGCAACAGCCATAAACTGACGTAAGCAAAAACAACTTAGCTCAGAATCTCTTGAGCGGCTAAATGCTCTTTAACGCGGTTGTAAGCATCTTGGAGTTTGAGCACAGCTTCATCTGCACCTTCAGGAAACTCGTCAAACTCAGCCGTCTCACTGAATTCCACCAGGGCTTCGCGGCCTTGTTTTGAGTTTTCCATATCTAATAGAACACTTTTTACAGCTTCCACTTGTGCTGTGCTCAGACTGGGGCCAACAACAACCATATGTCGAGGATACTGAGCCGTCTCGGCAATTACCATCAGCTCTTCTCGATCGGCATCAGATATTTCTGCCCAGGTTTCACTATCGAGGGCACCTGCCTGGACTTTCCCATTGAGAATCCACTCCACCGTAGTGTCATCTTCACCTGAGAAAACATATCCAATTTCATTGTCTTCTACCTGATGGTTCGCCTCTGCCTTAGCCACTGGAGTTAGATCGGCATCCATTAGCTCGATCAGCGGAAACATAAATCCAGAACTGGAGCTGGGGGCCTGCATGGCAATCATTTTACCCTGGAGCGATTGTATATCCGAGATTTCACTATTTTTACGGGCAACAAAAAGAGTGTTGTACTCAGGAACACCATCTTTCCAACGACGTAGAATGGGGGTAGCTCCAGCTTTCTCCATCACTAACATGGCCGGAAAAACACTATCAAAGTAGATATTTACATCGCCCGATGCCATCCATTCAGCTACTGTATCTACGTCTGGAGCGATTTGTACTTCGCCCTGGGTGATTCCTGCCTTTTTGAGATTTTTTGCCAAATAGTCTGCGACAGGTTGGGTTTCAGGAATTAAGGAGTCGGGGTCAAAACTGACATCTGTGAGAATAATGGCGTCACCTGAAGAATCACCAGACCTTGCAACAGGTTGATTAACACCACAACCACCGAGAAAAAATACACTACCCATCAGTAAAAGTGCTGATGATACCTTGTAAAACATGGTGTCAAGAATATTGTTTACGTCTTGTGTAAAAGTATGGTTACCAGAAGTATTTCACGAGAAACCTTTCCTAGCTGTTTAGTAAGATAGATGATGTAACGGTATTTCACCGCTCACCCCCTTAAGTTGAGAACAATTAGACTAATTTAGCTAGGGACCAAAATAGTCCGACCCTAGCTAACTACTTACAAAGCAGATTACAAAGCAGAGCGACACCAAGGGATAAAATTTGTCTGTAATGATGCGCTAAACCGACTACTGGCAACCTACCGACATAAGGATAATCAGCATGCTAAATAGCCTAACCATCCTGTATTTCTAGCGGTAGCCCACAAAGCAGGACAAAAATGTACACCCAGATTCCCTGATGAAAATCGATCAAACCTGTCAAATAGTTAAAGCTTAGTTTTGTCAGCCGCGTGAAGTGTTGGTGAATTTTATATCTTTACCCTCATGTGCAGGGCTGCCGGGTTTGAGAAGGGATGCACCAAGTTTAAAGACGTACTCTTTGTAACTTGAATTATCTGTGTGGAAACGGATAATTTCATGTATCTAAGACGGGAAGGTAGGCATGAGGTTCCGGTTAAGCTGAGTAATAATTGTGTAAGTGTCGCTGCAGGGAAGAGAGAATAACCCTAAATGATAGCTATATGCTAAAAGCGATCGTTTAAGAAACAAAGTAAACAAGCGACAAGTACATCTGCTATGATGCTGACTGTTTTAGATTAGGAGCTATTAAGGAACTACTTCATGGACTCATACTGAAAGGCTTGTTAAGCCATCATGTTAATGAACAAAACCATAATTTCAATTTTTGACAAGGCCTCAGTTTTTCTCGGTTTTTACGTGAGTCACACGCCAGCTGAGCTTTAAATTCATCCAAAAATTCCAGGCGGTAACAAGCGCGATCGCAACTAAATTAGCTAAATAGCGATATTGCTGGTTAAAAACAATGTTAAACAACACGTTTAACAGCAGCACATTAAGCGCTAGTCCTGACAAGCATACTACATTAAACTTCAGAAATCTCTTGAGTCTGGCCCTTAACCCCTGCTGAGATTTAGAAATATCTCCAAAGGTCCAAGCATCGTTCCATAAAAAGTTGTTGAGGATGGCCACTTCGCCTGCAACAATCTTGCTGCGGGTCAGCCCCCAGGCTAGGGCACTAGGATCGCTCAACAGATACAGCACCGCCATATCTATCAACACACCGCTAACGCCTACAACCCCAAATCGTAAAAAACGTTTTAGGGGGAACCGTTGCCGCATGCGATGAATGCCACCATTTAATCTCAATCTCACCAAATGACCTAAATACTCCACATACTGTCGCCAGGTCACCTTACTCTCCCCTACTTCCCGTTCTTGAAACACGTAGCCGACCTCTGCAATAGTCTTGACGTGACCACGACCCAAGACTTCTAGCAAAATTTTGTAGCCTACAGGGTTCAAAACAGGTCCGGCAATAGCCTGGCGGCGTACCATAAAATAGCCGCTCATCGGGTCAGTGACTCGCCCCACCACACCCGGTAGGATTAGTAACCCGAGTACTTGGGCTCCCCGTGACAAAAAACGTCGCAGTGCACTCCAGTCACTCACGCCCCCCCCAGCTACATGGCGGCTGGCTACCACTAAATCAGCTCCGGCCAGAATGAGCGGCATCATCTGCATCAAGGTTTCCGGCGGATGTTGTAAATCTGCATCAATGACGGCTAAAATTTCACCGCGAGCCACCTGCCAACCTCGGATCACGGCTGAGGAGAGCCCTCGTTCTTGCTGGCGGCGAATCACCTGCAGATGTGGTACTAGACGGGTTAATTGGTGAGCGACTTTCCAGGTACCGTCTGGACTGTTATCGTCCACCAGAATGAGCTCATACTGACCCGTAAAGTGGCTATCTAATATTGCTGTGAGTTGGTTGACCAGATAACCAATATTATTGCGTTCGTTGTAGGTGGGAATCACCAAAGACAACAATAAGCTATGGTCAGTCGTAATCTGGAAGGGACCCCTAGGAGGTCTAACCAGCTCAGTGGTGTAGGTCATAGATGCAGGATTCAGACATGCCACCTCGTCCCGCAGATCATCAGATTAATACACGGGACAAAATATGAGACAAATCCTATCACTTAGCCCCTTAGCATGGCTGAATTTGAATAGGTAACTTCGTTTTCTGCTAGCCATTAAAAGACTGGGATGTAAAAGCTTCAGAGGTATTGAGCTGAATTTTGATCATACCGCGATACAGAGGGTAACCACCAAACGACCCTAAGGACTTAAACCTAAGACTCACATCGGTATTGGACAGCTTAAACTGACGCTGTTGTTGTTCGGGAATGGGGCAGGGCTGCTCCGGATCACACATGTATAGAAAAGAGGATTCATCTTGCTCGATTAACGCGGCTACCAGTTGTTCTAGCGCTGGATCCGTGGTGACTCGAAAAAAGATTTTGAAACGGACACTGGGCCATAACCGCTGGGCTATGTACTGATGAGACATAGCCACCCAACGTTCGTCATAGTGACCGAGGACACTAATAGCCGGACCTGAAGGAGCGTGCTGTCTCGCTAAAGAAGTGGAGTTGGTAAACGGATCGTGATAATTCCGCAGCCCACCATTGACCAAATTAGTATGGGCACCGATGGCAATCACGAGTGCGATCGCAGCTAACACATTACGCCGGGTCACCTGGGAACTCCACAGATCCCGTAGCGCCGCGGCAATTACTAGACCCACCATAGGGACCAAAATCAAATAATATCGAGGCCCCCACTGCTCAGTGGCTACCGCCAGCGGAGCTGCCAGCGGTACTAGGACGCTAAATAAGCCACCCAACGTAATTAACATTATGGCTATCCTGCGGGACTGTTTTTGCATCCACCAGGGCAGTCCAAGCGCCAATAAAATTGCTGGCCAGTAACGTAGCAAGCCCACCACCAGATGAATATAGTTTCTGCCAATTTCTCCAAAACGCTCTCCTAAGGGGATGGCTGTCCTCACTTCCAGAGCCTTAACCCCCAGAGGATGACCATAAATCACAGCATTAAGGGCAAATAAGCCTAAAACCGTTGCGCCGATAACACCGAGACAGGTCAGTATCACTGGCTTTGACAGTCCTTGGGGCACCTGCATGCTCAGACGTTTAGTCCCAAACTTGATAGGCAGTAAGCTAGGCACAATTAGAATTATCAGCACCAGCACCAAACAGAAAAACTCAGCCCGCAGCCATGTAGATAGACCAATGCAGACACCGTTTACCATGGCCTGATTTAAGCTGATACGGCTGGTGGAGCCCTCCGGCAGACTGTGTAAAAGCAATCCCGAAACGCCCCAAAATGCTAGGGCTACTGCCAGAGTATGTTCCCAGTACATGGCTCCGTAAAGCGTTAGGGGTGAAGCCATAATCACCAAAATCATGACTATGGAGGTCATCGTGGAGCGCACCTGCCAAACTCGACAAACATGCCACAGTCGCCCCCACGTAATCCATAGAGACATTAACGGAACGACATAAAATCCGCGATAGCCCATCCATCGATATAGGGGAGCTGTAATAACGGAAAAGGTGAAGGGGGCATCAATAAAGTAGTTGCCCTGTTGCTCGTAGGCATAGGGAGGCGTAAACGGATATAGACCCTGTCGCCATAGGGCCAGTACCCATGGCGGTTGAGACATCTTTAAGGAGACCTGCTGCCACGACTCCCAGCTCAGTTGCTGTGATAGGAGGGCCCTTAATCCAGCATCCCCATTAAAAAACGTCCCACCTTGACTGTAGGTCTGCAGCCCTAAACTCACACCGATACCCATTAGCATCACCAGGCTTGGCAATACCCAAGAGCGCCACCCTTTAAAACTCCCCATAAACTTTATGCATACTATCCACCAACTAGTTCCACAGAGGCATCAACAGCCCTCAGTACAGACTAGTAAGAGATGTAACAAGCTTTAAAATTGAGGGAGCCTTATTTAAAGTTGTTATGGTTCTGGCGGCTCAGGCCCATGGGGGTATCAAAATCAAAAGGAGTGCCAAATATGGCACTCCCAAAGTTAACCCACAGTTTTATCACTCGCTCTAGCCGCTATGGCTAGACGGCACTCAATGTAGGCTCCTGCATTGAGTCGATTAGAATCTGAGCAATTTCTGGACGACTAAACTCAGCTGGGGGCTTCTTCCCATCCCGTAACATTGCCCGCACCTTAGTGCCGGAAAGATGAATTCGCTCTTCTTTACTACTGGGACTGGTTTTGGCAGTCGCCATACCCTGGGTCCGGGTGCAGTAGAAAGCGTGCTCAAATTTAACGGGTTTAATCTTCAGCTCATCAGAGGTAAACTCATCAAACATTTTCTGAGCATCGTAGGTGCCATAGTAGTCACCTACACCGGCATGGTCACGACCAACAATAAAGTGGGTGCAACCATAATTTTGACGTGCGATCGCATGCATAATCGCTTCCCGAGGTCCGGCGTAGCGCATCGCTGCTGGGAACACCCCCAACAACGTGCGATTCTCGGGATAATAAAGACGCAGAATAGTCTCGTAACACTTCACCCGAACATCAGCAGGAATATCATCCGCCTTGGTCATTCCTACTAGAGGATTGACAAATAAGCCATCTACGGTCTCAAGAGCTGTTTTAGTAATATACTCATGAGCCCGGTGAATTGGATTACGAGTCTGGAAAGCTACAACAGTTTTCCAACCGCGATTAGCAAATTCAAGACGGGTTTGTACCGGGCTCAGACGATACTGTAGAAAGTTGTCATAGGGGATATCATTAACCAGAGAAATAGGGCCACCCAAATAAACTGGGCCCTCAGCCTTCATGGCCTTCACACCAGGGTGAGCGTCTTCTGTGGTGAGATACACCTTTTGAGCTTCATGATCTTGATCAGGAGTAAATTTACTCTCCACAGTCATGACTGCCAGAATCTCTCCATTGGGGTGGGCGAGAGCAATCTGGCTATCTAAACGACACTTGCCAGCTTCTGACTCAGGAATTTGCAGGGTTACAGGGATTGACCATGCCAAGCCACTGCCAAGGCGCATTTCATTGACAATCAGGTTGTACTCCGACTCGTTAACAAACCCTTCTAAAGGACTGTATATCCCTGTCGCAATACACTGCAAATCAGCAATGTTACGAGTGGACAAGGTAATACGTGGTAAAGCATGGGCCTGTTCGAATAAATCCTGACGCTGATTGCCGTCAAGAGAACGATTCACCAACTGCTGACCATGGGGTTCGATTAAACCAATTGACATAATGTGCCTCCTTTACATCCTTTTTCTAACTCAGCCTGTCTTCAATGTATGAAAACTGAGAAAGTAAGCATACTTATCTAATCTATAACTACTTTTCTCCTCTCCAATTAACCAGCTTTTGGATAAATATTCCAGCGAGAGACTGCCAACTACAAGTTGATAACTGTGCAGCTATTAACTTATACAGAACATTCATAAATGAAATTGCCATCACCGTGTACGAGACCCACACCATACCCGCAAACGTGCTATGAACAGTGCCGTCAAGCAACAAGCACAGGATTCAAAGCAGCTTAAGAAGGGGTATGTACATTATAGGAACGTGGCCTGCTACAAGAGACTGACATTCTAGGCTGCCCAATACAATGCAGTTAGAACGAGCGGCATGACCATAACAGATACAAATAGATATGTGCAATAAATCCTACAGGAACAAATATCCTAAGAGCTAGCTCTTATTAGGCTTGTAAATCTGAGGTAAGGAATAGCAATTAGTAGACTATAAATACACCTTATACATAGATACCCAAATACTAACCTCTATATCTTCATTATTATTATCAGCCTAGAGAAATTACTGTCTTTAGCGATACACAATAACCTTAAAGAGGCTAACCCCAATGGCTCTCATCAATTAATCCTGGATAACAACCAAGTACTAAAACACTCACCCAGAGTTGACCTTCATCCCTACAGTTAGCCCTCGCCAACATCAGGATGAAACATATCAGTGTTTCTTGAAGCAACTGCTCAAAAAATATCCCTAATTGCCCATAGACAGCGTTCTATCTCATACGACCACAATAAATGACGTCACTTTCCAAATTAAGTTTCAACGTCTAATAACTGGGTCTAAAGGAGAATTTTGCTAAACCGCCGTTACCCCTCTTTTAGGTCCCTGGGATCCTCAACCCCTTGAATTCATTAGCTAAAGACATGCCTATGCTCAGCAGAGTAGGCCTTAAGCTCACATCAGCATTCGTGGATACTTATCAAGCACCAACCGGAATAAATTCGACTTCTTAATCAAAATCATAAAAAGTTAATAAAAACAAGAAAAGCTGCTACTATAGCTATCGATAGCTGAGCTCAAAAAAACTGGGATAACCTTTGTATTTTTGAATGTTAGGTGGTGTAGACAACTATGAAGTTGTCGTAAAGAGCTATTCTCTTGCATCTAGTAGGCAGCATGGCTTTACATTTGCATTCAGATATATACCTATTGAATTGATTCTAGGCTGTCGAGCAAATTTGGTGCTTTTTTGAAACTCTCCAATAGATTCGCGTCCACTATTAACAGGCATTTATTCAAAAGCTATCTTTCGATTTTTACTCTTCTCAAAGATTAGTTTGGTTCTTTATTGCATCGATATGTAGACTAGCCAAGTTAGGTCAGAATTCTTAGCCATATTGGTTAAATTTGCTACTTTTCTGTTGGCCATTTTTTCGTATTTATTGCAAATGGCTCTCATATATTATTCCTAACTCTGTTCAGTGAGTAGTGAGTTATTCTGCCTTTGGTTACTTGAGAAATGAGGCAATACCCAAGGGTTATCTGTTTATCTGGCTACAACAGATAAGGACATCCTGAAGAGCAGCAAGCCGACTTTGATTTGTTCCTAAACACTACTGGAGTCGTCATCTACCCCATGGCAATTAACAGTAAAGAGCATTCCTTTTTTGCACCCAAGATTCTCTTATTGAACGGAGTTGAGCGTTGGATTTATTGCGGCTGCTCTGAACCCAGTTTCTACTCGATAGAGTAGTCGTAATCTTATGTGCCAAGGTGTACACGCTTTGTGATGCGTCCTTATTTGCCTCGTTTTTGTTATCTAAACATTAGTTTTTTTGGAGCAACTCTAGATCTATGTCCATATTAATGATCGGCACCCAGCGCTCTGGTTCCAACCTCATGCGATTGATGTTGAACCAAATTCCTACTATTGAAGCCCCCCATCCACCTCACATTTTGCAGAGGTTGATGCCGCTCCTCCCTTCCTATCCAGATCTCTCTGATGCATCTACGTTCAAACAGCTAGTAGATGATGTATGTCGTCTTGTGGAACTTAATCCTGTGCCCTGGGAAGGGGTGGTTCTAGATCGAGCAGATATTGCCGCCCGCTGTACTCAAAACTCTCTAGTGGCTGTCTTTTCTGCTGTGTATGATGTTTTGGCTGAAACTCGTAAAGCCAAAACCTGGTGCTGTAAGAGTTTGGCAAACGTCCATTATGGGGCTGAGGTCAATGAGTACTTACCCAAGGCAAAGTATCTTTATCTCTATCGCGATGGTCGAGACGTAGCCTGTTCTTTCAAAAAAGCCGTTGTTGGTCAAAAGCATTTTTATCACATTGCTCAGGACTGGGCTAAAGCGCAGCGCGCTGCATTGACTATGCGTCAGAAGTTTGATGATAGTCAGTTCTTTAGTATTAGCTATGAGGCTCTGACCGGTGCTACTGAAGATAGTCTGAAAGCCCTATGCCAATTTTTAGAGGTGGAGTATAGTCCCTCTATGATGAGCTTTCATGAGTCTAGTGAGGCTAAGAATACCGCGTCTTCTAGCTCTCTTTGGAACAATGTGACTAAGCCGATCATGAACCAAAATACCAAAAAGTTCTTGAAGCAGGCTTCTGAAGAGGAAGTCAAAATCTTTGAGTTAGTGGCAGGCGATGTCCTAGATCAGCTTGGTTACGAGCGTACTCAAACATCCTCAAACGATGTAGCCAATTTCAGTTCGGAAGAAGTTGCTAAATTTGAGGCGGAAAACACGCGCTTAAAGGCCGAACGAAAAGAAACCATGGATGCGGAAGATCGGGCTCGCCGTGAGCGTCAGGCTGCCCTGCTCCAAGAGATTAAGGGACGTCTTCCTCTCGCAGCTGTGTAACGGCTATTTGAATATAGAGCCACTGAAATAGCAGACTAATCGAGATTTGTTTTGATTAATCTGCTGGCGTGAGTAAAAATCTGTTGCTGCTTCAAAGCGTGATCTGTTCTGGTCGGGATACATCTATCTGCATTCCGGTCGGTGAGGTCATATCTAAGAGTAGCAACGTCTCCGAAAAAGCATTGCTGATTTAGTAAAACGATCAGCAATGTCCAAAATGTATCTGCGGTAATGCGATGACTAAGCCTACGGTCGCCACATCGTCCCAAGGGACGGGGGCATCTTCCATATCTGAGCAGGAAACAGTAACTCTCGGTTATTTGTTTTGGACATTTCTAAAAATTGGTAGTACGGCTTTCGGTGGCTTTATGTCCCTGATCTCTGTGGTCGAAAGCTTTGTGGTTCAACGGCGTAAGCTGATGAGTCACGAGGATATGTTAGATGGGATTTCTCTAGCAGCGGTTTTACCTGGACCGATGGCTGCGAACGTGATTGCCTATGTTGGCTATCGTATTCGTGGTAACTGGGGCGCTTTGGTAACCAGTTTTAGTTCGTTACTGCCTTCGTATCTTATTCTGGTAATTTTTTCCATCTACGCGAAGCGGTTTGAATCTATCCCAGTGGTGGAAAAAGCGTTTATGGCCTTTATGCCAGCGATGGTGGCGATCATTTTGACGGCAGCCTGGCGCATGGGGAAAAAAACAATCAAATCGGTGCATAACTGGCGAGCAATTCTGATTGCCGTTGTTTCTGCCTTATTTTTGCGGTTTGTCGGTGGCTTTTACACCACCCTTTTAATTGTTATGGCATCGGGCATTCTGGGTTATTTCTGGTACTACCAGGAGATAAAGCGCCAACCACCTGCTGATGCTCTGTTAGGTTCAGAACTCAAGGCCAAAATGTCCAAGGGCGACATTATTATGTCGTTTATATTTTTGAGCTGCTTTTTGCTCCTTTATGTTATTCCTCTACCGTTTATTAGCACCGATAGTTTGGCTCAGTTATTCATTACCTTTTCAGGAATGAGTCTACTGCTGTTTGGCAGTGGCTATGTATTTATCCCAATGATTCAGGAACTGGTGGTCAACACCTATGGCTGGATTACCCAGCCGGAATTTACAAATGCGATCGCACTTGGACAGTTGACCCCTGGCCCTATTTTAATCAGCGCCGCTGCCATCGGATATTCCGTCAAGGGCATTCTGGGCTCTATTGTCGCAACAGTCGGAATTTTCTTGCCACCAGCCCTACTGATGCTGACATGCTCTCACTTACTACAGAGCATCAAGCGATCCCTAATCATTCAGGCTGCTTTAAGAGGTATCCGCCCAGCCGTTGTCGGTTTGATTTTCACAGCCGGTATTTCCTTTGCCCAACCTATGCTAGAGCTGGGTCAGCCTATCGTTGCCTACCTGGTTACAGCCATAATTTTTGCTGGCTCAATGCTTGCCTTGATGAAGTGGAAAGTAGAAATCGCACTGATTATCCCCATTGCAGGCGTCATCGGTGTACTCTTCTATCCCTAACGTAATCCCTGGCCCACAAAAGCACTAAGCCAGGTTTCCTCAAATCTGGCTTAGTGCCTGCCAAGTTCTCGCATCCACAATTCCCTCGTCAGGAATACCAAAGTCACGTTGAAATCGCTGTACTGCGGCATAGGTTTTTGGTCCAAAATCACCATCCACAGTGCCTACATAATACAAATCAATAGAAAGTAGGTCTTGAACAGACTCCACAGTATCGCCATGGCATCCCTGCCATAAGGTCGGCATTTCCACAGGAGCATTTACCCACAGTGCCTGCCAAGTCAGTGGCCCAACAATGCCGTCTGGCGTAAGAAACATACGAGATTGAAAGGTTTTGACCGCAATTTCAGTTTCATAATCAAACAGACCAGTTATGGAAACTGAACCTAATCTCTGGGCTAAAAGCTGCTGGAGTTTAAAGACCTCATTGCTCTTAGCCCCTCGCTTTAATGATGTTCTTGGAATTGAATAAACCATAAAGCAGCGTAGGTCAATAAATCGATAACTAAACTAAGACCTTTTAAGATCACCTGAAATAGAAGAAACACCTAGATTGTTGCGACCATCAGACGGCTGCAATCTTATGACACAAAAATATTTATAGATTTACGCTGGTAAAGATTATCTGGCGTTGCTGATCCTCGGGATGGATTTTAGCTGTCAAATCCAGACAACTGATACGTTCTACAGAGTGTTTCATCCCATAAATCAGCAACAGCAATTATCGTTTTAGAAAGAACGTCTGAACCACCTAAACATTTTGCAGCTTTTCTGTCTTTGAGGCTAAAGGGCCATTTTGGAATGACATCATAAGGTAACAACCAAATTTTGTTGTCGATTGTTATGGTGTTATGGATAACTCAACTCCCTATTTAGGAGGTTGGAGGTAAAAGAAATTGAGATGATAAAAATTGCTCAGGATTTAATAAAAAGATAATAGGCTGATCATCAGCTTGTACAATTAGCCCACTAACACATTGCATATTTACCCTGGTGGCATAGCTAGAGGGTAATGGAGCTATATCAGATTTGGGAAATCGATGTACGCTAGGTGCAGATGCTACAGGCAAACCGACTAAGTCCCCCTGCCGATTACGAATAATCAGTAAATATTCTGCATTGGACGATTTCTCAGAGGAAGGTAAAGATGGGTTGTTAGATTCTGTTGTAAGAATATTTCCAAATACTTGATGGCTAATATCGAGTACCAGAAGCTCTTTCCCTTCATACACCGTTAATCCTGCGCCAGAACTATCGCAGTTTCCATGGATCTCACTTTTAGGAACAACCTTTTTGACCGAGAAGATGGGGAGTGCAAACCATTCACGCTGAATAGGAAAAACGATGAACTGTTCAACGGCTTTCCCTCTGTGAGCTCTTAAACGTCGAGATTTGATCGGAGATACAATAGCCATGGAAATGAGTTGAGTGTAGTTTTTATATTAGAGACGTCGCAGGCTGCTGTTGAATGACTCGCTCCAACATTTGCAACAGTTCATGATCTTGATAGGGTTTGGTAATGTAAGCACTGGCACCCAAACGCATGGCTAGCTGACGATGCTTATCACTTCCCCGAGACGTGAGCATAATAATTGGTAACTCTTTTAAGCTGGGATCAGCTTTAACCTCTGCTAAAACTCCATAACCATCCAGGCGAGGCATTTCGATATCACATACAATGGCATCTACGGATAGCCCACCAGATAGCTGATCCACGGCGTCTTGACCATCTTTACCCTGCTCTACACCATAGCCCGCTTGTTCTAGGGTTGTTCTTAATAGCTGGCGCATGTTGATAGAATCATCCACCACCATGACATTGATTTGTTGAATCTGCGGCAGAGCTAATGGTTGCGTAATATCGTTATCAGCAGCAGTTTGCAGCAAGTGTTGCCAGTTTTTTGGACTTCTTTGAACCCTCTTTTGTGATTTGCCATGGTCAATCCATTCCAGCAATTTAGCTGCATCCGCTAGGGGGACTACATGACCATCTTCAAGGATGGTACAACCATTAAATCCTGTTGGTAAGCTGATAACATTTTCTACCTGGCGGATAACAACTTCTCGTTCTCCCCAAAATCGATCAATATAGATGCCGCTTAAACGTTCACCTTGTCTAATGATGAGAATCGAAGGTTCATTGATGATCGGTGTGGTTTCTGCAGACAGGCTACGCAACGGACCACGAAACTCTAACCACTTGTCCAGGTTGATTAAGGGTACAGTAAGGCCTTCCCAGTCAATCACTTGTTGTTCCGCTGAGTCGAACACCTGTACGGAATTAAAGCGAATCATTTCTTCAACACTATCGGTCGGAAAGGCTAAACGCATTCCCCCACTTTCCACCAAAAGCACTCGTACAATAGAGAGGGTAAAGGGTACGCTAATGGTGAAGGTTGTTCCCGCTCCTGCCTGGGTATCTACTTTAATTTCACTGCGGATTTTTTCCAGATTGTTGCGGACTACATCCATCCCAATCCCCCGCCCTGAGAGGTCTGTTACCTTGTCTGCTGTGCTAAAGCCGGGTTCAAAAATCATTCCCAGTAATTCACTCTGACTAAGGCTATCCAGGACTTCGTCAGTGAGTCCCAGCTGCTGAGCACGAGCACGAATTTTGTCTAAATTAATGCCAGCACCGTCATCACTGATGGAGATTAAGGTTTGGCTACCCCGGTGCATGGCTCGAATTTCAATGGTGCCCTGGGATGGTTTTCCCTGACTCTGTCGAACTTCTGTTGCCTCAATTCCGTGGTCAAAGGCATTGCGAAGTAGATGCATCAAGGGATCCCTAAGGTGAAGGGCTACAAATCTATCAATTAAGGTAGCCCCACCGGCAATTTTAAGGTTGGCCGTCTTACCATACTGCAGCGATAGTTCTCGGACAGTTCTGGGAAATCGTTCTACGATATCTGATAGGGGCCGCATTCTAGCCCGAGTAACGTTGATCTGTAGAGATTTTGCCGTGCGATTAAGGTTACCAGAGGCCTGTTTGATCTCTCGCATGTTGAGTTTGACATCACTTGTCACCTCCCTCAACTGCAATAAGGTCTCCCGCTGGTCTTGGGATAATAGGTGAAGATCGCTATAGCGGTCTAGCTCCAGGGTATCAAAGGTATGTTCTGCGGTCGCAGACGTATCGGGCAAGATAGATGGTCGGCTAGACCTTTCTTTTGAGAAAAAGGCTGAGGGTGAATGGAGACTTGCCTCTAATGAGGATACTAGTTTCCCATTGGAGACCTTCTCTAAACTGGGTATGGAGGTATCCACAGATAACTGATCGCAAAATACCTGTAGCTCAGCATTGGTGCTTTCTAAGCTTTCCATCCGTTTGGCAAACAAATTCATCAAATCCTCCATCTGATCCAGACGAGAATTCATTGTGTTGCGTTGAATAATCAATTCACCAAACAGGTCGTTCAATTGATTGAGCAGCTTGATGGGAACTCGTACGGTGGTGTTTTCCTGCAGTTCTTGAGTCTGCTTAACCGCTTCTAAAGGTTCAACATGTAGCTCAACAAAATCTTCTAGTTCAGCCTCTGGCTCGGAATGGTCAGGTTGAGGACCCAGTACGAGCTTTTCTGATATGTGTTCCTCGGATTCGTGTGCGATCGCATCCGATAACACAGGCTCCTCCAGCTGAAAATCAGCCGGATCTAAATTCTCAATAGCCGCTTCAAAACCAGTTAAATTAACATCATCAATAGTCTCTTGCGTAGCAGAATTCTCAACTTCAGCAGTTTTTATCTGTTCCCAATCTAGGTCCGCGTCAGAAAAATTTTCGGGAGGAAGAATTTCAATGCTTTCAGCAATTGTCAAAGACTCTACAGCATCTTCATCAGACAAAGAACTGGTTTGTTCTTCAACAACCTCGAACTCAGAGACAGAATCAGCTTCAGCACTCGCTTCTTCAGAGGGCTCAAAAACCAGATGGTTTGCTTCAGATGTTTCCCATACCGGTGTATCCACCCGTTCAGAAGCCACCTCTTCTTCACCCAGAAACATTGAAAAGTCAGGTATTTCGAATGCTGAATCTTCTGGAGAAGAAAATAGGTTTTCTAGATTATCATCAGTAATCTCAGCCCCTGTCGTACTGGCTTCAGCTCCATTATCTACCCACTGCTCCAGATTAATCTCCACCTGAGTCGGTAGCTTATCGATTTTTCCGACCATGACTAGCGCTTGGGAACGTTGCCATAGTTCCAATGCGTGCTGAGCGACAGTGTCAATCTGATTGGGTGCTGCCGCCATCAGCTGTTGATGAATGGATTCACATAGCTTGATAAAGGCCTCAAGCTGCAACATCCTCCCCAGATCCTGCAGTTCCTCCACCATAATTTCCAACTCTTCTCGCAGACATGGTCGTCCAGGCGTCGTTAACACTAAATTGAGACGACCTAACAGCTCCTCCACCTCAGTACTAAACATGACTACTGTGGTGTCATCCTCAGACTCATCAGCCAAAAGGGCTAATTCATCACTGGGCTGTAAATCTCCCAAACGCTCCCGCAGCTTCTCAAAAATAGGATGGGCCAGTTCTGCCAGCCAACTTTCTGTAATCGGCAGTGCCTGTCGATGCAAAGCACTAATTTGACGCAAACTATCAAGACCCTGTAAAAGCAAAATCTCCAGGGCTGCATCAATTTGGAGACGGCTGCGACGAGCTTTAACAATTTTGAGTGAATCCTCGAAACGATGGGCTAATTGTGACATTGAGGGACACTCAATCATCGAGCCAATGCCCTTGATCGTATGGACAGCTCTAAGCGCCGCATCCAGCTGTTGAGGATTCACTCCCTTTTCAGAAAGCTCAAGTAAAACGGATTCGATGGTGTTGAGATACTCATCAACTTCATCTAAGAAGTTGAGCCAGACCTCGCGATCTGCTGCATTAGCCATGGGTTTTCTTTAGTAGAGCAGAACTAATCGGAAGAGAAAAGAATCAAGGAAGCCAGTGTTACAACACTGATGTCAGAGGCTAGGGGCCAAAGCCTTTGACATCAATGCCTACGCGTCTGTTTGGACCTTAAACTGATCGACTGCAGATTCTAGTTCACGGGCAACAGCCACCGTATTTTGCAGGGTACCTGCAACCTGACGTGATGAATCTGACGTACGCTTAGATGCTTCTGTAATCTGCTGCATCAGTTGGGTAACCGTTTGAGAAGTCTCAGCCTGGGATACAGTAGCCTTAGAAATTGACTGTAGAAGTAGATCAATTTGTTGGGATACTTCTACAATTTGCCCTAGTCCCTGCTTAGTTTCCTGTACTAGTTGTGTACCTTCAACTACCTGGCTTGTACCTCGTTCCATAGCTTCAACCACGTCCCGAGTACCCATCTGGATGTTCTTTACAATCTGCTCAATTTCTTTAGTTGCTGCTGCTGACTGCTCCGCTAGCTGGCCAACTTCACTCGCAACCACGGCAAAGCCCTGACCCTCTTCCCCAGCATGGGCTGCCTCAATACTGGCATTAACGGCTAGTAAGTTAGTTTTCATCGCAATCTCATTAATCAGAGAGACTACCTGAGAAATCTGCTGGGAAGCTTCACCTAGTTGTTTTACCTTTTTCCCAGTTTCAGCTACGGTAGACCGCAGGTCCAGAATACTTTCTACCGTGCGATCCATTGCACTTCCACTATTTTGGGCTGCATTGGAAGCTAGCTGGGCAACTTCTGCTGCCTGACGAGCGTTACTGGCCACTTCCTGAATCGAGTGGGACATTTGCTCAACAGAATTTAGCGTATTGGTAATTTCATCCATTTGCGCCAGCGCCTCATCTGCCAGCTGTTGAATGGCACCTTCACTCTGGTCAATGGACGTATTTACCTGTCCAGTAGCTTGTTTTACCTGAACAACGATTGAGCGCAAGTTCTCAATAATAGAGTTAAATACGTCACCCAGAATGCCAATCTCTCCAGCCGTTAGCTCTGTACGTACCGTGAGGTTACCATTGGAGGCTTCTTCCATCTCATTCAGTAGTTGAACAAGTTCACGCTGGAGAACTTCACTCCGCTGCCGTTCTTCCTCTGCACGTTCCATCTGGGCTTGGGAGGTAATTTGTTGTTGTACAGATTCTTCCTGCTTAATCAGCAGGGTTTGGATTTGGCCAGCCATTACGTTAATGTTGGCCCCAAGCTGAGCAATTTCATCTTCACCTTGGGTGTTAATGCGGGCGGCAAAATCCCCTTGCCCCAGACGTCGTACTGACTGAGTAATCTGTAAAAGTGGTCGTGTTGCCCGGGTGGCGATCAAGGTAGCCACCAGCGCCACCAGTAGGGCAGTAACACCAGTACCAATCAGTACTGTAGTTAATAACTGCCGCGATGCTAAAAACGCTGTGGACGTATCGATTAAACTAACTGCACTCCAGCTAAGTTGTGGATCATCGGGGTTTGAGATGATTGGGGCATACGCTGTAAGATAGCCCCCTTCGCCAACATTCAGTACTGTATTTTGAGGTTCTCTATCTTCTAACCAGGGAACTAAATTAGGCAGTTCGGGTAGGATAGGGTTGATCTCTTCTCCCTCCTCATTGTTGGTCAAAAAGATCTGATTATTCGCATCAATTAGTCCTACTTCAGTATTTTCAGGAGCAAATTCACTCACACGACGTTTCAGTTCCTGAACGTCCAATCTTACGCGAACGATGTAGACCATTTCACCCGTTTCTTTATCAAAAATAGGTGCGGCTCCCACCAATACAAAGTCTAGCCTACCGGCAAAAGGCGCTCTAGGCTGTACCCAGGTAATTTGCTGGGTCTCGGTTACATTTAGAAACCAGTCGTTCTGACTAACATCTGCTTTAATCGCATCCGGACTTTTGACAGCATAGGTTTTTCCTGTTAAATCCACGACGGCAATGTCATCATAGATGGGGGATGATTCATCTAGCTCTCGAAGAAACGTATTCCGTTCTTCTGTTGTCATTGCCTCCCGGACTTCAGGATCTGTAAATGTATTAAGCTGAGAAAAGGTTTTTAGATCCTGAAAACGGGAATTCATAAATTCAGCAGCAAAGCTAGCAACGTCATTTGTTGTGGTTTGCTCAGCCTGAGCCGCTTGGGCTCTGACTCGCTGCTCTACAAAGAAGTAACCGACGCCGCCCACACCAATAACTGGCAATACCCCTAGGGATAATGCCAAAGCGAGTACTTTATTTCTCAGCTTAAGCCTTTGCCAAAATCCTCCTGAAGAGCTTCGACCAGGAATATTTGATATATACTGATTTTCTGTTGCAGGGCGCAAGGTCTTAGCGCCATTAGACTCTAACAGACCTTCAGTTAAACCGTTATTGCTAGGAGGAATATTATTCAACTGAGTTGGAAATTCTGTATTGGGAGCCATGGTAGTAAGTTTTAGATTAGGAGTGAATAGAAAATAATTTGAGATAGCTGTAAGCGACCAGACTCTTGGGCTAGTCGCTCTGTAAAATTGAAGAATGGGCAATGGCTTTGGCATCCAAGACCAAAAGCATTTCATCCTGCTGCAGTAAACATCCCTTCAAACAGGGCATAAGGTTCTGAGAAAAACGGCCTCGAGGTTTTTGAATTAAATTGGCAGAGAAGCGAACAACACCTCTAACTTTAGGCACAATTAGACCTAGAAGAACCTGACTATGAGCAGTTGCCAACAACATGTTTTGTTGGTCCATCACCTGAGGTACCCGAATAATCACAACGTTATAAGTTCGAGTATTAGCAGGTAGCGGTGTGGAAAGTAACATATGGGCCAAGTCAACTAACCACATGACCCGACTGCGGCGAGTTGACAATCCCAACACACAGGGAGGCATATTGGGCATCGGCGTAATCTGTTGCGATGGAACAACAATTACTTCCTGAACCTGACTCATCGAAAACAGTGCAGGGGTTTGCTCATTTAACTGAAAGTTTAAACACGTTATCCCAGAAACTACTTCTGGATTTTTGAGTCGGTTGGCAAGAGCTGAGACGTTCATTGGCTTAAGCTATAGCGCACAGCATTGACAAGTTGATCTTCTGTAAAGGGTTTTGTGACATACACATTTACCCCTTGTTTCATCGCCCAGAGACGATCAATTTCTCCTGATTTAGACGTACAGGCGACAATTGGCACCTTCTGAGTTACCGGGTTTTTCTTCAAATTGCGACACATCTCCAAGCCATTCATTCCAGGCATGACAAGATCGGTAACGATGACATTAGGCTGATGCTCAACAGCTTTGCTCAAAGCCTCTTTAGCATCGGTCGCTACAATTACTGTATATCCCCCTTTTCTTAGATAACCGCTAATCAGTTCCAATTCATTAATAGAGTCATCTACAACCAAAATTTTCGTCACTTTAAATCACCTCAAATACTCTTCTTCAAATCTTGCTTAGACAAATAACTCTAAAGAACTTTTAGAGCTAGACAGATCCGTAACAAATGAGTTCCTTTCACATATCCTTAGACTAAATTTCTAGATATTGCATCCAACAGACTATCTTTATTGAACGGTTTTTCTAAATAGTCTGTGGCTCCCACTAACTTAGCTCTGGTTTTATTGATCAGTCCTTTCTTGCCTGTCACCATTACCACGGGAATTTCTTCAAATCCAGGCAAACGCCTTAGCATTCTACATAACTCATAGCCACTAATTGTTGGCATGGTTAAATCTAATAAGATAATATCTGGCTTAAGCCTCCTCAGCTGAAACGTCGCCTTAATCGGCTCTAAAAACTTAAATACCGAAAAGTTTTCCTCCTCTAAAAAACGTTCAATTTGATCTAGGGTATTAGGACTATCATCAACACAGGCAACGACAGGACGTGACTTTTGTTGCTGATTTAGAGATACCCTAGGAATAGAGAAAGAACCACCTGAAGAGTCAGGCAGGCTGTCTTCAGAAAATTTTTCTTGGTCAGCTGGTGAGTCTTCAATGCCAGATAGCCTATCGAAGGGGGGTTCTGGAGCGCGTAAGACAATCGATTGATTATCAATATAAGGGTACAAAAACTTAGCAATATCAAGAACATCCTGCTGCAAAATTGCAGCAATATGATGTATGCTATGTCCCCGCAAAATAGTTGCTAACTTATTCTTGAGTCTTGGGGAAACCGCTCCCGAGTTATGAGTACTAAAGAATGTATCTTGATTAACAATATAGGGACGTTGATGAGAAGACTCAATAACTGGGGAAAGTAGTTTCCACGTCTTTAATCGTTTTTGAGAGTTTTCGATTACAGTCTTAGGATCAAGTTCACAAAAAACAGGGATTTCAAAAATATCTCGATTAATACGAACTGCTCCACCTGTAAGAGATAGGAATGATTCTATCGTGTCCTGAGTCAACTGCTTGATCAGTTCTTTAGCATGCCAAGTTTCCAGATACTTTTGCTCTACTAAATAGCAAATAATCTGATATTCAAAGTACTGAATTGATTGAATATTGCCAGACTTTATATTTAATAATTCTGCGGAATTTTCTTCAAGCCACATCAATGATTCATGACTGATGAATTTCATCTTTAGCTTCAGCCATGCTAGCGAGTAGGCAAGACTCTTTTCAGAACCAAAAGATGCATAGTTAAGCTTGCCATCCTTGAAATATATCCACCAAGATAGCGATTTAGCGTCTACTTCTAAACAACCGCTGCCATAGGTATGTACAAAACTTGCCAGTAACACCAGAGGCTGAAAGCTTCGGATCGACTTGTTAGTAGTTGTGGTGCGTGTCCTTTGCAAGCTTTTCATAAAATTCATATCTGTACTACCCCCATCAGCCTTAACTGCCAATTGGCAAATACTTTCAGGGCAAAATCAAAACAGAAGCAAATACTATCCGCAATCATGTTGTTTACATGAGGATTCCGAGTTCTAATTTTCAGGAACTTTATAGTCTTTTTCAGTTAAACCATAGATAGAAAACTAATATAAAAAACTCAAAAATAGTCTAAAAAATCGAAAACCATTGAAAAATCTATTTTTTTGGTTGAGTAACGATCATTTTTAAGGTTAAACTTCAATTAACGTTGAAATTTTAATGCTGAATATATATCGTTCGAAAAGAATACATGAGGCTTTTAACCTCGATTCATCTCGCTATCTACACAAGTATTTTTGAAAAGCCACTTGTATAAAAGCTTACTTGATCACGTAAAGAGCACCGTTGACGTAACAATCTATTCATAGGTGAGAGCAGTCTCTCCGGTGATATAGATTAGAAAGTTGCCATTTAATTTAGAAACAGTGGCGATGGCCACGATATGGACTTATTGAAATCTTGTCAATTATTTATAAATGTTGCCCTACCTCTATTTTGACTAAAAATCTGGGTTTGAAAGACACTAATGCTTTCCTTGGATTAAGGGGTCCACATTTTACTGTTGTCTTCAAACTCCTAAATTAATGACACCAGCATTCGCAGGATAACGCATTGAATTGGTAAAGCAGCCCTTCTGCTGGTAGATGTGCCTGTGCTATTGCTAGGGCATCTACCAAGATAATAGTTGTTCTACTGATAACACGGTATTACAGGATTTGGCTATTTTCACGGAGACTACAATAGGTTTATGGACACTTCGTACATTTCAGAAAATTTATTACCGCGTGCAAAAATCTCCTGATCTTAGATCAGAGAACGTGAATCCTTAATATTCTCCATACTCCTGAAGGAGTGTATCAAAGTTGATTAAAGGTGTCAGCTGGTATGAGCTTCTTAAAGATTCCTAAGCTTGTGGCTGATCGTAATTTTGTTCGGAAATTTATTTGTATGTTCTATTGTCTTCATAGACGTTACACCTGAAACCATGAAATCCGTCTATTGCTGTGTTAATACCAGAAGGGAGTCGTATCATTTAATACAACTCCCTTCTGGTGCTGTAAGTGGTATTTGGTGTGTGGTTGATAATGGGTGGTTGTTGCTTGATATAACGACCAGCAAATTTTGCTTTTTACAGAAATTTTTCAAAGTACTTTATCAATCAAGTCAATGCTGATTCGATTAATAAGGTGCAGATTGGTTTAGGTGAGTTAGTTTAATTATCTTTGGCAGCTGCTTTTTGGTGAGATGCTGTTGCCTGTAGTTCCTCAACGACATCCCATGCTGCAGCACAGGCCGGTGATGTAGCCCCTTGTTCAGCACAAATTTTGCGGGCCTCTTGACGGGCAACATCAATTTCATCCTCGATAAATAGTCGCTTAGGCTTTTCAACAAAATCGCTTTTGTTGAGGATGTCTGAAATAGAAATGATACCGAGTAGGCGTCCCTGAACTACAGGAGCACGGCGGATTTTGGTGTTGGCGAATAACCGAGCTATGTATTCTACACCTAAATCTGGTGGCACAACAATGCAAGGCTTAGTCATAATTTCAAAGATACGCATCTGCTTGGGATCGTGGCCATAGGCAGCTACTTTGTAGACAATGTCGCTTTCAGTCACCATGCCATAGGGATCATCTTCACTGCGACGTTCAACAATCAGTGCACGTAAGCCTTTATCTTTCATTAGTTCAACGGCCTCAGCCACAGTCGCTGAACCGCTAATAGTGACCACATTGGCGGTCATAATATCCTTTGCCTGCATCATGATTGTTCTGTCCTTGTTTCGAATACGCACCGGTAAAAGAGATTCTCAAAATTAGAGAGTCCTTATTCTACTTTGTATGTAGGCTCTTATTATATAGTTTGGTCATGTGTAGTTTGAGATTGCACCAATCACAAAACTAGGACGATACGAGCTGCCCCCTTTGAGGGGTCGCTCAACCTACACATCGTACTCTCGCTCTTGCAAGACATCAGGATTATCCATATAGGCATCGTAGCCATAAAAATCTTTCTTAGGCTTTTCAACAAAATTACTCTTGCGAAGAATATCAGAGATAGAAATCACTTCTAGCAAACGGCCTTGGACTACAGGGGCACGACGAATTTTAGTACTAGCAAATAGTCGTGCCACATATTCCACACCTAGGTCTGGCGGCACCACTATGCAGGGCTTCGTCATTATTTCGAAAACACGCATTTGCTTTGGATCGTGACCATAGGCCGCTACCTTATAGACAACATCGCTTTCGGTCACCATCCCATAGGGATCATCCTCGTTGGGCAACTCGCGTAGAAAACTGATTGATGTCTAAAAAGTAACGATCGGCAACAGCACCACAGTGTGGACAGCGAACTTGTTGATGAGAAAGGGGAATAAATTCTGGCATGGTGCTTTTAACCCATCGCGTTAATTGAGATTATCTTTCTGGTGTAAACAACAGACCACGATGGCGGTTAAGTTTGGTAGGCTACTAGAAATCCTTTAACCCCAAACCCGATATGCTGGAGCCAGTGCACCTGTGCCAATATGGCTCTATGCCAACTATTAACTGTGCATTGCCTATGACTACCGAACCTCAGAAAAACCCTATCTGGAAAAGATTAGAGTCAGGAAGACGTAGTAAAGCTGCCCAGGGCGGCTATGCCGGTTACGGCTCTCCCGCGTTTGGAGAGAAGTCAGTCAATGGCAACTTGGTTGCTGATGAAAAAGAGCAGCAAATTATTGAACTGATTCGCCGTCACCATAAGTCTGGCAAATCGTTACAGCAAATTGCCAACTGGATGAATACCCAAGGTTATAAAACCAAACGAGGTCGAGAATGGCAGCGGATATCAGTCAAACGTGTTTTGGATAGACTCTATGGAAAAACTCCGAGGGTGACGATTCCTCCTTCTAATAAAACACTCCCTGGATCTAACAAAGAAAATCAGGAACCTAATTCCCTTAAAAAGCTTAATCAGGGGGAGTCTGAATAGATTTAACGTTACATCCCTAATATATACCTTATGTTAACTAAAGTCTATATGGATTAGGGATTCATCCACTCCTATTTGTTACATCCCTAATGAATTCTGATCATGCGTACAATCCAGCTCCTGTGCCCATAGCGCCGATCGAAAATACTGACGATTCTCGAAGCGACATTTCCCGTACCGCTGGCTCTGCAGTCAGCGATGCATTTCAAACCGTTACTCCTATGGTGGTGGATGCGATTGATCGACAGGTGCTAAGGGTGGATGCGGGCTGGCATTTGAGTCAAGCGATCGCAGCTATGGGAGCTGTGCGAAGTAACTGTGACTTAAAGGTAGGAGGTAGTCGCAGCCGTCATGCTAGCTGTGCTTTAGTTGTGCAGGGCCAGCGAATCATCGGCATCTTTACTGAACGGGACATTGTTCGACTCACGGCCAATGGTGTCGACCTGGGATCCCTCCAAGTTAGAGATGTGATGACATCGCCGGTTAAAACATTGCAGGAGTCGGCATTCCAGGATATTTTTGCAGTCTTATTTTTATTCCGGCGCTACCGGATTCGCCATTTGCCAATTGTGGATCAGGACAACTGCCCCATCGGCATCGTGACGCCAGAAAGCATTCGACGGGTGTTACGCCCTGCCAACTTATTAAAAATGCGGCGGGTGGCTGATGTGATGTCAACCAATGTGATCCATGCAGCGCCTGATGTCTCGGTGATAGAGCTAGCTCGGCAAATGGCTGAGCACCGGGTCAGCTGTGTTGTGATTGTAGAGGCTGATAGTCAGCCCACTAGCGGTCGCGAGCTCCAGGCATTTGTCCCTGTTGGCATTGTCACTGAACGAGATATTGTGCAGTTTCAAGCACTGGAGTTAAATTTACAAAGACTAACGGCTCGAGATGTGATGAGTAGTCCGCTATTTTTGCTCGAGCCCACAGATTCTCTATGGACAGCCCATCAGGAAATGCAGACGCGTCACGTACGGCGGTTAGTGGTCTCTTGGAACTGGGGAAGCGGTTTGGGTATTGTGACCCAGACAAGTTTGCTGAGGGTGTTTGACCCAATTGAGATGTACGGCATCATTGAAAGTATGCAGCAGACGCTGGCTCAGATTAGTGACGGCGCATTGTCACATCAGAATGATCAATCAGTGAGGGGACAAGGTGAATCTGCACAGATAACAGATTGGTTATTTGATATAGAAACAACATTACTGCGGCTCTCTGATGAGAACAATTTACCGATAAACAATCGACAACGGCTGGTTCAAGATGCTTTGCGATCGCTCCAAAAAATCCAAGCTACCCTGAACACGTAAGGCCGTGAGCTATCGCTCTGCGGTGCCAGAAGCACAGGCGCTGACGTGTGACTGATAGGGAATTTCCATGAGTAGTTGAACGGTACCATCGGGAGAGATTTCTATTTCTGTAGCTTCTTGCACCGTATTGGGCAAGAATAACTCTGACCTAGACGATGATTTAAAGAACTCTGTTGTTGGCTGTCGCCAGTCTATCCAGGAAGACTGGCTTTCGAGTAGAGCCGTTGTGGGTGGAACTCCCCCCTGTCTGGTGATAACAAAAGTATTATTGTCCCCTGGATTGCACTGAGTCGTAATGGCATGGCTAGTATCCTGAAGGTGACCTGATAGCACCAACGGCTCATAAACAATATTAACGGGCGGACGAACAATGGTAACCGTCCCCTCTAACCCGGATTCTGAGCTAGCCGTAATATCACTTTGGGAAGTGGTGCGATCGCGAAATTCTAATCCTAACAACGCCTGAGTTCGAATATTGATGTTGCCACCATTGCCCTGTACAGCATTGGCAATAATATCGCTGTTTTCATGGGGGACACCGACAATAAGCGGAGCTTCAAGGGTAATGTTGCCACCGGTCGATACATCGGTAGCATTGGTGGTAATGGAGCTACCATGACGGAGCAGCAAAAGTTCCTGGGCATTGACCACAATGTTGCCCTCGGTGCCCCCATTGACCTCTGCCAGTAACCGTCCTCCCTGGTCTAACCGAATTGTCTCAGCGGTTAGGGCAACATTTCCAGCTCCACCCTGGCCCAGACCACTTACATTTATTTCGGCACTATTTTGAATGGTAATGTGAGTTCCTAAAATCGTTATGGTTCCGGCAGCAGCCTCTGTCTCTGAGGCTGAAATTACTCGGCTCGGTAACTGGGTACCATCGGCGAGTATCGACGATGTACCGGAGAGCATTAGCTCATCCACTGTTAGATAAATATTACCGGCACTACCTTCAGCAAATGTAGATGTATCGATTTGTCCCCCTGCCAACAGGGACAACTGATTGGCATTAATCGTAATATCGCCGCCATGGCCTGTCGCGGAGACACTCCCCTTCAGCGTTTCTGGGGCCACAAAACTAGTGATCCCACTAGGGCGATTAAATTCATCGGTCAAAATACCATCACTCACCTCAACCACAGCAGCATCAATGAGAATGTCGCCTGCATTTCCGGCCCCAAATGTCGATGCAGAAATAATCCCTCGTTCTCCTACCTGCAAGTGAGGTGTCTCTAGGCTGATATTCCCCCCATGCCCCCCACCTGCTGAAAAATTAGCAAAGGAATTAAATGTTTCACTGGAAAGAGTACTCGAAAAACGGTTGGCCTCTGACTGGCCACCGACGACAATCGAGTCTGACGCCTGCACCCACAAACTGCTGCCATTCCCCGTACCCTCTGTACCCACTCGAATGGATGCGCCGTCTGTTACCGTCAGATGCTCAGTGTTGATAAACAACGGCCCCCCATTGCCTGAGGCAAGGGTATCTGAAAATAGGCCGGTATTCACATTGGGAAAATCCTGAGAGCGTCCTGTTAAATCGACAGTGCTAGCATTAATCACCAGACTGCCCGCATTGCCTGCATCAAGGGTGCCTGCCGTGATCTGTCCCCCATTACTCACCTGTAATGAGTCCGTATTAAGCATCAAGGAACTTCCCTCAGCCGCTGATACCGTATCCACAAAGACACCGCTAGAGCTGCCAGATCCAGTTAGCCCTGAAACCTCTATAGAGTTTGCCGTAATTGTCACAGTGCCCCCGTCACCAGCCCCCGCTGCGATACTTTCTAGGCGAGCTCCATGACTAATCACGAGAGAATTGGTTTCAATGGAGAGATCCCCCAGGTTGCCTAGAGATCCCTCTTGCCCATTAATAAGAATGCCACCAGGTAAAACGCCTGCATCTGAACCCGCTAGGGTAATCGAATCAGCTGCTCGAATCACCGCATTACCCGCATTCCTTACACTTCCGTTGCCAATATTGTTGGTAATCAACGCCCCTTCAGTAATAGAAATTTCTCCCGCCTGTAGGTGAAGATTATTCTCCATTTCTCCTGATGCTTCCACTAAGGCATTCTGAGTAACGCTAAGAGTGCCAAACTCTTCAATGTTGCCATAGTCTATGGTTAAACCATCTGGGGTAGATATCAGAGACACCTCCCCTGATTGAGCCACACTGCCGAGTTCAATGCGACCTGCCGCCGCCTTACCGCCATCAAACAAAATGTCGCCACCCACAAACGCTAGGGTGTCATCGGACCCTAGGGCAAATCTGCTGCCTCTACTAAAGGCACGGGTCGTGCGAACAGAAGGAAACGGCGCTCTATTATCCAAAATAAAAAGATTATGACCACTGCCCTGGACCGTAATACTTTGGGGCATGCTGCCAAACTGAAGACCAATGGGAGTCGAAATACTCAATAAGGGGGCATCTAGGCTACCGGTAGCGCTAAAAACTTGATTGTTATCAAATAAGATTTGGTCTGCCGTTGTTGCAAAAAACGATCCGCTAAGGGATAAGGTTGCACTTGGCCCAAAAATAATACCATTAGGATTCAGGAGAAAGAGATCAGCACTCCCTGTGGTTCTGAGCTGACCGTTAATGGTTGAGACTGCATTGCCGGTGACACGGCTAAAAATGGTGTTGATATCAGTGGCATGGTTAAACGTAGCAGACCCGTAGGTGGGCACAGAGAATTCACTAAAGCTGTGAAAGAGATTATTACCAGTAAGCTCGCCCCCAAGAATTGTAAAGTTAAGGTTGTCCGAGGTTCTCACCCGGGTAGACAGGGTATTATCTGAAGCGACCTGGGCGAGGGCGGGGCTAGAAAACGTGCTGATGCCGATGATAATACTGACAACTTTAAGAACGTCAAATCTAAACAGGAAAGGCATATTCAATCAAGCATTTTTCTGACCACCCCTGGGCTGTTAGATGAGTCAAAACAAGGGACATGTTTGTAATCGCGTTTAGTCCAAAGACTCACCTGATATGGAAATGCTCCGATTTATCGGGACATTTTCCGATTTATCGGGACATTTACGGTATTGCCCATGTCTTTAAATTACCCAGGTTTGCTTGCTAACCCCTATGGCTTGTTGTTATTGCGCTACCTGTTGCCAGTATTCGTACACACTGGTGGCCATGGTCAGCACCCCCGTGGCAATAGCTTCTTCGTTAACTTCAAACTTAGGATGGTGCAGCGGGTAGTTATGGCGTCCTTCAAAGCCAATGCCTAGGCGGAACATGTTACCCGGCACTTTTTCAGTATAGAGGGCAAAGTCTTCTGCCCCGGTGGAGGGCTCGGCTAGCCATTCAATGCGGCTTTCCCCTAGGGCTGTTTCGGCAGCGGCGGCCACAATCTGCACCAGGCTATCGGCATTGACCACGGAGGTTACCAATCGCTGATAGCTGATTTCATATTTGGCTCCATGGATGGCGCAGACCCCAGCCACAATATCCTCAACCCACTGGGGTAGCATTTTATGCACATCCGGCTGGAGCGATCGCACCGTGCCCTGCATCACCACCCGATCGGCAACCACATTAGCCGCCTTGCCTCCAGAAATTTTACCAATGGTGATCACCGCCGGGTGTAGTGGATTAATGTGACGACTCAGGGACTGCTGCAGAGTTGTCATCACCTGGGATGCCACCCAGATAGCATCCACCGCTTGATGGGGGCGAGCACCGTGCCCCGATTCACCAAGGATGACAATTTCTAAATCATCGGAGGCAGCTGTCAGTGCCCCCCGACGCAGCCCCACCTTACCCGCTTGAATGTTGGGCAACACATGCACTCCAAAAATCGCTTTTACATCCGCTAGCACATCATCTTTAATCATCCACTTAGCCCCCTGGGCGGTTTCCTCAGCGGGCTGGAATAAAAAGCGAGTAGTGCCTGGAAATATCTGTTGCTGCTCAGTGAGCTCAGCCAGCACCATCGCTGTGCCCAGACCAACGGTCGTGTGTACATCGTGGCCACAGGCATGCATGATGCCTCGATTTTTAGAGGTAAAGGGCAGCTCCACCTGTTCCAGAATGGGCAGGGCATCCATATCCGTGCGCACCGCCAGAATATCAGCCGTATCTCCTGTGCCCTTTAGGTTAGCTACCACGCCCGTTTTGCCCACCATTTCCTGCACGTGAAATCCACAGGACGACATCACACCAGCGACATAGGCGGCGGTTTGGTACTCCTGACCGCTGAGTTCTGGATGGGCATGGATGTGACGACGAATTTCAATTAGGCGGGGGGTAATTTTTTCAGTTATGGCTTTGATTTTGTCGTGCATTGGTGTGGAGGGATAAGCGTTTATTCAGTGTAAGGAGTTGGGGCGATGGATGCTTGGGCATTAAAGCATTCTGAATGCATAACAATAGAACTTATTCAGTAGGACATAATTAGACAGCTCCATGGGTCCGCCCGAAATTGCCAAAGTGCCCCCTGAATCCTCCACCGGTTCTACGATAGCCAGCGAGTCCTGAACGTTACTTGTGGTCGAGAATTAATTGAAGAAACAGCTGATGGGTATCGTTTTCAGGTGGAGCTAATCCGTCGCTGGTTTGCTGAGCACCGATCTTGGTAACGAGGCTCAAACCCACACCAGCTTGAAAATCCACCACTAGCTGAAGGCTGTCTGCTAAAGCGACAAGACCACCTGTGACATTTCAGGGCATCTGCAATGGCCTAAACCTTTTGGCTACTACCTACAGCCCAGCTTCTAACACCTGAGATGCTTTAAGCTTAAGGTCTGAAAAACCGGGCGAAACCAAAGCATCACTGCCGACGAATTTCTGCTCTTGATACCTTCCAGCCACCAGGGTAAGCACCAAAATAACGGATTCTACCGGATCAATAATCCAATACTCTGGAATGCCGCGCTGCGCATATTCTTGGCGCTTATCAACATAATCACGCTCGCGCGACTGCTGATTAGTATCACTGCTCGATACCACCTCTACGACTAGCAAAGGAGCAGGCATTTCAGAGGTGATCAAAGACCGTTTCTTACCCACCAGTGCCTTAGCACCTGCCTCGGTTACCACCATGAAGTCAGGGTAGCGAGTGTTGGCGGCACTGCCAGATACTGCCATTTCAGTTCCCCGTCGCAAACAGTAGTAAGGGGCAAATTGTAAAAAGACCGAAAATAATAAGCTGCCGATAACTACATTGATATCGCTCTCAGCACCCATATCGACTAGAATTCCGTCCACCAATTCATAACGAGTATCTGTACCATCGTCAAAACTCAGATACTCTTCCAGAGACATGGTTCGGTTCGTTGTGGTTGTCATCGGAGAAAGTGCCATCAACAGTTAACCAGCTGGTTTTAGGATAGCGCTTTATCTTGATTGCATGCGAAAAGGCATTAGTCCCGTTATTCAAGGAAATTATGCAGGTAACCCCTTAATTGATTAGGCAAAATGTCATCATCAGCATTTTTTAGGGATGACTCCCTACTTCGCAGAAACTATAGTTAGTTCCCTTGTCTGCGTTTCCTATAAAAACCAGATTGGGTATAAAAACTATTAGACGACGCATAGCAGGCGCATTCACAGTCATTCTGAGATGAAACAGCTTAAACAAGTATGGTCACTGGCTCCCAAGGTAACAAGGTTGCTACTGATTGCAATTATTGCGATCGCAGTGGGCAGCAGCGTTATGGCAGCGCAGCCTAATCTCCCGGTTACCCAACCAACCAAGACCCAACTGCTCAGCCGTCGTACATCCCCCGGAATTTATTCCGCCCCTTCTAGCTGTTCTATGGCAGCGCCCGTTGTGCCTGCATTGGTTACCGTTGCAGAAGTCGAAAGGAGACAATTCCAGGCAGATTTTGCCAAATTTATTGAAGAACAAGCCAAAATAGACCAGGAAGCGGGTCTAACCTTCAATCGAGATGTGTTAACCATCGAAAAATATCGTCTTGACTGCGACATTCTGGCGGTTCAGGCCAGACAGGTTTTACAGGCAGATAGGAATTTTCCTCAGCCGGATGTGCCGATCACAGATTTAGAACTGGTGCTACGTCAACAGCAGTTTGACATTGCCGAACAGATTGATGAAGAAACTACCCTGGCCCAAGAGGCTGGACTAACCTCCTTAGATCGACTGTGGCAAGCCCGTCGCGATCGCATCGACTCAGAAATTTTGTGGCTACAAGCGAAGGAACAAAAGAGACTTCAGGATCTGCAAAATAATTCAAACTAGACAAGTGTCAAATGCGGACGTTGCCTGCCAGGTCAACAGAAGAGATGTAATGCACACAGCGGCACATCCAGTAAGCAAAAAAATTATTTCTTTGTAAATCTCCGCTGATTTTTAAAAGTTTGTATAAGGTTTAATTTCTTATCCTGATGGACCCAAGGGATAATGTTCCCATAATATTCTCTTTACCTAGGGCCATTATCTTAGCTTCCGGGTGAGTGTCGAGTAATCTCATGCGAAAGGTAACCTCATGGTTTTGTTAATCTCTTCTTAACTGTGTTCCCTTGGCATTGAGGCTTATTTCACTCGGGGGGACACAGCTCTATTGAGCTACTAGCTAAGCCGCGACCTAGGTCTTTTCCGCTCTGCCTGCTGTTTAGCACCAGGCTGTTATTTTGTCATGCCAACGTCTGTTCAAGCCGCTACGTTTAACGCATTTCTCAACCTCGTCAATTTCGAAGAATTGTTGGTTAGTTTATCTTCTTCAGATGATGCCCAGGCTCGGTTAATCGCCACCATGATTCAACCCATTAAATCTGACGGAGGTGGCAGCGGCATCGATACGTTTGTGCTGGCAGTTGGCGAAGGCACAGACACCATCGTTGATTTTCAAACTGGCATGGATCTGATTGGTCTAGCCGAAGGATTGAGTCTTGGACAGTTAACTCAAACTGTTCAGGATAGCGACTTGTTATTAAGTATTGCGAGTGAGACTTTGGCGTTGGTTCAGGGAGTTACTGCTCTGAACGATGAGTCCTTTGTTCAACTATAAGGTCGTGCTGATTCTAGGTACAGGAAACTCTGTACAGTGTTGGCAATTTAGCCAAACTCTCCTGCAGACCCTGCCCCAGATCAGCAACGGCTAATCCCACACGGGGAGAAATCTTGCAGCCCATTTTCTCCCCGCGGGCTATGGGGGCTGTTTTATAAATCGCTTGTTATTTGTGGAGAGACCATGGCAGATTTTTTAGAGAGAATTGGTGGTGCCACCAGTGAGCTAGGTGCCGAGATTACGGCGTTTGATCCAGCGAGTCAGTCATTATTTGTAGTCAGCGGTGGTACTGAGGTACAGCTGTTTAGTCTGGCTGACCCCAGCAACCCTACTTCCTTAGGGGCACTGGATGTCGCTGACGTTATCCCCAACATTGATGGGGTAAATAGTGTGGCTGTGGCCGATGGACTGGTTGCGATCGCAATTGGTGCAGATCCTCAAACCGACCCTGGTTTTGTAGCTGTGGCTGACATCGCCGCTGTAACTGCAGGTGACCCCAGCGCATTTACCGTAGTGCAGGTGGGTGCCCTACCCGACAACATTGTTTTTAGCCCCGACGGCACTAAGTTAATTACAGCTAACGAAGGGGAGCCCGATGACGGTGTAGATCCCAACGGTTCCGTCAGCATCATCGATGTATCTGGTGGTATCGCTGGAATTTCCCAAGACAGCGTCGTCACCGTTGGGTTTGAAGCCTTTGATGGTCGTGAAGCTGACCTCCGAGCTGACGGTGTGCGCATCTTTCCCGATGCTGGTGCCGCCCAAGACCTTGAGCCTGAATATGTAGCGGTTTCTCCCGATGGCTCCCAGGCTTTCGTTACTCTGCAAGAGAACAACGCCCTGGCGGTTATCAACCTAGCAACCAACGAAGTTGAAGGGATTGTTCCCCTGGGTGTTAAGGACTTTAGTCAGGGTCTGCCCAACCTAACCAACTTTGATATTACCGACCGTGGTGATATCACCAACGGTGGCGATGCCCTAACCACTGCCACTGGCGAGACCATCGAGCTGGGTGGTTTTTCTGGTCTTTGGTATGACGGCGTTGCAGAAAATGGCAACCTCAAGTTCTTGGCAGTTCCCGACCGGGGTCCCAACGGTGACCCTCTGGACCTAGATGGCAACGGCAGTACTGAATCCCGTGCCTTCTTGCTACCCGACTACCAGTCCCGTGTAGTCTCCTTAGAACTCAATGAAGAAACTGGCGAAGTTTCCATCACTGACGAGTTGTTTCTCACCCAGGCCGATGGTACGCCAATCACCGGCCTGCCCAACATTCCCAACGTGGACCGTACCGCTGTGGATGCGGAACAGAACCCCGTTGACCTGGATGACTTAACCCAGTTGGATGCCTCTGAATTTGGGTCTGACTTTGACCCCTTTGGTGCTGACCTAGAGGGCATCGTCCGCGCTGGAGACGGCACCTTCTGGATGGTGGATGAGTATCGTCCCGCTATCTACCACTTCAACGAAGACGGCACCCTAATTGACCGCTTTGTTCCTGAGGGCACGGTAGACCAGGCTAACGAAGCCAACCCTGGTACCACCTTTGCAGAAGGCACATTCGGTACTGAAACACTGCCTGAGGAGTATCTCAACCGCCGTCGCAACCGTGGTTTTGAGGGTATGGCCCTGGATACTGACGAAGGCATTCTCTACGCCTTTATCCAGACGCCCATGAGCAACCCCACTCGTGCCGATGGCGATGCCTCCAGCGTCATTCGCATGATTGGTATCAACCCTGAAACTGGCGAGCCTGTTGCTGAGTACGTTTACCTGATTCAGGACCCTGAGGTGGGTAACAACGTCGACAAAATCGGCGATGCGGTGTATGCAGGCGATGGCAAATTCTTTGTCATGGAGCGAGATTCTGCCCTAGACCCCACGGCTCAGAAGTTTGTCTTTGAAGTGGATATCAAGGGAGCCACTAACGTTCTGGGTCAGGACTTTGGCGGTGAAACCCTAGAGCAGCAAACGCCTGATGATTTAGCTGATGCCGGTATTCAGGTCGTTAACAAGGTTAAGGTCACTAATCTGCCTTCCATCGGTTATTTACCATCCGATAAGCCCGAAGGTTTGGCGCTGCTGCCCGATGGTCGTCTAGCCGTCCTTAACGACAACGACTTTGGCTTAGAGCCTGGTGCTGAAGCGGTTCAGCTGGGTCTGATTGACTTTGCTGGTGAAGCTGCCCCTGGTGCTAGCAACGGGTTGGATGCTAGCGATCGCGACGGTGCTGATGGTGAAGGTGCCATCAACATCCAAAATCAGCCCGTATTTGGCTTGTTTATGCCCGACTCCATTGCTTCCTTCGAAGCCAATGGTCAAACCTATTACATCACCGCCAATGAAGGTGACGACCGCGGCGATGCCGATGAAGACGAGCGCGGCGATGCTGTTCGTCTAAAGGATCTAGCCGATGTGACTTCCTTCGGTCGCAATGGTTTAGCCCTAGATGAGAGCCTCGACCCCGCCCTAGCCGAAGATGAGAACCTAGGTCGTTTGGCCATTTCCACCATCGATGGCGACATTGACGGTGACGGTGACCTAGACCAGCTGTTCTCCTACGGCGGTCGTTCCTTCTCCATCTGGGACGAGAATGGCAACCAAGTTTATGACAGTGGCAGCCTGATTGCTGAAATTACAGCCGAACAGACTCCTGAATTGTTTAACGCCAACAACGGTAGCCCTGAGGACTTCGACACCCGTTCTGATAACAAAGGTGCAGAACCTGAAGCAGTTACCACAGGTGAAATCGGCGGTGTACCCTTTGCCTTTGTTGGCCTAGAGCGTGCCGGTGGCGGTGTGCTGGCCTTTAATCTCAGCGACCCCACCAATCCTGAGTTTGTACAGTACGCTCGCAGTGATGAGGATGTCGCCCCCGAGGGTCTCACCTTTATCTCAGCTGAGGATAGCCCCAACGGTCAGCCCCTATTAGCCGTGGCTAACGAAGTTTCCAACACCCTGGCGGTATATGAAGCCAATGTGGAAGCTGCCACTATCTCTGAGATTCAGGGTGAGGGCCATATCTCTCCTCTAGTAGGTGAGCTGGTACAGACTGAAGGCATTGTGACTGCGGTAGATTTCCGTGGCTACTACGTCCAGGGCGCTGACGATGGTAATGACGCGACCTCCGAAGGTTTGTTTATCTCCACCAGCGGTAGCCCCACCGTCGAAGTTGGCGATGAAGTTCGTCTGTTTGGTGTAATCAGCGAGTTTATCCCTGGCGGTGCCGACACTGGCAACCTATCCACCACCCAGATGAGAAACCCTGATGTGGTGATTCTGTCCTCTGGCAATGAGTTACCGGCAGCGGTTGTCATCGGTGCGAGCGGTCGTCTGGCCCCCAGCGAGACCGTTATTAGCTCCGATGAGCTACCAGTAAACCTCCAGGAAGAAGCCGGTAACTTTGACCCCAGTGAAGATGCCATCGACTTCTACGAAACCCTAGAAGGGATGCGCGTCACTGTGGAAGATGCCGTAGCCGTATCTCCCACCCGCGTATTTAGCGCGTTCTCTGCTGAGGCCTTCACTCTGCCTAACCAGGGTGCGGGGGTTACTCCCGAGGATGGTCTCACATCTCGCGGTGGCATTAACCTCAACTCCGGTGCTGAGAACACTGGTGATCAAAACCCCGAGCGAGTACAGATTCAGCTCAACCCCAATACCATGCCCGAGGGCTTTGACATTCCTGCGCTGACCGTCGGCGATCAGCTAGGCGATGTTACCGGCGTTGTGGGCTATAGCTTTGGTAACTTCGAAGTGAATGTTACCGAGGAGTTTGAAATTACTCCCAGCGGTCTAGAGCAGGAAGTCACCACCATTACGGGCAGTGACAACGATCTGACTGTAGCCAGCTACAACGTGCTAAACCTGGCAGCTGACGGTACAGACGAAGCTCAGTTTGACCTACTGGCTGAGCAAATTGTTACCAACCTGAACGCCCCTGACATTGTTGCCCTGCAAGAGATTCAGGACAACAGCGGTGTTGCCGATGACGGTACGGTGGACGGCACTGAAACGCTGCAAGCATTGGTAGATGCCATTGCCGCAGCCGGTGGTCCCACCTATGAGTTCTTCGACATTACGCCTGAGAACAACACCCAAGGCGGCGTTCCCGGTGGCAACATCCGCAACGCCTATCTGTACAACCCAGAGCGCGTCGAATTAGATTCTTTTGCTGCCATCGATCAGGATGCTGCATTTGAAGGTACTCGCCTTCCCCTAGTGGCCAACTTTACCTTCAACGGCAACCTGGTGACTGTTGTCAACAACCACCTCACCTCTCGCTTTGGGTCTTCCCCTGTATTTGGCGGACCCCAGCCTTTCGTCCAAGCAGGTGAAGAAGAGCGAGAAGCCCAGGCTCAGGCCCTTAACGACTTTGTGGATAGCATTGTCGACACCAACCCTGATGCCAAGGTGATTGTACTAGGTGACCTTAATACCTTTGAGTTCACCAATGACCTAGCAGAAATTCTTCCCGGCACTGGTGATGAACAAGTTCTCACCAACCTGGTAGACCAGGCCGTTGCCGAAGATGATGCGTATACCTTCATCTTCGATGGCAACAGCCAAGTGCTGGACCACATGTTTGTAACTGATTCGTTGTTAGAGGGAGCTGAGTTTGACATTGTTCATGTCAACAACGATTTCCCTCGCGATGACAACGGTGCTCTGTTCGACAGCATTGTGGCCAGTGACCATGAACCCCTAGTTGCAAAATTTACTCTAGAAGAAACTGTGACTGAACCATCCACATTTACCCTACAGCTGCTCCACGCAGCTGACCAGGAAGCAGGCATTCCTGCCCTGGATGATGCTCCCAACTTCTCTGCAGTACTTAACGCCCTGCGGGATGACTTTGACAACACAGTTACCCTATCTTCTGGTGACGCTATTCTGCCTGGTCTCTTCTTTAGTGCCAGTGAAGACATATTTGGTGGTCAGGGCCGTGCTGATATCCTAATTCAAAATGAATTGGGCTTTGAAGCCATCGCCCTAGGTAACCATGAGTTTGACCTGGGTACAGGCTTACTAAGCGACTTGATTGGTGGCGCAGAAGATGACCCAACCACCCCTGATGTGGATGAGTCCTTTGAAGGTACTCAGTTCCCCTACCTAAGTGCCAACCTAGACTTCAGCACCGATGAAAATCTTGCTGACTTGGTAGTACCCGATGACCAAGCACCTCAGTCCAACAGCCTAGCAGCAACTACTGTTATTACTGTTGGCGGTGAGAAGATTGGCGTTGTTGGTGCAACTACACCCACTCTGCCAATCATTGCGAGCCCTGATGGTGTTACTGTTCTACCCGAAGACTTTGACGGTACTCCTACCGCAGAACAGCTAGATGCCCTAGCTGCGGAAATCCAGCAGGACGTGGATGAGATGCTAGCCCTTAACCCTGGCTTGAACAAGGTTATTCTGCTCTCCCACATGCAACAAATTAGCATTGAGCAAGAGCTAGCCACCCGCCTAAGCGGTGTAGACATTATTGTTGCTGGTGGTTCCAACTCCACCCTAGCGGACGAGAATGATCGTTTGCGCGATGGTGATGAAGCGCAGGGCACTTACCCCATCTTTTCCACCGATGCTGACGGCAACCCTGTTGCGATTGTTAACACCGACGGTAACTACAGGTATGTAGGTCGCCTAGTGGTTGACTTTGATGAGAACGGTGTCATCATTCCTGAGAGCTACGACGCCGATGTTAGCGGTGCCTATGCCACTGACGATGAAGGTGTTGCAGCTTTGGGTGCAGAGAATCTGGTAGATCCTGAAGTTCAGGCCATCGTAGATGCTCTAGAAGACGTCATTGTTGAGAAGGAAAGCAATGTCTTTGGTATCAGTGATGTATACCTGAACGGTGTGCGCAGCAGCGTGCGGACCGAGGAAACCAACCTGGGTAACTTGACTGCTGATGCTAACCTTGCGATCGCTCAAGAATCTGACCCTAGCGTTGTTATCTCCCTTAAGAACGGCGGCGGCATCCGTGATGACATCGGTCGTGTTGTGATTCCTGCCGGTGGTACTGGTGAGCCTGAGCTGCTACCCAACGAAGCGATTCCTAACGTTAAGCCCGAGGGCGGCATTTCTGAAACCGATATTGCCAATACCCTACGGTTTAACAATGGTCTAACTCTGTTGACCATTACCGCCGAAGAACTGCTAGCCGTTATCGAGCACGGAGTTGCAGCTACTGCAGAAGGTGAAACTCCCGGTCGTTTCCCCCAGGTGAGCGGTCTTGAGTTTAGCTTTGATCCTGCTGCTACTCCTGAGGATCGGGTACAGTCCCTAGTGGTTCTTGATGCAGACGGCAATGACGCTGATGTCATCGTCGAAAATGGTGAGCTTGTCGGTGACCCCAGCCGCACCTTCCGGATGGTAACCCTCAGCTTCCTAGCTGGTGGTGGTGACGGCTACCCCTTCCCTGAGCGCGATGTCGTTCAGCTGGCACAAGAAGATGATGCAGCGCGCACTGGTATGGCTACATTTGCCCCCGATGGTTCTGAGCAAGATGCTTTAGCAGAGTACTTGGCAGATAACTTTAGCACTGACGAGACTGCTTTTGATACTGCTGATGTATCCCCTGAAGAGGATACTCGCATTCAGAACCTAGCTTTCCGGGAAGATACTGTTATCGACAATGTTGATGACGGTGTAATTCCCGATGCTGACGTTCCTGGTACTGGTGGCGATGATACGCTAGCTGGCGGTCTAGGCGACCAAATCATCAGCGGTGGCAACGGCGATGATGTCCTTCGCGGTGACCTCAACAGCAGAGATCCTCAGGGGCGCTCTGGTGGTGACGATGCCATCTTTGGTGGTGCAGGCAATGACCGCATCGGTGGTAAGGGCGGCAACGACTTACTATTCGGTGATGAAGGCGATGACCAGATTTGGGGTGACGATGGCGATGACCTGCTACAGGGCGGTCTAGGCAACGATACCCTAACTGGTGATAACTTCTCCGGTGGTGAAGGTTCTGATATCTTTGCCTTTGCTGCAGATGAAGGTACTGATACTGTGACTGACTTCGAAGTGGGTATCGACAGCATTGGCCTAGTTGGTGGCTTGAACTTTGGCGCCATCACTCAGACTGTTCAAGGCAGTGACCTGCTGTTGAACACTGGTATTGAAACTCTTGCCGTACTTGAAGGCGTTACTGCTCCTTTAGCAGAAAGCTCCTTCATCGAGTTCTTTGCTTAAACACTTAAGCTACTTCAAGGTGATTGGTTTGAGTACTCGTACAAAAAATCAATCACTGTGAAGAAAGGAAATAAGCAACCTAAAGCGGGTTGGTGTGTAACTGCATCAGCCCGCTTTAGCTCTTTAAAGACTTTTCTTTGAGAAGACTGCCCTGATATCTATATTATTTACCCTGATCGTAAGACTAATAGTGCATAAGTCTCATATCTCTAACATCACTTAATTCATCTACTGCTGACGAATTAATGCTCAAAACACTTTCTACACAAAAAATAGTGTGAAGGCAACAACTAGGGCGAATAGAAGCAAAGCGCCAGTGCTCCATTAAATCCTTGAAGGTAAATAGCTATAATCGTTAAGCTTAGCTAACCGTCTGATATCAGACTACAACGTATTTTTTCTTCTAGAAGGGTGTAAGCTAGCTCTCTAAAAGTAGCTGTGTTCAATCAATCTTGATTTTTTTGTAAAGATTATGAATTTTTTTTCCAGGCTGAATATATTTTTAGCCTTGAGTTCCGTTCTCGTTACAGTCAATACAGTTACTGCTACTTATGCACAAACTAGTGAGCTGCAGATAGCCCAAACGGAAGCAACTGACCAAACACTTAAGCAAGAAGCTGATGACCTTTACAACCAAGGTAATCGGCAAGCTAATTCACAACAATTTTTACAAGCTGAGGAAAGTTTAGAAAAAGCCCTAACGCTTTATCAAAGCTTAGGCGACCGCAATGCTCAAGGAAATGTGTACTTCAGCCTTGGTAACCTCTACTTCAAACTTGAAGATTATGCAAAATCACTAAATTATCAACAACAAGCACTAGAGATTGCTCAAGAGATTCAAGATCAGAACTTAGAAGCGAGTATTTCTAATAATGTTGGCAATATTTATTTTGAGCAAGACGAACTAGCATTAGCGCTCCAATACTACGAAGCCACTCTAGCAATCTTGGCAGAAAGCCCGAACCCACAGCTTGAAATTATTACTCTCGGGAATCTGGGCAGGCGCTATTACGAACAAGATAGGTTTGAAGAATTTATTCCATTGTTCGAGCGTCGTCTTGAGCTCGTACGTGCAGCCAATAATCCTGATTTAGAAGCACAAATTATTGACCAACTGTTAGAAGTCTATGAGATCTTAGAACAGCCTGAAACTGAAAACACCTTAAAGCTTCAAGCTGATCAGCTTTTTTTACAAGGCACACAACAGCTTAATTTGGAGCAAGTTTTAGAAGCCCAGCAAAGCTTAGAGCTAGCGCTAAATCGTTATCAAGAATTAGGTGATCAGTCCGCAGTGGGGCAAACCTACAAACAGTTAGGTAATGTATACTTCTTTCAAGAAAACTATGAAGCTTCTCTAAATTATCAACAACAGGCACTCGACGTTGCAAAAATGCTTCAAGACAAAGATCTTGAAGCGAGAGCTCTAAATAATATTGGGAATGTCTATAACGCTACAGATGATCAAACGTTAGCGATTGACTTCTACCAAAAAGCTCTGGAAGTTGCTAAAAATGACTCAAATGGGCAAATAGTAATTGTTGCCTTAAAAAATTTGAGAAAGGTTTACTTCGAACAAGATGCCTTAGAAGACTACATCCAAGTATCAGAACAGCTTTTAGGAATTGCACTAAATACCACAGACGCAAAGGCATCTTTTAATCTTAGCCTTGGGATTGTAGGTGCCCAGAACCGCCTAGGCAATGTAGATAAAGCTGTCAATTTTGCTGCACTTGCCACAGAACTTCTCTCAAAAGTAGAGGATGATCAATTCATATTGAATTCCTATGAGCCACTGTTTGATTTCTATGACACTCGCCGTGATTATAGGGAGCTGGTTACTTTATCAGAAAGTCTCCTTGACGCTTCAAGGAGACTTTCTGATCTTCCCAATGAAGTTGGTTTTTTGTCAGTTCTCAGTCTATTTCACAGAACGTTAAGCAATTACGACGCATCTATTGAAGCCGCCAATGCATTATTAGCAATTGCATTAGAGAATCAGAATGAGGATCTTGAGGCTTTGGCCAATTTTTTTCTAGCACAGACCTATTCAGAGCAAGGTGAGCTTCAAAAAGCAATCGAGTTCTCTGAGAGATCTGCTGCCCTGGCACGACAAGCTAAAGACCTAGAGGCTGAAATTTCTGCTAATTTGTTGACAGCAGAAGTCTATCTGAATCAAGGTGAGTTTCAAAAAGCAATCGAGTTCTCGGAAAAATCTGCTGCTTTAGCACAACAGGCAGATGATTTAGAAGCTGAAGCGAATTCGCTAAGGATTTTAGCGAATTCATTACGAAAACAAAACCGTTACCGAGAAGCTATTGAAGCTGCAGAAGAAAGCATTCAAGTAGCCCAAAAGAGCGATTCACTTGGTTCAATAGTAACTGTTTTTCAAGCCAGGCTATCACTGACTTTTATATATTTTGATCTGGGAGATTATCAGAGGGCTTCAGAAACATCACAGGAAATGATTGCAGGTCTAGAATCATTTGTTGAAGTCAATTTAAGTGAGGCGGGGGTAAACGGAGAACTCATAGAGTATTTGGCTGAGTTTTCAAACTTGTTCAATTCGCTCATGTCAGCAATGTATTTATTTACGCAAAACGACTATCAACAGATGGTTGCTCTGTTGAGCATGACTGATCTAGCTTTTCTTGAGAAATCTTCTGAGGGAAATTCAATTTTTAATGCTGATCTTCAGACACTAGATATTCTTATCAAGCTTTTACTGGCTCTTGGGTATAACAGCTTAGGAGACTATGACGCAGGCTTGAGAGTTACCAAGGCCGCAATAGACTTATCTCAAAGTATCAGTTCTCAGACATCAGTAGGACAATTTTCTATTATTGATCCTCAAACAGCAGAGGGGGTTAGTCTTTTTTTGATTGGCGACATGGAAAGGAGAAGAGGCAACTTTAATACTGCTTTAAAGTATTATCAAGAAGCAAATGCCATAGTTGCCAGTTCTACTATAAAAGTGGGACTAGCTCGTACCTACAGTGAGTTAGGTTTAACCAATACCGCTATCAGTCACTATAAGAATGCCGTTAAAAGCACCGAAGTTCGCAGAGAAAATATTACATCTGAACTGGATTCTGGATTTCAATCATTTTTTCTGCAAAAGGTAGATGCGGATGGCACAAGAGTTTCAGACGTTTATCGAGAATTGGCAGATTTGTTGCTCTCCCAAGGTCGTATTCCTGAAGCACAGCAGGTATTAGATTTATTGAAAGTTGAAGAATTAAACGAATTTGTTGGCAACACTCGGGCCACCTGGACTACAGATGGGCTTCAATATACCGATTTAGAAAAACCCATTGTAGAAACTTACGATAGTCTAATCGCCCTTGGGCGAGAAATCTACGAGTGCCTGCAAACCAACTGTGCTCAGCGAAATGAGCTATTCGATCAGCAAGACAAGCTCAATAAGCAATATAATACCCAAATAGAGGGGCTTGAGAAAATCGTACGCGAAAATCGTCGGGATGATGAGATTTTTCAAGATCCTGATAACCTCAGTTCTAAATCACAAGCAATACTTGAAGCTAACCCCGACTCAATTCTTATTTACCCGCTGGTAACTGAGGATAGGTTATGGCTTCTGTGGGCTACGGTCGGAAGTGTTGTTGGAGGTGTTGAAGTTGATGCTAGTCAAGGTGAGCTTGCGAGTACTGTTCAAGCATTTGGCGAACAACTCAACTCTCGAGGTGATTTAGATACTCTTAATACCCAAAGCCAAAAGCTTTATAACTGGCTTGTAGCCCCTCTAGAAGAGGAACTTCAGAAGAACAATATTAAGTCTCTTATTTTTGTTAATGATCGGGTAACCCGGTACATCCCGATGGCATCACTCTACGACGGTGAGCGTTACTTACTTGAGCGATATACTATCTCTACAGTATTAGCACCTGGATTAACAGATACAACAGACCGTTTGGATAGCCCTGAGCAATCTCAAATTTTGGGGTTGGGATTAACTCAACCGGTCTCTGGCTTTAACCCTTTACCTGCGGTTGAACAAGAACTTGATGCTATTATTCGTAGCGATGCAGCTGACCAGCGTGGCATCTATCCAGGTAAGATTTATCTGGACGATGCTTTTACACTTCAACAACTAAAAGAAGACGTCTACGATCATCGAGTTTTACACATTGCTACGCATGCAGCGTTTGTTCCTGGACAACCAGACGATTCGTATATCGTGCTGGGTAATGGCGAGCGTTTGCAGATTCCTGATATTAAAGCTATGGGCTCTCGTTTGAGCAACCTACATTTGGTTGTGCTGTCTGCCTGTCAAACGGCTTTAGGAGGTGCAACTGGAGATGGTAGTGAGATTGCTGGAATTAGCTCATATTTTCTTCAGCAGGATCGTGCGGAGTCTGTTATTGCATCACTATGGGCAGTTAATGACGGTAGCACTAGTGTGTTAATGCAGCGTTTTTACGAATTTCTAGCAACTGGAGAACTTTCTAAAGCTGAGGCCCTGCGACAGGCACAGCTTAGCCTACTAGAGAGCAATCAGTCAGGTGATGGAGATACTCGCATTATTGGTCAAAGACAAACTGACATTCAAGGCGATGCACTCCTATCGCACCCATATTTTTGGGCACCTTTTATCCTAATTGGCAATAGTCTATAGATCCTATACAAACTTATAGAGCCGATTTGACATCTTTATAATGCAGGGAGAAGCGCTATATCCATTCAAGACCAGCCATTATGCCCTATTCCAGCAGCCTAACTAACGAAGAATGGGAAGTCCTAGAACTGCTATTACCAGATGTTCTCTCAAAGAAAAAGCGGACTCGATCCCTAGATTGGAGCTATCGAGAGCTGATTGACGAGATGTTATATCAACGTGAGTTCGATGCATTAGATTGGGCAAAAAAAGCTGAGAGTATACATTCTGAGTGCAAACTACAGAAGTCAATACACTCTCATAATCTATATCGCCATAATTCGCCTCATGGTCAGACAATTGGCATAATTCGATACCAACAACTACTTTTCATACATCCTCTAACAACTGGACAGAAAAATTACGATCTGCCCCTGCTCTCCTTATTTCTCCTCTACGAATATTTTATGCGCTAATCCCTAATGGGCTTGAGGTGGTGTCCGAATAGGAGCAATTTCTGGCACTGGTAAAACAGTGGTGGGTGGTGGCGGCAAAGGCGGTAGTCCTGAAGGCGGAGATACCCCTTCAGCTTGGGAAGAACGTCGAGATGATTGTAGTGGGATAGGTTGTGCCCCTTGGTCAAAGGCTACTTTTTCAATCATGACCGACTGGGTAATCTCTTCATCTAACTCGTTTACCCCTCGTAAAGTGATAGTCTCCACACCAGGGGCAGCACTTAATGTATAGCTCATACCATCTACCCTGGTGACTACCTCACCTGGTGCGGGCAACAGCTCCACTTGCTCAGCATATTTTACATCCCAGCTCAACTCAACATTCACTTCTCCTCGTGCTGGATTGAGCACATAAACATGACGAGGTTTTTGCTTTACACTCCTGCCATTGACTGCAAAGTTAGAAATAAAAGGAGCCGGAGGTTTTACACTAACCGTTGGCGTTGTTTCTACAATGGGTGATTCTTCCTTTCCATCCATTGTTATTACTGTTAAATAAAACACATAGTCTCCAACCTGATTAGCCTGTGTAGGCACATTGTTACATTGGAGAACCTGGCCGATTTCTCCTGCCACTGTTGTGGGAGAAAATGTACAATACTCGTTTAAAGCCAATAATTCGGGTAGAGCCGAGACATTCTCCGAATCATAAAGAAATGGATATATGACTGCTTCAGTATTTTCAGTGCCTTCTGGAGAAAGACTGGTTAATCGTAATTCTCTAATATCAAAAGGATTGCTGATTTGCCAATTTAATTTTACAGGAACTAGTTGAGGATCTATATTTACAGTATCTATGTTCTGTTTTCCAAAGTCTTCTCTAAGATTTGAATTATCAGGGTTGCTCTCTTCAGAGATCGCAATATCTAAATTCTGGGCAGCGATTATTTCTGAAGAGAAGGAGCCTAAAGCAGGTTTAGAGGTGTCTGCTAAGACAGTAAACAGGCTCACTGTACGATATTCTAATTGAGTTGCTTTTAACTCTAAAATCTCTGGAGGTTCTGCAGCAGCTACGACAACGTTTTCTAAAATAGATTTATCGGCTAGCTTTTGTTTGTTAGCATCTCCTAATCCTAAAATACGTCGAATTGATGCAAATGTGCCTTTCTGACTATGTTCACTACTAGTATCTTTAGTCTCACTGGTATGCTCTTTACCTGTAAAAACTTGCAGCTTAAATTCATAGATACCTTCTGTCGGCTGCTGTAGTGAGACAATACTGCTTTTTGAAGGACTTAATTCTTCAGTTAAAAAATTAGCAGGAACAATTGTTCTACATTTTAGATATTGTGGACTAGCGGGTAATTGTATAGCCCGACGATATATCCTGAGCAAAATCTCTATGGGAGAGGGATTATCAATTCTTGTTTCTAAACTACAGCTTCCACTTTGTGTCAAAGGGGGATATAAAAATGTATCAATGCTGCGCTCATTAAATTGTTCAGACAGAAAGTTTTCGTTGATGTCAACAAAAATACGAGATAGTTCTAGGACAGTTGTATCATTCTGTGTCAAGATTAATTGTCTAATTTTTGTGGGATTGGTAATCTCCCAGCTAAAGGCAATGGGGTCTGCTTTGCCCTCTTGGTAGGATTCTTTTGTAGTATTGAATTTAGTAATTTTGGGAACTAGACTTGGTCGCCAAATAAATATATGCCAGGCTAGTGCCAAGAGCCCCACAAAAGCTGTTGTAGCTGTGGATATGAGTACCAAGAAAAATAGCCAGCGTCGTCGGGCTTTAAGGTTAACGGTGCCGACTGTAGGTTGAGGTAAAGCGGGAATATACTCAGTGTCACTAATTAAATTTTCTGCTAGCAGATCAAACTCAACAGTACGCGATCTCAACCGCCATATCTTCTGCCACCAGTGTCGAGGCTGAACCACCAGCTGTAAATAGGTCTCTTCTCCTGGTGTTAGCGTGACTTTAGCAGGAGATAGCTGATACCTTAAAAGCTGTTCACTATCCCATCCCTCAAAAACAAGCTGTCTAAGAATATTACCTTGGTTATGGACTAAAACATCAAAATATCGATTTTTCAAGGGAATTGTTAGGGTATTAGGCGTTAGTTCTAGCACTAGATGTTCATCAGCATCCAGAGTAAAGTAAATAACTTTCAGCAGCGTAATCTCAGGGCGAGCCTTGGAAGAAAGTCGCAATGTAGGATAGTAGCTCCCTGCGACTGAATATCGAGGAGGATGAATAGTAGCCTTAACTTCCCCACTTTCCCGTGGATTTAAGAGTAAACCATCAGTAAAGGTCACCACACCTGGTACAGCCGCCGCGCTCTCAGGATACTGAATCGTAAACCAATCCGAAGGTAAACTGTCACAGTGTAAAAAGAATCGATCGGTACGACGAGATGGGTTATCTATCGTCAGGGTCAGATCTAAGGCGGCTCCAGCCTTAAGTTTGTGGGGGTGTTCTGAGTCAGTAACAGGAGTTACTGTTAAGCGCGGTTCACTACGCAACCGTGCTTCTTGATCCGAGGGTAACACATGTAGCTGTTGGTTCCGTCGTACCTCTTCCCCTGGGTACTGGGAAGAACGCATACGAAGATCGTATCCATAAAATCCCGCCTCTGTTTGTAGGGGGACAGTGATAGTCAGAGTAACATCTAAACTCTCATCAGGTTGTAGAGTAAGCTCTGATTCAGTTTTGTCAAAGCTAACCCACTGTACAATTCCTGCTGATTGCTGTTCTGCAGCCTCTACCCATAATTCTAAATAGGCCGCTCGTTCTCCCCGGTTATGCAATGTGACAATGCGGTGAATCGGGTCACCACCAGGTTTAGTACCTTGATTATCTCCTTGAATATCTAAAAATAGATGTTGTAATGTCGATACCATGACTAATATGAAAGCGTAAGGGGCAGCATCGTCTATTGACAAGAATTGGCCGATAGCGCTTTTCGATACAGTTGAACACGATGATCAGCCGTATCCGCAGCAATTAGGAGAATATCATTACGATTTGGACGTTCACCGTCATTAGTTGTGAGATGGATATCAACAGTATTGAGAGAGTATTTTGGAATACGGTCTATAGTAAATTGCTGAAGCTGATTTTTGTTATTAAACCGCCAGAGATCGATATGCCCGCTGTCGCCAGTGCTGGCAATATAGCACCCATTAGCTGTGATTGCTACATCTCGTACAGCATGACCTGTAAAATTTTGAGGCCACTGATGTAGCTTGGCCTGAGGACAATCAGCCAAGTATAGGTCATGGCCACTTTTTTCAGCTGCATCAGCGAGTGGAGAACGTTGGGTGGATTTTCTAGCGCATTGAACCAAAGATTCAACATCCCAAAGTGTGATAACTCCAACACTGTCGGCTGTAACCATATGATTACCTTCATCGGCTACAGCTACCTGGGTAAGATAGCTATTACTGCTGATGACAGGAGAAATCGTTGGTGCCATTTGCTGTTCTTCAGGCCAGGTATAACGAATGTCGTAGGCTCGATTCCGCGACCAGTCCCAAAGCACTAATCGGTTAAATTGGGTAGAGATCGCAACTAAACTCTCTCTAGAACCATTCTCTATCACATCCAATGACGAGACTGTTGTTCCCAAAAATAATGGTGTTCCCTTGGCTTTACCCAGGGTCATATCCCACTGATAAACTTGACCACTACCATGGCCACTAAATAGGTATCGAGAGTTTTGGGTAAACGCTAGGTCAAAGACTTTGTTACCCGATGTGACACCATCTAAAAATGAAGGCACATACTCAGGTGGATCCATCTTCCACAGCTGAATCCCACCATTTTCTAAACCCACTGCTATTTGTTTATTCTCTGCGGGTAAAGGCTTAATTACCCGAATAGCTGACTGAAATGAATTTTCCTGGGTCTCAATCTTTTGGCGAAACTTGAGGCGACGTACATTAGGTAGCCAAGGAGTATGGGATACCTGCCAGCGGCGTAGGGTCTGATCACGAGAACCACTGGCTACGGTATCGCCGTTAGACATTAACGCCACACTATTAACAGGCCCCTGGTGCCATGGGCGTGGTGACAGTAACCAGAGCCAACCTAACCCTAAACAGCCTAGAAGCGGCAACAGTAGCTGTAACCACCAAGGCAAAACGGGACGTAATTTCAGAGTCAATGGCAGACAGGCAGGTTGCACATTAACATTGGCAATGGATTCAGTTGAGTCAGCGTAGGTGAGCTGGGGCCAAACTTCCAGTTGTCGCGTTTGTGTCCAGCCCACGAACGGACGGCATGCTTCTATTCGCAGATCGTGGGCTATTTGTTGATCAGGTAACACCTCTATAGAGGTTGGTTCTAACTGCTCGCTTCCTTTTAGGTGGCGGGGTTGTAAAAGAATACTTTGAGAGACATTGCTGCGATTTTGGATCTCAAAGCGATAATCGATGGTCTGTTGTCTTTGCATTGACCAGCCAGAGAAGTTCTTCGGCGCGGTCTGTTCAGCATCAACGGCTATTACTTCTGTGTGACCAAAAGGCAAAATTTCTAACCTACTACCAACACTAGCGTCATTGCCCTTATTATCAGTGGCTTCAATGGTAAACGGACGTACCTGTTGTAAATTGCTAGGTACCGGTGTGGGCGCACACCAAAATTCAGTTTCCGCTGAATCACCAGCTTCTACCCAAATTGTTTTCTCAAATGCTTCAGGCAACCAATCTAGTTCTAACCCCTGCAGCCGTACCGTTATATTTTGTGGTGTGGGGTTAAGGTTATAGACCAGAACAGGAATACGCAATCGGCTACCTGGAGTTACCTGCAAATCTTGTAGAGGTAAATAAACTCGAAGGGTTTTTGAAGGACGCAGAATCTGAATATAGAGCGGTTGATGGATACTCGCATCGGCAAGCTCTGCCGAAAATACCGTAAGCTGGGCTGGAATAGTTGTACCGTAGGCCGAAATCGGTGTATCCGTCAGAGTAATATAAAACGTTGTGCGGTCGCCTGGGGGTTTTTTAGCGCCCATGTTTGGCTCAATTTTGTACCATTCTCCAATGTCATTGGGAATTTGACCCTCCACATGCAGGGCGACTTGGAAACTAGCAAACACCTGACTGAGATTTGTGACGGTAACGGCTAGATCAGGAGTTTGATTAGCGCGAGCTATCCCCTCATTATCAGGATTAAATATGATGTGATGGGTAGATAATTCAACTTTGATGGGAGTTGTCACAATCATGCTGGTTATCGTAAAAGCTTTTGAATATGGCTGTCGTACCAAACGTAATACAAGAGGTTAATACCTAACTCATGCCAAGCCCTAATTTGTTCACGAGATTGTTCTTTACCCTCCCAGTAGTCAAATAGCTCTGCTGGCACAATGAGGATACGATCATCAATCCATAGATTGTTGGCCTCAGAAAATTTTGGCAGCTTACCAAATAAAAAAGGATATTGAGTGATTGGATGTGGTGCCCTCACTGGCTGAGGCTCTGAACGGCGTCGTAGTTGTTTTAAGCTATCAAGGAGTTCCTGATCACACCTGTCGGCAACAATTATCAAACTACCAAGATAGTTACTTAAGCTCTGTAATAGGCTATCCCCACTAGGGGCATTAGACTGTTGCCATGCCATCAAGCGTTTGCCGTCTAAACAGATGACATCTACGGATGGTTCAAACTTTGTTAGGGGATACAACTGACTATGTAAACCCGGGTAGAGCACCTGCATCCCCTGGAACAATGACATTAAAGCACGTTGGTACGTTCTGTTCTTAGACAATAGCCCTAGGCTGAGAGAACGTTGCGATCGCAGCTGAGCAAATCGACGGTGGGTTAAATCTAGCTCTCCTAGACTGGGAGTTAATTGCTGGCTAGGCATCGCTAAGCTCTCCTGCCCTAGTGAAACCCGAATGCGACACAGTTCAATATCTTTAGGATCTAGCCTGTTGAGGCGCTGATCAAAGCGAAACTGTTCCTGCAATCGATCCGTCGAATTTGGCAAATCTAACTGTTTCGGGTCCACATGACGCAATACAATATGTAGCGTTTGAACCCGATTGGTTAGGGGGGGGATTGTCACCGGATATGTGCGATCGGTACTCTCACCGACAACAATCGGGTTGCCTTCTCCATCAATGGCAAATCCCGGCTGTACCTCAATCCAACTTTTTGCCTTAAACTGAGGTGCAATACCTGCCGGGGGCGCAATCAGCTTCACCCCCAATCCATAGACAATCCCAGGTTGCCAAAGCGCCTGATAATGAACACTCTGTCGTTGTTGATGATACTGGTGGGCTAGCTGCCAGCGCTCTGCATTGATGCGCAAATTGTCTTGCACATTGAGCTGTGTTAATGGCGTAAGTGCCGGCAATGGAAAAACATCTGACGACATAGGCTCATTCATAATCTGCAGAACAATCCATTTCTCGAACGGACTCAAGCTCTTCAAGCTCATCCGCATCTATATTCCAACCATTTTCACCAAGCCTTGCCCCTCGGGGGGCTGGCATCTCAGCAACAACATCAAAGGTAGTATCAACAATTCTAGGCTGTCTTAAACTGGCTAAGCGGAGTGTGGCATTCTCTACGTTTGCTTGAGTCCAATCGGTGTAATCCAAATCAGCGTAATTTAAGTTAGCCCCCACCAACGATGCTTGATAGAAATTAGCGTGTTCTAACCCCGCAGACTGTAGATTAGCTCCCACCAACAATGCCTGACGAAAGTTAGCATGTTCTAACCCTGCAGATTGTAGATTAGCCCCCGTCAAATTAGCTCGCTCAAAATTAGCGCCCGGAGTCTGGCTGTCAGTGTTCTTATTGGCAAAACAGATGCCACTCAAGTTGGCCCCCTCCAGCATTGCTCGCTCAAAGTTAGCATTGGCCAAAGAGTTTACTTGACTTAAATCTACCCGACTCAGATCGCTCCGGCTAAAATCAACATTAGCTCCTCCAGGGCCAGCAAATGTTGTTTGTCGTAGATCAATACGAGCTAGTACAGCATCATCTAACATTGCCCCCGAGAGATCCGCCTGCAGCAATTCAGCCTGTTCTAGGGTTGCCCCTGTTAGATTTGCACCGCTAAGAACAGCGGTATTAAAGTTCGCCTCTTCCAAGACTGCTCCACTTAGATCTGCTGCTGTCAATGTTGCGAAACTAAAGTCCGCTTGCCGTAGTTGGGCATCAACTAATGCGGCCTCCGAGAGATCTGCAGCAACAAAACGGCTACCATTGAGGTCAGCTGAGTCCAACTGAGTATTCGACAGCTTAGAATTACTAAAATCACTGCGAGCTAAGATAGCATTAGAGAAATTCAGCTGACTTAGGTCACTGTGGCTTAAATTTGCTCCAGATAAATCCAGCGGAACTTGTTCCTCATCTTTAGCTGGCTGTAGCAAGTTAGGATTATCTCTAACATCCTGAGGTGCATTGACCAACTGCCATGCCAGCTGCCATTGGGGATCTAAATAAGCGTCTGCAATGTCCTCACCAAAGTTAGTTTGTGCCAGATTAGCCCCTTCTAAATTGGCCCCTTCTAAATTGGCCCCTCGTAGATCGGTGCCTCGCAAGTCGGTTCCTTGCAAATTGGCATTGACTAAGTTGGCTCTGCGTAGATCGGCCTGACGTAGGTCAGCTCCTGCTAAATTAGCGGCTTGTAAATTTGCAGCTTGAAGATAGGCCCCTTGTAAATTAACCTGACGTAGGTTGCACCCTCTACAAATACGAGTTTCTCTTAGCTGACGAACCTTTGAGGATTCTTGAGCATAGGCAACTGGATGAGCAGATATTAGTGCGATCGCACTAATACTCAGCAAAAGCCCAGTACTCAAATTCACTCTAAACGAACGATACATCAGCATTTGAAGAAACAGGAGTTCACCACACAATACATCTATCAACCCATTGAAATTACGGAACCATATATTCTTCTATAACGTTCAAATCGTATAAGTTTCGCAATATCGTTACTTAAAATTAAGACCATAGTTATGGAACAAGATATGGAGTTATTCATTTAGCGTAACTAATTCAGGCAGAGGAACAGGCAAAATAGGTTGACCAGTCAGTAAACGAATTAGGGCGTCTAAACCAGGTTGATTTTTTTGCGTAGAGCACTTTCTATCAGCCCCATTTCTCTGGCGACTTGGCTGACCAATTTGCCTGATTGCTTCACGATGATGATGCGTTTATCCCTTTACAGCAAGGGAAAGTGTTTCATTTTGTGTTGAGCCCTTAAAATTTAATTTGATATTCCAGCTTTAATTCGGTGTCATTCAAATTTGAAGAACCCTGCAGCTGGAACTGATCGCTCAATTGATACTGCACACCAAACTGGGGAGGATTACCACTATTGAGAATCTCTAAAACATTAATGTTAAAACTGTTCCCTATTCGGAAGGAGGCTTCCACACCGATACCAATGCCCGCAGTACTTTCTGTGGAAGTATCCGTAGTGGGAAACACACTAAAGGATTGTAATCCTAGGGTGTTGGCAATGCTGTTACCCACGTTGGCTAAACTACCCGCTCCCAAAAATCCAGCAAACTGGGTCAAACTACCGCTGGCTAACCCGCCCACCACGTTACTCCCCAACAACGCTAACAATGTATCCTGATTGCGTGATGGATTACTAGTTAGGGCCAGATTGTCTACCAGTTCACTGGCCTTACCCTCGGCCACAGCCTGCACGTTGATATATTGCACATTACCAACAGATTCGACGTTGGTGTTATCATCAATTTCAGCACTGGTAGAGGATGTGGGCACCCTAGTCACATCGGTTTCTTGAACCCTGGCCGTCATCACCACATCAACATAGGGATCTAAACCATTTTCAGGGGTAAACACCGCCGTATTAGGAGCATTGGCATCTAACCGAAACTGGTTAGAGAAAAGATTAATCCAACCGGACTTGAGGGCAATAGCACCATCGGGTTTAAGGTTTTTTGGAGTCCCATTCAGGGTGATATCTCCCAGCGCTCTAATATTGAAAAAGGGTTGACCTACAATTGCTAACCGATCGCTCAAGACAACAGTAAAGTCTCTCAGAATAACGTTGTCTAACAAGCTTCTTTGTTGCGGCACAGGCTCAGACGTTGAAGCTTCTTCCCCTAAAAAGTCGGCTCGATAGGAGTTCACCTCTTCTAGATCGGTTTCTACAGGTAGGGTAATGGCTCCAGCCTGGCTTAATAAGTCAATAGCGTTAATCTGTCCATCGCCCACGTCGACGTTACCCCCAATAATCGGCAATAGAACAGAACCATCAATGGAGACTTGCCCATTAAATACGGCCTGCAGAATGCCGCTGTAGTCAACGGGGAGTTGGTCCAAAGAAATTGCTATGCCTGAATTCTGTTTACGCCGAGTTGTTTTGGCCAAGGGGTGAGCGGCCAAGGATTGTCCAAAGGGCAGCAGGGGTAGCTGACCGGCCACTTGGAGTTGGCCATCGCCAAGATTTGCCTGTAGGTCTTGGATGGCGAGCTGTGCTAGGTCAAACTGAATGTCTCCCGTTAAGTTGGTTACGGGAGTGCCTAAATAGGTGCTGCTTACAACCCCGTCCCGCAGCCTAACGTTACCAGCAATAGTTGGCTGTGCCAGGGTACCATCCACTTGAACAACAATCTCCCCCCTACCGTCTTCCCACCGTATCTGGTCCTGGCTCAGGGTATTAATCACATCAAAGCCATCGTCGGGTACTACGGCTTTAAGAGCTAATTGGTCACTGCGGGGCTGCACGGACATGAAGGGTAGAGCATAGGGCACCCGACCCTGCAGCGTGATTGGTGCATCATCCGGCTCTAGGATGACTTCGCCATCGAGGGTTAGGGCAGCCTCACGATAGTTAAAGGTAGCTCCGACATTTTCCAAGGCATATTCGTTGATGCGAGGATCGATGATCAGCGCCTGCCCCTCCACAATCGGGTTGGCTAAACTGCCATCAAAACGGGTCACAATATCCAGGTCACCAGCAGCGGCAACCGGCAGCGGGTAGACGGACTGCACCAGCTCTATCGGTAGGTTATCCACCGTCAGCTGTCCGGTTAACTGGTCTAAATCACCGCTGCCTGTAAGGTTAACTACGGTTTCCCCAGCCGTGATTAGGACCGGTTCAAAGTTAACCTTGAGTTCTTGGACATCTCCCCGTACCAAAAATTCATTGGGGGGAGCATAGGGTCCCCATTCCCAGCTGTCTCCCTGAATATCAAACCTGGCCCGCACATCGTTGATAAAAGGAGAGTCTCCGGCCACAGCAATGGTACCGGTAAACCCACCTGCAAGATCCCTCAGCGGAGGGATAACCAGCTGACCACTGCCATCAGCCGTTTGGGGCCGACTCTCTACAAAGGCAACAAACGCTTCTAATTGGTCTAGTAAAGTTCCGTCCTCCGGCAATGTCGCTGGTTTTGTCGTGAGGTCAGCGGCTGTACCCGTCGGGGCTAGCAGGTTGTCTATGCCTAGATTGCTTAGATCGAGTTTTTCTACCAATGCCACTAGGTCTTCAATACGCCCTTCGGCAATGGTTAATTCTCCTGAATACTGGAGCTCAGGAACAACGCTAGCGCTCCCCGTCAGCAGATAGCGACTGTTGTCTAAGAGTAGTTCACCCTGGCCTAGGGTAGCTGTATTGTTGGCGTAGCTAAAGGTGGCGGCCAACTGTTGGGCAGTGACCCGATCGAGGCCTGGTTCAACAACAGTGACCTCACCCCTAGCCATGGGGTTAGAAACGTTTGTCAGGTCAGCAGCTACGCTGGCATTCAACAAACCAGCTACAGCCCCAAACCCAGCCGCTGGTCGAACATTTAACTTGTCTAACGGCAGCTGGGAAATATTGACTTGAATTTGATTATCTCTACCCTCACCCTGGGCCACAAAGTCCTGGTTTTTTATATCAAAAGAAACGGGCCAGAAGCGATTGTCCAGGGCGACTTGCAACCGGTCCTGTTGTCCCTGGAGATCCAAACTGCCACCCTCCGCTAACGAGAATGTAACAGGACCGGTGAGAGATTCAAAAATAAGCTCATTGAGGGCCAGGTTATCGAGACGAGCATTGCCTGTCAAAGAAGGATTATCCAGACTGCCGGTGAGCTGCCCGTCAAAGCTGGTTAGCCCTGCCAGCTGTCCATAGTCCCGCACGGTTTGGAGCGCAACCTTGTTCAATGGAGCCAGATCAAATTCTTGCAGGGCGACATTTAGGTTTAGGTCCCCAATGGGAATGGGCTGGTTCAAATCCACTCCAATGGTGCCGTCTGCTTGAAGTCCGGGAGCGTTAAAGGATTCAACCGCCACCTGGTTTCTTTGCCATTGAAACGCTGTGGTCCAGTCGCCGGGCTCAAGCAAGGGTTGATTGGTGGTGGGGATACGTACGATGGCATCTGCGATCGCAGCCCTGCCCCCAGCTTGAATGGTCGCTAAATCAAAGTCATTTAAATTTCCCGCCGCATCTAACTCGGCGCTGAGCAGTCCCTGGGCCTGGGAGGTAAACTGCTCCACTGGCACCTGATTGGTCAGCACCGTTGCCTGCCAGGCTCCGCCCTCCAGTTCCGCCACGGCATTGGCCGCTACAGTGCCGCCAAACACCTGGAGCTGGGTGTTATCTACAGTGACTACATTATCTGTCAGAGTGATGTCTCCCTGCCCCGGAAAAGAAGAGTTCGACAGCTGCCACTGGGCAAATGCGGTCTGATTTTCTAAGGTGCCTTCTGCTTCTAGTTCCGCTCTTAGAGAGCCAATTACCTGATTTGCAGGTAACGCCACCCCATACAGCTGGGTAAACGGGTCCACCGGCAGATCTGCCTGGCCGGTCAGCTCAAATGCCGGATTTTCTAGATCCGTCAGGTCCACCTGTCCCTGGGCAAGCATCACCCCGCCAGCATCTGGCACCACCCGTAGCTCCGTTAGCTCAAACTCCGTTATCTCAAAGTCTTCCAGCGGCAGGTCAAAATTAGCCGACACCGTAGCTAGATTGACTTTGTCCACCTGCAGCGGCTCTAGGTTAGCCAGGCGTCCCCGCACCCTCGGGCCTGTAAGCTCCCCCGTTACCTGAGTCGTTAGTGCAAACGGTGTGGTTGTATCCACCGGTAGAGTCTCAGGTAGTTCCAGGGCAGCCAGGGTTTGTATATCCGCTAAGGAAACGTCAGGAATCTCAGCGGTAAGGTCGTACCCCTCATTGAGATCTACAGTCCCTGCCAACCCTAGGGCCACCTCACCCACCTGGAGTCCGGTATTTTCCAGGGTGACCCGCTGCCCCTGAAACCGTAGCTGGCTACGAATATTGCGCACGGGTTCAGGCAAATCCTGAATCAAGACCTGGCCATCGCGAAATTGGGCCGTTCCCTGCACATCCAGCGACGACTCGTCAAAACTCCCCTCGTCTAGGGCTGCCGCTACGGTCAAATTAGTGTTGAGGCTACCGGAACTCAGCCCGACCAGCGACGGCAACACAATATTTACCCCAGTGGTGGACAGCTCCTGCAGTCGCACATTGGCTTTCACGGCCTGCTGTTCGAGGTTGCCCTCCCCTTTAATGTCAAAGCTGCCCGCATCCACATCGCCCGTCAGGTCAAAATACACCTGCTGGGACTCTTCACCAGAAAACTTAGCAACTACATCAGCTCCGGTGACTTCTACCGTATCCCGGGGCACCAGTGCCTGGGGATCTTGAATTAATGTTGACACCCGCACCCGAGCATCTTGAACCTCAATGGTCTGAATCTCTGTGGTAACTGTGGGGTCTTGGTCTGAAGGTTCTGGCAAAGAGAATTCAAACCAGCCACCGTCTGTGTCCTGCACCAAGGATACGTCGGGGCGTACAAGTAAAACACTGGGTTTTAGGGTCTTTTCGAAAAGCAGCGATCGCAGATCAAAATCTACCGCCACCTGGTCAACCGTTATGGATGATGAATCCGTTTCCGTGGCTGGAATCGTGGTTTTACCCAGCTGAATCCCCGAAAACGAGAGTCGTTGCATATCACCTAAATCCACCGGACGAGCAAACGTCTTAGCGATTTCAGCCTCCACCAGTGGCAAAACTCTGCTGTTGATTATCCGTTTGCCCCAAACCGCAGTTGCCAGGCTTCCGAGAGCAATAACGATGCCAAATCCAGCTCCAACCTTGAGCAACAAACCTAAATAGGGACGACGTGGCGGTGGCTCAGGAGGCGTCACATGAGGCGAATTCGACATGGGCTCAAAGAATGACGGGGCCAGATTAAAGTGACTAGGTAGGTTTAATCGTTATACAACGAATTAACCTGTTAAAACTGTCTTGCCCATAACTCTGCTGATAAATGCCGGTTTCTATTACGTCTACTATCTAATTTTGATCGTCGCCTTGACACTTAGCCCACCGTACTGAGTTTTTGGCTAGCCCACTTTGGGGTAGGGCGATCATTGACCTCCTGGCTAACCCGCTCAAGGCGATGATCAAACGGAATGATACAGATAGGAATCTCTGCATTAATACTTGCTTCAATATTGTTGAAGAGAGTGACCCGCTGAGCGTAGATTATGTCATTGGCCGGGGTGTAAATTCCAAAGCTTTCTGCCATATCTGTATCCGACGGCTGGACTACCTATGGTTCAAACCATAACAGAGCAATGTGCTGGCTACACATTGCTCTGTTTACCCTTGACTATAGATTAAACAACCTATTGAGACTGTTCCAGCAGTTTGAGGGTATGGGCGATTACCCCAAGACTTTCTTCAAACAACACATCTTCTCCCCAGCGCTGCAGCTGCTGTTCCAACAGCAGATCGGAACGCTGGTCAGAAATAGCAGTGACCTCTTGAATGTAGCAGGACTGGGCGCCGCCACCGGACTCCATGCGCATACAGCCCGCTGTTTCAGAGCACAGAATGGTGCAACAGTTAGCGTCCAAGTTAGTGGATGACATCCGCAACCCAGTTAAATCTCCCAAGACTTCTCCAACATCGGCTACGGGAATAGCCGCTAGTTCCACATCAATGGCCCGTGCATGTTTACCTTTGAGGGCAATGCGGCGTAAATCATAGTCCCCGCCTTCTAGCTGATAAGCCTCTGGTTGCCAGTCCAAACGGCTCGCTAGCCAGCCTAAATACAGCAGGGCTTGGGCAGCATTACCCTTTTCATAGTCGATGCCTACCTGGTCCATTTCTAGCAGTGCCATACGCCGCTCTGGTGGATCAAAAGAAGCCGCCGACAGCTCCTGCCATGGGGCCAGACGATACCAGTTCAAATCAGCAACTTTTGTACCATTGGCCACCAGCTGGTGCATCTTCAACAGCTCTGATTCTGGATTGCCATAGTAGCTGGAATCTAGAATGATGCAGTTGCTCACATCAGCCATAGACTGAAATAGAACCTGTTCAGGATTAGGGGTGGCTTTCCACCACACAAACTTGGGTAGATCAGCAATTACTAGGGACTTAACCAGCGTATCTACCCGATCCAGGGCCTGCTTAGTCCCCCGTAGCGTGATGTACTCACAGCACACTAGACGACTGCCGCTATTTTGCACTGGGCAATAGGCAGAAACCTGGGCCGTTACCCCGGTATCTTCATCATCAAAGGAAGGGCAGAGGGTAATCACCCGGCAGGGGTTTTGAGCCGCCAAGGCTTCGTTAAGGTTAAACCCACGCAGGTCAGCATTTTTAAAGCGACGCTGCTCCGGAGCCAGTGCCTTAAATTCGGCCCGCAAACGATTAAGGGTTTCTTGATCAACACGGTTTGTAATGGGTAAACCATAAGTCTGTTGGGCCTGTGCGATCGCAGCTCGTGTGGCTGGCCCATGCTCCCCATCAATCGGGTTAGTATAAAATCCCAGAGCTGCCAACAGCTGCTGAATCTCTTCAGGTTCATAAATAATCACACTAAAGGTGGTTGCCCGTGTGGCCACACTGGAACCATCGCTGGCATAGTTGTGCCAAATTTCCCGTAGTTCAGCTTCAATGTCATCAATGGAAATGTCTTTAGGCTTTTGTAACGTAACGAGAGAAGTCACCATGGTTCTAAAGCGTGATTAGAGAAAGGGTAGAAAATATTGCGGAGAAAAGGCGTTGCTGATTTACGAATACGGAACGATCAATCAGGCTATCTATAAACGTCGCCAACGACGACCGACCTTGTTCAGTAAGAACTCAGCCTCCACCGGTTCCCAGGTACCGGCTTCATAAAGAGGAATCTGCGCCGGATCCGCTGGACTATCCCAGGCTTCTAGAACCGGTGTTAGCACCCGCCAAGATTCTTCTACTTCATCACCGCGAGTAAACAGAGTTTGATCCCCTAGCATCGCATCCACTAACAGCCGCGCATAGGCATCGGTACTAGGTTTACCAAAGGCCGCATCGTAGCGAAAATCCATATCCACCGGACGGGTGCGCAGAGAACTACCCGGGGTCTTCACTTCAAACCGCATGGAAATCCCCTCATCGGGCTGGATGCGCAGAGCCAAAATGTTGTCATTCATCTGTTTGGCTGCTGACTGGAACATCAGGTGGGGCACCTGTTTGAAGTGGATCGAAATTTCTGACACTTTCTTGGGCATCCGCTTACCGGTACGCAGGTAGAAGGGCACCCCTTGCCAGCGCCAATTGTCCACACGCATTTCGATTGCGGCAAACGTATGGGTGGTGGAGTCAGTTGGGGCACCTTCCTCTTCTCGATATCCGGGGACTGGCTGACCTTTCATCCAACCATTGGTGTACTGCCCACGAATGGCACAGCGATCCAGGTTAACAGGATCGGCCAATCGCGTTGCCTGTAGCACCTTGACTTTTTCATCTCGGATGCTGGCAGCCGCTAGAGAGTTGGGGGGCTCCATCGCTGTTAAGCAAAACAACTGCATCAGGTGATTTTGGACCATATCCCGAAGAGCGCCAGCGGTCTCGTAGTAACCCGCTCGCCCTTCTAGCCCCACAGTCTCTGCAACCGTGATTTGCACATGGTCAACAAACTGTCGATTCCACAGGGGTTCAAAAATAGCATTGGCAAACCGGAATACCAACAGGTTTTGAACCGTCTCTTTTCCCAAATAGTGATCAATGCGATACACCTGCTCTTCAGGTACCGCTGCTCGTACTTTCTGGTTTAAAGCTTGGGCTGACGCCAAATCTCGGCCAAAGGGCTTCTCAATAATCAGACGTTGTTTTTCTGGATCAGCCAACATACCTGCTGACCCCAGTTGTTGAGTAGCTTCGGCAAAAAACCGAGGGGCCACCGACAGATAAAATAGTCGATTACCCCGTGTACAGCGTTTTTCATCCAGTTCTGTCAAAAAAGCTTTCAACTTTTGATAGCTTTCTGGATGATCGATGTTGCCAGAGCAATAGAACAATCCATCGGCAAAGTTCTCCCACAGCATTTGGTTTCCAATGCCGCCGCCGTAGTCTTCAATTCCCTGCCTTAAATGCTCTCGAAAGAACTCATGGCTCCACTCTCGGCGAGAGACTCCTACAATGGTCAACTCTGGAGGTAATCTCCGTTCCTGACGCATCTTATATAGGGATGGCACCAGCTTACGCTGGGTTAAATCTCCCGATGCACCAAAAATAACTAGAATTTGAGGCTCTGGAATACGATCCTGTTGGAGGCCAACGCGGAGGGGATTTTCGAGGAGAGAAACCATAGGGGCGCAAGGAAAAAAATGGGAAAATGGTAGGGGCACCTATCGTGGGTGCCCTAGGTAACTGTGGGCAAGGGCACCCACGATAGGTGCCCCGACAAGATCTACGCGGGTGACAACTGCTTAACTTTCATCACTAAGGAATCCATGAGCTTGTCAAAGGGTTTGATAAACTTGTCGATGCCTTCGGCCAACAGTTCATCCATGACCTCATCTAGATTGATCCCAACAGCAGGCAATGTTTCAATCACCGTACGGGCCTGATCCACATCGGCTTCGATGCGGCTGCTAACGTCGCAGTGATCTGCACAGGCTTCGATGGTATTGGGGGGGAGGGTATTAACGGTATCGGGACCGATCAGCTCATCCACATACATCACATCGCTGTAAGCAGGATTTTTAGTGCTGGTGCTCGCCCAGAGGAGGCGCTGTACCTTAGCACCCTTTTCCACCAATGCCTGCCAACGGTCGCCGTGGATAATCTTTTTATATTCCTGGTAGGCCAGCTTAGCGTTTGAGATCGCGACCTTACCCTTAAGTCCAGAAATCTGATCCCGCTTACTCTCATCAGCTTCTGCCAGCTGATCCAGCGCATCGTCCACCTTGCTATCAATCCGGCTCAAGAAGAAGCTAGCCACCGATGCCATCGAGCTAATGTCATGGCCATCGGCTACACGACCTTCTAGGCCACGAATGTAGGCCCAAGCCGTGTCTATATAGCTTTGCACTGAGAACAACAGGGTCACATTGACATTAATGCCATCACGAATCGTTTGCTCTACTGCCTTTAGTCCTTCAGGAGTCCCGGGAATCTTAATCATCAGGTTGGAGCGCTGAATGGCGGCCGCGTAACGACGGGCTTCGGACAATGTGCCTTCAGCATCATGGGCCAAGTTGGGAGGAACTTCCAAACTGACATAGCCATCCAATCCGTTGGAGGACTCGTAAATCGGCTTGAGGACATCACAGGCGCGGCGAATATCGTCAAATACCAAAGATTCATAAATTTGGTCTACGGACTGACCCGCACGTACACCCGCTTCAATTTCCTGGTCATAGATCTCGTTACCTGCGATCGCTTTTTCAAAAATCGCCGGATTAGATGTGATCCCGTGTACATCTCGGCTATCGATCAGCTCTACAAGTTCACCAGATACCAGCAGGTCACGGCTGAGATTATCCATCCAAACACTTTGACCATGATCCTTGAGATGCAAAATCGGACTGTCATTTACTGTAGTCATGGGTGAGTATCCTAATATGTAACTTGCTGTGTTCTCTTCAAACTAAGAAATAAAAAAGAATAGGCATCTATCTCAGGACAGGGTTATTGTTATCAGCGATCTCCAAAATGATGACGTCTGCAGCAACCAAATAACGCATCTTGCAGATTACTTATCCTGCAAATCAGCAATAACAACCCCTTTCCTACTGCATGGCTGCAAGCTCAGCTTGTCGCTCTCGAAACCGATCCGTAATAAACGACTCCACTAACGCCACATCTTCCGTACTCCCTAGTATCAAAGGTGTACGCATGTGCAATTGAGTCGGGATCACATCTAAAATTTCTTCCCGACCCGTACATGCACGCCCCCCAGCTTGTTCAGCCAAAAAAGCTAGCGGTGCTGACTCGTAAAGTAAACGTAATTTACCCTCCGGATTTTTCACCGTACCGGGATATAAAAACACCCCTCCCTGGGTCAAAATACGATGAAAATCTCCTACCAAGGCACCACTGTAGCGCGCTGAATATCCTTCATGGCGATGCACGTATCGAATATAGTCCCGAATTGAGTCATCCCACTGCCAAAAGTTACCTTCATTTACACTGTAAACAGGGCCGTGTTTGGGTAACCGTATGTTCTCTTCTGAAAGAATGAACTCTCCCAGACTGGGATCTAAGGTAAATGCATGCACCCCGGTACCTATGGTATATACCAACACCGTACTGGGTCCGTAAAGAATATATCCTGCCGCTAACTGTTGACGACCAGCCTGCAGCAGATCCTCCCCTGTCTCATTTTCGTCGTTGCCCACCTGCTGGCGAATAGCAAAGATAGAACCAACATTCAAATTGATATCTACATTGGACGAACCATCAATGGGATCGTACAGCAATGTATAGCGACCGACAGGACAGTTTTCTGGAATATAGAAGGGTGCTTCCATCTCCTCAGAAGCGAGACGACACACCAAACCACTTTGCTTAAAAACAGAGATAAAGACGTCATTGGCATAGACGTCCATTTTCTTTACAGATTCACCTTGAACATTTTCACGCCCCGTAAAGCCAAGGGCATCTTCTACCAAACCGGCCCGTGAAAGACGTCGAGCAATCAGTTTTCCAGCTAACGCAATCCGAGTCATTAATGCACTCAAATCCTGGGCATCTGGCCCAAAGCTTTTCAACTGCTGCAAAACGTGACGCGATAGCGTCATGGAATCTCTATCTAACGTAGCCCCATGGGATGGTTGATACGTTTCAACCATAGAACCTCCATTACCCCTATGACATGAGGTGGGTTTGTGAATAATCCACCTATTGCTTATCCAGAAATAGATTGAGGGAGTATAAATCCCTAGCTATCGCTAGCCTATTTCTAAATAAATAGATGTATCTAATGCCATGGTAAAAACCCAATCTAAGAAATGAATTAAAGTTTTAGATCAGTTACAGAAATTCCCAAAAGTCCACAACTAAGCTCGCCACCTAAATAAAAACTGGGCGTTGCTGATTTTCGAAAAAGTTCCGTATAGATTGAAATCTGTCAAATCCTGGCTAGTAGAGGTTTGTGAGTCATCTTATTAGCTTCAGCAGGAATGATAAATCCACAAACTCTTACCTAGAACCTCAGCAATTATACCGACTTCTTTTTCTTTATATTATGTCCTAAAAAACCGTGCCTTTTGGGTTCCGTTTTCCTTCAGATTCCGGTGTGATTGTAAAGGGCAACGTGTAATTGTTGCTACTCCCATGAGTAAGTCACTAACCTCAATCAATATGAAACTATGCGGATTCTGGGGCATTTAGGCCATCAACAGCAACTTAATCGCTATATTGTGCTTGCAGCAACCTGGCTCGGCACGTTTGGTCTTTCTCCCGCATGGTGCCAAATAATCCCCATAGGCAATAGCACCATTACTGGCGGCTCGACTATTCAAATACAAGGTGGCGCGTCATCTGCTGATGGGGCCAATCTCTTTCACCAATTCGAATCTTTTAATATTAATGCCTCAGAAACCGTTACCTTTATTGCCCCAGACGCAGTTGACAATATTTTGGGACGTGTCAGGGGCGGCTATGCATCGATTATTGATGGTCATTTAGGGGTATCCAACGATGCCAATCTTTGGTTAATTAATCCAGCCGGTATTTTATTTGGTAGAAATGCCCAATTAAATTTAGCAGGAGATTTTACTGCAGCCACGGCAGATGCCATCGGATTTGCCCAGGGATGGTTTAATGACGACGCCAATTATCAAACTCTTGTAGGTACTCCCTATAATTTTGCGTTTATTACTGACCCTGCTTATCTGGTTAATTTAGGTGATCTCCAGGTTGCATCCGGCCAGAATCTACAACTTTTAGGGGGACACGTGATTAATGCTGGCACTCTTTCAGCTCCATCAGGAAGCATTACAGTGTCAGCCGTCGCCAACAGCAACCGAGTTAACCTCAGTCAAACAGGTCAGGTTCTCTCCTTAGACCTTGCCCCTGTCACAGATGGGCTCACTAGTGACATTACACCGCTCGATTTACCTGAGCTATTAACAGGATACAGTGGTGAACAGGCAGATACTCTCTCCGTTAATGCTGATGGCACTATTCAACTAGGTCAAGCAACCAACCTTACTGTAAAAGCTGGTGACACTCTAATTTCAGGTACCCTCAAAGCTTCTGGAGATGAGGGTGGCCAGGTATCTATTTTGGGTGATCGGTTGATCCTTATGGATGCAAGCGTTCAAGCAAATGGCATTAATCAGGGTGGCCAAATTTATATTGGTGGAAATTATCAAGGGAACGGTCCACTCTCCAACGCACAACAAACTTTTGTTAGTCAAGGAACAGAATTAAATGCGAGTGCCCTAGACCAGGGAGATGGTGGCACCATTATTGTTTGGGCAGATGAAAGTACATCGTTTCATGGTACGGCCACCTCACAAGGAGGTCATATCAGTGGAGATGGGGGATTTATTGAAATCTCAGGGAAGTCTGCCCTTGAGTTTACTGGTGAGTTTGATGTCAGTGCCGCTGATGGAGAGTTTGGTACTGTCCTATTTGATCCAAAAAATATTGAAATTGTTGACGGTGCTGGCAACAGTAATGGAGATGCAGAATTCAATGCCCCTGTTGGCGGCACTCTAAATGCTTTAGTCAATGAGGACACCTGGTTTACCATTCATGAAGAGACCCTAGAATCCTGGACTGGCAACGTTATTCTCCAAGCTCATCACGACATTATTATTCGTAATTTAGGTGGTGACAACACCCTAGCTTTCGAAGCAGGTACAGGCTCTATTGAGTTTGTTGCAAATGCAGATAATGTTGGCGGGGGATCGTTTCGGGTAGAGCATGCAGGAGACCAAATCACGACAGCTGGTAGAGACATCAGCATCTCTGGCAACAACATTATATTATATACCCTCGATACTAGCCATAATGCGGGTGGGGCAGCAGGTGATATCACCTTGTCTGCGCCCAACTATATCAACATTAGAGAATCGTTGGTAGGTAACAATATATCTATTACTAGTAATGGTATTGACTTTGATGGCGGCAATAATACAGTTCGAGGTAACACTTTATCAATTGCACCGGATGATCCAAGTCTAGATATTTCTCTCGGTGCTGCGACAGATACATCGGGTGCTTTAGATATCCTCCAAAATGACATTCTAAGTCTTCAAAACGGATTCACCAGTATTTCTATTGGTAGAATCGGTGACACAGGCACAATCACCCTCGATAGCTCTGTAACGGATGGCGGTGCCAACCCTTTTCAAGATCCCGTCCAAATTGTTGAAGCACGTACATTAAAGCTTTCGGACCAAGCCATTACGTGGACAATTACGGATAATAAGCAAGGAAACCTTAATAGTCACTTTTCCAATGGCCTTAGCTTTGAGAATATTGACTCTATAGTTGGTCACGCTACGCTAAATGGCACACTGCAGGGAGCTGCAGGAAATGATGTCGTTAATATTACTGGCACAAATGCTGGAACATTTAATGGGATCACCTTTGCCAATATTGCAAACCTTGAAGGAGCGGGTGGAGACGATCAGTTTATTTTTGGCAACAGCGCTGCTATTACGGGCACTCTTGATGGCGGAAGTGGTAGCAACACCCTAGACTATGGAGCTTATATTACCGATGTAGCTATTGACCTAGAAGCCAACACAGCTCCAGGCACAGGGGGAATCAGTAATATTCAAACTTTCATTGGTGGCAGTGGCACTAATACCATTCAGGGTACCAACAACAATGACACCATAACACTGACAGGTGCTAACACAGGTTCTATTAACAGTGTTGATTTTCAGGGATTTGAAACTGTTATTGCTGGTGACGGAGATGACAGTTTTCTAGTCAATGGTGGCACCTGGACTCAATTAGATGGCGGTACAGGAAACAATACTCTGGACTATAGCAGTAGCACCTTGCTCAGCAGCGGTACTAATAATATTTGGAACTTAACTGGTGTCGATACCGGCAACGGCCCTGGAGTCAATAACTTTGAAAATGTCCAAAATCTAAAAACTGGTAATCAGTCCGATCAGATAAACTATCTGACTAGTGGAGCTCTTATTAGTGGTGAGTTAGACGGTGGTGATGGTGCGCTAACATTAGTTGGAGATAACTTAGCTATTGGTGATGCTCTGCAAGGCACCGGGCAGCTCATTATCCAACCCGACTCCCTTGATAGAGATATACATCTTGGAGGCTCAGCCGCACTATCGGCTTTAGGTATTTCAACAACAGAGCTGTCTAACATTTCTGCAGACTTTACAGACATGATTATTGGCCATCCAAACGGCACACATACAGTTTCCTTAAGATCGGATGTCACATCTCCAGTACCAATCACTATTCGGGCTCCCAGTGGAGATGGGCGTATCAGCAGTGGTGGACATAATTTGGAAGCACCCAAGATAACTTTGTCCGCTGCACAAGGTATTTCTATCACTAAACTAACGGCGACCAACGAGGTTCTTCTGCAAAGTAGCAACGGTTCTATCGGCATAATAATAACACTCGTTAGCCCAACCGCCCCTTTGCCAGAAGTTGGGATAGAGGCTTCCCAGATCAATCTGGCTGCTGCACAAAACATTACTACGGGTTATCTGACAGCCATCAACGATGTAACTTTAGAAAGTAATAATGGTGCTATCAACACTGAAAGCGTGAACGGCTCTAGCATTGATTTATCCGCTGCACAAAACATTAATACAGGCGATTTGACAGCCACCAATGGTGCAACTCTAGAAAGTCGTAATACTTCTGTCGTCACCCAAGACATAAACGCATCTGATATTAACCTGTCTGCGGCACAAGACATTAATGCCAACAGCCTAACAGCCACTAACAGCGCTATCCTGGTTAGCAACAATGGCGTCATCACTACCCAGACTGTCGATGCGTCTGAAATCGACTTCTCTGCTAGCCAAAATATTGTTATTAATGGTACCATAACAGCTGACAATGGTACGACCTTAGAAAGTCGCAATGCTTCTGTTATCACCCAAGATATTGATGCAGTTGATATTACCCTATCTGCTGCCCAAAATGTTGGCACTGGAAACCTGATAACTACTAACAATACTGAATTGACAAGTACCAATGGTGTTATCACAACTCAGGCTGTGACCGCCTCTAAAGTTGACTTTCTTGCTGACCAGAATATTGTTGTCAATGACAGCATAACAGCTACCAATGGTACGACCTTAGAGAGTCGTAATGCTTCTATCATTACTCAAGATATCACTGCAACTGATATCAGTCTGTCTGCTACACAAGATATTGGCACTGGAAATCTAATAGTTACTAACAATACTGAATTGACAAGTACCAATGGTGTTATCACAACTCAAGCAGTAGACGCTTCTGGCGTTGACTTTTCTGCCGACCAAAATATTGTTGTTACTGACACCCTCACAGTCAGCGGTGACATTATCCTGCAAAGCAATAATGCATCTGTCACAACTCAGACGATAGATGCATCTAATATTGACTTGTTCGCCGCCCAAAATGTTGTCACCAATGATCTTACAGCCGCTGATAGCGTCACTTTAGAAAGTACCAACGGCGTTATCACAACTCAGGCAATTGCAGCATCTGATATTAGTCTGTCTACACCACAAAATATTACTACTACTAACCTTGCAGCTAGCAATGATGTGATTCTGCAAAGTGATAACGGCTCTATTAACACCCAAGGAGTTAATGCCAGTCAAATCCTCCTGTCCGCTGCTCAAAATATTTCCACCACTGACCTCACAGCAGTTAATGGTGTTACTTTAGAAAGTGATCAGAGTATCAATGTTGATGACATTACCACTAGCAACACATTCAATGGTGGCGATGTTGATGTTACTGCCGGAACAACGATCACGACAGAACGAATTGATACGACGTCTTTAGCTGGTGCCGGAGGAGATGTCACCCTGAATGCTCCTGATGCCATCCAGGTAGACTCCATTCGTGCTGAAGGGGGTACGAATGGAGGTAATGTTGACATTACGACTGAGTCCTTTACGGCAACAGATAGTTTTACAAACTTAAACGGCAATACCGCCAGCATCTCCACGGCGGCGACTAACGGGACAGGTTCCATTACTATTCGTCATGGCGGTAATGGTTCTACCGCCTTTGATGTCGGCAATAGTAGTGTGTTAGGAACCGATAGCGCCATCACTAGCGGGACATTTCAGATTAATCCCAATAGTTCATTTTTCAACAGCTACATCCTCGGAAACATCGCCATCCTTACCCAAGATTTATTGAGTAGTCTAACTATCGGCCTCCCATCTCTTCCGAATTCACCGTCACTCGGTAATAGCTTGCCCTCCCCTCCAATCATTAGGGAGGGGCTTAACCCCTTGGATAATGCCAAGGCATCTTTAGAGGCTGAGGATTATAACAGTGCTTTATTTGAGCGCTTGGAAATGTCATATTCTGAGCAATTTAAATCCCACTTAAATTTGTACGAGCGGGTGAGTGTATCACCGACAAGTCTAGAATCGGCTAAACAAACCCTAAATAATGTGGAGCAGGTGCTTGGCATTAAGCCAGGTGTGGTCTACGTATACTTTTTACCATCTGAAAGTAAGCATACGGCTTTGCCAGACCCCAATGCTACTAACCCTAATGACGAGTTAGGACTATTGTTGTTAACCAGCAATGGTCAAACGATTCGAAAAAAGGTGGAAGGGGTCACCCGAGCAGATGTAATGGCAAGCGCTGAAGATTTCTTTGCTCAAATCACCAACTCCATGTCTGCATCATCTCAATATTTGCCTCCAGCTCAGCAGCTCTACAGCTGGTTTATTGCACCTATTGAGAATGAGCTACAGGAACAACAGATTCAAAGCTTGGCAATGGTCATGGATACAGGACTAAGGACCTTACCTGTAGCGGCTCTCCACAATGGAGATGAGTTTTTAATAGAACGCTACAGCCTAGGGGTAATTCCCAGCTTTAGTTTGACTGATTTTAATCCTCAAAATTTTCTCTACAAACATTTAGACAATACTCAGCTATTAGCTATGGGGGCTTCCCAGTTTCCATCCCAGCAACCACTGCCTGCAGTTCCTGATGAATTGGATATTGTTACCGAAGCATTTCCCAATAGTGAAGTCTTTCTAAACGATAAATTTACCCTTGATAACCTCAAGAGTCAGGTTGCCAATAACAACTTTGGAATTGTTCATTTAGCCAGTCATGGCGTATTTGAACCGGGGCAACCGCGTAACTCTTACATTCAGCTGTGGGACCAGCCGCTCCAACTCGATCAAGTGCACACCCTAGGACTACAGAAAGCGGATATTGCCCTGCTAGTTCTAAGTGCCTGTAATACGGCGTTGGGCGATCGTGAAGCTGAATATGGCTTTGCTGGACTGGCTGTCAATGCAGGAGTACAAACATCCGTTGCCAGTCTTTGGCCCATCAGCGATGAAGGAACTTTGGGGCTGATGACTTACTTTTATGACCGATTGCAGGATCACACAGTACGAGCTACAGCCCTGCGTCAGGCACAGCTAGCTATGCTGACTGGAGATTTACATTTTTCAGATGGGACTCTGTACGGTTTAGACGAACAAACGTTAGCCCATTTCCCTGAATTGGAATACCACGGGCGTTGGGATTTTCAACATCCGTTTTATTGGTCTACTTATACCTTGGTGGGTAGTCCCTGGTAATCCTTGAGTTGGCTGACTCAATATTCTCTTGACTGAGAATGGTAAAGTTGCCACTAATCGGCGAACACGTAAAAATATGAATAGAAATGCAATGCTCAACACACTTTGAACACTTCTACCGCTGACTACCTAAACACAATCTCTTCCCGAACAGTGACCCACACTGACGTTGCCATTGTGGGAGCTGGTGTAGTGGGCTTAACGCTAGCCTGTGCCTTGCGCCACAGTGGCCTGTCGGTGGTCCTTATTGAAGCCCAAAGTCAGGCTAAAACAGCTGCACGCGATCGCGCCTATGCATTCTCCCCAATGTCGGCTCGCATTTTTCAGCAACTGGGTTTGTGGGACCAAGTAGGGCCGTATATTACCCATTTTCAGCGGGTGTGTATGTCCGATGGCGGCTACAGCAAATCCGTAAATTTTTACCCTCCAGATAGCCCGGACGATGCCGTTTACTACGGAGCTGAACACAGGGTGCTAATCAAGGCTCTCCAGGGACTAGCGGCTCACGTCCCCAGCATCACTACCCGATACGAAACATCCCTAGTAGATATTCAGGAGCATGCCAATGCAGTGGAGCTGACCTTAGAACACCAAGGTCAGCTCCAGGGACTGCACACCCAGCTATTGGTGGGAGCCGACGGTGCCCGTTCTCGCATTCGTGACTATGCCGGCATCGGCACTACCGGTTGGGCCTACTGGCAATCATGTATCACAACCGTTTTAGCTCCAGCAAAGTCCCACCAAAATACCGCTTACGAAAAGTTTTGGCCTAGTGGTCCATTTGCAATTTTGCCCATCCCCGGCAATCGATGCCAGGTGGTGTGGACAGCTCCCCATGATGAAGCAAAAGCCATAGCGGCACTGCCTGAGCAAGAGTTTATGGAAGAACTGCAGCGGCGCTATGGAAACGTCATGGGTGAGCTAAAAATGCTGAAGCCACCCATGACGTTTCCAGTACGGCTCATGCAAAGCCATCGCTACGTGCAACAGCGTATCGCCCTAGTGGGAGATGCCGCCCACTGCTGTCATCCCGTAGGCGGGCAGGGCTTAAATATGGGTATCCGTGATGCGGCCGCCCTGGCCAAAATATTGCAAATGGCCCATAACCGTCATGAATCAATTGGCAGTATTCGCGTTTTACGACGGTATGAACGCTGGCGTCGCACTGAGAATTGGCTAATTCTGGCGATGACTGATTTATTGAATCGGGTCTTTTCCAATCAGTTTTTGCCACTATTATGGCTGCGTCGGACTGGATTTTGGGTAATTGAACACACAGTCCCACTAAAGCGCATGATATTGCGAGTAATGACCGGATTCTTTGGCAGACAGCCAATTAGATAGCAGTGGCTTAGGTAGATTTGCCCCTGATGGGGTTACCGATCGAGGTAACGTGTTGATAAAGCCTCGAAGAAAAATCTCTCAACGTACGCCAAGTTATCTTTTATTTCACTCAATACTTACCATTGCTGATTTGAGGGATGAGTCAGTGTTGTTCGTTAATTCATACAACACAATTTTTTGTTCCTATAATTCCTCGGAATTCTTTATCTTCAAGGTTTTTTCACGATTAATTGACGGATTGCACATATCTTATGTGATCAATGAAATACAGAGTCAGGTATCAAATCACAACCGTGGCGCTGGAGATTGAATAAATTTGAAAGGTAAGGTTGTCAACACTTTCAGAAGCCGCGTGTCGATTTGGCATGACTGGCGTCAACTCCATTGCTTCACTGATGGAATTCATTTACTCACTGGCAGATCTTAGTTTGAAAACGTTGGTTGACCGTTACGTTTTCTTGTAAGATTTCCATCTTCCTGAGTCACACTTATCCCTTACGTGGAGGGGGAAAATATCATGCAGTCAGCTGCAGCTGTTTTACCAGAAACAAAACTCTCATCTAGCACAAATACCTCCAAACGCCTGAAATTAAAACGTATTGGGATGAGACACTGGCAGCGGCTTATGCGAGTCGGAGTACCTCAACAGGAGGCTAAGGCCTTAGCTGTTGCCTTGGTTCGTTACAGTTATTTACACTGTCAGCCTTCATTCAAAGAGAAACGTCTTATCGGACGTTACTGTCAGCATCTATGTGCCGTGGGGCTTTGGCGTTTAGAGCTGTTGTTAGGAGCTTAAAATTACGACAACCTGCTGAATAAACTCAGCAGGTTGCATGAAAGTTGTTGTAGTTTTGTTGCGACTGAGGAGATAGGCTACTCTCCAAAGCTTCTTAAGCAGCACTGTTGCTCTTTAGTACTAAATCTGTCCTAAAGGACAACAGTCTCCTATTTCTTTGCAGACAATGCCTGTTGATTAAGCAGAAACTGCCAACAGATCATCTAACTTTTGGCTAGATTCTAGGGCATGGAGGGCATCGCAGCCACCAACATGTTCATCATTGATAAAAATTTGAGGAACGGAGCGCTTACCATCGGACCCACGGGCAGCCATGGCATCCCTTGCTTCTTCGTCACCATCAATGACATATTCTGTAAAATCCACGCCTTTTTCGGTTAGGAGCTGCTTTGCCCGAATGCAAAAGGGACATCGGCTCCAAGTGTAAATTTCAACGTTTGCCATTGTCTTTGATACCTATAAATAAAAACTGCTGGTGAAATCCTAGCGTATCTATTCAACCCAAGGCTGTGACAAATACGCCTAAAAGTCCACACCTCGTTTTAGTTCGACTCCTCGTTCGGCATAGTGCTTATGGTTAAATACCTCAGAATGGGCACTGGCGAGCTGGAAATAGGCTGGGGGATTTTTACAACGCCCAGTAATAATTACTTCAGTATCTTTAGGCTTACGCAGTAGGGCCTGGACAATGGGTTCCTCTGGTAGCAGTTCCAGATCCACTGTGGGATTTAGCTCATCTAGAATAATGGTTTTGTAGAGTCCTGAGGCAATGGCGGTGCGGGCAATTTCCCAGCCCCGTTCAGCTTCTACATAGTCAATGGTTTGCTGCTGCCCCCGCCAAACAATGGCATCGCGTCCGCACCGTTGGTGGTCAACCAAATTAGGGTAGCTCTGGCGCAGCGCGGCAATGGCAGAGTCTTCGGTATAGCCTTTGCCACCCTTAAGCCACTGAATAATCATGACCCGATGGGATTTATCCTGGCTAATGCCAATGCCAATGGCCTGGAGAGCTTTTCCTAAGGCACTGGTAGACTTACCCTTGCCATCTCCCGTATAGATTTCAATGCCCGTTAACCCTGGAATTTCAGAGGTGGCATAGTGCTGGGGCTTCATTTCTGAATGGAGATCGGCAACCTCAAGCAGGGCTGGCGGTGCCCCCCGTCCCGTGGCAATAATTTCTAAACAATCTGGCTTACGACGCAGGCTGCGCACCACATCGTCAATATCTAAAAGGCCTAGGTCCAGCACTGGGTTTAGTTCATCTAAAACCACGACAGAATATAAGCCGGATGCGATCGCACCCTTAGCCACATCCCATCCTCGCTGCGCCTCTTGCTTATCAAACTTAGTAACCTCACCCACCCCAAAATATTCCGCTCGTCCCGTGCGAACCTGATCAATTAGATGGGGAAAGCCCAGCTGCAGGGCTTCAATAGCGGCATCCTCGTCATAGGTGCGTCCCGGTCCCTTTAGAAACCGTAACAATAGCACCCGACTCTCCATAAAGGTTTGAATCCCCAAGCCAATGGAGCGCAGCACCACCCCTAGAGCCACCTGGGACTTACCCTTGCCCTCACCATCGTAGACATGGATTTGGCCTACCATGCGTTCTGACGTTTGCTGTGCGGTGCGAATACCGATGCCGGAACGAACCATGGAATCACAAAAAGTAGATTGAGCGCTTCTGATTGTAGCGCTTTGGAACAGGCCCCCTTTGAGTTTTCAGGAATGAATTATGAATTGTCTTGCCACTGGCTTAGGGCTTAAAACTCAAAATTCATTTCTAATTATTCCTAATTAGATGTTCTTCGTTGCAAATTGGGTATACCCTATGTCTGAGATTCTCCAGACAGGCCCATGGGCGAACTAGAGCCAGTGCTACCGTTAAAAGCGGTGATTTTTCAAATTGTATTTTTATTAGTCGCCATTGCCCTAGAAGCAATGGTGCTGCGACAGCAGCTGCGGCTTGGCTATAAACCAAGCGTTCAATATGCGGCTGCAGTTAACCTACTCACCGTCGTTGTGGGGTGGTTTTCCTTTTTAGCCATTGAGCCGCTGCTGGATGAACGGCTGCAGGCCCAGATCATTAGCTATGTGTTGTTTGATAACCTGCTCAACAATACCCTCAAACCCCAGATGGGCTGGATCATTCTGGTAGTTGGTCTGGTAGCCTTCTTCATGACCTTGATTCTCAAACTAAAGGGGTTAGAGCTACTGATGAAAGCCATTGGCACTTGGCGGTTACCGTCCCAACCCCAACAGCTAAACCGTCAGCAGCGCTACGAACGAGCCCGTACCGGCACCACCCGTTATCAGCAGGCCGCATCTCGATTTGCCATCGCCGTTCTTCAGGCCAATGCCCTCAGTTTTAGTGCCATTCTATTGCTGCTGGTTCTGCGGTCCTATGTTCTCAGGAGCGCCCTATGATTGATGTATTTAAGGATGCCATCGACAAGATCAGGGGGCTAATTACCCCCCCTAGCTATCTCTCTTGGCAAACGTTACTACTTTTGAGCATCTTTTCTTGGGCCATGGCCGCCCTTGCCGAAGCCCAAGATTCCTTGGTATTCACCGTAAACCTCTTGAGCACAGGGAGCTGGCTCTTTCTCACCATTGCGATTTGGTGGGCGCTCACCCTGAATCCTGTGGAAGTGGGCTATCTATCAATTAGCCCTTGGATTACGGCAGCCGTCATCTGTGTATTTTTATTTCGCCCCTGGACTCCAGAACGATTGCAGTTAGCCATGGCCTGCTGGCCAGTCGTAGCGACAATTTTAGTGGCAATTCCTAAATTCTGTGATTGGAAACTGGATTGGAGTATCCCCAAACCAGCGGTGCGCCAAGAGCTGATTATTTTATTGCTAATCAATCTGTTGCTGAGCAGCTGGATTCTGTTTTACTTTCGCATCCAACATTGGTTTAATGATTACCCCAGTTTGATGGCAGAGGATTTGAACAAAAGCGCCTTTGTCTTTCGCTTGGGTCCCGATGACGATCGCGGCTCCCAAGCCAGCTTAGTGTTGAACAGTGCTACAGAAAGTTTGATCAAACAGCTGGATGACGCCCCCTGGCCACGGGTAGAACGGTGGTTATTGAACCTAGATAACAGTCTTGAATCCATGACCCGCGATATAACCCTAAATGCCTTACAAGAACAGGTTTTTTGGGGCGTGGATGCCCCTCGACCCAAGTCTTTTTCCAATGGTTACCAGCTAAACCTGCGGGCCAATTGGTTAGGTCCCAGCGCGAATCAAAATGGATACTACTTAGAAAAAGTATGTACCATCCTGCCACGGGTCTTAAAATCTCGCACAGGGGAGCCAAAGGACTCTACGCCAGTGGCCCAGGTAACTTGTACCGATAAGGCAGAAAAAAAAGAGCGCCAGGTAGAACCATCGGCCATATAAACCTTGTCCACGTCCAGAACTGTAGGTTTTCTGCAGGGGAAACTACAGGTTTCAACTTGGACGTGGTTTAGTCATCACTGCCCATTCCCTAAATACTTTAGTTCGCTCAGCTGATATCCAATGCCAAACCTTTCTCGCATTGTCGTTGTTGCCCGTAATGTTTTCCTAGAGGTGATTCGAGATCGCATCCTCTACCTGGCAGGGCTGTTCGCCATCATCATGGTTCTAGCAGCAGTGATGATTCCTCAGGTGGCGGCGGGCACTGAGAATAAAATCTTGCTAGACCTAGGGCTAGCGGCTATCAACATTTTTACCCTGGTGGTGGTAATTTTTGTTGGCACCGGTCTAGTCAATAAGGAAATTGAGAAAAAGACAGTACTGGTACTAATTGCCAAACCCGTAGGCCGGTTTGAAATTATCTTGGGGAAACACCTGGGGCTGGCAGCGGTGATTGGTCTGTTAATGCTGGTGCAAACGGGCATATTTATCACCATTTTGACGGCGCAGGGGCTGGAGTTTCCGGCGGGTAGTATGCTGGTTGCGATCGCATTTATGTACCTCGAAATGCTTCTAATCATTGCCGTCACCATTATGTTTGGTGTATTTACCAGCTCCCTGCTAGCCACCCTCCTCTCCTTTGGCACCTACCTAGTGGGTCACCTCAGCACCGATCTGATCAAGCTAGGGCAGCTAGCCGAATCTGAGGGGTTACAACGAACGGTTGAAGCCATGTATCTGGTGCTGCCAGATTTGGAGCGCCTTAACTTAAAAAATGAAGCCGTTTATGGAGCTGCCCTATTTCCTGAGCCCAGCGTACTGCTTTGGAATGTCGCGTACGGCATTCTTTATACCGCGCTGTTATTAGTAATTGCCGGTAATATCTTCGCCCGCCGTCAGTTTTAGGGATAAGATTCAAGGGTTTAGATACATTAGGAATTCACCATTAGAATATGCCTAGTTATGCAGGCACTTTATGGTTAGTGCAGTTCCTTTAGTTAAACAGCCCATACCCAAACCAGTGGGTGAACAGCGCGTAGTATTGCGATCGCTTATCTGGCAAAGTTTTGTGGCAATGCGGCAGTCATTGAGTCCGGAACGCAACACCCAGTTGACTTATTCAGAGGGAATTTTAGAGATTACGATACCCTTTGAGATCCATGAGTTTTCGGCCTGGTTGATTGGGCGGTTTATCTACATTTTGGTATCGGAATTAGGCATGGAGCTCAAGACCATGAGTTCGACTACATTGGATCGACGCTGCCACAATGATGCGCTCCCTCTAGAACTACACCTTCGAGGACTAGCTTGTACTAATTTTTAAACGGAGAGGGGGGGATTCGAACCCCCGATGAACCGAAGCCCATAATAGATTTCGAGTCTACCGCATTCAACCACTCTGCCACCTCTCCAGGTGCCTATTCAACTAAACGGCCCACGTTTTGGGCTTGTATATTCTACACCGAGGTGCACGCTCTGGACCTAGACCATCCGATTTCG